>JBHJOA010000001.1:0-13130 GCA_050330205.1 Kiloniellaceae bacterium
GCGGCCAGCACCTCGCGCGACTTCGGGCCGCAGAGATTGATGACGGCGCGGCCGGAGGTCACCTCGATGAGGAAGCAGCTCCCGTCCTTCGGCAGATGGCTCTCGATCCAGTGGGCGTCGTGGACGCCGAAACCGCTGCCGGTGACGATGTAGAAGCGGTCGTCGGCGAGGCGGGTGACCGTGAGATCGGCCTCGATGCCGCCGCGCTCGTTGCAGAGCTGGGTGTAGATCACCGAACCGGCGGGCTTGTCCATGTTGGAGACCGCGAGGCGCTGCAGCGCCGCCAGGGCGCCGGGGCCGCGCAGTTCGAACTTGGAGAAGCTCGACTGGTCGATGAGGGCGACGCCCTCGCGCACCGCGCGGTGCTCCTCGGCCACGTGGGGAATCCAGTTCTGGCCGGTGAAGCCGGGCTTGTCGGCCGGCTCGACGCCCGGCGGCGCGAACCAGTTGGGCCGCTCCCAGCCGTTCTTGGAGCCGTAGACGGCGCCGCGCGCTTTCAGCATCTCGTAGAGCGGGCTGCGGCGGATACCGCGCGCGACCTCGCTCTCCTGGCCGGGATAGCGCATCTTGTAGTGATGGGCGTAGTGCTCGACGGCGCGCGGGTACATGAAGGCGCGGGTGCCGTGCAGGAAGGAGAAGCGCCTGATGTCGAGCGGCCAGAGGTCGAGGCTCGGGCGGCCGTCCAGGATCCACTCGGCCATGATCGCCCCGGCCCCGCCGCCGGCGGCGATGCCGTAGAGGAAGCCGGTGGCGACGAAGAGGTTGTCCAGCTCCGGCGCCTTGCCCATGACGAAATCGCCGTCGGCCGAATAGGGGATCGGGCCGTTGATGAGCTGGCGCACGCCGACCGTGTTCACCACCGGCGTCACCTGCCCGGCGTAGGCCGCCAGCGGCTCGAAGCGGTCGAAGTTCTCCGGCAGCAATTGGCGGGCGAACTCGCCGGGGATGCCGCGCTCGCCGAACGGCAGGGTGTTGTCCTCGTAGCCGCCGATCACCAGCCGCCCGCCGGCGTCCGGCTTGTAGTAGACGAGGCGGTCGGGGTCGCGCAGGGTCGGCAGGTTCGCCGGCATGTCGGGGATCGGCTCGGTCACCAGGTACTGGTGCTCCACCGCGCAGGCCGGGACGTTGACGCCGAGCTTGCGGCCCAGCTCGCGGCTCCACATGCCGGCGGCCAGCACCACGGTCTCGGCGGCGTAGCTGCCGTCGTCGGTCAGCACCTCGGCGATGCGGCCGCCGCGCAGCGTCGCGTCCAGCACCTTGCGGCCCTGCACGATCTTCACGCCCAGGCGCCGCGCGCCGGCGGCGATGGCCTGGCAGAGGCTGGCCGGATCGACCTGGCCGTCGCTGGGAATGAAGGCGGCGCCGAGCACGCCCTTGGGATCGATCAGCGGGAAGAGGTCATAGGCCTCCTGCGCGCCGATCACCTGCATCTCGAGGCCGAAGCTGCGCGCCATGGTGGCGAGGCGCCTCACCTCCAGCATGCGGTCCGGCGAGCAGGCGAGGCGCAGGCTGCCGACCTTCTTCCAGTCGATGGCCTGGCCGGTCTCGGCCTCCAGGCGGTCGTAAAGCTCGACCGAACGCTGCAGCATGCGGGTGGTGTTGCGCGAGGAGCGCAGCTGTCCCACCAGCCCCGCCGCGTGCCAGGTCGCCCCCTCCGTCAGGGACGACTTTTCCAGCAGCACGATGTCCGTCTCGCCCGCCTTGGCGAGGTGGTAGGCGATGGAGCAGCCGATGATGCCGCCGCCGACGATGAGATGCTTGCACTGCGTCCTGTTCGACACGCCCGGGACCCCTCGATGACTCGGTCCCGGAACTCTGCCGAAGAAACCACACTAGTCAACAGCCGGCATGCGATTTTGTGGCAATGTTGCCGCCAATGCCCGTTGAAGTGGCTTCTGTTACAACCTTGCGAGGAAGTTCAGGTAGCGTCCGAAGCGCCCGGTCAGGCGCAGCGGCGCATCGGTGACCGCCAGGCAGAGGCAGTCCTCGCCGGGGTCGGCCACCGGCCGGTGGTCGACGCTGGGGTCCGCCAGCGCCACGTCGCCGCGCAGGTAGTGGCCGGTCTCGTCGCTGAAGCCGCCGGCCAGCAGCAGGGTCATTTCCATGCCCTCGTGGGTATGCTGCGGCAGGGCGGTGCCGGCTCTGATGCGCAGCAGGCGGGTGCGGATGCCCGGATAGTCCTTCAGCAGGTCGACCTCGGCGACGCCGCCGCGAACCTTCCAGCCGAGGCTGTCGAGATCGCCGGACAGGTAGTCGCGCAGCGGCCGCGGCAGCCGCAGATCGTTGCAGCCGCCGGCAGCCGGCCGCGACGGCGCCGCCTCGGACGCTTCCGGCAGGTCCAGGCGCGCCAGGGCGCGGTCCAACGCCGCGTCGCCCAGCGGTTCGGCCGGCAGGGTGTCGAACAGCGCCCCGCCCAGCGCCTCCAGGCGCTCGACCTCGCCCTGGCATTCGCGGCAGAGCGACACATGGGAGGCGACCAGCAGGGCCACCGGCTCCGGCAGTGCGCCGGAGGCGTAGTCCATCAGCAGTTCGGGGCCCGGATGAAAGTCCGGCATCAGTCTTGGTCCTTCAGCATCTGGCGCAGCTTGCGCATCGCCAGGCGGGTCCGCGATTTCACGGTGCCCAGCGGGATGTTCAATTCCTCGGCGATCGCGCCGTGGGACTTGTCTTCGAAGTAGGCGAGGCGCATCAGCCGCGCCTGTTCTTCCGGCAGGCGGGCCACCGCCTGCCGCAGGATCTCGTCGCGCCGCCGTTCGGCCAGGTTCTCGTCGGCGGGCGGTCCCGCCTCCCCCTGCAGGCTCGGGTCCTGCGGGTCGAAGTCCGGCCGGGCCTCGCGGCGGATCAGGTCGATACGCCGGTTGCGGGCGATGGTGAAGATCCAGGTGCTCGCCGCCGCCTTGCGGCGGTCGTAGAGTCGGGCGCGCCGCCACACCGTGAGCAGGACGTCCTGGGCGAGATCCTCGGCCACCTGCGCCTCGGCGCCCAGTCGCCGGGCGAAGGCGTTCACCCGCGGCGCGAACTGCGCGAACAGCACCTTGAAGGCTTCGCGGTCCTGGCGCGCGGCGATGGCCTCCAGCAGGTCCTCCGGAGCAGGCTCCGGCCGGCCGCACCTTTCGGTCAGCCCGCCGAGAGCCCCCGCCGGCCCGGCGCCGAAGGGCGGCGCGGCCAGGGACAGGGCGGCGGAGGGGCTGTCCTCCGCGGTTGTCGGATCGAAGCTCATCCGGGCGCTCGCGTTGTTGCTGATAGGGATACGCAGCCCTGCCCGGTCTGGATCACCCGCTTCCGATTCCGGTGATCCAGGGCCCCGGTGCCGGCGTATCAAGGTCGTACGCGTCAGAGGGCAGAACATGAAAATCGCAGTTGTGGGTGCCGGCATTTCCGGTCTCGGAGCGGCCTGGGCGCTGTCCGGCCGCCACCGGGTAACCGTCTTCGAGGCATCCGACCACCTGGGCGGCCACGCCAACACCCGCACGATTGCCGTCGAGGGGCGCAGCCTGCCGGTCGATACCGGGTTCATCGTCTACAACGAGGCGAACTACCCGCAGCTCACCCGGCTGTTCCGCCACCTCGGCGTGGCCAGCGAGGCCAGCGACATGTCGTTCTCGGTATCGCTGGACGGCGGGCGCGTCGAGTACGAAGGCTCCCTGCCCGGCCTGGCGGTGCAGCCGCTGAACCTGTTGCGGCCCGGGTACCTGGCGATGCTGCGCGACCTCCTGCGGTTCTACCGCACGGCGCCAGCCATCCTCGACGACCCGCGGGCCGACGAGATGACCCTGGGCGAACTGCTGGCGGCCGGGCGCTACTCGCGCCGCTTCACCGAGGAGCACATCCTGCCGATGGGGGCGGCCATCTGGTCCTCGACCCTGGAAGGCATGCGCGACTTTCCCGCCCGCAGCTTCGTGCGCTTCTTCGTCAACCACCGCCTCTTCGACCTCGACAGGCGGCCATCGTGGCGCACGGTGACCGGCGGCAGCCGGGAATACGTGCAGCGACTCAGCGCCGGCTTCGCCAACCGCGTCCGCATCAAGGCGCCGGTCACCGGGCTGCGCCGGACCCAGTCGGGCGTCGTGCTGCGCAGCCCCTACGGCGGCGAGGAGTCCTTCGACCACGTGATCCTGGCGACCCATGCCGACCAGGCGCTGCGTATCCTCGGCGCGGAGGCGACGGTGGAGGAACAGCGCGTGCTCGGCGCCTTCCGCTACCAGGAGAACCTTGCCGTGCTGCACGGCGACACCTCGCTGATGCCCAAGCGGCGCCGCGCCTGGGCGAGCTGGAACTATCTCGCCGACGGCGCGCGGGCGGACGGCCCGCGCCGGGTCTGCGTCAGCTACTGGATGAACCGGCTGCAGAACCTCCCGGTCGCCAGCCCGGTCATCGTCACCCTCAATCCGCCGCGCCCGCCCGACGCCGGGAAGACCTACGGCAGCTTCAGCTACGACCATCCGCAGTTCGACGCCGCGGCGCTGCGCGCCCAGGCCCGGATCCCCTTCATCCAGGGCGAGCGGCGCACCTGGTTCTGCGGCAGCTACTGCGGCAACGGCTTTCACGAGGACGGCCTGCAGGCGGGGCTCGCCGTCGCCCGCGCGCTGGGCGCCACCTGGCCCTGGGACGCCGACGTCGTGCCCGCCAGCCCGGCGGCGCGCATCGTGCAGCCCTTCGAACCGCCCCTGGCCGCGGAGTAGCACTTGTCCACCGCCGCCCCGACCGCCTCGGCACTGTACTTCGGCAAGGTGATGCACAAGCGCCTGCGGCCCTTCGTGCACGGCTTCACCTACCGGGTGTTCTCGCTCTACCTCGATCTCGACGAGCTTGCCGCCTGCGATCGCCGGCTGCGGCTGTTCTCGCACAACCGCTGGAACCTCTTCAGCTTCCACGACCGCGATCACGGCGCGCGCGACGGCGGCGCCCTGAAGCCCTGGATCGAGGCGCAACTGGCGGCGGCCGGCATCGATCTCGCCGGCGGCCCCGTGCGGCTCCTCTGCTTTCCCCGTGTTCTCGGCTACGTCTTCAGTCCGCTGTCGATCTGGTTCTGCCATCACGCCGACGGCAGCCTGCGCGCCATCCTCTACGAGGTGCGCAATACCTTCGGCGGCAAGCACGGCTACCTGATCCCGGTGGCCCCCGGGCACCGCGACGGCGACGCGATCGTGCAGAGCGCGGCGAAGCGGTTCTACGTGTCGCCCTTCATCGCCATGGACTCGCGCTACGACTTCCGTCTCGCGGTTCCCGGCGAACGCCTGGCGGTGGCGATCCATCAATGGGTCCCGGAGGGCGGGCAACTGCTGGCGCGCCAGAGCGGCCGCCGCCGGACGCTCAGCGACGGCAACCTGCTGCGGGCTTTCTTCGCCTATCCGCTGATGACCGCGAAGGTGATCGGCGCGATCCACTGGCAGGCCCTGCGGCTCTGGCTGAAGGGCGCGCGGACGCTGCCGCGCCCGCCCGCGCCGGCGCAGAGCGTCACCCTCGTCGCGGCACCGGATGCCGTTCCGGGCCACTCCGCAATCCACAGCGCCGCGGAATAACCCGGCACATTTCCCCAGACACTCCGTTCAATCGAGGCAGATCCGACATCCGATGTACGCAAGAACTCTGAACGACCGGCAGGAACGGCGCGGCGGTGTCGCCGAAAGCATGGCGCTGGCGCTGGCCGGCCGGCTGCGGCGCGGCCGCCTGACGCTGCATCTCCACGACGGGCGCAGCCGTGTCTTCGAGGGCCCGGAGGCCGGCCCCGACGCGGAGATCCGAGTGCGCCGGCCGCGCGTCTTCCGCCGCCTGCTGAGCAGCGGCGAGTTGGGCCTGGCGGCGGCCTACATGGACGGCGACTGGGAGTCGCCCGACCTCACCGCCCTGATCGCCCTCGGCGCCGTCAACGAGGAGGTGCTCGGCCAAACTCTGGCCGGCAACCTCTGGGGCCGTATCGCCAGCCGCGCCCTGCACGCCCTCAGGCCCAACTCGAAGCGCGGCTCACGCCGCAACATCGCCGCCCACTACGATCTCGGCAATGACTTCTACGCCGCCTGGCTGGACCCCGGCCTGACCTACTCGGCCGGTCTCTTCGCCTCGGCCGCCGACGACGATCTGGCCGCCGCGCAGGACCGCAAGTACCGCCGCATCGCCGACCTCGCCGGCATCGAGCCCGGCCACCATGTGCTGGAGATCGGCTGCGGCTGGGGCGGCTTCTGCACCTGGGCCGCGCACGAGCTGGGCTGCCGGGTCACCGCGATCACCATCTCGCGCGAGCAGTACGACTACTCCCTTGCCCGGGTGCGCGCGGAAGGTCTGGAGGACCGTGTCGAGCTGCGGCTGCAGGACTACCGCGACCTCGACGGAGTCTACGACGCCATCGTCTCCATCGAAATGCTCGAGGCCGTCGGCGAGGCCTACTGGCCGACCTACTTCGCCCGGCTTCGCGAACGCCTGCGGCCCGGCGGCAAGGCGGCGTTGCAGGTCATCGTCATCGACGACGGGCGCGCCGAGAGCTATCGCCGCAGCGTCGACTTCATCCAGCGTTACATCTTTCCGGGCGGCATGCTTCCCTCGCCCGCCGCGCTCCGGCGCCTCACCGACGACGCCGGCCTCCGGCTCACCGGCTGGTCCCGCCACGGCGCCGACTACGCGCGCACCCTGGCCGCCTGGCGCCGGCGCTTCGACCGCGCCTGGCCGCGGATCGTGGCCGCCGATGCCGAGCGCAAGTTCGACGAGCGCTTCCGGCTGATGTGGCGCTACTACCTCGCCTACTGCGAGGTCGGATTCCAGGTCGGGCGTATCGACCTGATGCACCTGGCCCTGCAGCGCGAGGCCGACGGCGCGTGACGGCGATGGCCTCCCCCGGGAGCCGCCTCCCCCCTCTGCAGTTGCTGGCCTATGGGTTTCCCGGGCTGCCGCTGGCGATGGTGCTGCTGCCGCTGTTCGTCTATCTGCCGACCTTCTACGCCGAGGATCTCGGCCTCGGCTTCGCCCTGGTCGGCAGCCTGCTGCTGGTCGCCCGGCTGACGGACATGGTGACGGACCCCCTGGTCGGTGCCCTCTCCGACCGCTTCGGCTGGCCGCTCGGCCGCCGCCGCAGCTGGATGCTTCTCGGGGTGCCGCTGCTGATGCTCGCCGCCCACCGCCTGTTCCTGCCGCCGCCCGGCGCCGATGCCGGCTACCTGCTGGTCTGGAGCATCGCCGTCTATCTCGGCGCGACGCTGGTGCTGCTGCCCTACAGCGCCTGGGGCGCCGAGATATCGGGCGACTACAACGAGCGCAACCGCATCTCCGCCGCGCGCGAAGGCTTCGTGGTCCTCGGCACGCTGGTCGCCGCCGGCCTGCCGGCCCTGCTCGCCGCGGACCAGCGCACGGCCTTGGCCACGGTCGGCTGGCTGCTGATCTGCCTGCTGCCGCTCGCGGTCGGCGTCGCCGTCGCCGCCGTGCCGGAACAACGCCGGCCGCGGCGCCCGGCCCTCGGCTGGCGCCAGGGCCTTGCGGTCCTCGCCGGCAACGGACCGTTCCGCCGCCTGCTGGCCGCCTATTTCCTGAACAGCATCGCCAACGGCCTGCCGGCGACCCTGTTCCTGCTTTACGTCGGCCACGTCCTGCAGGCGCCCGGCTGGGCCGGGCCGCTGCTGTTCCTCTACTTCGCCTGCGGCGTCGCGGCGATCCCGCTGTGGCTGCGGCTCAGTGCCAGGTGGGGCAAGCATCGCGCCTGGATCGCCGCCATGACCGTCGCCATCGCGGTCTTCGCCCTGGTGCCGCTGCTCGGCCCCGGCGACCAGTGGTGGTTCCTGGCGGTCTGCGTCGTCACCGGCATGGCGCTGGGCGCCGACCTCACGCTGCCGGCGTCGATGCAGGCCGACGTGGTCGACCTCGACACGCTGAAGAGCCGGCGCCAGCGCACCGGCATCTTCTTCGCCCTCTGGGGCATCGTCACCAAGCTGGCGCTGGCGCTGGCCGTCGGCATCTCGTTCCCGCTGCTGGAACTCGCCGGCTTCCGCGCCGAGGCCGCGCTGCAGTCGCCGACGGCCCTGCTCGCCCTGGTCCTGCTGTACAGCCTGGTCCCGGCCGGCTTCAAGCTGGGCGCCGTCGCGCTCTTCGCCGGCTACCCGATCACCGCCGCCCGGCAGCAACGCATCCGGCGCCTGATCGCCGCGCGCCAGGGCGCGCTGCCGGCCGATTGCCACGGGAGAGCGCTGCCATGACCTGCCTCGGCATGACCCGTTTCGGCATGACTCGTCCCGGCATGGTTCGCCTGGGGCTGCTGCTGTTTTTTTCCATGACGTTACTGACGGGGTGTTCCGGCATGAAACCCGAGGACTTCGCCGACCGCGAGCCACGCCTGCGCATCGAGGACTATTTCGCCGGCAAGACCAGGGCCTGGGGCATCTTCCAGGACCGCTTCGGCACCCTGCGGCGCCAGTTCACCGTCGACATCGACGGCCGCTGGGATGGCGAGACCCTGACCCTGGTGGAGGACTTCGTCTACGACGACGGCGAAACCGAGCAGCGCATCTGGCGGATCCGCAAGACCGGCGCGCACGGCTACCGGGGCGAGGCCGACGGCGTCATCGGCACCGCCGAGGGGGAAAGCTACGGCAACGCCCTGAAGTGGCACTACCGCTTCGCCCTCAAGGTCGGCGACGCGACCTGGAACGTCACCTTCGACGACTGGATGTTCCTGCAGCAGGACGGCGTCCTGATCAACCGCGCCGAGGTCACCAAGTTCGGCCTGCGCCTGGGCGAGGTGACCATCGTCTTCCGCAAGCTGCCGGCGCCCGCCGCCGCCTTCTCGGCCTCTGCACCCCGCAGGAGCGCGCCGCGCTAGCCGATCGACAGCCGCCGCCTGATCAGGCGGACGAGGCCGCCGAGCAGCGGGATCCGCTCGTAGATGCGGCCGGCGTCCCAGAAGTCGGCATGCCGGGTGACGCGGCCGTCCGGCCCGAACGCCACTTCGCTCACGCCCTCGATGGTCACCTTGCCGCCCTTGGCGGAGCGGAAGGTGAAGCTCCAGCGCAGGAAGCAGGTCGACCCCGCCAGCGCCCGCGCCGATACCCTGAACTCCGGCTGGCCGACGTCGGCGAACATCCGGGCGAGAACCCGGCGGTAGGCGTCGACGCCGGTCACCTCGTTGAAGGGGTCGCGGAAGCGGATGCCGGGCGCGCAGACCTCCTCCAGCCGCGCGAGGTCGTCCGGCGTCATCGATTCGCAGAAGGCGATGTAGCGTTCGGCCGCCGCCTCGGGCGTCACGATGCCGCGCGCTCCGTCGCGACCATGCGGCGGGTGACGGCGAAGGCGAGCGGCGCCGGCAGGCAGCGCAGCAGCTTCATGATCAGCACGAAGCGGCGCGGAAAGGCGATCTCGAAGCGGTCGGACTGCAGGCCGCGGAAGAAGGCCTCGGCGGCGGCCTCCGGTTCCATCAGGAAGGGCATGGGGAACTGGTTGCGGTCGGTCAGCGGGGTGCGCACGAAGCCGGGATTGACCACCTGCACGACGATGCCGAGGGGCGCCAGCTCGACGCGCAGCGCCTCGGCCATGTTCACCAGCCCAGCCTTGGTCATGCCGTAGGCGGCGGCCGTCGGCAGGCCGCGGTAGCCGGCCACCGAGGCGACGACGGCGATGCGGCCGCGCCGGCGCGCCAGCATCGCCGGCAGCACGGCGGCCAGGCAGTTCACCGTGCCCATCAGGTTGAGCTCCACCAGCGCCCGGAAATCCTCGACCTTCAGGGCGCGGGGGTCGACCGGCCGGTGGGTGCCGGCGTTCAGCACCGCCTGGCCGATCGGGCCCAGCGCGCGCTCGATGGCGGCGACGCCGGCCGTCACCGCAGCGGCGTCGGCGATGTCGAGCGCGAACGGATGCAGCGACCCGGGGCCCGGGTCCGCCGCGGCCCGTTCGGCCAGCGCCTCGCCGCGCCGCGCCGAGGTCGCCACCGTCCGCCCGGCCCGGCTCATCCGCCCGGCAAGGGCGGCGCCGAGGCCCGAGCTGGCACCGGTGATCCAGACGGCGCCGCTCACCCGCTGCTCCCGCCGGCATCTCCTGCGGCGTCATCCGGGCGGCGGCGCGCATAGCTGACGGCGGCGCCGCGGGTCTCGAAGGCGGTCTTCAGCCACTCGCCGTCGGGCGAGTACCAGAGGTCGAGGTCGAGATCGCCGGAGAGGCGGTAGCGGCGCGCGGCCTCGCCGCCGTCGAGAAGCTCCTCGCCGAGCAGCCGCGGGGCGACGTCGAGCAGGCGGCCGTGCTGGGTATCGAGCAGGCGGGTCTGCGCCACGGTGCGCGGGTTCCAGTAGCTGGTCGGCAGGATCTCCGCCGGCGCCAGGAACTCGCCGCCGCTGCCGGTCACCTGGAGGCCCGCCGACGTCTGCCGGGCGGCCACCCGGTAACGGCGCCCGTCGTCATCGGTCTCGCTGTCGAGCGCCTGCAGGCGCTCGCCCTGCCAGAGCTCGCGGTTGCGGTGGCGGTAGGCGAAGACGGGAATGAAGGCGAAGCTGATGGAGATATCGATCTCGATCTCCACCGCCAGCGCCTCGCCCTCGCGGCGGAAGTCGACGGCGTGGCGGCCGATGGTGGCGCCCTCGCGGCGGATGTCGAAGGCGATCCGCCGCTCCTCCGCCGCCGAAACGGCCCGCGCCAGGGCCGGGCCCGCCGCCAGCATACCGCCGGCCGCCAGCAGGCCGCCGACAAAGCCGCGCCGAGGGATCGCGAGACGGGGCCGCGGTCGCTGCGCCATGGGACAGTCCCCCTTCAGGAAAATTCCATCCATCGGGAAGGATACGCGCCGGCGCGGCGCCTGGATCACCGCCGGCACGGAATTGCGCCGGCCGGGCGGCGCTCAGTCGACGGCGCCGACGCCCTGGCCTTCGTCGTCGCTGTCGGGCGTGACGTCCAGCACGCGGGCGCGCTGGGTGACCTTCACCGGCGCCGGCTTGCAGTCCGTCATGCAGGGCTCGCCCCGCTGCGCGTAGTGCGCCTCTTCCTCGCGGTCGTCCATGAAGAAGTTCTCCTCGTTCGGCAGCCGGATCGAGGTGAAGTTCTCCCGCGACAGTTCGAAGTCCTCGTCGGTGACGACGTCGTTCATGTAGAGCAGGTAGGCGGTGATGGCGTAGACGTCGTCGTCGCTCAGCGAGCGGGCGTCGCCGAACGGCATGGCGCGCCGCACGTAGTCGAACACCGTCGAGAGGTAGGGCCAGTACGAGCCGATGGTCTTCTCCGGGCGCTCCGCCGTCAGGCTGCCGTGGCCGCCGGCCAGCACCGGCCAGCGGTCGCGGCCCTCGCCGAAGTCGCCGTGGCAGACGGCGCAGGCCTCGGCGTAGACCCTGTCGCCCTCGGCCACCGTGCCCCTGCCCTCCGGCAGGCCGGCGCCGTCGGGGCGGACATCGATGGTCCAGGCGGCGATCTCCTCCGGCGTCGCGGCGCGGCCGAGGCCGAAGACGCCGTGCTCGGGCCGCGGCGCGTCGGCCGCGAGGCCCGGCGCCCCAGTCGGCATCTCGGCCGGCGTCGCGGCGACCGCGACCTGCGGTTCCGGCTCGGCGGCCTCGGCGGGCGCGGCCGCCGCTTCGCCTTCCGAGAAGCTCCGCAGGTAGGCGATGACGTCGGCGCGCTCGTCCTCCTTGCGCAGGCCGGCGAAGCTCATGCGGTTGCCCTTGATGTAGCCCCGCGGGTCGGCGAGGTAGGCGTCGAGGGTATCCTCGTTCCACGCCAGGCCGCCCTCTCCCGCCTCGACCAGCGCCTTGGAGTACCTGAAGCCTTCGGCGGATCCGGCGGCGCGGCCCATGACGTCGTTCAGGTGCGGGCCGACCTTGTGCTTGGCGTCGTCGCCCACCGCATGGCAGGCGGCGCAGCGCTTGAACACCTTCTCGCCGCTGGCGGCGTCGCCCGCCGCCGAGGCCGCGCCGGCCGACAGCGCCAGCAGCAGGCCGGCCGCCGCGAGGCTAAGAAACTTCGACATTCTCGACCACCCCATCCGCCTTCACGTGCCAGGTCTGGATTCCGTTGTTGTGATAGATCGAATTCTCGCCGCGGGCGGCGCGCAGGGCGTCCTTGGTCGGCTGCACGAAGCCGGCCTCGTCGATCGCCCGCGACTGCAGGAGCAGTTCCGAGCCGTCCCAGTCGATATCGAGGTAGAAGCGGTGCAGCGCCTTGGTGAGGCTCGACCCGTCGAGGCGCGCGGCACGCCAGTTGCGCCCGCCGTCGAGGCTGACGTCGACGCGGCTGACGGTGCCGTTGCCCGACCAGGCGAGGCCGGAGATCACCAGCGGGCCGCGGCCGTGGCCGACCGGCGCCTGCGGGCTCGGGCTGGTGATCACCGACTTCACGTCCATCACCCAGGTGAACCGCCGGGCCCGGCCGTCGGCCAGCAGGTCGGTGTACTTGGAGGTCTCCTCGCGGTGGTGCCAGGGCTCGTCGCCGACCTCGAGGCGGCGCAGCCACTTGACCCACATGTTGCCTTCCCAGCCGGGCACCACCAGGCGCAGCGGGTAGCCCTGCTCCGGGCGCAGCGCCTCGCCGTTCATCTTGAAGGCGACCATGCAGTCGTCGAGCGCCTTCTCCATGGGGATCGAGCGCGTCATCGCCGAGGCGTCGGCGCCCTCGGCCAGCAGCCAGCGGCCGTTGGCCTTCACCCCCGCCTCTTCCAGCAGGCTGCGCAGGCGCACGCCGGTGTAGGCCACGCAGTGGACCATGCCGTGGGTGAACTGGCAGCCGTTGAGCTGGGCACCGCGCCATTCCATGCCGGAGTTCGCGGCGCATTCCAGGAAGTAGACTTTGTTCTCGCGCGGGAAGCGCAGGATGTCCTGCAGGGTGAACACCAGCGGCGTGTCGACGAGGCCGGAGATCATCAGGCGGTGCTGCGCCGGGTCGATCTCGGCGATGCCCGCGTGGTGGCGCTCGAAGCAGAGGCCGTTGGGCGTGATGATGCCGTCCAGTTCGTGCAGCGGCGTGAAATTCACCGAGGACACCGGGTCTGCCGTCAGCCAGGGCACGTTGCGGCGGATTACGTGGCCCTCGTACTGCGAGGGCGTGCCGTAGGGCCGCGCGTCGACGCCGTCGCCGAGATAGCGGTTCCAGTCCTGGATCTCGGTGATCGCCGGCTCACCCGCCGCCGCGGCGGGCCGCGCGGCGAGACCGGCCAGGGCCGCGCCCGCACCGGCGGCGAGGCCGCC
>JBHJOA010000002.1:0-33914 GCA_050330205.1 Kiloniellaceae bacterium
GGCGGACGACGCCGACAGCGCCGCCGTGCTGCAGGTGATCTACGCGGAGGAGATCGGCCACGTCGCCATCGGCAGGCGCTGGTTCGACTTCCTCTGCGCGCGCCGCGGCCTCGACCCGCAGGAGACCTGGCAGGCCCTGGTGCGCCGTCACTTCAAGGGCCAGTTGAAGCCGCCCTTCAACGAAGCCGCCCGCGAGGAGGCCGGTCTGCCGGCCGGCTTCTACGAGGCGCTGGCGGCGAAGTGAACCGCTGTTCACGAGGAAAGGCTTTGGAGTGACCGCTCATCCCGATCCTGAGAGGGGGCGCCGCTGGCTGGGCCTCGACGAGCGCCGGGTCGCGTTGATCCTGCTGTTCATCGCGCCGGCGCTGTTCGCCTCCAACATGCTGACGGCGCGGGCGACCCACGACATCTTCCCGCCGATCGCGCTGGCCTTCTGGCGCTGGACCGCCACCTTCGGCCTGCTGCTGCCGTTCACCGCAACGGCGCTGTGGCGCCACCGTGCCGACATCGCCCGCGAGTGGCGCGACGTCCTGGTGCTCGGCGCCCTCGGCATGGGCGTCTGCGGCACCTTCGTCTACATCGCCGCCCACACCACCTCGGCGACCAACATCGGCCTCATCTACGCCGCCTCGCCGATCGTCATCGTCGTGCTGGCGCGCGTCTTCTACCACGAGCCGCTGACGCCGCTGCAGGCGGGCGGCATCCTGCTGTCGCTCGCCGGCGTGGTCACCATCGTCGGCCGCGGCGACCCGGCGGTGCTGGCCGGCCTCCGCTTCGCGCCGGGCGATCTCTGGGTGGTCGCCTCGATGTCGGCCTGGGCGGTCTACGCGATCCTGCTGCGCCACCGGCCCTCGGCGCTGCCGATGATGGTCCGCTTCGCCGCCATCGTCGCCGGCGGCGTCCTCATCCTGCTGCCCTTCACCCTGGCCGAGGGGCTGAGCGGCGAGCTGCCAGAGCTCAACGCCCGCAGCTTCCTCATCGTCGGCTTCCTCGCCGTCTTCGCGTCGTTCGGCGCCTACCAGGTCTATGCGGTGGTGCAGCGCAGCCTCGGCGCCGGGCCGACCAGCCTGCTGATGTACCTGATTCCCGTCTACAACGGCGTGCTCGCCTGGCTGCTGCTCGGCGAGGCGCTGCAGGGCTATCACCTGATCGGCGCCGCCATGGTGCTGCCGGGCATCTACCTGGCGACGCGCAAGCCGGCCTGAACGCCGGGCCGGCGCTCACCCTTCGGCCGTCCGTCGGCCGAGCACCCGGGCGATAACCGGCAGGCCGCGGCCGCAGGCGCAGGGCGCGCCCGCCTCGGCGATGTCGCCGAGTTCGTAGCGGATCAGCGGCGTCGCGAAGTTGTGCAGGCTGGTGACCAGCACGCGGCCGGCTTCGCCCGGCCGGCAGGACCGGCCGGCGTCGTCGACGATCTCCAGCAGCACGTTTTCCGACTGCACGTGCAGCACTTCGTGGTCCGGACACTGGATGGCCAGGTAGCCCGCCTCCTCGCAACTGTAGGAGTCCTTCACCGGCACGCCCCAGGCCTCGCGCGCCGCCGCGCGCAGCTCCGGCGTCACCGGCTCGCCGACCGCCATCACCTGCGCCAGCCGCGGCAGGCGGACACCCCGGGCAAGGCAGAGCTCGGCGAGACCGGCGAGGTTGGACGGCAGCGAAATCAGGTAGTCCGGGTCTTCGCGCAGCAGCCAGTCGAGCTGGGCCGGCAGCGCCGAGGCGACGTTGAGCAGCACCGCCGGCCCGGTCGGGTAGACGGTGCCGGAAGCCGGTCCCCAGGTGGCGCTGTTCAACCCCAGGGGCGCCATGGCCGCCCCCGGCGGCGCCCGGCGGATCGCCGCCAGCTTGCCGTCGAGCCGGCGGTCGTGCCAGAGATGCTCGCGCATCACCCCGGCGCGCCAGAACACGCCGGTCACCTCGGTGCCGAACAGGCTTATGGGACGCCCGCCGGTTCCGGAGGTTTCGATGCCATGGCGCTTGCCGTGCGAGGCCGGCAGCTCCGTGGTGGCGAGCACCGCATTGTCGGCGGCGATCTCGCCGCGCCGCAGGATCGGCAGCCGCGCGAGGGTGTCGCGGGTGACGGCGGCCTCGGGGTCGACCCCGGCGGCGGCAAAGCGCTCGCCATAGAACGGCACCGTCCGCGCCGCGTGGGCAAAGAGCACGCGCAGCTGGCGCGCCTGGTGTTCGAAGAGCGCCTCGGGCGCCAGCCACTGCGTCTGGTCGAACTGGTAGAGCAGCGACATCAGGAGCGAGGCCGTGCGCCCGGGGATCGCCGGGCTGACGATGCCGGGGACCGTCGAACGTGGAATCCGCAAGCTCCCCTCCCCGCGCTGACCGACCGCCCGAAGCGGATCATGACCCGCTTTATACCAAACAGTCAGAGCAGATTCACACGGTCGGGTCCAGCGGGCTGCCGAAAATCCGTTCGAGCGTCTTGCCTCGCCCTTCGAGACAGCCGCTGCGCGGCTTCCTCAGGATGAGGCTTCGAGACGGGCCTGACGGCCCTCCTCAGGGTGAGGTAATACTAAGGCCTCATGGTGAGGAGGCGCGAAGCGCCGTCTCGAACCATGAGGAGCCCGCGGCAGCGGGCGCCTCGAACCACGCGGGCCATCACGCAGCCACACCTGTTTCAGCAGCCTGCTAGGCTTCGGCGATCGCCACGTTCCTGTCGAGGCGCGCCGCCAGCGAGGCTTCAAGAAAATCGTCGATGTCGCCGTCCAGCACGCCCTGGGCGTTGCCCTTTTCCACCGCCGTGCGCAGGTCCTTCACCATCTGGTAGGGCTGCAGGACGTAGGAGCGGATCTGGTGGCCCCAGCCGATGTCGGTCTTGGAGTCCGCTTCGGCCTGGGCGGCGGCCTCGCGCTTCTGCAGTTCGTGCTCGTAGAGACGGGCGCGCAGCATGTCCCAGGCCTGGGCGCGGTTCTTGTGCTGGGAGCGATCGTTCTGGCACTGCACCACAATGCCGGTCGGCAGGTGGGTGATGCGGATCGCCGAGTCGGTCTTGTTGACGTGCTGCCCGCCGGCGCCGGAGGCGCGGTAGGTGTCGATGCGCACGTCCTTGTCGAGCACATCGATCTCGATGGTCTCGTCGACCACCGGGTAGACCCAGACCGAGGCGAAGGAGGTGTGGCGCCGCGCCTGGGAGTCGAAGGGCGAGATGCGCACCAGGCGGTGCACGCCGGATTCCGTCTTCAGCCAGCCGTAAGCGTTCGGTCCCTTCACCTTCACCGAGGCGGACTTGATGCCGGCTTCCTCGCCGGCGCTCTCCTCCAGCCACTCGATGTCGTAGCCGTGGGCCTCGGCCCAGCGCACGTACATCCGCAGCAGCATCTGCGCCCAGTCCTGCGCCTCGGTGCCGCCGGCGCCGGCGTTGACTTCCAGGTAGCAGTCGTTGGCGTCGGCCTCGCCCGACAGCAGGCTTTCGAGCTGGCGCTTGGCGGCGCGGGCCTGCAGGGCCTTGAGCTGTTCCTCGGCTTCGTCGAGGCTCGCCTCGTCGCCCTCGGCCTCGCCCAGCTCGGCCAGGGTCAGGGCGTCCTCGAACTCGCTCTCGATGCCGTGGAAGTCCTGCAGCGCGTGCTCCAGGTGGGTGCGCTCGCGCATCACCTTCTGGGCGCGCGCCGGGTCGTTCCAGAGGTCGGGGTTCTCGGCCTCGGCGTTCAGTTCGTCGAGACGCAGGGTGGCGGCATCGACGTCAAAGATGCCTCCTCAGCAGGGCGAGGGACTGGCGAATCTCCTCGGCCACCGCTTGAATTTCGGCGCGCATACCTACTCCTTCGCGAACCGTTGGATCGCCGCGGCCGCCGCGGCGGCGGCCGGCTGTGCTTGCGGGTTCTTGTATCGGATATCGGGGGCCGCCGTACAGACCTAGTAAGGCGTCCTAGTACAGGCCGCCGGTGCCGCTGGCCGCCGTGCCGCCGGTGCTCGGGTTGTAGCCGCCGTCGAGCACGGCCTCGCGGCCGGTCGCCTCGGTCCCCGGCTTGAAGGCCTCGAGAATGACGTTCCTGTCGCCGGGGCGGGCCGGCTGGGCGGTGTCCGCGTTGAGCCGCACCATGCGGATGCCCGGCGGAATACGGAAGGGCACTGCGTCCTGCGGCCTCAGGGCTTCTGCCATGAAGTCCTTGAAGATCGGCGCCGCGACGTTGGAGCCGGTGTCCTGCGGCCCCAGGGTGCGCGGCTCGTCAAAGCCGACGAAGACGCCGACGGCGAGGTCGGGACTGAAGCCGACGAACCAGGTGTCCAGGTTGTCGTTGGTGGTGCCGGTCTTGCCGGCCAGGGGCATGCCGAGCTCGCCGATGCGGCGGCCGGTGCCGCGCTGCACCACCCCCTGCAGCATGCCGACGATCTGGAAGGCGGTGGCCGGATCGACCACCTGCTCGCGCTCGTCCGGCAGCGCCGGCGGCGCCTGGCCGGCCCAGGCTTCGACCTGGCAGCCCGGACAGTCGCGCAGGTCGTGACGGTAGATGGTGCGGCCGTGGCGGTCCTGGACACGGTCGATCAGGGTCGGCGAGATGCGCCTGCCGCCGTTCACCATCATGGCGTAGCCGGTGGTGATCTGCATCAGGGTGGTCTCGCCGGCGCCCAGCGACATGGACAGCACCGGGTCCATGTTCTGGATGACGCCGAAGCGGCGGGCGTAGTCCACCACCCGTTCCATGCCGATGGTCTGCGCCAGGCGCACGGTCATCAGGTTGCGCGACTTCTCGATGCCGACGCGCATCGGCGTCGGGCCGTAGAATTCCTTGCTGTAGTTCGACGGCTTCCACTTGCCGAGCCCCGGTCCCTGGTCGAGCACGAAGGGCGCGTCGAGGATCATGGTCGCCGGCGTGAAGCCGCTGTCCAGCCCGGCCAGATACACGAAGGGCTTGAAGGCCGAGCCCGGCTGCCGCCGCGCCTGGGTCACCCGGTTGAACTCGCTGCGGGCGTAGGCGAAGCCGCCGGCCATGGCCAGCACCCGCCCGGTGTGCGGGTCGAGCGCCACCAGGCCGCCGTTCGCGTCGGGCAGCTGGCGCAGCGCGAAGGCGCCGTCCTCGCCGGCCGCCTCGACCAGCACCACGTGGCCGGGCTGCACCACGTCGCCCGGCTGCTTCGGCTCATGGCCGATGCGCTGGCCCTCGATCCACTTGCGCGCCCACTTCATCTCGGCCATGGGGATGTGAGCGGTCGCTCCGTCGGCCAGCAGGATGTCCGCCTTGCCGGCGTCGGTCGCCAGCACGGCGGCGAGCTGCCAGGTTTCGTCGATGCCGACCGGGCGCTCGATCTCCTGGAGCCGGGCGGCCACCTGGGCAGTGTCGCCGAGCTCGATCTCCTGCAGCGGCCCGCGCCAGCCGTGGCGCCGGTCGTAGGCGATCAGGCCCTGGCGCAGCACCCGGTTGGCGATCTCCTGCAGCCGCGGGTCGAGGGTCGTGCGCACCGAAAGGCCGCCGGCGTAGAGGCTTTCATCGCCGTAGAGACGCGCCAGTTCGCGCCGCGTCTCCTCGGCGAAGTAGTCGGCCTCCACCACCTCGGTGTTGTCGCGCCGCCGCACGATCAGCGCCTCGGCCGTCGCCTCGGCGGCTTCCTCGCGGCCGATACGGCCGTCGTCGAGCATGCGCCCGACCACCCAGTCGCGGCGCGCCACCGCCGCCTCATGACGGTAGATGGGGTGATAGTTGTTCGGCGCCTTGGGCAGCGCCGCCAGGTAGGCGGCCTCGGCGATGGTCAGCTCGTCCAGCGACTTGTTGAAGTAGTTGATCGCCGCCGCCGCCACGCCATAGGAGCCGAACCCGAGGTAGATCTCGTTGAGGTAGAGCTCGAGGATGGTCTGCTTGGTGAAGGCGTGCTCGATGCGGAAGGCCAGGATGGCTTCCTTGATCTTGCGGTCGATCGAGACCTCGTTGGTCAGCAGGAAGTTCTTGGCGACCTGCTGGGTGATGGTCGAGGCGCCGACCGGCCGGCGGTCGGAGCCGAAGTTGGCGACGTTGGTGACGACCGCGCGCACCACCGAGAGGAAGTCGACACCCGGGTGGTCGTAGAAGTTCTTGTCCTCGGCCGAGAGGAAGGCGTTCACCACGCGCAGCGGGATCGCCTCGATCGGCACGAAGACGCGCTTCTCGGTGGCGTACTCGGCGAGGATGCGGCCGTCGCCGGCATGCACGCGGGTGACCGTCGGCGGCGCGTAGTCGGCGAGCTGGTTGTACTCCGGCAGGCCCTGGCCGTAGTGGTAGAAGACATAGACCACGGCACCGGCGCCGGCGACCGCGAGGATCACGGCAAGGCCGAAGAGAGCACCCAGGATCTTCAAGCTACGTCTCAAATCTTCTCTCCGCCGGTCTTCGCCGGAACCTTCTCTCCGCCGGTCTGCGCCGGCCGTGGGTCGGCTGCGGCCCCTCGCCCCGCAGGCGTCGCCGACGGGGCCCGCATGCTAAGCAAGGAGGCGTTAAGGAACCTCAACCGGGAATGCAACCCTCGATCCCTCGGCGGTACCAAGGACAGTATTCCAACCATGGCAGGTAAATGTGGCGTTCCTGTGATTTTTCCCCCATTTCCCGACCGATACCGCCGCAAACGCCGACGCCCGGGGCGGGACGGTCAGCTGCGGCTGGCCGCCCGCTGGCGCTCGAAATAGCCGTCGACGGCCCTGATAATCGACTCAACTATCTTAGCGCGATGCTCCGGGCTGCGTAAGAGCCGCTCTTCCTGGCGATTCGACATATAGCCGATCTCGAAGAGGATGGACGGCACCACCGGCGACTTCAGCACCGCGAAGCCGGCGAAGCGGTGGGTGTTGCGCAGCAGCTTGGTCTCGCGGCCCACCTCGCGCACGAGGTCGTTGGCGAAGCGTTTGGACAGGTTCATGGTCTCGCGCTGGGCGAGGTCGATGAGAATATTCCTAACATCGCCGGTCTGGTCGGTCAGGTCGACGCCGGCCAGCACGTCGGCGGCGTTCTCGGCCGCGGCCAGGGCCGCCGCCTCCTTGTCCGAGGCGGTCTCCGAGAGGGTATAGATCGAGGCGCCGCGGATATCGCCGGAGCTGTGGATATTGGCGTGCAGGGAGATGAAGAGGTCGCCCTTGGCCTCCTGGGCGATCTGGATGCGCTCGCGCAGCTTCAGGAAGACGTCCCTGTCGCGGGTCATGACGACGCGGTAGCGGCCGGTGGCCTCCATCGCCCGCTTCAGGGCGAGGCCGTAGTCGAGGGTCAGGTTCTTCTCGTAGACGCCGGAGACGCCGATCGCCCCGGGATCGACGCCGCCGTGGCCCGGATCGATCACCACCGTCGGCCGCTCGTCGGCCGGCTTGGGCGCCGGCGGGGCGGGCGGCGCCTGGGACAGCGGCGCGAGCGGCTCGTCGGACAGCGCCACCTCGCCGGAAGCGCCGCCGTCGGCGGCGAAGTACTGCGCGCGGGACACCGCCTCGATGTCGATCACGAGGCGGTGCGGCCGGCCGTCGCTCGGTGGGATGACGAAGACGTTCTGCAGCAGCGACGGCCGGTTGACGTCGAGCACCACGCGGCTGGTGCCGGGGGCGAAGAGACCGAAACGCAGGCCGCTGATCAGGCCGGCCGGGCGCGGCGGCTCGCCGCCGGGCAGGCGCCAGGCGACCTCGGGCAGATCGAGCACCACGCGGAAGGGGTCGGCCAGGGTGAACACCCGGTACGGCAGGTCGGCGCTCATTTCCAGCACGAAGCGCGTGCGCTCCGGCGTCTCGCCGATACGCGCCGCGGTGACCTCGTGCTGGGCCCGGACCTCCCCTGCGGCGAGCGTGACGCCCGTCACCAGACAGGCCAGAACCAGCGAAACGGCGCGGAATTTCAAGGCACTTCCCTATATATCGCGCCCGCTTGGGCATTCACCACCAGATATACGCGAATCCCGGCGGCGGGGCCAAGCCCTTGCTGGTACCGGGCCGAGGGCGGAGCCCGCTGCCGGGGAAATGGGGGGTCCGGCCGCCGGGGGCAAGCGGCGCCGCGCGCCGGAGGGAATGGGCGAGCGAATAGAGGGTGGTATACCGTGCAGTTGCCTGATATTAATGGCCCTGCAAAACTTTCTGCCTCCCGAGCCTTTCCCTGATCGTGGCGCGGTGACGGGGCTGCGGCGCGCCCTCCGTGGTGGTCGCGCAGTCTGCGGAGCATGGTCCTCAACGCAGGGACAAGTACCCGAGTTCGGGCAGGGAATTGCAAGCAACCGGGCCGCGCGGCCGCTCTCGACAGAGAAATCCTACGATAGCGACGGCGTGGCTCCCCCAAATTCACGGTCTGGCCTTCTGTTCCATGATGCGCCCAGGCCGTCGAGGCGCTGGCGACGGCTTCGCTCCGACGAACCGTATCTTTCCCGCCTCGGAAACGTGAGCATGCTCGTTCCGATGACGGTCAAGACATCGAAACTGTCGACCCAACGAGTTCCCCAGACTTTCGCGCCGCGGCCGGGAGACAGCAAGGCTGTCCCCGCGGAGCCCGCGTTGCGCGTTCCGGAGTTGTCCCTTTATGGCCAAACGTATGCTTATCGATTCCAGCCACCCGGAAGAGACCAGGGTGGTTGTGCTTTCCGGCAATCGACTTGAGGATTTCGACTACGAGACCGAGTCCAGGAAGCAGCTTAAAGGCAACATCTACCTCGCCAAGATCACGCGGGTAGAGCCGTCCCTGCAGGCCGCTTTCGTCGAGTACGGCGGGAATCGTCACGGCTTCCTGCCGTTCAGCGAGATCCATCCCGACTACTACCGCATCCCCATCGCCGACCGCGAGGCGCTGCTGGCCGAGGAAGCCGCCCTCAGGACGGAGCCGGCCGACGAAATCGCCGACGAGGTCGATCTCGACCTGGCCCCGGCCGCCGAGCCGGAACAGGCCGGCGCCGCCGAGCCGCTCGAGGCCGAGGCGATCGAACCCGGTGCCGATGGCGCCGCCGCAGCGTCCGACGACGAGGCGGGAGACGAGGGCGATGCCGAGGCGGCGCCCGGCGATGCGGCGACGGGCGACGCCGGGAACGGCACCGCGGCCGACCCCGTGGTGGTGGAAACCGAGGTGCGCGTCGACACCGTCGGCGGCGACGAGATGGAGGAGGCCGCGCGCCGCCGCGCGCAGCTGCTGCGCCGCTACAAGATCCAGGAGGTGATCAAGCGCCGGCAGGTCCTGCTGGTGCAGGTGACCAAGGAAGAGCGCGGCAACAAGGGCGCGGCGCTGACCACCTACCTGTCGCTGCCCGGCCGCTACTGCGTGCTGATGCCCAACACCAACAAGGGCGGCGGCATCAGCCGCAAGATCAGCAACGCCAGCGACCGCAAGCGCCTTAAGAGCATCCTCTCCGAGCTGGAGATTCCCGAGGGCATCGCCGTCATCGTGCGCACCGCCGGCAGCCAGCGCACCAAGTTGGAAATCCGCCGCGACTACGAATACCTGCTGCGGCTGTGGGACAGCATCCGCCAGACCACGCTGCAGGCCTCCGCCCCGGCGCTGATCTACGAGGAAGCCAACCTCATCAAGCGGGCCATCCGCGACCTCTACTCGCGCGACATGGACGACGTCCTGGTCGACGGCGAAGAAGGCTACAAGGCGGCCAAGGAATTCATGAAGTCGCTGACGCCGAGCCACGCGAAGAAGGTGCAGCAGTACAAGGACACCAACGTCCCGCTGTTCCAGCGCTACCAGGTCGAAAGCCAGCTCGACGCCATGCACTCCAACACGGTGCAGCTGCGCTCCGGCGGCTATCTGGTGTTCAACCAGACCGAGGCGCTGGTCGCGGTCGACGTGAACTCCGGCCGTGCCACGCGCGAGCGCCACATCGAGGAAACCGCCCTCAAGACCAACCTCGAGGCCGCCGAGGAGATCGGCCGCCAGCTGCGCCTGCGCGATCTCGCCGGCCTCATCGTCATCGACTTCATCGACATGGAGGAGTCGCGGCGCAACCGCGAGGTGGAGCGGCGCCTCAAGGACGCGCTGAAGAACGACCGGGCGCGCATCCAGCTCGGCCGGATCTCGCCTTTCGGGCTGTTGGAGATGTCGCGCCAGCGCCTGCGGCCGAGCCTCTTCGAGAGCTCGACCGAGATCTGCCCGCACTGCGCCGGCTCCGGGCGGGTGCGCACCGTCGAGTCCCTGGCCCTGCAGGTGCTGCGGCGCCTCGAGGAGGAAGGCATCCGCGACGCCGGCGGCGAGATGACGGTGACGGTGCCGACCCAGGTCGCGCTCTACCTGTTGAACCGCAAGCGCGACCATGTCGTCGCCATCGAGCAGCGCTACGACTTCAAGGTCTCGGTCGAGACCGACGACCACCTGGCGACCGACGCCTTCACCATCGAGCGCGACGGCGTGCTCGCCGAGCGCCGCGTGGCGGCCAACGAAGACCGCCGCGAGGAGCGTCGCGAAGAGCGGCGGGAGGAACGCCGCGACGAGCGGCGCGAGGCCGACAGCGAGGACGGCGACCGAAAGCGCGGCCGCCGCAGCCGCCGCTCGCGCCGGCGCCGCGACGACGAGCGCGAGGACCACGCCGGCGGCGGACGTGCCGCCGGAGGGCGCGGCCGCGAGGAGCGTGCCGCCGAGCCCCGTGAAATCCACGCCGAAGAGGACGAGGACGAGACGGAGTCCGAGGTTGCCGCCTCTGCCGAGGTGGGGGCTGAGTCGGGCGCCGAGGCGCGCACCGAGTCGGGCTCCGGGTCGGGCACCGACGAGGAGAAGAGCGAGCGCGATCGCAAGCGCAAGCGGCGCGGCAAGCGTGGCGGGCGCAGACGTTCCCGCCGCCGCGACGACGAGACCGCCGAGGAGACACGCGCGGCGGGCGGCGAAGGCGAAGCCTATGTCGACGAGGCGGCCCCGTCAGGCGATGCGGAGGACGACGGCGAGGAACTAGCGGCAGACGCGACGGAGGCCCCGGAAGCGGCGGAGGAAGCCGCCACCGCCGGGGAAGAAGCTAAGCCGGAGCCGCGCCGACGGAGCCGCGGCAATCGGGGCGGGCGCACCCGCAGCCGCGCGGCCAAGGAAGAGAAAGCGGCCGAGCCGGCAGAAGCGGCTGAGCCGGCAGAAGCCGTCGCCGGGGAAGCCGAAGTCGCCGAAGAGGAGATCGCCGCGCCGAAGTCGGCAGAGCCGGCAGCCGCCGCGGCGGGCGCAACGCTGCACGACATCGCCGCGACCGATCCCAAGGTGGTGATCGAGCCGGCGACGCCGGGCGGCCAGGCCGCCGCCGGGCAGGAGGTCTCGACCCTCGAGCCGCCGCAGCGGGACAAGGACGAAGACGACCAGCCCAAGCGCCGCGGCTGGTGGAACCGCTTCGTGTGACCTGACCGGCAGTCCGCCGGAAACGACAACCGGCCCCCGCCACGCGGCAGGGGCCGGTTTTCTTTTGCAATAAGAACCGGCGCCGGGCCGCGTTACCGCGCGAGCCAGGCCTGCAGGCGATGCGCCGCCTCGGCCATGACCGCTTCCCGGCCGGCGAAGGAGAAGCGCACGAAACGGCGGCCGCGGTCGGGGTCGAAGTCGATGCCCGGTGTGGCGGCAACGCCGATCTCCGCCAGCATCCGCTTGCAGAACGCCTCGCTGTCGTTGGTCTGGGCCGAGACGTCGGCATAGATGTAGAAGGCGCCGTCGGCCGGTGCCAGGCGGTCGAGCCCGGCCTTCGGCAGTTCCTCCAGCAACAGCGCGCGGTTGCGCGCGTAGGCGGCGACGTAGCCGTCGAGCTGCGGCGCGCAGTCGAAGGCCGCCTCGCCGGCGATCTGCGACAGGCAGGGCGCCGAGATGAAGAGGTTCTGGCCGAGACACTCGGCGGGGCGCAGCAGATCCTCCGGCAGCACCATCCAGCCGAGCCGCCAGCCGGTCATCGAGAAGTATTTCGAGAAGCTGTTGATGACGACGGCCTTCCCGGTCAGTTCCAGGGCGCTGACCCCGGGCTGGTCGAAGCAGATGCCGTGGTAGATCTCGTCGGAGACCAAGCGGATGCCGGCGGCCTCGCAGTAGTCCACCAGCGCCCGCATCTCGGCGCGGCCGACCATGGTGCCGGCGGGATTGGACGGCGAGGCGACGATGAGCCCGTCCGGCGGCGCCGGCAGGCGGTCGAGCAGTTCCGGTGTCGGCTGGAAGCGGTGCTCCGCCTCGGCCGGCAGCAGCAGCGGTTCGACACCGAGCGCCGAGAGGATGTTGCGGTAGGCGGGATAACCGGGCGCCGCCAGGGCGACGCGGTCGCCGGCGTCGAAGGCGGCCAGGAACGCCAGCAGGAAGCCGGCCGACGACCCGGTGGTCACCATGACGCGGCGCGGATCCACCTCGCAGCCATACCACTCCGCGTAGTGCCGCGCGATGCGCCGGCGCAGGTTCGGCAGGCCCATGGCGTCGGTGTAACCGATCAGGTGGCCGTCGAGCGCCTCCCGCGCCGCCGCCAGCACGCCATCGGGCGCCGGCGTGCCGGGCTGGCCGACCTCCAGGTGCAGCACGTCGCCGCCGGCCGCCTCGCGTTCGTTGGCGGCCCGCATGACGTCCATCACGATGAAGGGCGGCACCTGCCCGCGGCGGGCGACCTTCAGCACCATGGCGCCACCTTGTCGCCGCGCCGGGCCACTACTGCACGATGAAGCCGAGGCCGAAGCCGCGCCGGTCCGTCGCGACCACGCAGCTGCCCGGCTCGTTGCGCATGCCGATGGGGCACTTAAGCGCGTTGGCCCGCCCGACCCCCGGCTCAGCGCGCAGGTCGTGGCCGCGCTGGCGCAGGGCCTCGAGCAGGTCGGGGGCGAGGGTCGGCTCGTAGAAGGTGACGTCCGGCGTCGCCACGTTGACGACGCGCGGCGCCGCCACCGCGGCCTCCAGATCGGCGCCGCGGCCCTGGCTCTCCAGCATGACGCGGGCGAGCGCCGCCGGCGCCGCCAGGCCGCCGCTGGCGGTCCCGGCGAAGAACACCGAGCCGTTGAAGGAATTGGCGATAATGGCGGTCGACAGGTTGTCGCTCCCCGGCTCGGCCGCCTTGGGCAGCAGGACTCCGGTGCCCGGCACCATGCGTCCGTCCCCGAACAGGCCGTTCATGGTGAAGCTGCAGGCCACCGCCGAATTCCAGACGTCGGCGACCACGAAGCCGGCGGTGTAGGGATTCGAGACAGCGGGCGCAGCGCCGGCGGCCGCCACCGGCCTGTGCTCGCGCGCGCTGTAGCCGGCCATCAGCCGTTCGAGGCGCTGCTCGGTGACCTGGGCGGCGTGGTCCGCGCCGCCGCGCAGCCAGTCGCCGCGCGCGGCGAAGGCCCGGTGGCCGGCCTCCGCGAGCAGGTGCGCGCGGTCGGCGCCCGAAGCCCCGGCATAGTTCTCGACCTCGGTCAGCGCCCCCAGCAGCTGGGCGGCCAGCACGCCGCCGCCGTCCGCCGCCGCGAAGTAGGCCGTGTTGTCGCCGTAGGCCACCGCCAGCGGCGCGGAGATCCGAGGCACCGTCTCGCGCAGTTCGGCGGCCGAAAGCGGCACGCCGATGTCGTTGGCCGCCTCGACCAAGCGGTTGGCGAAGGCGCCTGTGTAGAGGTAGCCGGCCCCCTGGCGGCGCAGGCCGGAAATCAGGCCGGAAAGCTCCAGCTGCACGATCTCGTCCCCCTCGCGGGCGAGGCTGCCCGAACGGGTCGAAACGACGGCGCGCAGGTCAGGATGGGCCGACACGAAGTCGGCGGCGGCGCCGAGATCGTTGGCGAAGGCGCGGCTGACGCCGTGGCCGATACGGGCCAGGCGCTCGGCGTCGTTCAGCAGCAGTTCCCAGCGCGCGGCACCGTGGCGGGCGTGCATCACCGCCATGGCGCGCGGCCCGGCCAGCGCCGGACGGCCCGGCGCGGCGGGGTCGGGCAGGAACTCGAAGACCTCCGCCTTGGGCGCGCCCTTCTGGTGCCCCAGGCCGCTGTTGTGGACGAGGCAGACCCCGCCGCCGGCGACGCCGACCCGCGACGGCAGGGTCACGGTCATGGCGAAATACATGGCCACGGCGGCGTCGGCGGCGGTGCCGCCGTTGCCGATGACATCGCGCCCGATGGTCACGGCGCGCGGCTCGTCGCCGGCCACGAGGCCGGCAAAGCCTTCGACCGGGGCGAGAATTCCCGGCTCGCGCGGCGCCTCGCAGGCGGCCAGGACCGCCATACTCAGGCCCAAAAGTCCCGATATCTTTACGCTTGCGGGTATAGCCTTGCGTTGAAATGCCGGTGAGATGTGGCTACGTATGGTGTTGAAAGGCGAAAGAAATCCCTTGCGCAAGACGCCCATTCCTCTGTTCTGCGTTCTTTTGCTCCTGCTGGGCGCCCTGCTGCCGCAGCGGGCCGCGGCCCAGCAGCTTCAGCTGATTCGCGATGCGGAGATCGAAAATACCATTCGCATCTACGCCACGCCACTGTTCCAGGCAGCCGGCCTGAGCCCCCAGGGCATCAGGCTCTACCTTGTAAAGGACCGCGCACTCAACGCTTTTGTTGCCGGCGGCCTCAATATGTTCATCAACACCGGCCTGCTGATCGAGACCCAGGACGCCGGCCAGGTCATCGGCGTGATCGCCCATGAAACGGGGCACATCTCGGGCGGCCACCTGGCGTCCCGCGGCGCGGCCATGGAGCAGACCCATCTGGCGCTGATCGCCACCTATCTGCTCAGCCTCGGCGCGGCGCTCGCGACCGGCGAGAGCGGGGTCGGCGCGGCGGTACTCAGCGGTGGCCAGGATCTCGCCCTGCGCGGCCTGCTGCAGTACACGCGCACCCAGGAGTCCGCCGCCGACCAGGCCGCCGTAACCCTGCTGCGCGCCACCCAGCAGTCGCCCAGGGGACTGCTGGAGTTCATGGAAGCGCTGAGCGGTCAGGAAGTGCTGCTGACCAGCAACCAGGACCCCTACCTGCGCACCCACCCCCTGACCCAGGATCGTATCGAGTTCCTGCGCCAGGCCATGCGCGAGTCGCCCTACGCGAACGAGCCGACCGACCCGGAACTGGTGCGCCTGCACGACCGCATGCGCGCCAAGCTGATCGGTTTCCTCAATCCCATGGGCCAGGTACTGAAAAGCTACCCCGAGAGCGATACCAGCCTGCCGGGCCGCTATGCCCGCGCCATCGCCTACTACCGGGTTCCCGACATCGACAGGGCGCTAGGCGAGGTCGAGGCGCTGCTGCAGGAACATCCCGACGACCCCTACTTCCGCGAACTGAAGGGCCAGATGCTGCTGGAGCACGGCAGGATCGCCGAGTCGCTTCCCGAGTACGAGGCAGCGGCGCGCAGCCTGCCCGGCTCGCCGCAGATCCGCCAGGAGCTTGCCAAGGCCCAGGTCGCCATGGACACCCGCGACATGGACCGCGCGGCGCTGGAGAATCTGGCCATCACCCTGGCCGAAGAGCCGGGCAACGCCACCGCCTGGCGGCTTTCCGCCGTCGCCCACGGACGCCTCGGCGACCAGGGCATGGCGGCCCTCTCCCTGGCGGAAAACGCGCTCGCCCGCGGCAAGTTCGCCGAATCCCGCGACCGCGCCGAGCACGCCGCCGGCCTGCTGCCGGAGAACTCCACGGCCTGGCTGCGCGCCCAGGACCTGAAGAACGAGGCCGAGCGCCGGCTGAAGAAGTAGCCCCGGCGGCCATCGCGCCGGCCCGCTGACCATCCTGTGATTTGCCTTTCCAGCCCGGTTTCCGCTATCACAGGACGCCATGCAGCCGCCCCGAACCGGCCGCCGCATTCCCGCCCACAAGAAGCCAGGACGCGAAAGATAAGATGTTGAAACAAGGTGGCTATATCGGCCTCGCCCTGGCGCTTCTGGTGACGCTCGGCGTCGTCCTCGGCGTGGCGCTCGCCCCGCAACCGGAGCGGGGGACACCGAAGGCCGCGGAGCTTCCGCCGGCCGAGGCGACGCAGGCGCTGCTGCGGCGCTACATCCTCGACAACCCCGAGGTCGTGGTGCAGGCGCTGCAGAGCTACGAACAGCGCCAGCAGGCCCTGCAGGCCGATCGCCTGCGCGCGACACTGGTGGCGGAAGCGGCGGCGCTGAACGACGACCCCGACGCCCCGGTGATCGGCAATCCCGAGGGCGACATCACCGTGGTCGAGTTCTTCGACTACCGCTGCCCCTATTGCAAGCGCGCCACCGCCACCCTGGCGCAGTTGCTGCAGGAAGACAGCGACCTGCGCCTGGTCATGAAGGAATTTCCGATCCTCAGCCAGGAATCGGTACAGGCGGCCCGTGCCGCCCTGGCGGCGGTGCGCCAGGACAGGTACGAGGCCTTTCATTTCGCCCTGATGGAGAACGGCGGCGGCTTCACCGACGAGGAAATCCTGGCGGTCGCCGAGGCGGTCGGGCTCGACGCGGCGCGGTTGCTCGCCGACATGCAGGATCCGGCGATCGAGGCGGCCTTGCGCCGCAACCACGCCCTGGCGGAGCGCATCGGCATCACCGGCACGCCGGCCTTCATCATCGGCGACACCCTGGTGCCGGGCGCGATCAGCATCGAGGAGTTGCGCGCCCGGATCGCGGAGGCCCGCGCCAAGGCCGGCTGAGCGCGGCGCGGCAGCGTGGGAACTGGCGCGTTGCGCCCTCCGCCCCGGCTATGCTAACGCTTGTCGGTCTGGATCAACGGGAACGCGCAAGTGGCCAAGGCGCCTAAGGTTCTTATCCTCAACGGCCCCAATCTGAACATGCTCGGCAGCCGCCAGCCCGATGTCTACGGACGCGAGAGCCTCTCCGACATCGAGGAAAGCTGCCGCCGGCACGGCAAGGATCTGGGGCTCGACGTGGACTGCCGCCAATCGAACAGCGAAGGCGAACTGGTCGGCTGGATCCAGGACGCGCGCCAGGGCCACGACGGCATCGTCATCAATCCGGGCGCCTATTCGCACACCTCGATCGCCATTATGGACGCCTTCCTGGCGGCCGGCCTGCCGTTGATCGAGGTGCATCTGTCCAATATCCATCGGCGCGAGGCCTTTCGACATCATTCCTATGTGTCTAAGGTGGCCGACGCCGTCATCTGCGGTCTGGGCTCGCAGGGCTATCTGACGGCACTCGATGCGATGGCCCGTCGCCTGAACGCACAGCAAGAGACGTGATGGCCAAGTTCGAAGTCAACGAAGAGCTGGTCCGCAAGCTGGCGGATCTGCTGCAGGAAACCGGACTCAGCGAGATCGAGTACGAGGTCAACAACCATCGCATTCGCGTCGCCAAGTCGTCCGGCGTGACCGTGGCTGCCGCACCGCCCCCCATGGCGGCGCCCTGCGCGCCGCTGAAGCCGGGTGCCGCGGCCGGCGGGCCCGAAGCGGTTCCGGCCGGTGCCGTCACCGCGCCGATGGTGGGCACCGTCTACGTCGCCGGCGAACCCGGCTCGCCGCCCTTCGTGAAGGTCGGCGACCAGGTGAGCGAAGGCCAGGTGCTGCTGATCATCGAGGCCATGAAGGTGATGAACCCCCTGGTCTCTCCGCGCGGCGGCACGGTCACGCACATCATGATCTCCGACGGCCAGCCGGTGGAGTACGGTGAGCCGCTGCTGGTGATCGAGTAGCTCGCCCCCGCGATGTTCGACAAGATCCTCATCGCCAATCGCGGCGAGATCGCCCTGCGGATCCACCGCGCCTGCCGCGAGATGGGGATCCAGACCGTGGCGGTGCACTCGACCGCCGATGCCGACGCCATGCACGTGCGCCTGGCCGACGAGTCGGTCTGCATCGGCCCGGCACCCAGCAAGGACAGCTACCTCAACGTCCCGGCCATCCTCTCGGCCGCCACCATCACCGGCGCCGACGCCATCCATCCCGGCGTCGGCTTCCTGTCGGAGAACGCCGATTTCGCCTCCATGGTGGAAGAGCACGGCCTGGTCTTCATCGGCCCCTCGCCCGAGCACATCGCCATGATGGGCGACAAGGTGGTGGCCAAGAAGACCGCGGAGAGCCTGGGCATTCCCGTGGTGCCGGGCTCCGACGGCGCGGTGACCTCGGCCGAGGCGGCGCGCGCCAACGCCGACGCAATCGGCTATCCGGTGCTCATCAAGGCCGCCGCCGGCGGCGGCGGGCGCGGCATGAAGGTGGCGAAGAACGGCGGCGAGGTGGAGAGCGCCTATCGCCTCGCCCGCTCCGAGGCCAAGGCCGCCTTCGGCAACGATGAAGTCTACATGGAAAAATACCTCGGCCATCCGCGCCACATCGAGGTGCAGGTGCTGGCCGACGGCCAGGGCGGCGCCATCCATCTCGGCGAGCGCGACTGCTCGCTGCAGCGGCGCCACCAGAAGCTGCTGGAAGAGGCGCTTTCACCGGCTCTCAACGCTGCCGAGCGCGAGGCCATCGGCGCGCGGGTGGCGACGGCGGTGCGCAATCTCGGCTACCGCAGCGCCGGCACCATCGAGTTCCTCTACGAGGACGGCGAGTTCTTCTTCATCGAGATGAACACCCGCCTGCAGGTCGAGCACCCGATCTCCGAGGCGATCACCGGCGTCGACCTGGTGCGCGAGCAGATCCGCGTCGCCGCCGGCCTGCCGCTCGACCTGACACAGGACGACATCTCCTTCTCCGGCCACGCCATCGAGTGCCGCATCAACGCCGAGAACCCGGAAACCTTCATGCCCTCGCCCGGGCTGGTGACCGACTACCACGCGCCCGGCGGCCTCGGCGTGCGCGTCGACTCCGGGCTCTACGCCGGCTACCGCATTCCCCCCACCTACGACAGCCTGATCGCCAAGCTGATCGTGCACGGCCAGACCCGCAACGAGTGCCTGATGCGCCTGCGCCGCGCCCTGGAGGAATTCGTCATCGTCGGCGTCGACACCTCGATCCCGCTGCACCAGCGGCTGATCGGCGCCCAGGACTTCATCAACGGCGACTACGACATCCACTGGCTGGAAAAATTTGTCGCCGGCGGCGCCTAGGATTATATGATTCGGCGTCATGCAGCTGACGCCCGACCTTCTGCTCCGCGCCTATGCCATCGGCATCTTTCCGATGGCCGAGAGCCGTGTCGACCCGGAGTTGCACTGGATCGACCCGGACTTGCGCGGCATCCTGCCGCTCGACCGCTTCCGCATGCCGCGCAAGCTGCGCGCCAGGATGCGCCGGCGGGTCTTCGACCTGCGCTGCAACACCGCCTTCCAGGAGGTCATCCGCGGCTGCGCCGAGCCGGCCGAGAACCGGCCCGACACCTGGATCAATCCGGTGATCGAGCAGCTCTACAACGAGCTCTTCGACATGGGCTTCGCCCACTCCGTGGAGTGCTGGCGCAACGGCGAGCTGGTGGGCGGTCTCTACGGCGTGTCGCTGGGCGCCGCCTTCTTCGGTGAGTCGATGTTCAGCCGGGCGACCGACGCCAGCAAGATCGCGCTGGCGGAGCTGGTGATGCGCCTGCGCCGCGGCGGCTTCCTGCTGCTCGACACCCAGTTCACCACGCCGCACCTGAGCCGCTTCGGCGTCGTCGAGATCCCGCGCGAGGACTACCGCCGGCAGCTCACCAAGGCGGTCTCGTCGCAGGCGACCTTCTATTCGGGCGCGGTCTCGGACTCCGAGCTGGAGGCGTTTTTGCAGTCGACCACCCAGACGTCGTAGACCGGGTGCTCCAGCGCCGAGATGGCGGGGCTGGAGGCGAACATCCAGCCCTTGAAAATCTCCACCGCCTCGGCATCCGGCCGGTCGTCGACGATCTCCAGGAAGGCCGTCGATTCCGGCGGCTCCTCCGGCGGCTTCTTGTCGCAGGCGCGCACCACGATCTCGAGCGAGCCGAAGCGCACCGGATCGCCGATGGGGGCGTCGAAGGTGGAGATGCGCGCGGTGATCTTGTCGAGCCCCTGCAGCACGGCGGTGTCGCCGGGCACCGCCAGGGCCGGACCGGACATCGGCCCGATCAAGGACACCGCGGCGAGAATGGCGCCGATCAGGGAAGGGGCCGCGGCCCGCCGGAACAAACTCAATACCCTAGTCCTTCTTCGCCTTGGCGGCGCCGGGCCCGCTCCCGCCCTGGCGCCCGCCATAGGGGTTCTCCAGGGAGTCGACCAGCGCCGTCAGCACCTCGCGCAGCTGGGCCTCGTCGCAGCCCATGAGGATGCCGTCTTCCAGGGCGTCCTGGGCCATCTCGCGAATCTCCTCCAGATTCTCGTTGAGAACCTTGATCTTTTCGCGGCAGGAAAGTGGCGATCCATCGGGCTGCCGCCAGACCGGAATGGCGAAACTCTTGGCGGTGGGTGCGGACACGCGAAGAACCTCAACAGAAATTCACTGCCAAAGATTTAAGGCTCCGGCCCCCGGGGCGCAACCTCGGCAGCCAGGCCCGGAGGGCAGGTCGGTTCAGGAACGCGCCGCCAGGGCGGTGTTCGGGCCGGCGGTCACCGGACAGGTCACCGGGGAGCGCCCGGCTCCACCTCAAAGCCGCCGGCGCCACCGCGCCCGCCGGCAGCGTCGTCGGCCGCGTCGGCGGCGCTGAAGATGAAGCGTCCGAGCAGGTCGACCACGTTGATGGAGCCCTGGGAGTAGACGATCCTGCCGCCGCGGTCGATGTAGTCGTCGGCGCCGCCCGGCTCCAGCGCCACGTAGTTGCCGCCCAGCAGGCCGTCCGGAATGATCCGCGCCGAGGTGTCGCTGGGCAGGCGGATGGCCTCGCCGATGCCGAGGGTGACCTCGGCGAAGTAGGTGTCGAGGTTGAGACGCTGCTCAACCACGCTGCCGATCTTCACCCCCGACATGCGCACGTCGGTGCCGACGCTGAGGCCCGATGCGTCGTCGAACTCCACCGTCACCTGATAGCCGTCGCGCGCGGCATTGCTGAGGCCGGCGCTGCGAAAGGCGAAGAAGACGAAGGCGACGGCGACCAGCAGCACGACCGCGCCCATTACCGTCTCGATCAAGTTTCTGCGCATCTGTCGGGTCCTAAGCTGGAGCTTCCGGGGTTGCGGCGCCTTTCCACGGCGCCCGCCGGCGGCGCGGCGGGTTCAGTTCGGGGTCCAGGGCTCGTAGTCGCCGGTGGCCGGCGCGCGCTTGCCGCCCTTCAGGGTGTGGCCCGGCGGGCGATAGGCCTGCCCGGTACCGGTCAGGTTCGGCTGGTGGTCCTTCTGCCAGGGCCGGCGCTCCGGGCCGCCCTCCGGCGGGACGATGTCGGTGGTGTGGTGCAGCCAGGCGTGCCACTCCGGCGGCACGCGGCTGGCCTCCGCCTCGCCCTCGTAGATCACCCAGCGCTGCTCCCTGCGCAGGGAGTCCTTGTGGGTCCGGCCACCGCCCTTGGCACGGTAATAGCGGTTGCCCTGACCGTCGCGCCCGACCAGTTCGCCGCGCAGCCAGGTGAAGAGCCGAGTGCCAATGGTGGTGCCCATGCCCGAGATCGTTCCCCATCGAAAAAAGCAAGCGTGCCGCGGGGCCCGGCGGCACCGGGGCCTGCGGCAGCGGCCAGACTATGGCACCCCGGCGGCGATCCGTCCAGCCTCCGGGGCCGCGCCGAACAGGGGCCAGCCACCGCCGAATTCGCCGCGAATCGGCCGCCGCGGGGACTGTTCGCCGAGGTGATCGGCGATCAGCCAGCCTGTGCTTCGCCGGGCGCGCAGTGCCAGCCACAGCGATCCGGGACGGCGGCGGCAGAGCCGTCTGGACAGCCGGGCGGCTCGCCCCTATAGAAGCGGCCATGGGTGATTTCTGGCGGGATTCCGGCTACCACCTGCTCGAGCGGCGCGGCGACGGCCACCTGACGGTGACCGACGACTTCCTGCGCGCCTACCTCAACCGTCCCGAGGTGCGCCCGGTGCCGGAGTCCAACGACGCCGAGCGCGCCCTGCACGCCGCCCTGCTGCGCAACCCGCGCGAGGCGGTCGGCGGCGAGCGCCTGGCCGCCGTCGGCGATGCCGACGCCATCGAGAACTACCAGGTGGTGCTGGGTTTCCGCGACCGCCTGCTGGCCGCCGGCAGCCTGGAGGACGCTTACCTGAAGCTGTTCCTGGAACCCGGCGGCGTCAGCATCCCGCCGATCTTCATCGACCAGCTGGTCCATGTCATCGCCCGCGCCATCCTGGAGGGCGAGAGCGACGCCCTGAAGCTGCGCGCCGCCGAGCTGCTGTTCCGCGCCCAGCAGGTCACCATCAACGACGGCGCCGTCATGGCCGGGGACGCCGAGACGGTGGAGATGTTCGCCACCTCCGGCGGCTTCGGCAGCCTCGGCCGCCTGGTCGCCGAGGCGCAGACGCCGCTGCGTACGGTCGAGCTCGACGTCCTCACCGAGGACAACGCCGATCTCTACTGGGGTCGCGACAGCCGCTACGACACCGTGCTCAACCTGAACTTCGCCGGCGCCGGGCTGGACGCGCTGTGCCGCGTGCTGGAGCGCTGGGTCGCCCACTTCTACGACATCGCCGTCTCCATCCAGCCGGTACAGAAGATCAGCGACGAGCGCTGGATCTGGCACATCGGCCTGGATGCCGAGGGCACCGCCATGCTGAACGACCTCTACAACGGGGTGGAGGTCGGCGAGGGGCGCCTTGCCCGCCTGCTGTCGCTGTTCCGCATGGACTTCCAGGACCCCTCGGTGGTGCTGCCCGATCTCGCCGGACGGCCGGTCTACCTCGCCATGGCCATGAACGAGAAGAACCTGCTGCGCCTGAAGCCGCAGAACCTGCTGGTCAACCTGCCGCTGGCCGAGCGCGCCTGAGGCCGCAATTCGCCTCGCCGTCTGGCACGGCTTAGCCCTGCTCGCGCGGTCCCTCACCCACTGCATTGGCCTTTATTATCGGTGGGGAGTCGTACACTATGGCGCCTATGGGGAGGCCCCTGCCATGCGCAAGTCCTTTGTGCTGGTTGCGATTTGCGCCGCACTCGCCGGCCCAGCGGTTGTGGTGGGGCTTCTCTGCGCCCTGCCGGGAGCCGAGGCGGCGACGGCCGCGCCGGGCGACCGATGACATCGGGCATGCTGGAAAGGGCCGGTCGCCTCCAGAGGCTCCGCGGCCGGCTCTTCAACGGTATCGGGCGGCGTCTGGTCGTTCGGGTGCTGCTGTTCAGTTCAGCGGTGACGCTGGTGCTGACGGCGCTGCAACTTTACTTCGACTACAGCCGCGACGTCGGCACGATCGAGGAGAGGCTCGACGAGGTCGGCCACAGCACCCTCGACAGCATCAGCCAGGCGCTGTGGAGCGTCGATGAAAGCCAGCTGACACTCCAACTGCAGGGCATCCTTCGCCTGCCGCATCTCCGTGCGGCCGAGGTCCACGAGACCACGCGCACCCAAAGCCCGATCATCATTGCCGTCGGACAGCGCGGAACCGCTGCGGTGATCTCGCGGGAGTTCCCTATCGTCCGTGATGTTCTCGGCAGCGAGCAGACGATCGGCCGCCTCTACGTGGAGGCGACCCTGACAGAGGTCTACCGCTCGCTTTTCGACAAGGCGCTGTTCATTCTCGTGGGTCAGGGCGCGAAGACCTTCATGGTCACCTTCTTCATCGTCTTCATTTTTTATCGCCTCGTAACGCGGCACCTGACCGACATCGCCTCCTTCGTCGCCCGCGCCCGCATGGGCCAGACGGATCGCACCCTGGCGCTGGAACGCTCGCCGCCCGCGGTACCGGACGAACTCGACCAGGTCGTAGCCGCGTTCAATGCAGCTTTCGCGGACCTGCAGGACAGCTACCGCCGGCTTCGCGAGGCCAACGCCCAGCTGGAACGCGACAATTCCGCGCTCTTGAAGGCCGAGGCGGCACTGCGGGAAAGCGAGCAACTGTTCCGCGACTACACCGAGACGGCCTCCGACTGGCTGTGGGAGACAGGGCCAGACCACGCATTCACCTACATCTCCGATGAGATCCGCTCATTCGGCATGAACCGCAATGAGGTGATTGGCGCCTACCGCTGGGACCTTGCGAGCGATCTTGAAACCGAGGCGGAGAAGTGGCGCGAGCACCGGGCCCTGCTGGAGCGCCGCGAGCCCTTCCGGGGCCTCATCTACAGCCACCGCTCAACGGACGGTTCGCTGCGCTATGCATCCAGCAGCGGCAAGCCGATTTTCGGGGCAGACGGGAAATTCCTCGGTTACCGCGGTACTGCCAGGGACGTGACCGTGCGCAGTCTGGCCCAAGCGCGCGTGCGGGAACTGTCGATTGCGGTGGAGCAGAGCCCGGCCGGCATCGCGATCGTCGACCCGGACGGCCGTCTCGCCTACAGCAACCGCGTGTTCCTGGAGATCGCCGGCCTTGCCGGGACCGGCCATCAGGTAGCCATGACCAGCGTCCTGCCCGAAGAGGTCTGGCAGCGACTGGCCGAGGCGGCCCGGCGCGGCCGCGTCGAGCACGAGGAGGTCTTCGTCAAGCGGGCGTCGCAGGAGTCGTTCTGGGGCCTCGTCTCCGTCGCCGGGATCGTATGCTCCGACTACAATACCGGGCGCCTTGTCGTTGCCTTGCAGGACATCACCCGGGAAAAAGCCGCGCAGCAGCAGCGCGAAGGACTCCTGCGGCGCCTGGAGCAGACCGGCAAGATGGAGGCCATCGGCAGGCTGGCCGGCGGCATCGCGCATGATTTCAACAACCTGCTGGGCGCGATGATGGGGTTCTCTCAGTTCCTGGTCGAGGATCTGCCCGAGGGTTCGGAGTCTCGCAGGTATGCCGAGCGCATCGTCAGCATCTGCGACAAGGGCAAGCACCTGGTCGAACAGCTGCTGGCCTTCGCCCAGGCGCGCGACATCGAACGGCGGGTTCTCGACCTGACGGCGGTGCTTCATAGCTGCCGCGACCTGCTGGAGACTTCACTGCCCTCCTCCTCCACACTCATGATCGAGACCGACGACGGCCCGCTCCCGGTGCTCGGTAGCGAGGGGCAGTTCCATCAGGTGCTGCTGAACCTCTGCCTCAACGCCAAGGACGCGATCGGCGACAGCAGCGGGACGATCACCATCAAGCTGCAACGCACGCGTCCGGGCGACGACGTCCGTGACCATGCGGAGCGCTCGGGCCTGGGCCGGATCGATCCCAGCCGCGACTATGCGCTGATAGCCGTCTCGGACACCGGTGCCGGCATGGCTCCCGCGATCCGGGCCAAGATCTTCGAGCCATTCTATACGACCCGCGGGGTTGGCCGCGGCACCGGCCTGGGACTTGCGGTAGTCCACGGAATCGTCACGTCCTGCGACGGGGCGATCGATGTCGAGAGCGCACCCGGGAAGGGCACGACCTTCAGGATCTACCTGCCGCTCGCGGATGCCCCGTTGGCGGTGGAGGCGAAAGCGACGGCCTGGCCGGACAACGTGCGCGGTCAGGAACGTATCCTGGTGGTAGACGACGACCCCGACCTGGTGCAGGTACTGACCATCGGCCTGCATCGTTACGGCTACGAAGTGCTGAGCCTGACAGATCCCGCAAGAGCCTTGAGCATCGTCGCGCAGGCGCCTGAGGAGTGGGATCTTGTGGTGTCCGACCAAGTGATGCCGGGGATGACCGGCTTGGCGCTGATCTCGAAGCTGAAGGAACTTCAGCCGACACTGCGGGCGATTCTCTACACCGGTTTCGAAGAGGGCATCACCGAGAGCGCCGCTTCGCTGCGGGGCGCCGATGCCTTGCTCCACAAGCCGATCAACCCACTGGAACTCGCTGGCCACATCCGGCGCGTGATGGCCATGCCGCCGCCGCTCGCCTGATCGCCTTTGACTGCGCCGCGTTGGTGCTCAGGTCTGGCAAAGATCCCCGGTGAACGAGGAGCCGAGGCAGCGTTTCACGGCGGCCAGCAAGGTCGACGGATCAATGGGCTTGCTGATGCCGGCAGTCGCCCCGAGAGCTTTCATGCACCGTAGATATGTCTGGTTGTATCCGCTCACCGCGATCACGGCTACTGCGGGGCGACAGCTCTTGATGGCCGAAATGAGCTGCACACCGTCAACCTCCGGCATGAAAATGTCGGTTATCACCACCGAAACCGGATGTCGGCGGACGTACTCCAGGGCCTCCTGAGAACGCCAGAAAGCCGCACAACGCAAGCCGTGGCGGGAAAGCAGCGCCACCTGATAGTCGAGGCTGTCGCAGTCATCGTCGATCAAGACGATGCTGGCGAAATCTTCATCCCTGTCGAAGCGCGTGTCCATGCTTCCAAGCTAGCAAAAGAGTGCGACGGCGACAAAGAGGTCATCGGCATAGGATACTAAGCCCATAGTCTAGGCCCGCCGGTTTTCCCTCCCCATACTTCAGGATAGTTTTTCTATACCTTAGGATAGGTTCGACATATCATGGCTGCATTGCCCATGCGTCATTCCGACGGGCCGGATTGCTCCGTCGAGACTGAAAAATCAGCGCTTTAGATGCTGATTGCAAAGCCCAGGCACTGGCGCTCGAGACACTGTTTGTTGCTGGTAGCGGTATAGCTGCTCGGGGATAATCGATGCGTGCAGTCATAGCGGACGATCACCCATTGTATCGCGAGGCGGTGGGCCTGCGCCTGCAGCGCCAGCTTCACGAAACGGAGATCGTCGAGGTCGGCGAGGTCGACGAGTTGATGTCGCTCGCCGGGAGCGGCGACAACCAGATTGAATTGATTCTGCTGGACCTCTGCATGCCGGGCATGAAGGGGGGCCGGACGGTTGAGGATGTCGTCCGGGCTTTTCCGGACGCAGCGGTCGTCCTGGTGTCGGGCGCGGCCCGATTCGAGGACATCCGCCATGCGATCGATGCAGGCGCCCGTGGCTTCCTGCCGAAGACCCTTTCTTCGAAACTCTTCGCGCAGGCGATCTCCGTCGTCATGGCCGGCGGAACCTTCCTGCCGGCCGAGACTCTGCAGATGAATGACGCACAGGCAACCGCCGAACCTCTCGCAAGGAACGCCGGCGCTGGGACGAATTCCGACCTGTTCTCCAACCTGACCGCCGATCTGACGACACGGCAGCAGCAAGTCCTCGTCCAGTTGGCCTCGGGCGCGACCAACAAGGAAATCGGGCGCAACCTGGAAATCGCGGAGGTCACGGTCAAGCTGCACATCCGGCAGGTTCTGCGCAAGATCAACGCCCGGAACAGGGCGGAAGCCGCGTCGATCGCAACGCGCGCGGGACTGATCTGACCGCTCGCAACCGGCGGCACCCGAACAGGCGGCTGCCGGGCCTGAAGCGGCCCTCCCCTCAGCCAAGATTGCGCAGCCGTTCGATGCGGTCGGCCAGCGCCGGGTGGGTCGCGAACAGCGCCGCCGCGCCGCGCCCGATGTGCTTCAGCGGATTGGAGATGTAGAGGTGCTGGATGGCGCGGTTGGCGCCCGCGTAGGGGATCCGGCTGCCGCCGATCTTCTCCAGCGCGCCGATGAGGCCGTGCGGATTGCGCGTCAGCTTCACCGCCGTCGCGTCGGCCATGTATTCGCGCTGGCGCGAGATCGCCATCTGCACGAGGCGCGCGGCCAGCGGTGCCAGCAGCGCGAAGACCAGGAGCACCACCAGCGCGAGGCCGGCGCCGCCGCGGCGCCCCCGTCCGCCGCCGCGGCCCGCGAAGCGCAGGCTGCGCAACGCGGCGTCGGCGACCAGCGCGATGAGGCCGACCAGGACGGCGACCGCGGTGGCGTAGAGGATGTCGTCGTTGGCGACGTGGCCCATCTCGTGGCCGACCACGCCCTGCAGTTCGCTGCGTGAAAGACCGTCCAGCAGGCCGCGGGTCACGGCGATGGCCGCCCGCTCCGGCTTCAGGCCGGTGGCGAAGGCGTTCAGTGCCGGCGTCTCGATCACCGCCACCCGCGGCTTGGGCAGGCCGGCGGCCAGCGCCATCTCCTCGACCACGTTGTGAAGCTGCGGCTCCTCCTCCGGCGTCACCTCGCGCGCGCCGGCGAGACCCAGCACGATGCGGTCGCCCCGGGTCATCGCGACGACGATGGCAATGCCGCTGAAAACCATCATGATCGCGGCGCCGCGCAGGCCCCAATCGCTTACCGCTTGCGGGCCGACGAAGGGGCCACCGACGTCCGGCGGCAACAGCTGGCTTTCGAGGAACCAGCCGACGGCATAGCCCAGCAGCAGGCCGACCAGCGCCAGGCCGAGGCAGAGCCAGAAGGTGTTCCAGGCGTTGCGGCGGATGGCGGCGTGGAAGTCGGTGCGGACCAGGGCGGCGGTCGGCGGGGGCTGCTCCGCCATGGCGCTATCGCAGGTCGACCTTCACGGGCTGGCGCGCCTCCTCCGGCACCTCGAAGTAGACCGACTTGCGGAAGCCGAAGCGGGTGGCGACGAGGTTCGAAGGGAAGGTCTCGACGGCGGTGTTGAGGCTCATCGCCGAGTCGTTGTAGTGCTGGCGCGCGAAGGCGATCTTGTTCTCCGTGGTCGCCAGTTCCTCCTGCAGCGCGGCAACGTTCTGGTTCGAGCGCAGCTCGGGATAGGACTCGGCGAGCGCGAAGAGCTTGCCCATGGCCGCGGTCAGCATGCCTTCCGCGGCGATGGTCGCCTCGCGGCCCTGGTCGCGGGCGGCGACGGCATGGTTGCGGGCCTCGATGACCCTGGTGAGCGTTTCCTGCTCGTAGGAAAGGTAGTCCTTGACCACCTCGACCAGATTGGGGATGAGATCGGTCCGCCGCCGCAGCTGCACGTCGATCTGGGACCACGCCGCCTCGACCTGGTTCTTCAGGGACACCAGCCTGTTGTACAGGACGACGATGACCAGGCCGACGGCCAGCGGCAGGCCGACGACCACAAGCAGGATGATGGTGATTTCGCTCATGCCGTGCCTTTCCCCCCTCGCGCAGCGGCGCCCCGATGTCCGATTCCCGGGGCGCGGCGGCAACTATAGCCGCCCCGGCGCGGGCTGCACATGTTTTGGGGCCGCCGGCGCAAGATCCGTCCGGCCATGACGACGGCACCGCTGCCGCGCGACTACTCCGCCACCGCCCGCCTCGGCATCGCCATGGCGGTGACCGCCGCCGTCGGCTATGGCCTGATGATTACCGCCACGCGGATGACCTACGATGCCGGCAGCAACCCGCTGACGATGATCTGCGCGCGCGCCCTGGTGCCGGCCGTCATCCTGGCCGCGGTGATGCTGCTGCAGCGCCGCTCTTTCGCGCTCGCGCCCGGCGCCTTCCGGCCGGTCGCCGGCGTCGCCCTCGGCCAGCTCGGCATCACCGTCGGCTACATGAGCGCCGTCGCCTACATCCCCGTCTCCCTGGCGGCCCTGGTATTCTACGCCTACCCGATCCTGGTCGCCGGCATCGTGGCGGTGACCGGGCACAGCCGGGTCGGCGGGGCGGCGACCCTCGCCTTCGCCGCCGCCTTCGCCGGTCTCGGCCTGGCGCTGGCCCCGTCCTTCGCGGTGCTCGACCTGCGCGGCCTCGGCCTCGCCTTCTGCGCCACCCTGGCCGGCACCCTGCTGATGTTCTCCGCCGACCGCCTGCCGCCGGGCCAGGACATGCTCTCCCTCGGCTTCTACATGAACCTCTTCGCGCTGGTCGCGGTCGGCCCCGTCGCCGTCGCCTCCGGCAGCCTCGCGGCACCGCAGACGGCCACCGGCTGGGGCGCGCTCGCCTTCGTCTGCCTCGGCTACCTCGGCGCCTTCGTCGCCATGGTGGGGTCGGTGCGCTACGCCGGGCCGCTGCGCGCCTCGCTGGTGTTCAACCTGGAGCCGGTGGTCGCCATCCTCGGCGCCATCCTGCTGCTGGGCGAAACGCTTGGCCTCGTGCAGGTCCTGGGAGTCGCCCTGGTGCTCGCGGCCCTCGTGGTGGCCACCCTGGCCGAGCGGCCGAGCCCGCCGTTGCCGCCCTCCGCCTGATTCGCCACCGCCCCGCCGGCGGAAAATTTTCTTGTGGACCGCCGGCGGTGCCGAAAGCCGCGGCCGGGGCCGCATTCAGCGCTTCATCCCCACCAGCAGTCGGCAATTAAGAAATTCTTAACCCAAAATGTGGTGACCTCTGCCATATGTTGTGTTTTAATGACATCGCGTCACAAGATACAGCAAATCTTGAGGATTTGCGGGGGTTTCAGGGGTAGCGGTCAGTTTCCTCGGCCAGGGCCGTTCAGCGGCACCGCAGGGCCGGCCGCCGTCATCTGCGACGCGATGTGGGGTCAACAGACAGAAAAGAGATTGGAGAGTTCCGCATGCGGGTTGTGCGTCGTTTCACGGAAGCTGGCACCGATGTCTACGACAAGATCGAGTTTCGCCGGACCTCCAGCGAGATCCGCAACCCCGACGGCTCCCTGGTGTTCCGCGCCGAGGACATCGAGGTTCCCACCTCCTGGTCGCAGGTGGCCTGCGACATCCTGGCCCAGAAGTATTTCCGCAAGCGCGGCATGCCGCTGAAATCCAAGCGCGTGCCGGAGGACAACGTGCCGGCCTGGCTGTGGCGTTCCCAGCCCGACCACGAGGCGATGGCCGACATCGCCGAGGACGAGCGCTTCATCGGCGAGGCCTCGGCCAAGCAGGTGTTCCACCGCATGGCCGGCACCTGGACCTACTGGGGCTGGAAGGGCGGCTACTTCGACGCCGAGGAGGACGCCCGCGCCTACTACGACGAGATGCGCTTCATGCTGGCCCGGCAGATGGCCGCGCCCAACTCGCCGCAGTGGTTCAATACCGGCCTGCACTGGGCCTACGGCATCGACGGCCCGAGCCAGGGCCACCACTACGTCGACTTCACCACCGGCGAGCTGACCCGCGCGGCCAGCGCCTACGAGCACCCGCAGCCGCATGCCTGCTTCATCCAGTCGGTCGGCGACGACTTGGTGAACGAGAACGGCATCATGGACCTCTGGGTGCGCGAGGCGCGCCTGTTCAAGTACGGCTCCGGCACCGGCACCAATTTCTCCGCCCTGCGCGGCGAAGGTGAATCGCTGTCCGGCGGCGGGCGCTCTTCCGGGCTGATGTCCTTCCTCAAGATCGGCGACCGCGCGGCCGGCGCCATCAAGTCCGGCGGCACCACCCGGCGCGCCGCCAAGATGGTGACCGTCGACCTCGACCACCCGGACGTCGAGGACTACATCAACTGGAAGGTCGTCGAGGAGCAGAAGGTGGCGGCGCTGGTCACCGGCTCCAAGATCTGCGACCGCCACCTCAACGCCATCATGCGCGCCTGCCACGACTTCCGCGCCGTCGAAGGTTCCGAGCAGACCGACGCCTTCGATCCCAAGAAGAACTTCGCGCTGAAGGCCGCCATGAAGTCCGCCCGCACCGCCATGGTGCCGGAGAACTACGTCGTCCGCGTGGTGCAGTTCGCCAAGCAGGGCTACACCTCGATCGACTTCAAGACCTACGACACCGACTGGGATTCCGACGCCTACCTGACGGTCTCCGGCCAGAACTCCAACAACTCCGTGCGCGTGCCCAACTCCTTCATCGAGGCAGTGCTGAACGACGACGACTGGAGCCTGATCCGGCGCACCGACGGGCTGCTCCACAAGAAGGTCAAGGCCCGCGAGCTGTGGGACCAGATCTCCTACGCCGCCTGGGCCTGCGCCGATCCCGGCGTGCAGTACGACAGCACCATCAACGAGTGGCACACCTGCCCTGCCTCCGGGCGCATCAACGGGTCCAACCCCTGCTCGGAGTACATGTTCCTCGACGACACGGCCTGCAACCTCGCCTCGCTGAACCTCATGGCGTTCCGGCGCGGCGCCAACGCCTTCGACATCGAAGGCTACGAGCATGCCGTCAGGCTGTGGACGCTGACGCTGGAAATCGCAGTGCTGATGGCGCAGTTCCCCTCGGCAGAGATCGCGCGCCGCTCCTACGACTTCCGTACCCTCGGCCTCGGCTACGCCAACCTCGGCGGCCTGCTGATGGCTTCCGGCGTGCCCTACGATTCCGACGAGGGCCGGGCCCTGGCCGCGGCACTGACCGCGATCATGACCGGCGTCGCCTACGCCACCTCCGCCGAGATGGCGGAGGAGCTGGGCGCCTTCCCGCGCTACGCGGAGAACGCCGACCACATGCTGCGGGTGATCCGCAACCACCGCCGCGCCGCCTACGGCCAGCGCGCCAGCTACGAGGAGCTGTCCATCGCCCCGGTGCCGCTGGAGGCGCGCGACTGCCCCGACAAGGCGCTGGTCAAGGCGGCGAAGGCCGCCTGGGACCGCGCCCTGAAGCTGGGCGAGCGGCACGGCTACCGCAACGCGCAGACCACGGTGATCGCGCCGACCGGCACCATCGGCCTGGTCATGGACTGCGACACCACCGGCATCGAGCCGGATTTCGCCATCGTGAAGTTCAAGAAGCTGGCCGGCGGCGGCTACTTCAAGATCATCAACCGCACGGTGCCCGAGGCGCTGCGCACCCTGGGTTACGGCGAGGGCGAGATCGAGGCCATCATCCGCCACGCGGTCGGCCACGGCACCCTGGAGGACGCGCCCGGCATCAACCACGAGCGCCTCAAGGCCAAGGGGTTCACCGAGTCCGCCCTGCAGGCCCTGGAAGCCGGGCTCGCCAGCGCCTTCGACGTCAAGTTCGCCTTCAACAGGTGGACCCTGGGCGAGGAGTTCTGCACCAAGGTGCTGGGCTTCAGCCGCGCCGAGCTGGAGGACGTGACCTTCGACATGCTGGCCGCCCTCGGCTTCACCCGTGAGGAGGTCGACGCCGCCAACGCCTACTGCTGCGGCGCCATGGCGCTGGAAGGCGCGCCCGGCCTGAAAGCCGGGCACCTGCCGGTGTTCGACTGCGCCAACCCCTGCGGCCGCCATGGCAAGCGCTACCTCTCGGTCGAGAGCCACATCCGCATGATGGCGGCGGCGCAGCCCTTCATCTCCGGCGCCATCTCCAAGACCATCAACATGCCGAACACGGCCACGGTGGAGGACTGCAAGGACGCCTACATGCTGTCCTGGCGCCTCGGCCTGAAGGCCAACGCTCTCTACCGCGACGGCTCCAAGCTGTCGCAGCCGCTGGCGTCCAGCATCCTCGACGACATCGCCAACGACGACGAGGAAGCCGAGGGCATCGCCGAGAAGGTCGCCGCGGCGAGCCAGCCCGAGCGCGCCCAGATCATCGCCGAGCGCATCATCGAGCGCATCGTCGAGCGCAGCCAGGACCGCAAGCGCCTGCCGCAGCGGCGCAAGGGCTACACCCAGAAGGCCATCGTCGGCGGGCACAAGGTCTACCTGCGCACCGGCGAATACGAAGACGGCGCGGTCGGCGAGATCTTCATCGACATGCACAAAGAAGGCGCCGCCTTCCGCAGCCTGATGAACAACTTCGCCATCGCGATCTCCATCGGCCTGCAGTACGGCGTGCCGCTGGAGGAATTCGTCGAGGCCTATACCTTCACGCGTTTCGAACCCTCGGGCATGGTCGAAGGCAACGACGCCATCAAGATGTCGACCTCCGTGCTCGACTACATTTTCCGGGAGCTTGCGATTTCCTACCTCGGCCGCAACGATCTCGCCCATGTGGAACCGGCTGACATCATGCCGGACAGCCTGGGGCGCGGCGACGGCCAGGGGGATCTGCCGGGCGAAGCGGTCGCCGAGACGGTGCGCCGCTACGCCTCCAAGGGCTATGTCCGCAATCAGCTTCTGGTCGTAAACGGCGGCGCCGCCAACGGAACCACGGGAATGTCTGCCGGGATCGGGTCGGTGACCCAGACCAGCACCACCGTGACCGCCAGCGGCGTCTCCCAGGAACTCGTCGGCTCTACAGGCTCCGCCGAAGCCTATGCCGTCGAGGCCACGGTCGTTCGTGAGGTCGACTCCCGCCTGGAGCGCGTGCGCGAAGCACGCATGAAGGGCTACGAAGGCGATTCTTGCGGCGAGTGTGGCAACTTTACGCTGGTCCGCAACGGCACCTGTCTCAAGTGCGCCACCTGCGGCGGTACCAGCGGCTGTTCATGAAGAGCAGAAGGACAGTAACTCACGTAGAGTAGTTAACAGTAAGTATCCTACCTGTACGACTCACGTCTGAGTTCTCCCTGTGAACTTCAAGGGGTGCCCGCGGCGGCGGCACCCCCTTCTTTTTGGCGGCGACCCTACCCCAACGGCCAGAAAATCGGGATGATCATCGTCGCCGTGGCCCAGAGGATGAGGTTCAGCGGCAGCCCGACCTTGATGAAGTCGGTGAAACGGTAGCCGCCGGCGGCATAGACGAAGGTGTTGGTCTGGTAGCCGATCGGCGTCGCGAAGCTGGCGCT
>JBHJOA010000003.1:0-6728 GCA_050330205.1 Kiloniellaceae bacterium
CCCGGGGCTTGTCCCCGGGGCCCAATGCCGCTGCCGCATGCCGACCACCTCTGCAGTCCGGGCGCCGGAAAGCACGGTGGCGAGGCCCATGGGTCCCGGCAACAAGTGCCGGGACGACAGCCTTGGTTTGGCCAGGGCGGGACAATCCTGAGAGAGATGTGTGGATCCAGTAGGGACAAACCTGGGACGACAGTGGAGCGTGAAAGACACCGTACTGCGAAATCGATCAACCCCCGCGCGGTTCCAGCACGCGATCGATGAAGGCCTCGGCGGCGCCGAGCTGGCTCTCAGGATCGCTCAGCGCCTCCCAGTCGACCGGCGCGTCGCAGGTTTCCGCCAGCAGCTCGATCAGCTGGCCGCCCTCGTCTAGCACGGTCCGGCAGGCCGCTTTCACCAGGGCCTGCGCCTCGGGCCTCGGCATGTGCGCGGCGAGCGCGAAGCTCGCCGCCTCGGCGAAGGCGAGGCCGTCGGTGGCCTCGATGTTGGCGCGCATGCGCGCGCGGTCGATCTCCAGGCCGTCGAGGAGCTCCAGCGCCTGGCGCAGCGCCGCGCCGGTGGCCATGACCAGCTGCGGCAGCACCAGCCATTCCAGTTGCCAGGCGACGCCGTCGCGCTCGTGGTTGTGGAACGCGGCCTGCTGCAGCTGGCCGGCGAGGCCGACGGCGTGGCGGGCGAGGGCGGCGACGGCTTCGGCGCGCACCGGGTTCTGTTTCTGCGGCAGAGTGGAGGAACCGCCCCCTTCACCGGTTTCGCGCAGCTCGCCGACCTCGTTCTGGCACAGCAGCAGGATGTCGCCCGCCATCTTGCCGAGGCTGCCGGCGACGAGCCCGAGCCAGCAGCCGAGTTCGATGACGCTGTCGCGCTGGCTGTGCCAGGGCATCGCCGGCACCGCGAGGTCCAGCTCCGCCGCCAGCGCCGCTTCGACGGCGGGCCCGTTGCCGCCCAGTGCCGAGAGATTGCCGGCGGCACCGCCGAAGCTCAGCACGCCGAAGCGTTCCGCGAGTTCCTCGAGGCGGTCGAGGTGGCGCTGCAGCGGCGCCAGCCAGCCGGCCGCCTTGAGGCCGAAGCAGGTCGGCGTCGCCTGTTGCCCGCGGGTGCGCGCCAGCATCGGGGTGTGGCGCTCGGCGTCGGCCAACTCGGCGAGGCGTCCGGCCAGCAGGTCGAGGCGGTCCTCCATGATGTCGAGCGCCCGCTCGAGGCGCAGCACCAGCCCCGTGTCCATCGCGTCCTGGGTGGTGGCGCCCCAGTGCACGTAGGGCGCGGCCGCGGCGCCCACCGCCCCGGCGCCCACCGCCCGGCGCAGCGCGGCGACCAGCGCCGGCACCGGGATGCCGTCGCGGGCCGTGCCCTCGGCCAGCACAGCCGGGTCGATCTCCAGCGTCTCCGCCACCTCGCCGATGGCCTCGGCGGCCGCTGCCGGGATGACGCCGACGCGCGCCTCGGCCCGCGCCAGCGCCGCCTCGAAGGCCAGCATGGCGCGGATCTGCGCGCGGTCGTCGAGCAGCGCCGCCAGCTCGGGGTCGGAAAGCAGCGGCCCGAGGATCGCGCTGTCGAAGGGGGTGACGCTCATGGCACCGCCGTCACGCGGCGACGGTGGCGGGCAGGCCGAGAATCTCCCGCGCCTCCCGCGCCGTGGCGGGCCGCCGTCCGTAGTCGCCGCAGAGCTCGGCCACCCGCGCCACCAGTTCCGCGTTGCTCTTGGCGAGGCGCGACCTGTCGAAGCGGATGTTGTCCTCCAGGCCGGTGCGGCAGTGGCCGCCCAGCTCCAGCGCCCAGCGGTTCATCTCCAGCTGGCTGCGGCCGATGCCGGCGGCAGTCCAGGTCGCGCCCGGCAGCACCTCCTTCAGCTGCGCGATCTCGAATTCCAGAATCTCGCGCTTCGGCGGCAGGGCGTTCTTCAGGCCGAAGACGAACTGAACGTGCGCCGGCGCCGCGATGCGGCCGTCCTTGGCCATCTCGGCGGCGGCATAGAGCATGGCGAGGTCGAAGATCTCGATCTCCGGCTTGATGCCGTATTTCAGCATCGCCGCGGCGAGGCTGTCGATCAGCTCCGGCGGGTTCTCGTAGATCATGTTGGGGAAGTTCACCGACCCGGTGGCCAGTGAGGCCATGTCGGGCTTCAGGTGCAGCATGGCGCCGCGCTGCTCGGCGCCGCGCCCGCGCCCGCCGGTGGAGAACTGCACGATCATGTCGGGGCAGTGCTTGCGCACCCCCTCCAGAAAGGCGCGGAACTTGTCAGGATCGGAGGAGGGGTTCTCGTTCTCGTCGCGAACGTGCACATGGACCAGGCTGGCGCCGGCCTCGTAGGCCTCCTGCGTCGACTCGATCTGCTCGGCCACGGTGACCGGCACCGCCGGCGTGTCCTTCTTGCGCGGCACCGAGCCGGTGATGGCGACGGTGATGATGCAGGGCTGGCTCATGGCGAGACCTCCGTGAAGGTAATGCGCGGATCGGCGTCACATTTTAGACCGTCACCCTCGGGCTTGACCCGAGGGCCCATTGCTCCGCGCGCACCAACCGGCCCGTCATCGGCATGGATTGCCGGGTCAAGCCCGGCAATGACAGTTGGGGGTACGGCGGTCGTTGCGACAGGGTGATCAGACATCGAAGAACACCGTCTCCCTCTCCCCTTGCATGTGAATGTCGAAGGTGTAGACGGCGACGCCGTCGTCATCGCGGCACCCCGCGATCAGCGTGCCGCGCCGCTCTTCCGGCACCGAGTTCAGCACCGGGTCCTTGGCGTTCGCCTCCGCCTCGTCGGCGAAATAGATCCGCGTGTAGAGGTGGCTCAAGAGCCCGCGCATGAACACGATCACGTTGATGTGCGGCGCCTGGACCTCGTCCACCGCGCCTGGCTTCAAGCTGTCGAAGACGAAGCGGTGCTCCGCGTCGGTGCCGGTGCCGCAACGGCCGAATCCCCCGAAAGTGCGATTGGGGAGCGCGACGTCGCCGCGTGCGCCGGCGGGTGGCGCGTAGCGCCCTTGCGGGTCGGCCTGCCAGATCTCGATCATGGCGTCGTTTACTGACTCGCCGGCGCCGTCCAGCACGCGGCCCTCCAGCCGGATGCGCTCGCCCTCGACGTCAGGCGTGCGCAGATCGGCGGAGGCGATGGACGTCAGCGGATAGCCGTACTGCTCCGGTGTCAGGCCGTAGGCGAAGTAGGGGCCGACGGTCTGCGAGGGCGTCTGGCCCTTGCTCATGACGTCGTCTCCATCGGCGTTTCCCGGGCGCCGCGCAGCACGATGTCGAAGCGGTAACCGAGGGCGAAGGCCGGTTGCGTCAGCGAGAGGTCGAAGACCGAGATCAGGCGGTCGCGCGCCGTCTCCGGGGTGCCGAGGAAGATCGGGTCGAGCTCCAGCAGCGGATCGCCGGGAAAGTACATCTGCGTCACCAGCCGCGTGGCGATGCTCGGCCCGAACAGCGAGAAGTGGATGTGGTTGGGCCGCCAGGCGTTGGCGTGGTTGCCCCAGGGATAGGCGCCCGGCTTCACCGTCAGGAAGCGGTAGACGCCCTCGGCATCGGTGACGCAGCGCCCGCCGCCGAAAAAGTTGGGATCGAGCGGCGCGTCGTGCTGGTCGACCTTGTGGACATAGCGGCCGGCGGCGTTGGCCTGCCACACTTCCACCAGCATGTTCGGCTGCGGGCGTCCCATCTCGTCGACCACCCGGCCGGAGACGACGATGCGCTCGCCCAGGGGCTCGCCGGCCCCGACGCCCTTTCGGCGCCCGTTCTGCGTCAGGTCGTTGTCGAGGGCCCCCAGGCAGTCGTGGCCGAACACCGGCCCGGTCAGCTCGGAGAGGCTTTGCCTGATGGGGATCAGCGGCCTGGTGGCGCCGCGCAGGCGCGTCGACTCGTAGTCGGGCGCGATAAGCGGCGGGTGCGAGGCCCAGTCGCGCGGCGTGTAGGTCATTGCTCGCTCTCCTGCCGCTGTTTCGCCGCCATCTCGTTCAGCGCCCGCTCGGCCACCTTGAAGGCCTGGTTAGCGGCCGGCACGCCGGCGTAGACGGCGACGTGCAGCAGCGCCTCCTTGATGTCCTCCGGCGAGGCACCGGTATTGGCGGTCGCCCGCACGTGCATGGCGACCTCCTCGTCGTGACCGAGGGCGGCCAGCAGCGCGACGGTGATCAGGCTGCGCTCGCGCCGCGTCAGTCCCGGCCGCGACCACACCGATCCCCAGGCGCCCTCGGTGATGAAGTCCAGGAAGTCGGCGTTGAAGGCGTTGCGCCCGGCGTCGGAGCGCGCGACGTGGGCCTCGCCCAGCACCTCGCTGCGGACTCTGCGCCCTGCGGTCTGTCGTGGATTGTCAGGCAAGGCCGTTCTCCCGCGTGAAGGCGTCGATCAGGGCGGCGACCGCCTCGGGCCGCTCGATGCAGGGCAGGTGCCCGGCGCCCTCGATCACCTCGTAGCCGGCGCCGGGAATGAGGTCCGCGGTCTCGCGCATCAGCGCCGGCGGCGTGGCGCCGTCCTCGGCGCCGACGATGCACAGCGTCGGCACGGCGATACGCCGGGCCGCTTCGGTGAAATCGGCGTCGCGGATCGCCGCGCAGGTGCCGAGGTAGCCGTCCTGCGGCGTGCGCGTCAGCATGTGGCGCCAGCCGGCAAAGGCATCGGGGTCGTTCTCGCGCAGCACGCGGGAGAACCAGCGCTCGAGGATCGCCTCGGCGATGGCGTCGATGCCGCCGGCCTCGATGGCGGCGATGCGGCCGTCCCACAGCTCCGTCGAGCCGATCCGGTGGGCGGTGTCCGAGAGCACGAGGCCGGAAACCAGGTCCGGCCGCGCGGCATAGAGCCCCTGGGCGATGAGGCCGCCGACCGAAAGGCCGCAGACCACGGCGCCCTCGACGGCGAGCTCGTCCAGCAGCGCCGCCAGGTCGGCCACGTGATCGTCGATGGCGTAGGGCGGCGCGCCGAGGCCGGAGAGGCCGTGGCCGCGCTTGTCGTAGAGCACGATGCGGAAGCGCTCGGCGAGGCGCGCCACCACGCCGTCCCAGATGCGGAAATCGGTGCCCAGCGAGTTGGCGAACACCAGCGTCGGCAGCTCGGCCGGCCCCAGGTCCTGGTAGTGCAGCACGACCCCGTTCAGCGATTTGAAGTGCATGCCCTCGTTTCCTGCCCCCCTGTTCCTTTTCCCCTCGCCCCCGCGAGGGGGAGAGGGTTGCGCAGCCTTGGCAAGGCCTGAAGGCCGCGCCTAGGCGAAGCTGGGTGAGGGGGCGACAGTGTCTCCGCCAGGACAGCCCTCGCCACAACAAAACTCCCCCTCACCCAGCTCCGGCTAGCCTCGCTGACGCTCGCCAAGCCTGTGCAACCCTCTCCCCTTGGGGCGAGGGTAAAAAGCTTGAGGCGAGGGCTGCATCTTTCCATATCCGCTTACCCATTCAAAACGCTATAAGTCCAGCGACGCCGCCCGGGCGATCTCCTGCGGCGAGCCCGGCCTCATCCTGGGGAAGCGCGTCAGTGCCCCACACACTCAAGCCTCATCCTGAGGAAGCCGCGCCAGCGGCTGTCTCGAAGGACGCCGGCCCGCTAGGACCCGGAAAAGGGCGAGCCGTCCTTGCGCAGGAAGCGGCCGTCGGCGTTGCTGCTCATCATGTCGATGTCGGAGCAGGTGGTGACGTCGGCGGGCGCGCGCGATCCGACCTCGAGATAGACCGCCACCCGGTCCGACCTGTTGATCATGTGGTGGCCGTCGCCGGAGCCTTTCGGGAAGGCCGCGCAGTCGCCGGCGCGCAACACCGTCTCGCCGCCGTCTTCGATCAGCGTCAGTTCGCCTTCCAGCAGGTAGACGAACTCGTCTTCGTGCGAATGCCAGTGGCGCTGGCTCGACCAGTTCCCCGGCGGCAGGCGCATGAGATTGATTCCGAAATCGCTGAGCCCGCCGGCATCGCCCAGCCGCTGCCGTATGCGCTCGGCACAGGGGGCGTCGAACGGCGGCGGATAGCCCGAGCCCTTGCGTTGCGGCACGGCGGCGAGATCGATCTTCGGCATGGCGGTCTTGTCTCCATTCAGCGGCCGGAAAGTGTGCCCGGTCGCCGCGCCCCCAGGCAAGCGCGGGACTCGGGAGGTTGCCCTTTGCGCCGCCGCGCCCTTGACCCGCGGATCCCGTCCTCGGCTTGCGTTCCAAGCGGAGATTCCCTGGCTCTTTCCAAAGCAACAGGGTGCCATAGAGAACCTTGCTGCCGTTGAAGGGCTACCGCCTCGACCGCGAGCGGCCGTTCGATGGCGGCTGTGATGTTGGTCGACTCCCGCGCACCCGCTCCCTGCCGCCGCTCTTCTTCAGCTTGCGTGCCCCGGCGCGCACCAGCGCGACGAAGCGTCGTGCGGCGGCGGCGTGGTCGACGTTGCGGCAGGCGAGCTGCAGCGGTGCCACCAGGCCCGGTGCGCCGGCCAGCGGGCGGTAGGCGATCGCTTCGGCCTGCAGGCCCGAGAGCGAGCGCGGGACCACCGTGACGCCCAGGCCGGCGGCGACCAGGTTCAGGGTTGCCGTGATGCGCGGCGCCTCCTGCTCGATGCGCGGGGCGATACCGGCCTGATGGCAGGCGCTTACGATGGCGTCGTAGAGGCCCGGCCCCGCGCTGCGGCGATAGAGCACGAAGGGCTCCGCCGCGAGCACCGCCAGCGGCAGCCGCCGTTTCGCGCCCTTGGCCAGGCGGTGGGTCGCCGGCAGCGCCGCGACCATCGGTTCCTCCAGCAGTTCGTGGAAGGTCACGCCCTCGCCCGGCGGCAGGGTC
>JBHJOA010000004.1:0-91784 GCA_050330205.1 Kiloniellaceae bacterium
GGCCGGTGCGCTGATCTCGCGTTTCGAGTTCCGCGGCCAGCAGATCGCGACCTCGCTGGAGAACATCGACGCGGCCAAGTCCGCGATCATGGACGTCGACCTGGCGGCCGAGCAGAGCAAGCTGGTGTCCAACCAGGTGCTTGTGCAGGCGGCCGTTTCGGCGGTCTCCCAGGCCAACCAGATCCCGCAGTCATTGCTGCGGGTCCTGCAGTAAGGCCGGAATCGTCTGGAAGGGGGCGGGCCACAGAGCCCGTCCCCGACCGGTCCGGTTGACGGCGACAGCCCACTTAAGGAGGGCTTCGGATCATGGACACGACGATCAATACCCCCGGATCGGCAACGGCCCGGTCCAACAGTTCCCTGACGGCGGCGACGCCGGTGGCGGCAAAGTCCGCCGCCACGGCGCCGGAGAACGTGGACACGCCGCGCGCGGTGCCGGCGGCAGACGCCGGGCAGCAGCCGGCGCTGAAGCAGGCGGCCCCGAATTCCGCCCTGACCACCTACAAGGACCAGGACAGCGGGCGGATCATCGTCCGGGTCTACGACCGCGAGAACGGGGACATCCTGGTGGAATTCCCGCCCGAGAAGTCCTTCCGCACCGTGGAGGAGGTCCTGCAGGCCGCCGGACTGAAGCCGAAGCAGACCATTACGGCATAGTTAACTCATTGATAACTAAGAAATCTTAACGAATTTTAAGCGAATAACGCCGTAGTCTCTGGGGGTCAAGGAGAAGCGCAATGCTCGCAGGAACCAAGGGTACGGTTTCCTTCGTCGGAAACTCACCGCTGCTGACAGGCTCTTTCTCGGGCCTGGACACGGCTGCGATCATCGAAGCCTCGATCGCCGTCAAGCGCATCCCGATCGATCGGCTCGAGAACAAGATCTCCCAGAACGAAACCCGCATCGCGGCCTTCAACGAGTTCAAGGGCCTGCTGAGCACCCTTCAGTCGTCGGTCAACGGCCTGCGCAATCCGCCGGGATCGACGGGCATCCTGAGCAACGTTTTCGAGCAGAAGACCGCCTTCGTTTCCTCGAACACCAGCACGGCGGCGACGACCGTCCTGGGCGCGACGGCCAGCAACAACGCGCAGCCCGGCAAGTACGAGATCGAGGTCCTGCAGATCGCCCAGGCGCACAAGGTCGCCGGCGGCGCCCTTGCCGACGTCAGCGCCGCCCTGGGCGTGACGGAAACTCTCACTGTGGGCCTCACCGATGGCACCACCGCAGAAATCGCGATCACAGCGGATATGACCGCCGCGGACGTGGTGTTTGCGGTCAATGCCGTGACCGGCACCACCGGCGTCCGGGCCTCGGCCGTCAAGATCGCGGACGGCGACCATCGCATCGTCTTCACGGCCGAAGCGACCAACAAGAACATCGAGATCACCGGCGACAACGGCGGCGCGACCCTGGCGGCCCTCAATGTCTCCGCCGACAATGGCGCGACCTTCGACTCGGTCCTCCAGGTCGCTCAGCCGGCCCAGTTGCGCCTCGACGGCATCGCCACGGTGATCGAGCGGGACTCCAACGAGATCAGTGACCTGATCGACAATGTCACCCTCGATCTCTACAAGGAAGACATCGCCAACGGGACGAAGATCACCCTGGAAATCGAGAACGACCTCTCCGCCGCCAAGGCGCAGATCGAGGGCTTCGTTGCCGCCTACAACGACGTGAAGGCCTTCCTGCTGTCGCAGCAGCAAGTCACCGAAGAGGGCGAGGTCGATGCTTCGGCCATACTCTTCGGCGACAACCTGCTGCGCTCGCTGGGGCGTGACATGGGTATAGACCTGGCCCAGCTCGTCGACGGCGTCGGCGGGGCGTCCCTGGCGACCCTGCGCGGCGTCGGCATCGAGATCAACCAGGACGGTATGCTGACCATCGATGCCGGCAAGCTGGACGCCAACCTGATCGACAAGCTCGACCAGGTGCGGGCGGTCTTCGAGTTCAGTTTCGAGTCGAGCTCGCCAGACATCCGCCTGGTGACGCGCAGCAAGCTGCTCGAAGTCGGCACCTTCACGATCACCGATCCGGGCGGTGCGATCGACGGCACAAATCTGCAGGTCGACGGCGTCGATGCCTTCCAGGTGGTCGGCGGCGTCCTTCGCGGTCTCGCGGGGACCGTCTACGAGGGCATGACGCTGGCCTATAACCGCGACACCTCAGATGCCGGTGCGGCGGCCAAGGACATCACAATCACCACCTCCACAGGTATCGCCGAGCGGCTGTACCAGCGGCTGGACGACTATAGCAATGCCGGCGACGGCCTGATTACCGAAGAGGTGACGCGGCTGACCGCGCAGAACGAGACCCATGTCGACAAGATCGCCAATCTCGAATATCGCCTGGTCGCCTACCAGCAGATGCTGATCGAGAAGTATTCGGCGATGGAGCAGGCGATCGCGCGTGCCGATGCCATGTCGAAGCAGCTGGAGGCCTTCCTCAAGGGCAAGAACGACTAAGCGTGGCCTGCGAAACGCCCACCGGCAGCAACGCCCCGGATGAACTGACGACCCATCGAGGATCCACCACGTGATGCATTCCTCCAACGCCTTGTCCGCCTACCAGGCCGCCTCCAAGATGACGACCTCGCTGGGCGCCGTGGTCTTGCTCTACGACGGCATGATCAAGGAAGTCGGCAAGGCCAAGGCGGCCATCGAGGAGGGTCGCATCGAGGACCGCTTCATCGCCACCCAGAAGGCCTGCAAAATACTGCTGGGTTTGCAGTCGCACCTGGATTTCGAGAAGGGCGGCGACATCTCCCTCATGCTCGACCAGTTCTACCACACGATCTTCCGCGATCTTCAGCAGGTCAACATGAAGAACTCCGCCGCCGTCTGCGACGAGGTCATCGCGGCCCTGGGCGAGGTGAGGTCGAGCTGGGCTCAACTGGCTGAGAACGAACGCCGCACCGGCTCGCCGGACGGCGGCCAGGGCAAGGCGCCCCGCGCCGGAGAGCCCGAGGCGCCGGCGCCGGCATCGTCCGTGACCCTCTCGATCTAACCGCCGCCGGCTGTGGAGTCGGCAGCCCAGGCGGCTGCCTTAAAGGTTCTTTTAGTAAATGACTGCTTAATTGGGAGGTGGCGCCCGGCCGTGGCCGCCACGGCGCCGACTTTGCGCCACGTCCCATCCCGATGAGCAGGATCGTATGACCCAGCAACAGCCAGTCCCCAGCGTCGAACCAGCCAAGAGCGAAGCCCAGGACCGGCGGGGTCGCAGGCCCGGCGGCGGCGCGGCGGAGCGCCAGGACCGGGGCCGCCGCGACGTCTCGAAGATGCTGGACGTCGGCCGCGAGAAGATCGCCGAGCGGCGCTGGAAAGAGGCGGTCAACGCGTTGAAGCGCGTGCTCAACGCCGACCGCAACAACGGCCCGGCCATGGCCAACCTGGCGATCGCCTACCAGCAGCAGCGCAAGTTCAACGACGCCGGCAAGATGATCAAGCGGGCGCTGGAGGCGGCGCCGATGGACCCGGAGATCCACGTTCTCCATGGCCGGCTGTTGCACAGTTACGGCGAGATGGACAATGCCGCCAACGCCTACAGCCACGCCCTGCAGCTTAATCCGCAGAACCCCGACGCCTATCGGGAGCTCGGCGTCCTGCTGCTGGATGCCGGTGTGCTGGACCAGGCGACGGAGGCCCTCATCGTCGCTATCAAGCTCAATCCCAAGGATGCCGTCGCCTTCTACCACCTGGGCCTGATCAAGAAGAAGCAGGGCCTGGACCCCGAGGCCATCGACGCCTACGCCATGGCGGTGGCGCTGAAGCCCGACTACGCCGAGGCTCACGTCAACCTCGCCAAGATCGCCATCGACCGCGGCAAGTACGAGCTCGGCGAACGCTCCTGCCGCAAGGCCATCGAGGTAAATCCGAAGCTGGCACAGCCTTACGTGAACCTCGGCATGGTGCTGCGCGAGCAGAAGAAGCTCGACGAGGCTCTGGAGTATGCCCGCAAGGGGGCCGAGCTGGACCCGCGTAACGGCGCCGCCCAATCGAACCTCGGCAACATCTACATGGATCTGCACCGCTACAAGGAGGCGGTGGTCTGCTTCCGCCGGGCGATGGAGTTCCAGCCCAGCTTCTCGACCAGCTATTTTAACTACGGCAACGCCCTGCGCCTGCTCCATGTGCTGGACAAGGCGCACGAATCCTACAATAAGGCGATCGAGCTGGAGCCGAACCGCGGCGAGTTCCATCACAACCAGGGTCTCGTCTTCCAGGAGCAGGGCGACCACGCCACGGCCCTGGAGAAGTTCCGCTTGGCCAACAAGCTGTCGCCGGATCACCTCGGCCTGCAATTCTCGCTGGGCCGTTCGCTCTGGAACAACGGCTGCTTCGAGGAGTCCTGGGACTTCTTCGACGCCGGCCTCGACGGCGACCTGCGCAAGCCGAACCGCAAGTTCCGCGTGCCGCGCTGGCGCGGCGAAGACATCTCCGACAAGCGCCTGCTGGTCTGGCGCGAACAGGGTGTCGGCGACGAAATCGACTTCGCACGCCGCTTCCGGCATGTCTCTGAGGCTGCCGGAGAGACCCTCATCGAGGCCGACAAGCGCCTGGTGCCGATCTTCCAGCGTTCCTTCCCCGAGGCCCGGTTCCTGCCGGAGCGTCTCAACGCCAAGATCGACTGGGAGCGCCAGGACTGCGACGTGCATCTGCCGGCCGGCAACCTGCTGCAGTATTTTCCGTACAGCAAGGAAGAACTGGCGCTGGCAAAGTATCCGGTGGATGACGTTGAGGCCGCCTTCGCCTGCCGAGACCGCGCCCGCGGGGCGGCCGGATTCCTGAAGGCGGATCCACACCGAGTCGGCGAACTCGCCGAGCGCATGGCCGCTCTCCCGGAGGGCTTGAAGATCGGCATCTGCTGGCGAAGCCAGTATAGTCACCGCGACCGCGACATCCACTACACTAAGCTGGAGATGTGGGAGCCGTTGCTGAAAACTCCCGGCACTACCTTCGTGAACGTCCAGTACGACCAGCGCGAGGACGAGATCTCCGCTGTCGAGGCCGCCGTGGGTGTGCGCATCCACCGCTGGGAGGATCTCGACTTGAGGCACGATCTCGAGACCGCCTTTGCTCTGACCGAGCACCTCGACCTGGTGATTTCGACCTCGACCTCGCCGAGCCGAATTGCCGATGCGCTCGGCAAGGAGGTCTGGCTGCTCTCTGCTGGCGGACGCCAGCCAGTGCAGCCGCCAATCGGCGAGTATGGTCTGCGCAATCGCATGGTCTGGCAGCGCCATTGGACCGAGCAATGGTCGGTGTTAATGGAGCGTATGGCGCGCGCCCTGCGGGAGCGCGTCGAAGGGTAAGGGTGCGAGACAGTCGGCGAAGTGAAACTCAGCCGCGCGGGCATTTCCTGGGGAAACGGGGTTGGCCGTGTGGAACTGAGCGAGATTGGGGTCAGAGAAGATGGTACTGACAGTTGCTGATGGCTTCGTAACAGTGGCCGAGAAGCCGACTCCCGAGGAGTTGGAAGCCTTCTACAAGGACAAGTACTTCGGCGCCCGCAGTCGGAACCAGTATGCCCAGGACTACACCGAAAAGGAGGTCCAGCATAAGTACCTCGACTGCGAGGAGGCTCTTGCGGTGTTCGGTGAGAGGACCGGCCGGCTCCTCGACGTTGGCTGCGGGGAAGGATTTTTTCTCAAGTATTTCAAGGATCAAGGTTGGGATGTCCGAGGTCTCGACTTTACCTCCGAAGGAGTAGAGCGGCACTTTCCCGATCTGTGCGACGTGCTGGAGACCGGCAATCTTTTCGATCTGCTCTCGCGCGAAACCGCCAGTGGCGCCCGCTACGACATGGTCGTCTGCAACAACGTGCTGGAGCACGTCATCGACCCGCTGCAATTGCTTGAGGATCTCAAGGCCGTCGTGGCGCCGGGCGGCATGGTGCGCCTTGCGGTGCCCAATGACGGCTCATGGCTGCAGCAGCAGGTGGTGGACCTCGGCTTCGCCCGCGAGAACTTCTGGGTCTGCCCGCCGGAGCACCTCAGCTACTTCACAATCGACTCGCTGGACTCCCTGCTGCGGCGCACCGGCTGGCGTCCGCTGGAGATTCTGACAGCCTTCCCGATCGAGCTCTACCTCCTGAACGAGGCCAGTTGCTACACCAAGGACCGCAGCCTCGGACGGGCCTCCCACTTTGCGCGGGTGGAGTTCGAGGTCGGCTTGGCAGCGCAGTCCCTCGACAAGCTCATCGCCTTTCGGCGCGGCTGCTCGGCCGCCGGCATCGGCCGCAACATTTCGGCCTATATGGTGTTGGACGAGGGCTGATCCATGCAGATCGACTACATCGGCAACACCGGATTCCTGGTGACGCTAAAGTCGGGTAAGAAGATCGCTCTCGACTGGTGGATCTCGACGCCTGCCTTCCATGGCGCCTGGTCGCTGTTCCCGCCGCTGCGACCCAGCGACCGCGATTACTATCTCGCACAGAACAAGCCAGACTACATCTACGTCAGCCATCTGCACAGCGACCACCTAGATCCCGAAGTGATCGCTAGGTTCGATCCGCAGACGCCTGTCATCATCGGAAAGCGCGGCCATCCGCACCTGACCCGGTCGCTCATAGGCATGGGGCTTAAGAACATCGTAGAGGTAGCCTTCGAAGAGGAGCACTCTTTCGGCTCCTTTTCCGTGGTTCTCTTCGACGACTTCTCGACGGATCCTGACTGCGCCGGCGACCAGGTAGCCTACCAGCTCGACAGCTCAATTCTGGTGAAGGATACCGATGGGGTCAGCTTCCTGAATCTCAACGACAATATCCCGCAGCGTGGCCAGGCTGAGCGCATCGCTCAAACCTTCGGTTCGCCCGACGCCGCTGCCCTGGTATGCTCCTCGGCCAGCTCCTACCCGCAGAGCTTCCTGAACTACGACGATGAAGAAATGGCGGTGAAGCAGGCCGCAACAGTGCAGAAGACGACGGGGCGTTTCTTCGACGTGATGTCCGGGCTGCGCCCCAAAGTAGCGCTGCCCTGTGGCGGGGCCGTGCTGAACGGCGCCCTGGCGCCACGCAACCGCTTCGCGCAGATGGGGGCGGACGAAAAGATGCTGGCGCGGCGCCGCGGTGACATGCCGGCCGGCTCTGAGCTGGTGATCATGGGAACTCGCGACCGGCTCGATATCGACAGCGAGGGTGCGCGGCTGCACAAGCATGCTTTGGCGCCGGTTTCGCTGCCGGTGGCGCTGGCCGAGGCCGCGGAGCGGCGCCTCGACCACGAGTTGATCTGCATCCCCGGTTCCTTCAAGGTCTTCCTGCCGAACCTGTTGCGCCGGGCGCGGCAGAACCTCTGGCGCCGCCAGGAGAGCCTCTGTCTCTTCCCGGACTGGCAGGTCACCCTGCGCACTGAACCTCTCGGCCAGGTCCAGCCCGGCGACGCCGTCGGGCCGATCGCGCTGAGCTACACCTTCGACTTAAAGTCGCCCGAGCCGGTCGCAGCGCCAGATCCGCTGCGGCCGCAGATAGAGTTCGTGCTCGACGCGCGTCTGCTGTTGATGGTGCTGATTTCGGCGGCGGTGTGGGACAACCTCTACACCTCCTCGATGGTCCAGACCCGCCGCGAGCCGGACGTCTTCGATACCAACGTCACCAAGCTGATGTCGTTCTTCGCCGCCTAGCGGGCGGTCGCCGCGAAAGAGAAATGGGCCGCCCGGGACGACGGCCCATCTCTTATCGCGGAGCGACTCGCGCCCGGTTCCTACAGGGTGTGGCGAACCTCGTAACGGTCGTTCGGCAGGATGTACTGCCAAGCCAGGCGGTTGCTGGTGTCGATGAAGATCGGCGCGCGCATGTTGACCGAGGTCTCGAAGCTGCCGCCCATGCGGCGGAAGGTGGCGATCAGCATGATCGCGCAATCGGCCGCGGCGATGCCGAGGTGCTGCAGAGCGTTCTCGATGTCCTTGCCGTCGATCAGGCCGGCGGCAGGGTCGTACGGCAGCACGATGAAGGAAAGGTCGTCCGGCTCGAGCGCCTGGAGCAGCATGAAGCTCGACTGCGCCTCGCTGGGGATCATCGCAAGACCGAAGCTGCGATAGCCGATGAAGCCCGGGATCCCCTTCGGGAAGGTGAGGGCCTGGCCGAGGTCGAACTCGATCACGCCGAAGCGCGTCTTTACCGTCGCCTTCTGGTCCCCATCGGACGGCGGCGCGGAGGCGACCGGCCTTTGGGCGGCTGGCGCGGCCATCCTGGCTGCCTGTGACTGCTGGGGCATGGTTAACTCCTTACTCTTGACCGGCCCATTATCGCCGAAATGTGGTTACGAAATCGCTAGCCTGGGGAATTATCTGAGGTACTGGAGCAGGCTCAGGTTGCTGATCCGGGACAGCGACAGGTAGGAGGCCTGCAACTGCACCTCGTCCTGGGCCAGGCGCGTGGTGGCCTCGGCCACATCGACGTCCTCCAGCGCGGAAACCAGGTTGGTCGCGTAGGTCAGGTAGTCCTCGTGGCCGGCCTTGGCGGACTCCAGGACCTTGGAGCTGGCGCCGATGCGGCCGCGCACGTCGCTGAGGCCTTCGACGGCCGACTTCATCAGAGTGTAGGCCTGCTCCAGGACGGCGCCGTCCAGGTTGGCGCCGGCGAAGTCCATGTAGGCGAAGGCGCGCAGCAACTCCTCGAAGGCCGGTTCGCTGGCGGTGATGCCGTAGCCGGTCTCGAAAGTCTCGGCGGTACGCACCGTTAGCTGCAGGGCGTCGCCCTGGTAGTAGTCGAAGTCGGCGGTGAAAACGCCGGGAAGGCCCGCCTGTGGCGTGTAGGCGGGATCCGAGAGGTCGACGGCAGGGTTGTTCGTCTGCGAGCCGGCGAAGAGGTAGCGGTCCTCGTGCTGGGTATTGAGCAGAGACGTGACCTCCGCCAGGAAGGTTGCGGCGAACTCCTGCAGCGGCACGTCGTTGATGTTCTCGCCGGTCATCGCCGAACTCATGATGGCCAGCACCTCGGTGGCGCGCTGCACCATGATGCCGACGGAGGACTCCATGATGCCCAGGCGCGTGAGTGCCTGGTCGATGTTGCGGCTGAACTGCGTGGTACGGGCCACCGCGCGCTCGACATTGACGAGTTCGCTGGCTTGGCTGGAGATGCTCGAATAGAGCTGCGCCCGCTTGCCGCTGGCGATCTCTATCTGGCGCTCGGCGAGGCTGCTCTGGGTACGCATCGCGTAAGACAGGGTCAGCTGGTGCTGGGCGAAGTTGGCAACGCGGAACATGGGGTGTCTCCTAGCGTCGGGCCAGACTGAGCAGGGTGTCGAACATCTCGTCCGCGGCTTGGACCAGACGGGCGGAGGCATTGTAGGCGTTCTGGAACACCGTCATGTTGGCGAGCTCCTCGTCCAGGTTCACGCCGGCCTCGGACAGGAACTTGGCTTCCAGATCCTGGAAGAAGAAGGTCTGATAATCGAGCGTACTGTCGGCCGCCGCGGTCTGTGAGGCGTTGAACGACAGGATCACGCCGGCATAGCCGGAGAAGGTCGTGCTGACCGCCGAGGGGCCGCTGGCGACGCTTCCGTAGTCGAAAGTCTGCCCGAAGACGTTGGCCAGTTGCTGGGCGATCTCGTTGTCGCCGACGCCGAGCGTCAGGTCCGGGGCGGTGCCGCGCAGCATGCCGCGCGACAGGTAGGAGGGATCGTCGACGATCGACTGGCGTACCCGCATGGTGCCGGAGATACCGAGGTCGCTGCCCTGGTTCGCCATCGCCATGACGCCGCCGGTGAGCGATGGCGTCTCGAAGAGGTCGTTAAGGCCGAAGAAGTTGGAGAAGCCCAGGTAGTTCTCGGTGACCGTATCGCCGTCGGCGTCGAAGGTGATGGTGGCGTCGCCCATGTCGCCCGCCGGTCCGTTATCGAGTATGGCCAGGCGGAAGCCATTCTCGAGCTTGATCTCCATTCGGTCGTCGTTCCAGGCCGCGGTGCCGTAGCCGGGGGCCGTCCCGAGGTAGCCGTCGATGGCGGTAAGTATGGCATTCGGCGTGGTGGCGCCGGCCGCCAGGGTCATTGGCGCGGTCACCGAGTTGCCGGAGGCATCCAGGATGGCGAAGGTGACGTCCGATCCGAGGGTGAGCGCGTCGGCGGGATTGGTGATGCTGCGCGAGCCGTACATGGCGGCTGGGTCGCCGGCACCTGTGCCCTGGCCGAAGGGGGTGTTGGCGCCGCGGTTGTGGACGCGGTTCACCTCGTCGCGCAGCTGGCCGGCGAGCTGGTCGAGCTGGGCGGTCATCGCCGGCAGCTGGCGGTCGCGCATCTCGATCAGCGCGCCCAGCTTGCCGGCGGTGATCTGGTCGGTGATATCGTTGGTGGTGCCGTTCAGGGTAATGCCGCTGATCGCGCCCGGATAGGTCTCGTTGGGCGTCATATAGGGCGTGACTGTATAGCTGAGGCTGCTGACCGAAGTGCCGGATACCAGCGAACGGCCGGATTTCGTGAACAGGCGGATCTGGCCGCTGGAGTCGGTGAACTCCTGCAGGTCCATGTACTCCGAAATGGTCTTCACGGCGGCGTCGCGGCGGTCCTGCAGGTCGCCCACCGGCATGCCCTTGACCAGGTTGTTGGCGATCTGCGCGTTGAGCTCGGCGATCACCTCCAGTTCGGTGTTGATGACGTCGACGGCGGCGGCGATCTCGGCGTCGGCCTGGGTGCGCAGCTGCTGGACCTGGGTGCCCATATCCTTGAAGTACTGTGCCATGCGGACAGCTTCGTTGACGGCATCGAAGCGGTGGGCGGCCACCTCGGGGCTGTTGGCCACGTTCTCGATGGCGCTCGACAGGTTGGTGATGGAGTTGCCGAGGGCGTTGTTATTGCCGAGCGAACCGAACATCGCCTGCATGCGGTTGAGGTAATCCGAGCGCACCTTGGCGTTCCCGAGCACCGTGGTTTCCTGGATCAGGTCGCGGCGCAGGAACTGGTCGATGCGGCGCACGATCTGCGCGGTTTCGACGCCGGCGCCGATGCCGCCGAGCACGCGGTTCTGCTGATCGTGGATCTTGCGGGCATAGTCGGGGGTGTTGACGTTGGCCACGTTGCTCGAAGTAACCTGCAGGGCCGTCTGGTTTACCTGCAAGCCACTGAGGGCATTGAAGAGTGCGATGCTGAGCGACATGTTCCTGGTCCCGCTTTGAGTCCCTTGAGTCCGGGTGTCTGGCCGGCCTAGAGGCGCTGGTCGACCTGCACCGAAACCGGCGGCTTCGCCGCGGACTTGTTGGCATCGCCCCTGTTCGAGTAGCCGCCAGCCTCCGACTGCTGGTCCTGCACCGCATGGACGATGGCGGTGGCGACACGCTGGTTGGCACTGCGCGCGGCGTTGATGGCGGTCTCGTTCTCGCTCATCACCTCGTGCATGCGCTCCATGACGTCGGTCAACTCCTCGCGCAGCACCGGGTCGATGGCGTCGGCGAAGGCCGGATTGGCGCGCAGGTGCTCGGTCTGCTTCTCGTAGGCCTGCACCAGGCCCAGCTTGTGGTCCTGCAATTCGCCGAAGTCGCGCACGCGCATGGCGCGCAGCAGTTCGACCTCGCGGCTCATGACCGCGGTAAGGTCCTCGACGATATGGATGACCTGGCGCAGTTCCTCGGCAGTGGGAGGAAGCGCTTCGGCCTGTGGGTTGCTCATAGCTGGTTCTCCTGCATCCTCAGGATCTCGCGCTGCACCGTCTCCGCGATGCCGACGCCGCCCGCCCGGGCGATCGCCTTGCCGTATTCCTGCACCATCATGGAACGATAGATGTCCTCACCCTGGCCACCGCCGAACAGGCCGTCGCTGTCGACACTCTCGAACACCGGTGCCAGCATCTCGGCGAGGAACATGGCCTCGAATTCTTCGGCCACCCGCTTCACACTGTCGGCGCCGGCCGGGCCGCCGGCGGAGGTCCGCACCGGTGCCTGGGCGGAGGCACGGAGCTGGGTGAGGGCGTTGGCGACGGCGGTGTCGTTCATGGTCACAGCACCTCGATCTCGGCCTGCAGGGCGCCGGCAGCCTTGATCGCCTGCAGGATCGAGATCATGTCGCGCGGACCGATGCCGAGGGCATTCAGGCCGTTGACCAGTTCCTGCAGGCTGACGCCGGACGGCACCACGGCGAGACGCCGGTCGCTGTCCTCGTCGATCTCGATGTCGGTGCGCGGCACGACCACGGTGTCGCCGACGTTGGCGAAAGCGTTGGGCTGGCTGACCTGGGGTGTCTCGGTGATGCGGATCGTCAGGTTGCCCTGGGCGATGGCGACGGTGCTGATGCGCACGTTCTCGCCCATCACGATGATGCCGGAGGCCTCGTCGATGACCACCCGGGCCGGCTGGTCGGCGCGCACCCGCAGTTGCTCGATGTCGGTCATCAGGGCGACGACGTTGCCGTTGTAACGGGCCGGCAGGTTGATCTGCACGGTGGTCGGGTCGAGGTGGCGGGCCGAGGCCTCGCCGGTATAGCCGTTGATGGCGTCGGCGATGCGCCGGGCCGTGGTCAGGTCGGGGTTGCGCAGGGCCAGCTTCACCGAGCGCAACTGCTCCAGTTCAAAGCCCAGTTCACGCTCGATGATGGCGCCGTTGGCGATGCGCCCGGCAGTCGGCACGCCCTTGACGACGGTCTGGGCGTTGCCGGCGGCGGTAAAGCCGGCGACGGCTACCTGGCCCTGAGATACCGCATAGACCTCGCCGTCGGCGCCCAGCAGCGGGGTGACCAGCAGCGTGCCGCCCAGCAGGCTCTCGGCATCGCCGAGGGCGGAGACATGGACGTCAATGCGGGTGCCCTGGCGCGAGAAGGGCGGTAGGTTGGCTGTCACCATCACGGCGGCGACGTTGTCGCTGTCGAGGTCGATGCTGCGCGCGTTCACACCGAGGCGCTGCAGCATGCCGATCAGGCTCTCGCGGGTGAACACCGCGCTGTTCAGGTTATCGCCGGTACCGTTGAGGCCGACCACAAGGCCGTAGCCGACCAGCATGTTGTCGCGAACACCCTCGAAATCGGCGACATCCTTGATGCGCGACTGGGTCTGAGCGGCGGCGCCGCCGCCGTCGAGAACCAGGCCGAGCGCGAGGCCGAGGCCGCAGACCAGCATCAGCGCGCGCCGGGCGAGGCTGCGCGGGGTCTTGGGCCGGGGGGCGGCGGCATGGAAGCGTGCTTTGGGCATCAAGGCATTCCCAAGGGGTTTGACTCGGGACTTTCAATGCGAATCCCGTGCCAACTCGTCGACCGCTCCGCCGGCAGGGAATCTGCGGGTTTTCCGGGCTTGCGCGGCCGTCATTGCCGGCAGCGGTCGGTGCGAGCGGCAAAAGCGGCGCCGGATGCTGGGAAATTTCTGCCGGTTTTTCAGAGGTTTAACGCCTTATTAACCGCGCGGGCGCAGTGTCGCCCTGTTATTTCCGATCGCAGAGTTTTCCATGAAGATCGATCGCTTCTCCGGGCCCAAGGCCGCCGCCACGCGCCGCAGCGGACGCAGCGCCCCGGCCGGCGGCGGCGGCTTTGCCCGCGCCCTGGCCGAGGGGCCGGCCCAGGCGGGCACGCCGGCCGGCGCCGCGCCGGTCCATTCGCTTTCCGCCCTGTTGGCGGTCCAGGAGGTCGACGACTCCGTCGAGGGCCGTGCGCGGGCGCGCCGGCGTGGCGCCGATCTGCTCGACCAGCTCGAGGAACTGCGGCTTGCCATCGCCTTGGGCGAGGTGCCGCTGGCCCAGTTGGAGAACCTCGCCAAGCTGCTGGCGCAGCGCCAGGCGGCGGCCGACGACCCGAAACTCGCTCAAATCATTAACGAAATTGAGATTCGGGCGGCCGTTGAATTGGCCAAGCGGGGCCGTTGAGGGCACCTCGGAGGGCCGGAATCGGCCCTGAAAACTTTGTGAATTCCAAGGACTTGCCGGGGAAGGCAAATTCCATATACTCCCGGCGCGTTTGGGTACTCATTTGTGGGACCACGGATGACAGTAAAGCTGCCGAAGAACTACCGCCCCAGCGAGGACGAGGAGTTCATGAACCCGAAGATGCGCGAGTATTTCCGCCAGAAACTGCTGCAGTGGAAGGCGGACCTGCAGCGCGAATCGGGAGAGACGCTGCAGCACCTGCAGGAAGTCTCGCTGCAGGAGCCGGACATTGCCGACAGGGCGTCGCTGGAAACCGACCGTTCGCTGGAGCTTCGCACCCGCGACCGGGAGCGCAAGCTGATCTCCAAGATCGACGCGGCGCTCCGGCGGATCGACGACCGGTCGTACGGCTACTGCGAGGAGACGGGAGAGCCGATTTCCCTGCGCCGCCTCGAGGCCCGGCCGATTGCCACCCTGTCGATCGAATCGCAGGAACGGCATGAGCGCATGGAGCGCACCCACCGGGACGACTGAGGCGCCGCGGATCTGCGGGTCGCGACGAGGCGATCCATCAGCCACCAACAAGAATGGGCCGCGTCTTTCGACGCGGCCCATTCTGTTTTCTGCAAGGCCATCGTGTGCGAAACGGGGCGGTGCAGGGGAGGTCCGGTTCAGAATGGCCAGAGGATGTCGAAGACCTGCTGGCCGTAGCGCGGCTGCTGCAGATCGGAGATCTGGCCCTGGCCACCGTAGGCGATGCGCGCCTCGGCGATCTGGTCGTAGTCGATGGTGTTGCGCGAGGTGATGTCCTCCGGGCGGATGATGCCGGCGACCTGGAGTTCCCGCTTCTCGTAGTTGACCCGTACTTCCTGACGGCCGGCCAGCACCAGGTTGCCGTTGGGCAGCACCTGGGTGACCAAGGCGGCGACCCGAAGGTTGATCGACTCATTGCGGTTGACGCCGCCGCCGCCCGATGTCGAGGAGGTGCTGTCGAGGTCGATCAGGTTGGTCGGGTTGACGGCCTCCGGCAGGAGCTGGGCGAGGCTGGCCTCGTAGCCAAGGAAGGCGCTGGCTGCGGAGTTCTCCGCCGCCGCGCGGTTGCGCGTCGTGGTGTTGTTGATGGCGGCGTTATCCTGGATCTCGATGATCACCGTCAGGATGTCACCGACGTTGCTGGCGCGCTGGTCCTTGAGGAAGGCGCGCGAGCCAGGGCGCCACAGCGAATTGGGCTGGCGCTCGACCGGCAGCGGGGCCGGCATCGGCAGGGCGACCGCCTGCGGCGCGGCCAGCGGCGCGGGGCTGTCGATCGCGCTCAGCTTCGGCTCCTCGCCGACGCTGGCCAGGCGGCTCATCATGTTGCAGGCGCTCAGCGTCACGCCGACGAGCGCGATCGCGACAATCCTCTGCGCCATCTTGGCGGTCTTCTTCATTGCGGTCTCTCCGGTCCTGGTCATCTTCCTGACTTCCTTTGGGGCTGGCTCTGGCGTTAGCGTTCGGCGGTAACGCTGGCGGGCATCACGACCACAGTGCCGCCGTCGACGACCACGGCGTTTACGACGGTATTCGACTTGGTGTTCATCACGCGCACCACGTCGCCCTCGGCGCCATTTTCCATGGCCCGCCCCTGCACGGTCAGCTCCATGCGCTCGGTCTGCAGGCGGATGGTCACCAGGCTGTTCTTGGACACCACGACCGGGGTCTGCAGATCGGTGGTGCGGATGACGTCCAGGGCCCGGATCGGTCGCCGCGGGCTCATGCCGACCATGGTAGCGCTCTCGACCACCGTGGTGCGGGTCAGGCGGTTGGCCTGCACGCTCATCCACTCGATGTCGCGCTCGCGGATGACCTCGCCGGGCTTCAGGCCGCGCCGCAGGACCGGCACTTCGACGAGTTGCACGGCGCGGCCGGTGATCGCCAGACGTGCCTTCGGCTCGCCGGCGGCCGGCGCTACGACCTGGGCCAGGAAGCGTCCGTTGCTGGGATCGAGGGTGAGGCGGGTGATCCGCAGGCCACCGCCGCTGTTGCTCGGCAGGCGTAGACGCAGGTCGGGGTTGTCGTAGGCCAGCTGCACGTCGCCGGCGAGGCCCTGATCGGCAAGGGCGAGGCGCAGCGCCGCGTCGATCTCCTCGGCCGGCACGTCCTGGCTGGCGCGGCGCAGGCTGATCCGTTCGTAGCGCGATCGCGGCTGCCACGGCAGGGCGTGGGCCTTGGCCACGGCGTAAAGCCAGCGGGCACCGACCTCCACCGCGACGCCGGGCTCCGGCGCGCGGGCCACCGGCGTTTCGGCGAGACCCGGCTCGCCGATGCCGTCGAAGAGGTCGCCGAGGCGCACCACGTCGTCCTCGACGACGGCCTCGGCGCGCAGCACCACGAGATCCTCGACCTGCGCGCCCGGGGCGGCCCGCTCGCGGGCCTCCGCCGGAGGCGTGAGGCCGGACAGCAGCGCCAGAGCGAGGGCGAGGCTGGCGATGGTCTTGGTCATCGGCTTGCTTTCCCTTACCTGAGCTGCGTCATGGTGCGCATCATCTCGTCCGAGGACTCGATGACCTTGGAATTCATCTCGTAGGCGCGCTGGGCGGTGATCAGGTTGGTGATCTCCATGACGACGTTGACGTTGGAGGTCTCCAGGGCGCCTTGGATGATGAGCCCGAAGCCCGCCGATCCGGGCGTGGCCACGGTGGCCTGGCCGGAGGCCGCGGTTTCCAGCAGCAGGTTCTGGCCGATGGCGTCGAGGCCGGCCTCGTTGGCGAAGTTCGCCAGTTCCAGCTGGCCGACGCGTACCGGGGCGACCTGGCCGTCGAGGTTCACGTAGACTTCGCCGCTCTCATTGACCGAGATCGACACCGCGTCGGCGGGGATGGTGATGCCCGGCTGCACGATGTAGCCGTCGGCGGTGACGATGTCGCCGTCGGGGCTGAGTTGCAGGCTGCCGGCGCGGGTGTAGGCGGTGTCGCCGTTGGGCTGCTCGACCATCAGGAAGCCGCGTCCGTTGATCGCCAGGTCCAGCGGGTTCTCGGTTTGCATGATGTTGCCCTGGCCGGAGATCCGGTAGATCGCCGCCGACTTGACGCCGAGGCCGAGCTGGACGCCGGTGGGTACGATGGTGCCGGCATCGGATGACGCCGAGCCGACGCGCCGCAGGTTCTGGTACAGCAGGTCCTGGAACTCCGCCCGGTGACGCTTGAAACCGGTGGTGTTCATGTTGGCGATGTTGTTCGAGATGACCTCGACGTTGAGCTGCTGCGCGAGCATGCCGGTCGCGCCGATGTTCAGGGATCGCATGGCTATGGACCTCGCTTAGGCTTGGCCGTTGCCGCCGAGCGACTGGATCGCGCGGCGCAGGCGTTCGTGTTCGTCGTTGACCAGGCGGCCGGTGTTCGAGTAGCTGCGCACGGTCTCGATCATCCGGGTCAGCTCGATGATGCCCTGGACGTTGGAGCCCTCGATCATGCCCTGGACCACCTCGGCGCCCTCGGGCGGCAGCGGGTCCTGGCCGTCGGCGTCGTAGAGGCCGTCGGCCAGCTTGACCATCGCCTGCTGGTCCTCGAAGCGCACAAGGCGCAGGCGTCCGGCCGGTCCCTGGTCGGTGGAGACCGTGCCGTCGCCGGTGATCGTGACGTCGGCGCTGTTGGGCGGCAGGGCGATAGCGGTGCCGCCCTCGCCGAGCACGCGCTGGCCGCTGGAGGTGACCAGTTCGCCATCGCCGTTCAATTGGAACACCCCGTTGCGGGTGTAGCGCGGGCCGACCGGGGTCTCCACCTCGAAGTAGGCGTCGCCGGAGATGGCGAGGTCGAGGCTGTTCCCGGTAGCGGTCATCTGGCCCTCGGTCAGGTTGCGGACCAGGGCAACGTCCTGCACGAAGCTCATCTTCTCGCCGGAACCCGTGGTTTCCAGGTACTCGACGAAGAGCATCGACTGGCCCTTGTAGGCCGGGGTGTTGAGGTTCGCCATGTTATTGGCGAGGACATCCATCTCCCGGCGCAGGACCATCTGGCGCGAAAGCGCTATGTAACCGGCGTTTTCCATCTTCCTAAGGTTTCCTCATTTGGGCAGTGCCGGACTGCCTGCCCGGCGCCCAGCTTCACGCAAAGGCCGTGCCAGGACGCGGCGTGAGGGTTTTCGGCGGGTTTCGGCGGCGGCTTGGCACGCGCCGGCCGGCGCGGTACGGCAAGTGTGGCAGAGCTTGCCGGGCAGAACTTGCCGCCGACCGGGCGAATGGACGGGGAAACCGCCTGAGAATCTGCGCCTTTCAACCAAGTCTTAACCAACGGCGACTAGGCTCTAACCGGTCGATAATTCAAGAGAAACAGGTTGACTGGTATGGCCGATCAGGCGGTGACTCAAAACCTCGGCGACATGGAGATCGAGGCCATCCCTAAGGGTGGCCTCAATGGTAAGAAGCTCGTTCTGTTCATCATTCTGCCGATCCTGCTGCTTGTCGGCGGGCTCGCCGGCGCGTACTTCACCGGCTTGCTCGACCCGCTGCTCGGCCGGCAGGACCCGGCCGCGGCGGAAGCGAACGAGAAGCCGGCCGAGGTCCAGACGATCTTCTACGATCTGCCGCAGATGCTGGTGAACCTCAACACCGGCGAGCGCAGGAATAACTACCTGAAGATCGCCATCAGCCTGGAGCTGACCAGCCAGCAGGACAGCGACGCGCTGGACGCGCTGCTGCCGCGCATCGTCGACAACTTCCAGGTCTACCTGCGCGAGCTTCGGGTCGAGGATCTGCGCGGCTCGGCGGGCGTGCAGCGCCTGCGCGAGGAATTGCTGCTGCGCGTCAATACCGCGGTCTATCCCATCGAGGTGCGCGACGTGCTGTTCAAGGAAATGCTGGTCCAGTAGGCCCGTGGCGCGCCGGCCGGCCCCGGTGGCGCCGACGGTAAGCAAGCTATATCAAGAGGTTAGTGCCTGACATGGCCAACGAAGAAGCGATGATGGCGGAGTGGGAGGCCATGGCCGACGAGGACGCGGCCGAGGACGGCGCCGCCGCTTCGGAAGCCGCCGGCGGTGCCGGCGGCGGCTCGACCCGGGTCCTCGATCAGAGCGAGATCGACAGCCTGCTGGGCGTCGCCGGGACCACCGGCGACGACGGCGAGGAATCCGGCATCCAGGCCATCCTCAACTCGGCGCTGGTGTCCTACGAGCGCCTGCCCATGCTGGAGGTGGTCTTCGACCGCCTGGTGCGCATGATGTCGACCTCGCTGCGCAACTTCACCTCCGACAACGTCGAGGTCAGCCTCGACAACATCACCTCGGCCCGCTTCGGCGACCATATGAACTCGATCCCGCTGCCGGCGATGCTTTCGGTGTTCAAGGCCGAGGAATGGGACAACTACGGCCTGATGACGGTCGACAGCGCGCTGATCTACTCGATCGTCGACGTGCTGCTCGGCGGCCGCCGCGGCACCGCCGCCATGCGCATCGAGGGCCGGCCCTACACCACCATCGAGCGCAACCTGGTGGAGCGCATGGTCCACGTCGTGCTGGCCGACCTCTCGGCCGCCTTCGACCCGCTGTCGCCGGTGACCTTCCGCTTCGACCGCCTGGAGACCAACCCGCGCTTCGCCACCATCGCCCGGCCGGCCAACGCGGTTATCGTGGTCACGCTCAGGGTCGACATGGAGGATCGCGGCGGCCTCATCGAACTGCTGATCCCCTATGCCACTCTGGAGCCGGTGCGCGAGCTGCTGCTGCAGATGTTCATGGGCGAGAAATTCGGTCGCGATTCGATCTGGGAAGGTCATCTGACAGCCGAGCTCTGGCAGACCGACATTTCCATCGATGCCGTGCTCGACCAGGTCGAGATGCCGCTCGGCAAGGTTCTGGACTGGATCGAGGGTAGCCAGCTGGAACTCAACGCCACGCCGAATTCCAAGATCGAACTGCGATGTGGCGACGTGCCCATGTTCCGCGGCCGCATGGGCCGGCGCGGCGGGCACATCGCGGTGCAGGTCGCCGACAAAGTCGTGAGGGAGGGAGATTCTTGATGTCTTGGCTGCAGGACTACGGTCTTGTCTTCGATGTCGTCATCTGCCTGCTGCTGGTGACGACTATCGGCTATGCCATGGCGCTGAACCGGCGGCTCGCCGATCTGCGTGCCGCGCGGGGCGAGATGGAGAAGCTCTTCGCCGACTTCACCGCCGCGACGGGACAGGCCGAGGGCGGCCTGAGGGCCCTCAAGGAAGGCAGCGGCACCGCCGCCGAGATCCTCTCGAAGAACGTCGGCGACGCCTGCAGGCTGGCCGATGAGATGGCCTTCCTGGTGAAGAAGGGCAACGAGATCGCCGACCGTCTCGAGGTCGCGATCGCCGCTTCGCGCAAGGCCACCCAGACTGCCGTGCCGCTGCAGGCGGCGGCACAGCAGCCCGCCGGCCTGGGCGTCGTCGCGGGCGCCGGCGCGGCCGCGCGTCCGGCGATGGAGCCGGTGAAGCCGCAGGGGCCGCAAGGAGCGGCGCAAGGGGGACCACAGGAGGCCGCTCCGGCGCGCGGCATCGCGAAGCTGGTTCGGCGCAAGCTGTCCGGTGCCGACAGCGAGCTGATGCGTACCCTGCAGTCGATCCGCTGACACGCCGACCGGAACGGAAGCCTTTCATGCGCCTTCGCTTTTTGCCGCTGCTTATCCTGGTCGCCTTCCTTGGCGCCGGCGTGAAGGTGGCCGACGTCTGGCAGTCGCTCGGCGGGCCGATGCCGGCCTTTGCCGCCGATGTCCCGGATGCCGAGCCCGGCACCGTCCTGCAGACCGCCGCCGGCCCGGACGCAGAGGCTGCGAACGGCACCGAAGACGCCGCCGCGGCAGAGGCAGCCCCGGGCAGCGTCGGGCCGATTCCTCAGGGCCAGATCACCAACCTCCCCACCGACATCTTCGAGATGACCGACGAAGAACTGGTGCTGTTGCAGTCGCTGTCCCAGCGCCGCGAGGAGATCGAGCAGCGGGCCCGGGAGATCGACCAGCGCGAGATTCTGCTAAAGGCGGCCGAGCAGCGCATCGACCAGAAGATCGCGGAACTCGAGCGCCTGCAGGCCTCCATCGAAGCCCTGCTGGTGCAACATGACGAGCAGAGCGAGGCGCAGTTGCAGAGCCTCGTCAGGATCTACGAAAGCATGAAGCCCAAGGAAGCGGCGCGCATCTTCGAGGAGCTCGACATGGAGGTCCTGCTCGAGGTGCTCGAGCGCATGAAGGAGCGCAAAACGGCGCCGATCCTGGCCCAGATGGATCCCCGCCGGGCCAAGGCGGTGACTCTGGAACTGGCCCAGCGCCGCGAATTGCCCCTGCCGCGCCAGTAGACCTAACAATTCGGATTTCTTGGCTTTTTACCGAGTGTTAACGCCAATTGGCTAGCTTTTCGGTGAAATCGCACGCGTCTCGCATGGGCGAGCCTTAGCTATACGGGAGTTCAAGATATGTCGTCTGTCGACATGAGCATGCCGATCCTCATCGTAGATGATTACAAGACGATGCTGCGGATCATTCGCAACCTGCTGAAGCAGCTCGGCTTCACCAACGTCGACGAGGCCACTGACGGCAGCTCCGCCTTGCAGAAGCTGCGCGACAAGGAGTACTCGCTGGTCATCTCCGACTGGAACATGGAGCCGATGAGCGGCATGCAGCTGCTCACCGAGGTGCGCGCCGACACCAAGCTGAAGACGCTGCCGTTCATCATGATCACGGCCGAAAGCAAGACCGAGAACGTGATCGCGGCCAAGCAGGCCGGCGTCAGCAACTACATCGTCAAGCCGTTCAACGCCGCGACGCTTAAGTCCAAGCTCGCCGCCGTGCTCGGCAACTTCTGAGCCCAGTCGACCCCACTCCCGTTCATGGGCAAGGAGACGAGCCATGGCTGTCGCGGCAGTCAAAGAGAAAATCGCAGCGCAGCTTCAGGAGCTGCATAAGACCGAAGGGTCGATCCGACCCGAGGAGATCGTCGGTATCGTCGAAGCGGTGATCGACAGCATCGAAGGCGATATGACGGCGGTCGGTCTCAAGGTCTATGCGGATATCGAGGCCCTGGCGCGCTACATCAACACGGCGCGGGCCGAGATCGCCGAGCTGTGTCCGGACGACATCAACTCCGAGCACCTGCCGGCGGCGACCGACGAACTGACGGCCATTGTCGGCGCGACCGAGCAGGCGACCCATACCATCTTCGAGGCGGTCGAGGGCATCGAGGCACTCACCGAAAAGATGGACCCCGAGGTGGCCGAGAAGGTTTCCGCGGCCGTTACCTCGGTCTTCGAGGCCTGCGGCTTCCAGGACATCACCGGCCAGCGGATCACCAAGGTGGTGACCGCGCTCCAGAAGGTCGAGGCCAAGGTCGACGCCCTGCTGAACGCCTTCGGCGACGATCTGAAGCGCGAGGGCGCACCGCGCCCGCCTGAAAAGAAGTCCAAGACGCCGAGCGGGGCTCCGGCCCGGCCGGACGAGGATCTGCTGAACGGTCCGCAGCTGCCCGAGAACGCCATCAGCCAGGACGACATCGACGCGCTGTTCGGGTGAGGCGGTCATGGCTGGCCTCGCACGCGACACCGGCCGACGGCAGAGCAACAGCCACATCGTCGCGCTGCTCAGCCTGAAGATCCTGCTGCTGGCGTTCTTCATCCTGCTCAACTCCATGGCCAGCTTCGAGGAGGAACGACGCGACGCCGTGGTCGAGAGCGTGCGCGAGGCGTTCCAAGGACTGCTCCCGGCCGATCGCAACGTCACCGAGCGTCTCTCCGGCCTCGATGGCTTCGACGGCTCCGAGGACGTGATCTCATCACTCAATGAACTCTTCGGCCGCAACCTGCCGCTGGCCGAGAAGCCGGATGCCTCGGGCTCGCGGACCCTGCAGGTCGATCTGCAGGTCGGCGAGCTCTTCACCGGACAGGGTAGTGAATTCAATCCCGAGGGCACCGAAATCCTGCGGCTCGTCGCCGGCGTGCTGTCGGACGCCCGCTTCTCCGGGCAGGACTACCAGATCGACGTCCTCTACGGTCTCAGCGGCAGGACGAGCGGTGTCGAGGGCAACCATGGCGCCGTGATGCGTTCAGGGGCCTTGGTGCGCGAGCTGGAGGGCCACGGCCTGCCGCCGGCGCGGCTTTCAGCCGGACTGCTGCCGAACTTCCCGGGCACGGTGCGCCTTCACTTCACTGTCGAGACCGCGGCGGCGCCGGGCGCTGCCGAAGCGGGCGGGGAGAACTAGCCATGGTCGGTGACGGCAGGTCCCGGAACGATGCCGCCGAGCCCCAGGCCGGCGGAGCGGCCGCCGTCGCCGGCGGCGCCTGGGAGCGGCTCGGTCCCTCGCTGCTGGTCTACCGCGGCCGGCGCCGGGAGAACGCGCAGGCCTGGCTCCTGACCTTCACGGACCTCTCGGCCCTGATGCTGACTTTCTTCGTGCTGCTGTTCTCGATGTCGACCATCGAGGTCACGCAGTGGCAGAACCTCATCGACTCCCTGTCGCCGCGCCTCGATCGCCTGCAGCAGGTCACCGTCGCCCTGCCGCAGAGCGAGAAGTCGGCCGAGGAAGTGGAACGCCTGCCGGGCACCGACCTCGACTACCTGGCGGCGGTGCTGAAGGAGCAGATGGCGGCCAACGAGGAACTGGCCGGGGTCCGCATCACGCAGGACCGCGACCGGCTGGTGATCTCCGTGCCCGGCGATCTGCTGTTCGCTCCGGGCTCGGTCGATCTGGGCGAGTCTGGTGGAAAGGCGGCCTTCACGCTGGGCGGGGTCCTGCGCAACCTGCGCAACGTGATCGAGATCGCCGGTCACGCCGATCCGGTGGTGCCGCGGGACTCGCATCCGAGCAACTGGGAGCTGTCGTTGTTGCGCGCCACTGTGCTCTCCGAAATGCTCACCAAGGTCGGGTATCGCGGCGAGATCCTGGTGCGCGGCTACGGCCATTCCCGCTATGAGGAGGTCGACCCGTCGCTCGATCCCGCCGATCGCATGGCGCGCGCGCGCCGCGTCGACATCGTCGTCCACGCCTACGCGGCGGAGGTGCGCTGATGATCCGCCTGCTGCTCGCCCTCGCGCTCCTGGTCACCGCGGCGGCGCCCCTGCGGGCGGCCGAGCCTGTGACGGTGCGTGCCGGCCTGCACGAGGATTACGGCCGCATCGTCTTCGACTGGCCCCGCGAAGTCGACTACGATGCCCGCATCGAGGCCGGCCGCCTGGTGGTCAGTTTTGGCGAGGCGGCGGCCTTCGAGGGATCGGTTCTGCGCGACGGTCTCAAGGGTTATGCGGCAGCGGCGCAGGCTTCCGAGGACGGCCGCAGCCTGGCGCTGCCGCTCAGCGGCGCTTACGACATGAAGCACTTCCGGCTCGGCACCAAGGTGGTCATTGACCTGCAGCAGGCGGCTGTTCCGGGCGCACCGCAGGCGACGGCGGAGGCGGTGCAGGAGAGCCTGCCGCGCGTGCGGGTGCGCGGGGGCCGTCACGACGGCTTCAGTCGCCTGGTGTTCGACTGGGCGGAGCCGGTCGGCGAAGTTCTGGAGGAGGCCAGCGGGCAGGCGCGTCTGATCTTCGACCGCCCCGCGACCTTCGATACCTCGGCGGTGAACACGGCCCGCCTGCCGCAGATCGCAGCTCTCCGGACGGCGCCAGAGGGCGTGACCGTCGAGTTCGCTGAGGGCAGTCGCCTGCGCGTCGACCGCAGCGGTACCAAGGTGGTGCTCGACGTGATGCCGCCGCCAAGTGCCACGCCTGCCGCCGCGCCCGAGTCGCCGGCGGCGACCGAAACCGCACCGGAACTGCCGGCGGCGACAGAAACCGCATCCGCCGAACCGGCGCCAGCCCCGCAGACGGTCCCGGAAGCTGCAGCGACGCCGACCGGCAGGCCGACCCCGCTGGTGCCGCAGTCCATGGGAGGTACGGCCGCCGCGCCTCCCGCTGCGGCGCCCTTGCCGAAGATCGCCGAGTCCGCGCGCGGGAGGCTCGACATCGCCACCGATCCGATACCCGGGTTTCTGAGGTCCCAGGCCCAGGGACCGAGGGCGGATGCCTTCGAGCCGGTGGTTCTGACCTTCAGCTGGGAGTTGCCGACCACGGCGGCGGCGTTCCGGCGCGGCGACAAGATCTGGCTGGTGTTCGACCGGCCGGCGCCACCCGACGCGGTGCGTCGCATCGCCGAGGCGGTGCCGCATCTGGGAGAGGTGCGGATGATGGAGGAGGCCGGCGCCACCATTCTTCAATTCGCCGCGCCCGTGACCGTGGCACCTCGCCTCAGCCGCGATGGTGGCACCTGGACAGTGGACCTGCGTCCACGCAGCAGCCTGCCCGAGCAGGCGCTGGCGGCGCCGGTGGTGGAAGACGAGGAGGGCGGCCGCATTCGCTACCCGGTGATCGGCGCCGGGCGCATGCTCTGGGTGACCGACCCCGATGCCGGCGACCGCCTGGTGCTGGTACCGATCCGCGGCGCCGGCATGGGCCTGACCCTGCCGTACGGCTTTCCGCAGTTCCGCAGTTTGCAGACCCAGCAGGGTATCGTCCTCCAGCCGCTGACTGCCGGCATCGAGGTCGCAACGGTGCAGACCGGCGTGCTGGTGCGAGACCGCAACGGTCTGCTGGTCTCGAAGGCCGAGGAGCGGCGCGCTGCGGGGCGTGCCGCCGATCCGTCGAGCGACGCACCCGGGCTGTTCGAGCTGGAGGAGTGGCGGCGCGGCGGTATCGATCTTTACCAGGAGAACCGGCAGGCCCTGCTGCGCGCGACCACGGGTGTCGGTGGCGACCGGCTCGCCGTCGCGCGGCTCGACCTGGCGCGCTTTTACTTCGCCCACGGTATGGAAAGCGAGGCGCTCGGCGTCCTGCAGGTGATCGAAGACGCCAACCCGCGTCTCGCCCGCGATCCCGAAGTAAGTCTCATGAAGGGCGCTAGCCAGGTGATGATGCGGGACTACGCGGCCGCCACCGCGACGCTCGCCCATCCGGCGCTGGACGGCGAACGCGAGGCGCTGCTCTGGCAGGCCGCGCTGGCGTTTCAGGCCGAGGACTGGCAGGCGGCGGCGACGGGTTTTGCCGCGACGCTCGACCTGATCGAGAGCTATCCGCGCCACCTGCGTCTGTGGCTGGACCTGGCCGCTGCCGAGAGCTTCATGCAGGCCGGCGACCCCGAGGCCGCGGGTCGACAACTCGACCACCTGCAGTCTCGCGACCTGGACGCGCGTGAATTGGCGCAGGTTCAGGTGGTGCGCGGCATGCTGGCATCTGCCGCCGGCGACATCGAGGAAGCCGGGAAGCTGTGGATCGAGGCGCGCGACGGCAGCCACCGGCCGTCGCAGGCGCGTGCACGGCTGGCCCTGATCGAACTTGGCATCGCCGAGGAAACGCTGTCGCCGCAGGCGGCCATCGAGGAACTGGAACGCCTGCGCTTCGCTTGGCGCGGCGATCTCTTCGAGTTCGCCCTGCTGCGCAAGCTGGCCGACCTCTATGTCGGGGAAAAGCGTCATCGCGACGCGCTCTACGCCCTGCGCGAGGCGGTGATCAACTTCCCGGACGATCCCGTCGCCCGCACTTCGGCGCAGAGAATGCGGGAGATCTTCGCCGAGATCTACAGCGATCCCGGTGATCCCGAGGTGCCGCCGCTGCGGGCGCTGGCGCTGTTCCACGAGTTCATGGAGCTGACCCCCGCCGGCCCCGAAGGCGACCTGATGATCGCCGGTCTGGCCGACCGCCTGGTCGAGGTCGACCTGCTGAGCCGCGCGGCGGAGCTTCTGGAAGGCCAGGTGCGTTATCGTCTCGAAGGAGACGACAAGGTGCGCATCGGCGCCCGCCTCGCGCTGGTTCACCTGCTCGACCGCAACCCCGAAGCCAGTCTCGAGGCGCTCGACATCAGCGAAGTCGAGGGCGCCGACGCGGCGCTCGCGGGGCAGCGGCGCCAGCTGCGCGCCAGGGCGCTGTCAGACCTGAATCGCACGGCGGAGGCCCTCGAACTGCTGGCCGACGACGAGAGCCTGGATGCCGAGCAGCTCCGTTCCGCGATCCACTGGCGCGAGCGCCAATGGCAGGAGGCGGTCGAGTCCCTGTCCAAGCTGATCCCCCTGCTGCCGCCGCGGCGACCGATGGAAGAGGAAGAAAGCCAGCTGGTGGTGAACCTGGCGGTGGCTCTGCTGCTGGCCGGCGAGGTTGTGGAGCTGGAAGATCTCAACCGGCGCTACGGTGCCGCGATGGCGCGCGGACCGCAGGCCGACACCTTCCGGCTGCTGGTCGGCGATGGCGAGCGCTTCGAGCTCACCTCCATCGCCGACGAACTCAGCAAGGTCGGCCAGGCCCAGGACTTCATGGCCAGCTACCGCGAACGGCTGAGCCGCAGCAACCTCAGCGAACTGAACTGACCGCCGCCGCGGCACTGCCCTGGCCGGCGGGTTGCGGCAGGCTCAGCAAGGCGTCGAAAAACTCCCCGAGATCGTCCTTTCCGTCGACGGCAAAGCAGGCCGCGGCCACGGCGTCGCAGGTCTCGGCGCCGAGCTGGGGCGCGGCCAGGCCGTGGAACTTCTCCAACAGCTCCACATCGCCGAGGGGCGCCTCCGGGTCGCCGCGTGCCGGGCAGGGCGCGGATTCGAGGCGCCGACCGTCCGTGGTCTCGATCACCGCGCGGGCCCAGCGCTCGGCCGGAAAGCGGGCGCTGTAGGAGGCATCCTCGACCAGCACCATGGCGTCGCTGAGCGCCAGCACGCGCGGATCGGCGAGGCCCGGCCCGTCGATCTCGGCGACGCCCAGACGGCCGTGCACCAGCGCGGCGGCGACCGGGAAGGGCAGGGAGTACTGTGCCTCGTCGGTGGTGCGCGGGCGCCGCGTCGCCAGGCGTCTCGCCTCGGCGAAGCTGTGGACGGTGACTCGGGCGATCGCCTCGGGCTCGAGGGTCTCGGTGCGCAGGGACAGCACGGCCTCGATGGCCGGCTGCGCCCAGCGGCAGACCGGATAGGCCTTGATGTACTGCTCTTCGATGCGCCAGCGCCGCCCGAGGTCGGCCCAGGTCTCCGCCACGGCGTCGCCGGTGACGGTCACTGCAGGGGCGCCGGTGAAGCCCTCGGCGGCCAGCAGGGCGGCGGTCATGCCGCTGAGGGCGCCCAGGGTGGAGCCGTCCTTCAGCATGGTCGGATGATCGATCACCCGCATCATCTGGCTGCGCGGGCCGTAGTACTCGGCGATGCCCAGGGCGTGGGCGGTCTGCGCCGGGCTGAGCCGCAATGCCCGCGCCGCGACGGCGGCCGCGGCCAGGGCGTTCCAGGCGCCGGAGGTGTGATAGTCGGGCGCCGTCGCGTGCAGGGCGATGCCGGCGCGGGTGCCGACCTCGTAGCCGACGATCAGGCGGGCGAGGAACTCGGCGCCGCCACAGCGCGCCATCTCGTCGCAGCAGGCGAGCAGCGCCGGGACCACCGTGACGCCGACGTGCCCCTTGGTGAGGCGGTGGCCGTCGTGGGCATCGACCGCGTCGATGGTGCCGGCCCCGGCCATGGCGGCCGCGGGCGGCGCGACGCGGCGGCCGTCGAACAGCAGCCGGGCGCCGGCGCCGCCGGCACCGTGATGCCGGACGGCATGGTCGCGTAGGATGCGGCTCGCCTCGGTGGTGCCGCCGGCGGCGGCTACACCCAGGGTGTCCAGCAGGGCACGGCGGCCGGCGTGGCGGGCCGCCTCCGGGATGTCGGCGCAGCGCAGACCGTGGATGAATTCGATGACGTCGTTCGGCACGTCGCGCGCCCCCAATGGTGGAGGCTCAGTCTGCGCGCGAGGACGGCGCGGCTTCGGTCAGAAATCGCCACTCTCTGGCGCGGCACCGACCTTGGCGGCCGCTAGCCGCCGTAGCTCTGCACCAGGCTGCCAGCGACCATGTACCAGCCGTCGACCAGCACGAAGAAGATCAGCTTGAAGGGCAGCGAGATCATCACCGGCGGCAGCATCATCATGCCCATGGACATGAGGATCGAGGCCACCACCATGTCGATGATGAGGAAGGGAAGGAACAGCAGGAAGCCGATCTCGAAGGCGCGGCGAAGTTCGCTGATCATGAAGGCCGGGATGAGCGCGCGCATCGGCGTCGCCTCCGGCTCCTCGACCTCGCCCGCCTCGGTGATGTCGAGGAACAGGCGCAGGTCGTTCTCGCGCACGTGGCGCAGCATGAAATCGCGCACCGGCGCCTGGGCGCGGTCGAAGGCTTCGAGTTCGTTGATGTCCTCGGCGATCAGCGGCGCCAGCGCTTCGTCGTAGACCGCCTCGAGGGTCGGCATCATCACGAAAGCGGTAAGGAACAGCGCGAGGCTGACGATCACCGAATTGGGCGGTGTCTGCTGCAGGCCCATGGCGGTGCGCAGGAACGACAGCACCACCACGATGCGGGTGAAGGAGGTCATCATCACCAGGATCGACGGCGCCAGGCTGAGCACCGTGATCAGCGCGATCAGCTGAATGATGCGCCCGGTGGTTGTACCCGCGGTCTCGGCGCCGAGATCGAAGGTCAGCGCCTGGGCCAGCGCCTCGCCCGGCGCCAGCAGCAGGAGCAGCGCCGGCAGGGCGAGCGTGGCGAGGGACAGCCACCGCTTCATGATGCCGGCCCTCGCAGCTTGCCGAAGAAGCGCCCGACCAGGTCGGCGGCGCCATGCTTTGCCGGGGTGCCGGGGGCCGGCGCGGTTGGCTCGGTGGGCCGGGCCGGCGGAGCGGGGATGTCGCTCTCGATCAGCAGGTCGCCGGAGATGCCCAGCAGCACCAGATGCTCGCGGTCGTCGCGGCGCAGCAGCACCAGCTTGCGCTTGGCGTCCAGCGGGCGCACCTCCACCAGGGCGAGGCGGCGCTCGGCGCCGGGCGCCGGCGATATGGCGAGGCGGCTGCCGAAGCCCGAGCGGCGCAGCAGCGCCGCCAGCCCGGCGATCAGCAGCAGCACGAAGCCGAGCGCCAGGAAAAAGCGAAAGTACTCGCCGAGTTCCATCTGGGTTCCCCAATCGCCCCCGGAGTGACCTCTAGGCCTTGTCCGCCGGTGCGGTGTTGTAGGCGGTCAGCGCCTTGCGCCGCTCGCCGGCGGCGCTGAGAAGCTGCGCCAGCTCGCCGAGGCCCGCGCGCAGGTTCTCGCCCAGCTGGCTGACCTCCTCCAGCAGTCCGAACAGCCGCGGGCGCAGTTGGGAGGCCTCCTCCGGCGACAGCTTCTCGACCGAGCGGCACAGCCACTTCACGTCCTGCTCGATGGGGTTGAGATCGACGATGGTGCCGCTCGACAGGCCCTGGCGCGCCTTGCGCAGGCGCGACGACAGCGAGTGCATCTCCGATTCGAGGGCGGCGGTCTGGCTCACGGCGGTTACTCCATCTCTGCGTTCGGGTCTTCGTGATGCCCGCTGCCGGGCGTGGTGGTCTGCGGCGCCGCGTCGGTCGGCCGGGCGTCGGTCATGTAGAGGTAGCGCAGGATCTCCGCGACGCCTGCAAGGGCCGCCAGCGGGATCTCGCTGTCCACCTCCACCGCCGCCAGGATCTCCGCGAGGTCGCTGTCGGTGCGCACCTTGACGCCGCGCTCGAAGGCGATCTGCAGGATCTGCTCGGCCACGGCGCCGCGTCCGCTGGCGATCACCCGCGGGGCGGACTGCGCCGATCCGGCGGCCGCCCCGGCGAGGGCCTCGGGCGTCACGTTCTCCAGTGCGATGGCGAGGCTGCGGTCGGGCCCGGGCTTCTGCGTCACGATCGATCCATACTCCGGCCGCCGTTCCTGGGACCGGAGTCCCCGAGGATGACGGCTGACCCGATGGTGACCGATCATGCTTAACGAATGGTTAGGGCGGGGCCGGCAAAGCCGCCGCCGGGCGGAAAAAACCGCTGCGATCAGAGTTGATTAGAGGCGTGGTGCGGGACCGCCGAAACCGTTAAGTGCCGGTATCCTTCTTGGGGTCGCCGGAGGGCGCGGCCGGGCCCTTGAGGGCCTCGGCAAGGGCCGCGTCGTCGTCCACCGCGGCGGCGGCGCGGTTTTCCTCCTGGATGCGCTCGAAAATCTCGCGGCGCAGCACGGTGGCGTCGCTCGGAAAGGTGAAGCCGAGCTTGATCGACTTGCCGCGGATGTCGACCACGGTCACTTCGATATTGTCATTTATGATGACCGATTCGCCGATTTTCCGTGTCAGATAAAGCATGGCCCTCTTGGCTCCCCCCGTCCCGCGGGCCGTCGGCCGCGCGCCCCCGGATCTTGGTTAATAGACGCAATTTAGCGCGTTTTACTGATTCTTAACAAGGCAACCGTGATCATGGAGCCTAAAGGTCCCTGAACGCCGGGGGAACCGGGGCCTTCGACGCGCAAGATGCAGATATCAGGAACGCAATGGACGGCAAGCCCGGAATCTTCAGCCTGCTCGGCAAGCGGATGGACTGGCTCGGCCAGCGCCAGAAGGTGCTGGCGCAGAATATCGCCAATGCCGACACGCCCGACTACGCGCCGCGCGATCTGAAGCCGCAGGAGTTCCGCCGCATGGTGGAGCGCCAGTTCACCGCCCTGCTGAAGCCGGCGGCGACCCAGGCCGGGCACATCCAGACCTCCACCCTGCGCGCCGACGACCGCGCCGTCGAGCAGAAGGATCGCTACGAAACCGCGCCCTCGGGCAATGCCGTGGTGGTCGAAGAGCAGCTCATCAAGGTCGCCCAGACGCAGAACGACTACAACGCCATCACCAACCTCTACAAGAAGCAGGTGGCGATGATGAAGATGGCCCTGCGCGGCCGACAATAGACCCGGTCGGCCCCGGAAACGCATAGGACGTCAAAGGCATGGATCTGGAAAAGTCGCTGAACATCTCCGCTGCCGGCATGCGTGCCCAGGGCACGCGCCTGCGCGTGATCTCGGAGAACATCGCCAACGCCAATTCGACGGCGCAGACGCCGGGCGGCGAGCCCTACCGGCGCAAGCTGGTGACCTTCGACAACGAACTCGACCGCGCGCTGGGGCTGGAGACCGTGCGTGTCGATTCCATCGTCGCCGACCGCAGCGCCTTCAGCCGGCGCTACGAGCCGGGCCACCCGGCAGCCGACGCCGAAGGCTACGTGCTGACGCCCAACGTGAACTCGCTGATGGAGATGGCCGACCTGCGCGAGGCGCAGCGGAGCTACGAGGCCAACCTCAAGGTCATCGAGTCCTCGCGCAACATGCTGCAGAAGACCATCGACATCCTGCGCTAGACCGCGCGCAGGCTTTTCGAGGCGCCAGGACGGCGCTTCCGACCCGCCAGGATGGCTGCCTTGGGTGCTCGCGTGAGAGCGTCCGACGGAGAGAGCCATGACGACGAACATCACCGGGGCCGTCCAGGCCTATGACAGAATGCTGCGCCAGGGCGCTTCGCCCGGACTCGAGGCGCGCGACAGCGGCGGCGCCGACTTCTCCTCGATGCTGCGCCGCGCCGCCGAGCGCGCCGCAGACACCATGTTCGAGGGCGAGAGCCAGACCATCCAGGCCGCCGCCGGCACCGCCGACCTCACCCAGGTGGTTCTCGCCGTCTCCAAGGCCGAGATGACGCTGGAGACCGTGGTTACCCTGCGCGACAAGGTTATCCAGGCCTACCAGGACATCCTGCGCATGCCAATCTGACGCGGCGGCCGGCGCAGCCGGCCGAAGCGCCAGACCGAAGCGGCAGGCCTGTGAAAGAGGGGAAGAGGGCAGGGTGAACAGCACCGACGCCATTGAGATCGGCCGCGAGGCCATTTTCGTCATGTTGAAGATCGGCGCGCCGGTGATGCTGCTGGCGCTGGCCGTCGGCCTGGCCATCGCCCTGTTCCAGGCCCTGACCTCGATCCAGGAAATGACCCTGACCTTTGTGCCCAAGATCATCGTCATCTTCGTCGGCGTCATGCTGCTGCTGCCCTTCATGGTGACCAGCCTGACGACCTTCTCCCAGGGGCTGTTCGACCGCATGATCGCCCTCGGGTAGCCGCCATGCTGGCGGAGCTGCTCCCCGAACAGGCCTTCACCCTGCTGCTGATCTTCGTGCGGCTCGGCAGCGCGCTGATGCTGCTGCCCGGTTTCGGCGAGAGCTACATCTCGCCGCGCGTACGCCTGCTGATCGCCCTCAGCGTGACCGTGGTCGTGCATCCGGTGCTGCCACCGGTCTTTCCGGCCCTGCCGGAGAGCGCCATGGCGCTGTTCCTGCTGATCTTCGGGGAGGCCTTCATCGGCCTGTTCCTGGGGTCGGTGGCGCGCCTGCTGATGGCGGCGCTGTCGATCGGCGGTATGATGATCGCGACGGTGACCGGCCTCGCCAACGCCCTCACCAACGACCCTACCGCGGCCGAGCAGGGCTCGATCGCCGGCTCGTTCCTGTCGATGATCGCGCTGATGATCATCATCATTCTCGACCTCCACCACGTGCTGCTGCGCGGCGTGATCGAGAGCTATCAGCTGTTCCTGCCGGGGCAGGCGATCCTGGTCGGCGACATCTCGGAGATGGTCTCGCGGGTGGTCTCCAAGGCCTTCCTGCTCGGCTTCCAGATCGCCTCGCCGTTCATCGCCATGGGCCTGATCTTCAATCTCGGCCTCGGCCTGCTGGCGCGCCTGATGCCGCAGATGCAGGTTTTCTTCATCGCCATCCCGCTGCAGATCCTCATCGGCATGGCCATCCTGATGGTGGCCTTGCCGGCGCTGCTCGGTTGGTTCATCGCCGGCTTCGAGGAAGTCACGCTGCCCTTCGCCGGGCTGCGCTAGGGGAGGCGGGGCATGGCCGGCGAAGAAGACGACTCACAAAAAACAGAAGAACCGACAAGTAAACGGCTTTCCGACGCCCGTGAGAAGGGCCAGGTCGCGCGCTCCCAGGAGGTCTCGCACTGGTTCATGATCCTGGCGCTGGCCATCGTCGTCGGCATCTTCTCGCCGGTGCTGATGGCCGATATCGGCGGCGTGCTGCGGCCGTTCCTGGAGCGGCCGCACCTGATACCGCTGGACAACGGCGCCATGGGCGACGTCCTCGCCGGCGCCGCCCTCGGCATCCTCAAGGCCGCGGCGATCCCACTGACCATCATCCTGGTGGCGGGTCTGGCCGCCGGCACCATTCAAAACGGTATTGTCGTCACCGCCGAGCAGATCCGTCCGAAGCTTTCCAACATCGGCTTCAAGCGCGGCTTCAAGAAGCTGTTTTCGACCCGTGCCCTGACTGATTTCCTGAAGGGCTTGCTGAAGCTGATCATCGTCGCCACCGTGGTCACGCTGATCGTCTGGCCGGACCGACATACCCTGCTGCTGATCCCGACCATGCCGGTGCCGGACGTGCTGGCGCTGGTGCGCGCGGAGGCGACCAAGGTGATCGTGGGGGTGCTGTCGGTGATGACCCTGATCACCCTCGCCGACATATTCTACCAGCGCTTCCAGCACCACAAGGAACTGCGCATGACCAAGCAGCAGGTCAAGGACGAGCACAAGCAGTCCGAAGGCGACCCGCTGATCAAGAGCCGCCTGCGCCAGATCCGCGTGGAGCGTGCGCGCCGGCGCATGATGGCGGCGGTGCCCGACGCCGACGTGGTGATCACCAACCCGACGCACTATGCCGTCGCCCTGAAATACGACCAGCGCACCATGGAGGCGCCGCGAGTGGTCGCCAAGGGCGTCGACAATGTCGCCCTGCGCATCCGCGAGGTCGCCGAGGAGAACGGCGTGGCCATCGTCGAGAACCCGCCGGTCGCCCGTGCGCTGCACGCCAGCGTCGAGATCGACCAGGAGATCCCGCCGGAGCACTACAAGGCGGTGGCCGAGATCATCGGCTACGTCATGCGCCTGAAGAAGAACCTGCCGGCGCGCCGTCCGCGATAATTCGGCCGGCGCGACTCCTGCAATGGCGAATAGTCTTGGCCCCTTGGTTAATCTTGGTTAACCATTTGCCGTTAGCTTGCGGCTGATAGGCCGAACCGAGAGGGACAGGGGGCGCGCGCAGTTGCTGAGTCTGCTCGTATTCATCGCCGGTGCCGCGCTGGGCCTGGGCGCGGGCGCCGCCGGCGTGTGGTACTGGGCGCAGCGGCGCAACATCTGCGCCTCGATCTTCGCCGCCGTGCCCAAGCCCTGGCAGGTGGTGTCGCCGGAAGGCCGGACCATCCTCGCCAATCCCTCGCTGGAGAGCTTCTTCGGCGGCCGCGACCGGCCGATCCCCGATCTGTTGTTGGAGCAGGTCCAGGACGACCCCGATGCCCGCCGCCAGATCGAGCAGCTTGCCGAGCAGGCCCGGTTCGGCCGTCCCGGCCAGGCCGAGGTCCGGGTGCCGGCCGCCGAGGGGCCGACGGGCCGTCGCGGCGGCTTCGACTGGCGCTTCGTCGCCGCCTATCCGCTGCCAGACCGGCCTGGTTACGTCTACTGGGTGGTCGACGACATCACGCCGCGCCGGCAGATGGAGCAGATCATGCGCGAGGAGCAGGAGCGCTTCGTCGATCTGCTGGAAAACGCGCCGGTCGGCTTCTACTCGGCCGACGCCGCGGGCCGCTTCCTCTTCGCCAACCACACGCTCTGCGAATGGCTGGGCCTGGCTCAGAACGACCTCGAGCTCGGCCGCGTGCGCCTGCACGACGTGCTGGCCGAAGTGCCGGAGGAGGCGCCGCCCTACGATCCGCTCGGCTTGCCCGGCGCGTCTCAGGGCGAGGTGCTGCTTAAGGATGCCGCCGGCGCAACCTTCCGCGCCTCGATCCGCCAGGACGTGGTAACCGACGATGCCGGCACGATACTGCGTACCCGCTCGGTGGTCCGTGACCTGTCGCGCGAGATGGCGATGGTGGCGGCGCTGGAAGAGTCCGAGCACCGCTTCGAGCAGCTCTTCGCCAAGGCGCCGGCGGGCATTGCTCTGATCGACCCCGCGGGTGCGATTCAGGAATGCAACGATGCCCTGGCGCGGCTGATCGGGCGCACGGCGCAGTCGCTGCGCTCGGTGTCGCTCTTCGACCTCGTCGCCAAGGGCGACGTCGATACCTTGAAGTCCGCCCTGGCGCCGGTGGCCGACAAGTCGGGGGAAGCCGGCACGCCGTCCCTGGAGGTGCGCCTGGCCAGCGACGAAGGGCCGGTCTGTACACTCTTCGTCAACCGCACCGAGGGCAGCGACGGTTCGCTCGCCGGCTTCGTGGTGCACTTCATCGATTCCACCGAGCAAAAGAACCTGGAGCGGCAGTTCGCGCAGTCGCAGAAGATGCAGGCGGTCGGCCAGCTGGCCGGCGGCATCGCCCACGACTTCAACAACCTGCTGACGGCGATGATCGGCTTCTCGGATCTGCTCCTGCTGCGTCACCGGCCGGGCGACCAGTCATTCGCCGACATCATGCAGATCAAGCAGAACGCCAACCGCGCCGCCAACCTGGTGCGCCAGCTGCTGGCCTTCTCGCGCCAGCAGACCCTGCAGTCCCGCCTGCTGAACCTGACCGACATTCTGGCCGAGCTGTCGCACCTCCTGCGCCGGCTGATCGGCGAGAACATCGAGTTGAAGATGAGCCATGGGCGCGACCTCGGCATGATCCGGGCCGACCAGGGCCAGCTCGAGCAGGTCATCATCAACCTCGCGGTCAATGCGCGCGACGCCATGGACCAGGGTGGCCTGCTGACCATCCGCACCTTCAACGAGAAGGTTGAGCGGCGGCGTAAGCTGAAGGACGAGACCATGCCGCCCGGCAGCTATACGGTCATCGAGGTGCAGGACACCGGCTGCGGCATCCCACCGGACATCGTCGACCGCATCTTCGACCCCTTCTTCTCGACCAAGGAGGTCGGCGCCGGCACCGGCCTCGGACTCTCGACGGTCTACGGCATCGTCAAGCAGACCGGTGGCTATGTCTTCGTCGACAGTACGGTGGGCGAGGGGACGACCTTCTCCATCTACCTGCCGCAGGTGGCCGAGCGGGAGGTCGCCGCCACCCTGCAGGAAGCCGAGGCTCAGGACCGCCGCGACCTGACCGGGGCCGGCACCCTGCTGCTGGTGGAGGACGAGGACGCGGTCCGGGCCTTCTCGGCGCGGGCGCTGCGCAACAAGGGCTACAACGTGTTGGAGGCCAATTCCGGCGAAACGGCCCTGGAAATCCTCGCACGCCAGGAGGCGCCGATCGACCTGCTGGTCACCGACGTGGTGATGCCGCGCCTGGATGGTCCCAGCCTGGTGAAAGAGGTGCGCCAGTCGCGCCCGGACCTCAAGGTGATCTTCATATCCGGCTATGCCGAGGACAGCTTCCGCAAGCGCCTCGACGAGGACACCGGCATCCATTTCCTGCCCAAGCCCTTCAGCCTCAAGCAGCTCGCCGGCAAGGTGAAGGAAGTGCTCGGCGACTAGGCTGCTGGTGCGCTGCGGAATCCATAATTAGGGCAATTTGTCTCAAATTTTAGGGAATGTTCTCATTTTGATCCGTTTTCCGCTTGCCGAAAGGAGAACAAAGATGGTACGCAGGGGCTTCATTGCAGTCCCGAGACCCCTATGACATAAGGGAGACCGATGATGTCTCAGAACGCTTTGCGGCTGGTGGAGAAAGACACGGTGGACAAGAAAAAGGCGTTGGACGCGGCCCTGGGGCAGATCGAACGGGCTTTCGGCAAGGGGTCGATTATGAAGCTCGGCGCCGACCAGGTGGTCGAAACCGAGGTGATCTCGACCGGCTCCCTCGGCCTCGACATCGGGCTCGGTATCGGCGGCCTGCCGCGCGGGCGCGTCGTTGAGATCTACGGGCCGGAGAGTTCCGGCAAGACCACCCTGGCGCTGCATGTGGTGGCCGAGGCTCAGAAGGCCGGCGGCACCTGCGCCTTTATCGACGCCGAGCACGCCCTCGACCCGGTCTATGCCGGCAAGCTGGGCTGCACTGTCGAGGACCTGCTGATCTCCCAGCCCGACGCCGGCGAGCAGGCGCTGGAGATCGCCGATACCCTGGTGCGCTCCGGCGCCATCGACGTGCTGGTGGTCGACTCGGTGGCGGCCCTGGTGCCGCGTGCCGAACTCGAAGGCGAGATGGGCGACTCCCTGCCGGGACTGCAGGCGCGCCTCATGAGCCAGGCGCTGCGCAAGCTGACCTCCTCGATCTCCAAGTCACACACCCTGGTGATCTTCATCAATCAGATCCGCATGAAGATCGGGGTCATGTTCGGCAATCCGGAAACCACCACCGGCGGCAACGCTCTCAAGTTCTATTCCTCGGTGCGTCTCGATATCCGCCGCATCGGCGCCATCAAGGACCGCGACGTGGTGGTCGGCAACCAGACCCGTGTGAAGGTGGTGAAGAACAAGATGGCCCCCCCGTTCCGCGTGGTGGAGTTCGACATCACCTACGGCGAGGGCATCTCCAAGACCGGCGAATTGCTCGATCTCGGCGTGCAGGCCAACATCGTCGACAAGGCCGGCGCCTGGTTTTCCTACGACGGCCAGCGCATCGGCCAGGGCCGCGAGAACGCCAAGACCTTCCTCAAGGAGAACCCGGAGATCGCCAGGCAGATCGAACAGAAGATCCGCGCCAACGCCGGACTGGTCTCGGCGGCGATGCTGGAGGGCGGCGCCGACGAGCCGGCCGAAGAGGGCGCGGCCGAGGCTTCCTGACGGCCAGTTCCGCGACGCTCTCGCGGCTTGAGACTGCAATGGAAAACGGGCCCGCAGCGGGCCCGTTTTTCTGTACGGCGTCGGCGGCCGCGCCGCCTGCTGCTGCGCCGCGCCGCCTACTGCAGGGAGTCGAAACCGGCGGTGAAGCCGCGCAGGGAGATCGGCAGGTTGAAACCCTCGCCCATCGTCGATTCCACATGGGCGACGGCCTGGGTGCCCGCCTTAAAGGCGGCGATCACGTTGTCGTCCATCTGGAAATAGGCCTGGCAGCCGTCGCGGCGGCAGACCTGGAAAGGCACCGTGGCCAGTTCTCTGCCGTCGACGCTGATCTGCAGGCCGCGGGCGAGCGGCACCCCGAGGGGCATGGCGATCACGGCGCCGGACTGACGCTCGTCGCCGAAGTGGCCGACGGTCACCTTCAGCACGGGATTCTGGGAACTCTGGTCGATTGCCTGATGGACCAGGAAGCAGACGTTCTGCTCGCCGGCCCGCGGCGGCGACGCGCCCGGTGGCGGCGTCGGGGTGCAGCGCTGCACCCAGTCGCCGAAAGCCTGGCCGGGGGGCTCGGCAGCGGGCGCCTGCCCCTGGGGCGCGGGCTGCACCGGCTGCTGGGTCTGGGCCTGGGCGCCGGTGACCGCGAGGGTCGAGAAGGTCCCGGCGAGGACGGCGGCGTGGAAGACGGCGCGAAGCCTGTGCGGCCTGACCGCCGCCGTGGGCCCGTGATGAAAGGTCTCGCCGGTGCGGCGAAGCGATTTGAGGAGTGAAGGCATGCGGTGAAACTAACTCCTGAGGAAAGGCTTGGCCAGGGCCACGCCTGTGGCCGGGCGCATCCTCCCAGATAGGCGCTGGGACGGGAGAATGCCAGGGCAAGTCAAGGACATTTTGCCATCGGGCGGCCCCTTGCGGGGGCTCCCCCACCCCTGGCTGCCTCTCCGGTCGCTTGGGGGCCTTTCGGTGGACAGGCCTTCTGGGGCGCGCTACAACGCTGCGCTTTCGCGCCGGCCCGCCGCGTTGCGGAAGAAATTTAGAACCACTCCAGCTTGCAGCGCAAGGCTATGGGTTATATTTATTAGTCATGAGCACCGGTAACGAAATCCGCTCCGCCTTCCTGGAGTATTTCCAGCGCAACGGCCACGAGATCGTGGCCTCTTCGCCGCTGGTGCCGCGCAACGACCCGACGCTGCTCTTCACCAATGCCGGCATGGTGCAGTTCAAGAACGTCTTCACCGGCAACGAGACCCGGCCCTACAACCGCGCCGTGACCTCGCAGAAGTGCGTGCGCGCCGGCGGCAAGCACAACGACCTGGAGAACGTCGGCTACACGGCGCGCCACCACACCTTCTTCGAAATGCTGGGGAACTTCTCCTTCGGCGACTATTTCAAGGACCGCGCCATCGAGTTGGCCTGGAACCTGGTGACCGCGGAGTTCGGCCTGCCCAAGGACCGCCTGATGGTCACCGTCTATGCCGAGGACGAGGAGGCGGCCCGGCTGTGGAAGGAGATCGCCGGCCTGCCGGACGAGCGCATCATCCGAATCGCCACCTCCGACAACTTCTGGGCCATGGGTGATACCGGCCCCTGCGGCCCCTGCTCGGAGATCTTCTTCGACCACGGCGAGCACATCCCCGGCGGTCCTCCGGGCAGCCCGGACGAGGACGGCGACCGCTTCATCGAGATCTGGAACCTGGTCTTCATGCAGTACGAGCAGATCGACAAGGAAACCCGGCGCGACCTGCCGCGGCCGTCGATCGACACCGGCATGGGGCTGGAGCGCATCGCTGCCGTGCTGCAGGGCAAGCACGACAACTACGATACCGATCTGCTGCGCGCCATCATCGAGGCCTCGGCTGAGGCTTCCGGCCAACCGGCCGACGGCGAGCACGCGGTGTCGCACCGGGTGATCGCCGATCACCTGCGTGCCAGCGCCTTCCTCATCGCCGACGGGGTGCTGCCTTCCAACGAGGGACGCGGCTACGTGCTGCGGCGGATCATGCGTCGCGGCATGCGTCACGCCCACCGCCTGGGCTGCAGGGACCCGCTGATGTGGCGCCTGGTGCCGACCCTGACCGGCATGATGGGTGGTGCCTTCCCGGAACTGAATCGCGCGGGCGCGCTGATCACCGAGACCCTGAAGCTGGAGGAGAGCCGCTTCAAGGAGACCCTCGACCGCGGCCTCAAGCTGTTGGAGGAAGAAACCGGCCGCCTCGGTGCCGGCGGGCAGCTTCCAGGCGAGGTCGCCTTCAAGCTTTACGACACCTACGGCTTTCCGCTGGACCTGACGCAGGACATCCTGCGCGGCCAGGGCCGCGGCGTCGACACCGCCGGTTTCGATGCCGCCATGGACCGCCAACGCGCGGCCGCCCGCAAGGCCTGGGCCGGCTCCGGCGATGCCGCCACCGAGACGCTGTGGTTCGAGCTGCGCGAGCGCCTCGGCGCCACCGAGTTTCTCGGCTATGACGCCGAGGAGGCCGAAGGGCAGATCGTCGCCCTGGTGGCCGACGGCAAGGAGGTGCGGGAGGCCGCCGCCGGCCAGGAGGTCATGCTGGTGACCAACCAGACCCCCTTCTACGGCGAGTCGGGCGGCCAGCAGGGCGACCACGGCGCCGTCTTCAGCGCCGACGGCGGCGAGATGGAGGTGCACGACACCCAGAAGAAGCTGGGCGACCTGCACGTCCACATCGGCCGCGTGACCCGCGGCAGCCTGATGCTCGGCCAGGCGGTGGAGATGCGCGTCGACGGCCGGCGCCGCGCGGCCCTGCGCGCCCATCACTCGGCGACCCACCTGCTGCACGAGGCGCTGCGTCGCCGGCTCGGCGAGCACGTGACCCAGAAGGGCTCGCTGGTGGCGGAGGACCGGCTGCGCTTCGACATCAGCCATCCCAAGCCGCTGACGGCGGACGACATCCACGCCATCGAAACTGAAGTGAACGAGCGCATTCGCAGGAATGCGGAGGTCGAGACCCGCTTCATGACGCCCGACGAGGCCATCGAGGCCGGTGCGCTTGCCCTCTTCGGCGAGAAATACGGCGACGAGGTGCGCGTGCTGTCGATGGGCGGCAGCGACCCGACAAAGGGCGGCAAGGCCTATTCCACTGAACTCTGCGGCGGCACTCACGTGCGCCGCGCCGGCGACATCGGCTTCTTCAAGATCACCGGCGAGGCCGCGCTGGCCGCCGGCGTGCGACGCATCGAGGCGGTGGTCGGCGAGGCGGCACGCCGCTATGTCGAGCACCAGGAGCAGTTGCTGCGCGCCGCCGCGGCGGCCCTGAAGGTGCCGCCCGATGAACTGCCGGCCCGACTGTCGGCGCTGATCGAGGAGCGCAAGCGCCTGGAGCGCGAGACCGGCGAGCTGCGCCGCAAGCTGGCGAGCGGAGGCGGCACCGCCGCCAACGACGAGGAGTTCCGCGAGGTCGCCGGCCTGAAGTTCGCCGCCAAGTTGCTGGACGGCATCCCGGCCAAGGACCTGAAGCCGCTGGCCGACGAACTGAAGAAGCGCATCGGCAGCGGCGTGGTGGTGCTGGTGGCGGTGAACGACGGCAAGGCCTCGCTGGTGGTGGGCGTCACCGAGGACGCCACCGGCAAGGCGAGCGCCGTCGACCTGGTGAAGGTCGGCTCCGCGGCGCTCGGCGGCAAGGGCGGCGGCGGACGCCCCGACATGGCCCAGGCCGGCGGCCCGGACGGCGGCTCTGCCACCAAGGCCATCGAGGCCATCGAAGCCGCGCTGGCGGCTTCTTAGTCCCGAACTTCGCCCCTGAGGCCGAAATTGCAAACGGGCCGAGCTTTCGCTCGGCCCGTTTTCTTTGCTGCTGGCTGAGAGCGCCGCCGGCTACTTGATGTCGGCTTCGACCTTCAGGGAGACGATCTGGTCCGGCCCGCGCACCATGCCGCTCTGGTCGCCGCGCGGGGCCTTCTTGATCATGTCGACGTACTCCATGCCTTCGACGACGCGGCCCCAGACGGTGTACTGGCCGTCGAGAAAGCGCGCCGGCGCGAAGGTGATGAAGAACTGGCTGTTGGCCGAGTTCGGGTCCTGGGTGCGGGCCATGCCGATGACGCCGCGCTCGAAGGGCTCGGCGGAGAACTCGGCCGGCAGGTCGGGCAGGTCCGAGCCGCCGCGTCCGGTGCCGGTCGGGTCGCCGGTCTGCGCCATGAAGCCGTCGATGACCCGATGGAACACGATGCCGTCGTAGAAGCCCTGGCGCGTCAGCGTCTTGATCCGCTCGACGTGCTCGGGGGCGAGATCCGGCAGCATCTCGATCCGCACGTTGCCGTCTTTCAACTCCATGACCAGGACGTTCTCGGGATCCGTTTGGGCGTCGGCCCCGCTGGTTTGAATCGTCATGGCAAGTAATCCGATCGCAATGAGTGATAGCAGGGACTTCATACGCCGAACCCCCTTCGTGGGTGTGATTTGGATTCAGTTCATCGACTTCTTCAGGTTCTCGTCCAGCTTGTCCATGAACTCGTCGGTGGTCATCCAGGTCTGGTCCGGGCTGATCAGCAGGGCCAGGTCCTTGGTCATGTGGCCGGACTCGACGGTGTCGACGCAGACCTTTTCCAGGGTCTCGGCGAACTTCACCACCTCCGGCGTGTCGTCGAACTGACCGCGGAACTGCAGGCCGCGGGTCCAGGCGAAGATCGAGGCGATGGGGTTGGTCGAGGTCGGCTTGCCCTGCTGGTGCAGGCGGTAGTGGCGGGTGACCGTGCCGTGCGCCGCCTCGGACTCGATGGTCTTGCCGTCCGGCGTCATCAGCACCGAGGTCATCAGGCCGAGCGAACCGAAGCCCTGGGCCACGGTGTCCGACTGCACGTCGCCGTCGTAGTTCTTGCAGGCCCAGACGTAGCCGCCGGACCACTTCATGGCGGCCGCGACCATGTCGTCGATCAGCCGGTGCTCGTAGTGGATGCCCTTGGCCGCGAAAGCCTTCTTGAAGTCCTTCTCGTAGACTTCCTCGAAGATGTCCTTGAAGCGCCCGTCGTAGACCTTGAGGATGGTGTTCTTGGTCGAGAGATAGACCGGCCAGCCGAGGTTGAGGCCGTAGTTCAGGCAGGCGCTGGCGAAGCCGCGGATCGACTCGTCCAGGTTGTACATGCCCATGGCGACGCCGGCCTCGGGGAAGTCGAAAACGTCATAGCTGGTCGGCGCGCCGCCGTCGGCCGGCTGGAAGGTCATGGTCAGCTTGCCGGGACCGGGCACCTTGAAGTCGGTGGCGCGGTACTGGTCGCCGTAGGCGTGGCGGCCGATGACGATCGGCTGGGTCCAGCCCGGCACCAGGCGCGGCACGTTTTGCATGATGATGGGCTGGCGGAAAATCGTGCCGCCGACGATGTTGCGGATGGTGCCATTGGGCGAGCGCCACATCTTCTTCAGGCCGAACTCGGCGACCCGGCCCTCGTCGGGGGTGATGGTGGCGCACTTGACGCCGACCCGGTACTGCTTGATGGCGTTGGCGGAGTCGATGGTGATCTGGTCGTCGGTCTCGTCGCGCTTCTCGACCGAGAGGTCGTAGTACTTCAGGTCGACGTCGAGATAGGGAAGGATCAGCTTGTCCTTGATCTTCGCCCAGATGATCCGCGTCATTTCATCGCCGTCGAGCTCGACGATCGGGTTCTTGACCTTGATTTTCCCCATCTTTTTCCTCCAGAGACACACGCCATCACGGCCGCGGCGGGTCGGGCCCGACCGTATTTTGCGGCGCAAGATAGCAGGCTTCGGCGGCGGCGCAAGCCGGCCCGCGAAGACCGGCCGCGGGGGCGCGGACTACATGCGCTCGATCTTGTCGGGCAGGGCGGGGAGCGGCGCCTTGGCCGCCACCTTGAGCACGTCCTCGACTCGCTCGACCACGTGGAACAGCCCGGCGCTGCCGCCGCGCAGGTAGCCCTCGGCGGTCTGGTGCTCCACCAGCCGCAGCAGCGGGTCCCAGTAGCCTTCGACATTGACCAGGATGACCGGCTTGTCGTGCAGCTTCAGCTGGCGCCAGGTGATGATCTCGAAGGTCTCGTCCAGGGTGCCGAGGCCGCCGGGCAGGGCGCAGAAGGCATCGGAGCGCTCCGCCATCAGCTGCTTCCGGGCGTGCATGGACTGCACCACGATGTATTCCGAGGCGGCGCGGTGGCCGGCCTCGAGGTCTTCCAGGTGCTGCGGAATGATGCCCACCAGCCGGCCGCCGCTGCCGAGGGCGCCTTCGGCGACGGCCCCCATCAGGCCGACACGGCCGCCGCCGTAGACGATGTCGACGCCGGCCTCGGCCGCCAGGGCGCCCAGCTGGCGGGCCGCCTGCAGGTGGCTCGGGCGGACCTGGCTCGAGGAGCCGCAATAGACGCAGAGCGCACGGATTCCCATCTTCACAAACTCGTTACCGGCCGGCCCGGTCCCAGGGCGGCGTTGAAATCGGACGCCGATTCAGTAGTGTAGAGGCGCGTCACTTCTCGTGATCGCCTTGTAGCACAGGCCTGTCACCCCCATCCAGATCAGGTCGTCTCGGGGCAATGTCCGAATGCCGCTCGGATTGGCGCGCTGAGAAACCACGTTGAAATATGCCCGGGTGCTGACCGCACGGGGCGTAGCAAACAAGGAGCGGGTCACAATGAAGAGCAAGATCAGGATATTCGCGGCGGCTTCCCTGGCGGTTGCCGGCGGTGTTGCGTTGGGTGCGGTTACACTGGGTCAACCCGCGTTGGGCCAGTCTGCGGGGCCGGGCACGCTCCAACTCGCCGACGCGGCAAAGATGGCTGCGGTGAAGGAGCGTCAGGAACTCATGAAGTCGGTCGGCGGCAACATGCGCACCGTGACCGAGTTCCTGAAGGAGTCCAAGGGCACCATGGCCGAGGCCGAAGCCGCCGCCGCCAAGATCGGCGAACTCGCGGGAAGCATCCCGGCGGCCTTCGAGACCGAGGCGACCCTGGACGAGATGGATGCCGTCGGCAAGAACCGCGGCAAGCCGGAGATCTGGCTGAACTGGGATGGCTTCGTCGAGAAGGCCAGCATTCTGGAAGAAAAGAGCGGCGCGCTTGTGGTCGCCTTCCAGGGCGGCGACGGGGCGGCCATCGAGGCGGCCTTCGCCGACATGGGCCGGAACGGCTGCGGCGGATGCCACGAGGACTTCCGCGGGCCGCAGGTCGATTAGCCTGCGGACGGGCGGGAGCGGCGATTTGCGGCCGGACGGCGACCGCTGGCGGACAAGGCGGGCCCTCGTGCCCTCGCTTCTGCCCGCCATCGTCCTGCTGCTGGTGTCGACTATGGCCGCGCCGGCGCAGGACACTGCCGTAGAGGTCGGCGAGATCGTCGACCCGGCGGTAGAGCGTGGCGAATACATCTTCCAGGCGGCGGGCTGCCTCGGCTGCCACACCGATGCCAAGGGCGGCGGCGAAGCGCTGGCCGGCGGGCGGGCGCTGGCCACGCCCTTCGGCACCTTCTACAGCCCCAACATCACACCGGACCCGCGCAGCGGCATCGGCGCCTGGCGGCTGCAGGATTTCGTGGCCGCCTTGCGCCACGGCACCTCGCCGCGTGGCGGTTCCTACTACCCGGCCTTTCCCTACACCTCCTACAGCGGCATGACCGACCAGGACATGCGCGACCTCTTCGCCTATCTCATGGCGCAGCCGCCGGTGGCGCAGGCGAACCGGCCGCACGAACTCGATTTCCCCTACAACCTGCGCTTCACGCTGGGTGTCTGGAAGGCCCTCTATCTGGAGGCCGGCGCCTTCAGGCCCGACGCGAACCGCGATGCGCAGTGGAACCGCGGCGCCTACCTGGTGCGTCATCTCGGCCACTGCGGCGAATGCCATTCGCCGCGTGGTTTTCTCGGCGCCGTCGACGCCGAACGGGAGTTGGCGGGGAACCCCGTCGGGCCCGACGGCGGCCGGGTGCCGAACCTCACACCGGGCCGCAGCAGCTTCGCGGGCTGGAGCGAATCGGACATCGCCTATGCTCTGAAGACCGGCATCACGCCGGACGGCGATTTCCTCGGCGAGGCAATGGGCGAGGTGATCGACAACAGCACGAGTCGCCTGACGGACGAAGACCTGGCGGCGATTGCCAAGTATCTCAAGGACTTACCACCGAAGCCGTCGCCCTGAACGCGGCTTGCCGCCATTGCGCCCACGCCGCCCGCGTACTAGGCTGTCGCACGGGGTGTGGAGGCTAGGCGAAGTGCAGAGGGCAGCAATCGCAGTCGGTGCGGTGGCCGTAGTGGCCGCGGCACTTCTCGGATACTACCTGATCGGCGGCGACGGGCAGGAGCCGGCAATCGTGGCCGAGAGCCCGAGCACAGCGGCGCCCACCGATTCCACCGCCGCGCCACCGCCACCGCCGATCCCAAGCGACACGGCCGGCCAACCGGATACCGCGGCCACGGCAGAGTCCGCGGCCGGCGAGAGCGCGCCGGTGGTCGAGGTGAGGCCGCGGACTCCGGCGGCAGCTTCCGATGCGGTCGCCGTGCCCGCCGAGGCGCCGGCAGGCGAGGCGCCGACATTCGACGTGGTCAGGGTCGAGCGCAGCGGCGAGACGGTGATCGCCGGCCGCGCCGCGCCGGACAGCGAAGTCAATGTGACCACCCAGGACGGCACCTCGCTCGGTCGGGCCCGCGCCGACAGCAGCGGCAGCTGGGCGATCGTCGCCGAGCAACCGTTGGCGCCGGGCAGCCACGAGATCGGCATCGCCGCGGAAGGCGCCGAAGGCGCGCAGCGGCTGTCGGAAGACGTCGTCGTGGTGGTGGTGCCCGAGGCGAGGCCGGCCCCGGTGCCGGCGCCGGCGGAAACGCCGGCGGCCACGGAAGAGCAGGTTCTCGCAGTACTCACGCCGCGCCAGGGTGGTGCCAGCCGGGTGCTGCCGCAGGAGGCCGAGGACGGCATTGCCGAGGGAGACCTGGTGCTCGACAGCGTCGACTACGACGAGGCCGGTCAGGCGGTGATCGGCGGCCGCGCCGCGCCGGGCAGCCGAGTCCAGGTCTATCTCGACAACCGCGTGCTGGGCGACACTGTTGCCGGCGACGACGGCCGCTGGAGCCTGGCTCCGGAGGATCCCGTCGTCGAGGGCATGCACGCGCTGCGCGTCGACCAGGTGGACCAGGGCGGTGAGGTCATTGCCCGTGTGGAGACACCGTTCTCGCGCCAGGCCGTGCGCGTGGCGCAGGACAACGAGGAGTTCGTTATCGTGCAGCCCGGCAATTCGCTGTGGCGCATCGCGCGGCGCACCTACGGCCAGGGGTTGCAGTATTCGGTGATTTACCAGGCCAACAGGGACCAGATTCGCGATCCCGACCTTATCTATCCGGGCCAGGTCTTCGAACTTCCCAGAACGAACTAGCCGGCTGTCGTAAGAGCGCTCGAGCGCCTTGCCGCACCCATCCTCAACAGATTGGTAGCGGAGAACCGGCGGCGCGCGCCGGTTCGACGCGCCCCGGCAGTCAGGCTTCGGCCGTCAGCTCGGGCGTCAGTTCGGGCGTCGGTGCGTCCTCGTCGGCGGGCTCCGCCGGTGCGCTGCGAAGGGCGATGGCCTCGCCCAGCAGGTCGAGGTAGGGCTTGAAATCGAGGATAAGGGCGACGGCGGTGGCGATGACGCTCACCGGCGTGCGCGGATCGGCAGGCGCCAGTTCGCCTTCCAGCACCATGTCCTGATCGGGCGACAGCAGGATGTGGCCGCGCTGCAGGCGGTCGGTCGCGGCCATCACGCTGCGTGCCAGGCGGCGGGCTTCCGGCGATTCCGCACTGAAGGGCAGCTTGCCGAGATTTGCGCGCAGGCGCAGCGGCGCCGATCGGCTGGCGAGTTCGGCCTCGAAGGCGACGCCGCAGGCGCAGAAGCGGAAATGCAGCGGACGGTCCGTCGAACTCCGCTGGATGTGGCCGTCTTCGCCGATGGCGATGCTGCCGACTTCCAGGGGCAGCGGCGTGTCGGCGACCTGCTGCAGCGCCGACTTGCCGGGCGGCTCTGCGGAGGCGGAAGCGGTGGGCCCGATTCCCTTATTGTCCAAGACCTTGGCTCCCGGCGGGTTCAACGGAGCTTGACTAGCATGGTAGCTTTTAACGATCGGTAAACTATCGTCGCCGCGTGATTTTTCGACTGTTTGGCCCGGCCCGGCATGTTTTATTAGGCGGAGACGGAATATCTTCATTTGACAGGAAAAATCTGTGTTTCGAAGCGTCATCGTACCTATCCACCGGGCCGGCTGGCCGTTCATCGGCATCGCCCTTGCCGTTGCCGTGCTGCTCGGACTGCTGTGGGCGCCGCTGTTCTGGCTGGGCCTGCTGGCGGCGGCCTTCTGCACGTATTTTTTTCGGAATCCGCCGCGGGTCACGCCGACGCGGGTCGGCCTGGTGATCGCGCCGGCTGACGGCATGGTGCAACCGATCGAGCGCGCGGTACCGCCGCCGGAACTGGAACTCGGCGACCAGCCGTTGACCCGCGTATCGATCTTCCTCAACGTGTTCAACGTGCATGTCAATCGCATCCCGCTGGACGGCACCATCACCGCGCTATCATACCGCCCTGGTAAATTCCTCAACGCTGCCCTCGACAAGGCCTCGGAGGACAACGAGCGGATGTCGCTGAAGGTGACGACCTACGACGGCATCGACCTCGGCTTCGTGCAGATCGCCGGCCTGGTGGCGCGGCGCATCGTTTGCGACGTAAAGCTCGGAGAACCGGTGCGCGCCGGCCAGCTGTTCGGCCTCATTCGCTTCGGCAGCCGCATGGACGTCTACCTGCCGGAAGGCATCGCGCCGTTGGTGGTGCCCTACCAGACCACCATTGCCGGTGAGACGGTGATCGCCGACCTGCAGTCGGACGAGGCGACCCGCCAGGGGGAGGAAAGGTAGTATGGCGCAGTTTCGCCGCCGCCGGGTGACGGCCTTGTCGATCAACCGGATGATTCCCAATGCGCTGACCCTGCTCGCGCTTTGCGCGGGCCTCAGCGCGGTGCGCTTCGCCCTGCTGGGGCGCTGGGAGGCGGCGGTGGTGGCGGTGCTGGTGGCGATGCTGTTCGATACTCTCGACGGGCGCATTGCCCGGCTGATGGGCGCGACCAGCGAACTGGGCGCGCATCTCGATTCCCTCTCTGACGTGATCGCCTTCGGCGTCGCGCCGGCGCTTATGGTCTACCTCTGGACGCTGTCCAACGCCGGCGGCTTCGGCTGGGCGGTCTGCCTGGTCTACGCCGCCTGCTGCGCGCTGCGCCTTGCCCGCTTCAACACCGCACTGGGGGAGGAGAACCCGACCCCGCTGGCTTCGCGCTACTTCGTCGGCGTTCCGGCGCCGGCGGCCGCGGGCCTCGCGTTGCTGCCGCTCACCATGTCGTTCGTGTTCGGCGACAGCCTGCTGCGCAACGACGCCCTGAACGTCCTGACCCTGCTGGCGGTGGCGATGCTGATGGTCAGCCGCGTGCCGACCTTCTCGGCCAAGCGAATGAAGCTTCGGGCACCGCAGCGCATCTTCGTGCTGGTCGGCATGGTGCTGTTCATCGCGATGCTGATCAGCGAGACCTGGATCACGGTGACCGGGGTTGCCCTGGCGTATCTCGCCAGCATTCCCTTCTCGATGGCCCAGCACCGGCGCGAACTGCGCGACGGCGTACCCGAGACGCCGGACGACCCGGTGCTGCCCGAGGACGAGATCTGACGGCGGCCTCCCGCGAGGCACGATGGTCGAGAATTGCTGTGACAGAAAATCAATTCGCAATTGATGAAATCCTTAGCAGTGGTGTTGGTGCTGTTAATTTATCGATGCTAGGCTATCCAGGATACGCGTTCTGATTGTTTGGACGACGAATGAAGATCTCTGAGGCGCGCCAGATTCCTCACCAGCGTCTGAGGCCGTTCTTTGATTTCTGGAACCAGCAGCGCGATCGAAGGCGCTGGCCACGGCGCGGTGAGATCACCCTGGATGAACTGCGCGGAGCCGCGGCCAATACGGCGTTCTTGCGCGTCGAGCGTCCCTACCGGAACCTCGATTCCCTGCGCTTCGTCAATGTCGGTACGGCCGTCGAGCAGGCGACGGGTCTACAGCTTACCGGCATGACGATCGGTGAATTGCTGAGAGGGGTCGGCAGCTCGCCTGAGTTCACCCGCTGCTTTTCCGAATACGGCCTGGCTGCGACGGAGGGCTCCTGCTCCTACAACGAAGGGCGCTTCCCCTGGCCGGAGCACACCTGGCTTGCCTATCGACGAATTGTCATGCCGCTGGGCGAGGGCGGCGAGCCCGATGCGTTGTTTGTTGTCATCGACCTGAATGCCGTCGGCCTGGAACTGGCGATGCCCACAACACTGCGCGCCTACGAGCAGTCAAATCCCGCTCCCGCGCAGCCCTGGCCGGTACCGCCGCTACAGGTTCTCCCTGGAACCAATTCCCCGATCTAGCGCGCCTCACTCCGCCGCCTGGGAGACCGGATCGCCGACCTTGCCGTCAGGGCCGGCTTCCTCGGCCGCCGGCTTCGGCCGTCTGCGGCGCTGGAAGAACCCGCGCAGGTTCTCGCGCAGCATCAGCGCCGATGGGGTCACCAGCAGGGTCAGCAGCGTGGCGAAGGTCAGTCCGAAGACGATGGCCGTGGCAAGCTGCCGCCACCACTGGGTCGACGGCGCGCCGACCTGTACCGTGCGCGAGAAGAAGTCGATGTTGGTGGCCAGCACCATGGGCATGAGGCCGAGCACGGTGGTGACCGTGGTCAGGATGACTGGGCGCAGGCGCTGGGCGCCGGTGCGCAGGATGGCTTCGCGGGGGGTCTCCGCGCTCTGACGCAGCCGGTCGAAGGTATCGATCAGCACGATGTTGTTGTTCACCACGATGCCCGCCAGCGCGATGACGCCGATTCCGGACATGATGATGCCGAAGGGCTGGTCGGTGACCAGCAGGCCGATCATCACCCCGACCGTCGACATGATCACCGCGCTGAGGATCAGCAGGGCGCTGTAGAAGCTGTTGAACTGCGTGACCAGGATGATCGCCATCAGGAAAAGGGCGACGCCGAAGGCCTTGCCGAGGAAATCGGAGGCGGCTTTCTGCTCCTCATCCTCGCCCTTGAAGCCGATGTTGATCCGCGGGTCGAAGCTCTCGGTCGCCAACCACGCGCGGACCTCCTGGACCTTGTCGTCCACCAGCAGGCCGGGTACTACGTCGGCCTTCACGGTCATCGCGCGATTGCCGTCGGTGCGTTTCAGGAGGCCGACCTTCTGCTTGGGCACGCGGGTGACGAAGTTCGAGATCGGCACCAGCCCGGCCGAGGTCTGCATGCGGATCTTGTCGAGTTGTTCTATGGTGCGGTGTTGCTGCGGCAACCGCACCACGATGTCGATTTCCTCGGTACTGTTGTCGGGCCTGTAGTCGCCTAGCTTCATGCCGTTGGTGATCATCCGCACGTAGCTGCCGATCAGGCTGACGTCGGCGCCGAACTTGGCCGCCTGGGCGCGGTCGACCACCAGCTCCCACTCGATGCCGGGCACCTGGGCGCCGTCTTCCAGGTCCACGAAGCCGCCCATGCGCTCCATGGCGACGGCGATGCGCTTGACCGCCGGCTCGATGAGCGAAGGGTCGGCGGAGGACACCTGGATCTGCACGGGCTTGCCGACCGGCGGGCCGGCTTCCTCCTCGCGCGCTTCGAGCAGGATGCCGCCAAACATCGCGCTGCGGGCGCGGATCTCGCCGAGGATCTCCTCGGCGGGCCGGCGCAGGAACCAGTCGGTGAACTCGAGGGTGATCTTGCCGATGACGTCTTCGGCCTCGTCGCCGCCGCCCTGGCCGGAGGATGCCATCGACTCGGCGGTGACGGCATGGAACTCGCCGCGCTCGCGCTGCAGTGTCAGCACCACGGCCTCGACCTGGCGCACCAGGCCGTCGCGCTCCTCGACGGAGAGGTTGCCGCGGGCGTGGATCTGCAGCACCGCGTTGTGCGGTTCGACGTGCGGGAAGAACTCGACGCCGCGCCCGAAACTGCCGTAGGCGAACATCACCACCACCAGGGTGGTTACGGCGGCGGTCAGGACCTTGCCCGGGTGATTGAGGGCGAAGCCGAGAACCTTCAGGTAGCGCCCGGTGGCGCCTCCAACCTCGGTGAGGTCGCCGTCGTCGCCGGCGGCCAGCGCCTTCATGGTCTCGGGGTCGGCGGTGCCGCCCGGCTTGCCGAACACCGAGCCCAGCGTCGGCACGAAGATCAGAGCCATCACCAGCGAGGCCGACAGCGTGGCGATCAGAGTGAGCGGCAGGTACTTCATGAACTCGCCGACCACTCCGGGCCAGAACATCAGCGGCAAGAAGGCGGCGAGGGTGGTCGCCGTGGCGGCGATGATCGGCCAGGCCATGCGCTTGCCGGCGAGGGCGTAGGCCTCCTTGCGCGGCAGTCCCTCGCTCATCTTGCGGTCGGCGTACTCGGTGACCACGATGGCGCCGTCGACGAGCATGCCGACGGCGAGGATGAGGGCGAAGAGCACCACGATGTTGACCGTCAGGCCGGCGACGGCGAGCACCAGAATGCCGGTCAGGAAGGAGCCGGGAATGGCGATGCCGACGAAGCAGGCCGAGCGGATGCCGAGGGCGGCGACCACCACCACCATCACCAGCAGGATGGCGCTCAGCACGTTGTTCTGCAGGTCGAGCAGGTTGTTGCGGATGTCGGTCGACTTGTCCTGGCTGTAGGCCACGGTGACCGTCGCCGGCCAGCTTTCGCGCTGCGACTCGACGACCTCGCGCACCTGCTCGATGGTCTCGATGATATTCTCCCCGGTGCGCTTGGACACCTTGAGCGCCAACGACGGCTGGCCGTTGAGGCGGGAGAAGCCGTCGGAGTCCTTGAAGGTCCGGCGCAGACTGGCGATGTCGCGGAAGCGCACCACCGCGTCGCCGCTCACCTTGACCGGCAGGTTGACGATGTCCGCCATGGTCTCGAAGAGGCCGGGAACCTTCACCGCGAAACGACCCCGGCCGGTATCGAGCGAGCCGGCGGCGACCACCAGGTTCGACTTCGAGACCATCTCCAGGATGTCGCTGGCGTCGAGGTTGTAGCTCTCCAGCGCCAAGGGGTCGATGATGACTTCCAGCAGCTCGTCGCGGTCGCCGACGATGTCGGCCTCGAGGACGCTGGAAATGCTCTCGATACGGTCCTGCAGGTCGCGGGCGATGCGCAGCAGCGTGCGCTCCGGCGCGGTGCCCGAGAGCGATACCGTCAGCACCGGGAACAGCGACAGGTTGATCTCGTGGACCCGCGGCTCCTCGGCGTCCTGCGGCAGCTCGGGCTTGGCCAGGTCGACTTTCTCGCGGACGTCGAGCAGCGCGCGGTCGGCGTCGAAGCCGGCATCGAACTCCATCACCACGTTGGCGCCGCCGAGAAAGGCAGTGGATTTCATTTCCTTCACGCCCTCGATGGCGCGAAGCTGTTTCTCCAGTGGCTTGATCAGCAGGCGCTCGGCATCTTCGGGCGCGATGCCTTCGTGCACCACGCTGACGTAAAGCGTCGGGATGTTGACGTCGGGTGAGTCTTCCTTGGGGATCGTCTGGTAGGCGACGCTGCCGGCGACCAGAATCAGCAGCAGCGACAGGATGACGGTGCGGCTGTGGGAGATGGCGGCGTCGATGATGGCGTTCACGACGACAGGCCCTTAAGATTCTCTTCGATCTCCGATTCCGAGACAGCGCGAACCGGCTCGCCGTCGCCGACGTTTTCCTGGCCGACGGTGATCAGGGTGACCTCATCGGGCAGGCCGACGACCCACATGCCGCGGTGGTCGGTGTCGACGATCTGCACTGGATGGAACACCGCGCGGCTGTCGGCATCGACGGTCTTGACGCCGATTTCTCCGCTGTCGGCGAGAGTAAGGACCGCCGGTGAAATGCGGTGTGCCAGCACCTCGCTCAGCGGCAGGGCGATCTCGGCGGTCATTCCGGCGGAGATGCCGCTGTCGGGGTTGGGCACCTCGAGTTCGACGCGGAAGGTGCGGGTAGCTTCGTCGGCGACGGCGGAGATGTGGCGGATCTGCCCGGTCACCTCGCGGCCGTTCATCAGCCGCGCCCGGCCCGGCGTGCCGACAGTGAGGCGCAGCACGTCGCGCTCGTTGACCTGGGTGACAATCAGCATGGGGTCGAGCTCGACCAGCCGCGTGACGGGGTCGCCGCGGTCGACGAAGTCACCCAGTTCCGCCAGGCGCTTGTCGACGACGCCGTCGAAGGGCGCGCGGACGGTGGTATATGACAGCTCGACCTCGGCGATCTTCACCGCGGCCTCGGCGGCCTCCAACTCGGCCTGCGACGCGGCCAGTTGCGTTTCCGCGCGGAAGCCCTTCTCGGACAGCTTGCGGGCGGCCTCGAACTCGATGCGGCGCTGCGCCAGCAGGGCGCGGGCCTCGGCCAGGCGCGCCGGGCGGTCGCCGGCCGACAGCTTGGCCACCACGTCGCCGGCGCTGACCCGGGTTCCGTCGATCACGGTGACTTCGGTCACCCGTCCGTCGGTCTCCGACTTGATCTCGACCAGCCGGTTGGCCTCGGTGCGGCCGCGCAGCAGGTCGATCACGGCATGCGGCTCGGCGCTGGAGACGCGCACGCGCACCAGCGGCGCCAGGTCCAGGGCCGAGAGGTCCGCCGGCGGCTTCTGCGCCTCGGGCTGGGCGCCGCCGTCGCCAAACTGGCCGGACGCGACCCACAGGGTGGCGGCGACGGCAAGCAGCACGGCGAAAATGATGGAGCGTTTCATCGTTGGGGGCTCTTTGGCGTGGTCGCCGGGGTTGTCGGCCGCTTCCTGGCCTTATACGCACCGGCGCCGGGTTTCGTTTCCTCTGTCGTATCGCTTGCCGCTCGGGCGCTACTCGGCAACCTGCAGCGGCGGGTCGCTGATCTCCGCGAGCAGCGACTGGCGGTGAGTTTCCAGATATTCGGCGGCGGCGCGGTAGACGGCGATCCCCATGCCGAGCACGAAGGCCGCGCCGGGCGCCGCACCCGGATCGCAGCTGCATCCTTCCATCCGTTCCAGGGCCCCGCGGTACCAGGCGATGCGCTGATCGATCAGTTGGTCGACGCGGGCCGGCGGCAGGTACTGGGCGAAGGTGAGGATGAACAGGAAGTCCGAGCGCATGGCGTCGGGCGCCGGGGGTGCCATCAGCGCTGCGACCAGCGCGTTGCGCCCCTTCGAGGTGATCGAATAGGTCTTCTTGTCCGGCCGCTTGTCCTGCGCCTGGGCGCGCCCGGCGACCAGTCCCTCGGTGCTGAGAGCGGTGAGGGCGGGGTAGATGGCCCCGAAGCTGGCCTGGTGGAAATGGCTGAAGGGCCCTTCCTCGAAGGCCTTCCTGATCTCGTAGCCGCTGGCCTCGCCACGGGAGAGCACGCCGAGGCAAAGGGTCTTCACATCCATGGGGCGAGTTCTCCGGGCGGTTGCAGGTCGTGGCAGACATAAAATATATCGGAACGAGATATATCAAGCCAATATAGGTGGGGAGCGGTCCTGCGTTCCGCGCATGCCCGGCAAGCGTCGATGATTTGCGACAAATATATATAAAATTCAAATATTTGCCTCGGGATATGATGAAGCGGTATTATCAGTTGAACTGGAACCTGTGGAAGGCGCACCGATGATTGCCGGATTTTCGGCCTCGATCTCGGGCCTGATGGCTCAGAGCAAGCGACTGGCGGTTTCCGCCGACAATGTCGCCAACATGCGCAGCCGCGGGCTGCGCGTGGACGGATCTTCCCAGGGTCCGCAGTCCGCGCAGCCGGGCGCTTACCAGCCCAAGCGGGTGCAGGAGGTGACCACCCCCGGCGGCGGCGTGCGCGCCGAGGTGCTTCCGGTGACGCCCGCCTCGGTCGAGGTCTACGCGCCGGGCAGTCCCGAGGCCGATGCCGACGGGATGACGGCCGTGCCGAACGTCGACCTCGCGGAAGAACTGGTGACGCAGATCCAGGCCCAGCGCGCCTACGAGGCCAATGCCGCCGCCCTGCGCAGCCAGGATGAACTGCTGGACAGCCTGATCGACATCAAGTCCTAGCGCGGGTCGCACTGAGGGCGTCGGTGGGGTCCGTCGGTGGAAGCGGTGTCACCGCTGCGAGTCTTCTGTCCGGCTGGCGGCGTGAGGCGGTCGGGGAGACCGCGGCGGCGCTGATCCGGTGGGGCGGGGTGGCGGCTTAGGCGGCGATGCCTTCGCGCCAGGCGCTGGTGGACTTGCAGGACTGGCAGACCCGTTCGCCGGGCCATGAGCTGACGAACTCGGAACTGCACATGAGGCAGTTGCGGCGCTTCTTCTCGTAGGCGCGATCGGACTTGGGTTTGGAGTTTTTCGTCGAGTCACTCATGGCGCGGTGATACCGGGGCCTGCTTCCGATTGCAACAGAAATGTTGCAGCGCAACGACGATTCCACTGTTTCTGAAATATTCGAAGTAGAATTTTTCATTTCTTAAAATATTCGTTTTCGCGATTACCTGTTCGAGAAGATTTTATGGCCGATGTGTTGTTCAACCCGGAGCCGCAGTCGATCGAGCATCCTGGCCTGCGCGCCCTCCACGACTACTGGGTCTCCCGCCGGGACGGCGGCCTGTTGCCCGGGCGCCAGCACCTCGATCCCCTGGATATCCCAGGACTTCTGCCGAATCTGACGCTGATCGACGTCGTTGCGGCGGCGGCGCTGCGCTACCGCCTCGTCGGCACCGCCCTGGTCGGGCGCATAGGCCGCGACATTACCGGCCGGCTGGTCAAGGAGGCCAGTCTCGGGCCGGGGTGGGAAGAAAATCATCCGGATTTCCGCTACGTGATCGGCGAGCGCCGGCCCTGCCTGCGTCGGATCTGGACCGGCGGCGCCCGCCGCAACCCTCTGGAGAGCCTGCGTCTGCTGTTGCCCCTTGCCGCCGACGGCGAAGCTGTCGACATGATCCTCGGCGGCGTCTTCTGGCCGGACGACGGGTAGGCGGCGGCACCCTCGTCGAGGCTTCTCGCCGCCCCGGCGATTTGCTATTCTTCCGGCGATGCAGACGATCCGGGCAGGATCGCCGCGACGATCTCCGGCGAACGGGGGCCAGACGGCGGCGCGGGTATCGGGCCCGGGCAGGGCGCCTGCAGAAACGGCGGCAAGCCGTGCAGGGGAGGGATGGTAAGATGTATCGGTCCGTTGTGCAGAGCGAACAGCAGGGCAGCGAGAAGCGACGCCTCTGGCGCTGGGGCGAGGGCATTCTCGTCGCGCTGGTGGTCGTCGTCGGCGTCACCTACCTGTTCGGCCTGATCGCTTTCTAGAGCGCGCCGGGTCGCTTGCGCCCGCGCTGGACGAAGCTGCGGTAGCCGCCGCGGCTCGGTGGTAGTCTGCGGCCATGGCGCTCTCCCTCAGACAGGTCCGCTACTTCATCGCCGTCGCCGAGAACGGCTCGGTGACCGGTGCCGCCCAGCAGCTTTCGGTTTCCCAGTCCACCGTCACCGAGGCGGTCAAGGGCCTGGAAGAGGAACTGGGCGTCCAACTCATCGAACGCCAGGCCCGCGGCGTCGCCCTGTCCTACAAGGGCCAGCAGTTCCTGCGCCATGCCCGCCGCATCCTCACCGAGGTCTCCGATGCCCAGCGCGCCCTGCGCAGCCAGGAGGCACCTCTGGCCGGCGTGCTGCATCTCGGCGTGACGACACTGGTCGCCGGCTACTGCCTTTCCGACCTGCTGGCGCGCTTCCGCCGCGTCTTTCCGGGGGTCCAGGTCAGCGTCGTCGAAGATACCCGCGACTACCTGGAACACCTGCTGCTGAACGGCGAGATCGACGTCGCCGTCATCATCGTCTCCAACCTGCAGGACAACGTGGCGCTGGAAACCGAGACGCTTCAGACCTCCCACTATCACCTCTGGCTGCCGAGCGGCCATCGCCTGCTGCGCCACGGGCCCGTCAGCCTCAAGGAGATGGCCGGCGAGCCGTTCATCGTGCTGTCGGTGGACGAAGTGGAGGAGGTCACCGGCCGCTTCTGGCGCCAGGCGGGGGTGCGGCCCAAGGTCGCCTTCCGCACCCGCTCGGTCGAGGCGGTGCGCAGCCTGGTGGCGACCGGCGCCGGGCTCGCGGTGCTGCCCGACCTCGCCTATCGGCCGTGGTCGCTGGAGGGCGACCGCATCGAGGCGCGCGACATCAAGGAGAGCATGCCCGACCTCACCGTCGGCGTCGCCTGGCGCAGGGGCCTGCCCCTGGCGCCGGCGGCGGAGACCTTCATCGAACTGGCGGTCACCCAGCGCCGCGGTCGCTGAGGGGCGGCCGCCCAATGACACATCGATTTTTCCGATATCACAATTTAACTTTTTGAATTGGCGAACGCTTTCTCCGGATCGCTATCATCCCCGGAAAGCGGCGCTCCGGCCCGCAGCCAAGGCAACCGGACCCGCGCGCCGCGCAGAACGGATTTCCGCCAACGGGGAGCTTCAAGGATGGTCAAATTGCTTCGGGCTGCGACGGCCGTCGCAGCGCTCTTAGCCTTGCAGGGGCCGCTTTCGGCCGCCGAGATGAAGACGGAGATCGGCGCCGGCGAGGGCGTAGTCGATATCGTCGCCTGGCCCGGCTACATCGAGCGCGGTGCCACCGACGCCGCCTTCGACTGGGTCACCGACTTCGAGGCCAGGACCGGCTGCCAGGTCCGGGTGAAGACGGCCGGCACTTCCGACGAGATGGTGGCGCTGATGAACGAGGGCGGCTTCGACCTGGTGACCGCCTCGGGTGACGCCAGCCTGCGGCTGATCTCCGGCAAACGCGTGCAGCCGATCAACACCGCCCTGGTGCCCAGCTGGTCGAAGGTCGACCCGCGCCTGCAGGACGCCCGCTGGCACACCGTCGACGGCGTTCACTACGGCGTGCCCTACCAGTGGGGCTCCAACGTCCTCATGTACAACACCGACGTCTTCAAGGAAGCGCCGACCAGCTGGAAGGTGGTCTTCGAGGAGACGATGTTGCCCGACGGCAAGTCCAACAAGGGCCGCGTGCAGGCCTTCGACGGGCCGATCTACATCGCCGATGCCGCTCTCTACCTTATGGCGCACAAGCCCGAGCTCGGCATCAAGGACCCCTACGAGCTGAACGAAGACCAGTACAAGGCGGCGCTCGACCTGTTGCGCGGCCAGCGCGCCCTGGTCAGTCGCTACTGGCACGACGCCTTTATCCAGATCGACGACTTCAACAACGAGGGCGTGGCCGCCTCGTCGTCCTGGCCGTTCCAGGTGAACCTGCTGGTCGCCGACAAGAAGCCGATCGCCAGCGTCGTGCCGTCGGAAGGTGCCACCGGCTGGGCCGACACCACCATGATGCACGTCGACGCGCCGCATCCGAACTGCGCCTACATGTGGCTGGAACATTCCATCAACCCGAAACTGCAGGGCGACCTCGCCGCCTGGTTCGGCTCGGTGCCGGTGGTGCTCGACGCCTGCAAGGGTAACGCGCTCCTGGGCGACGCTGGCTGCGAGACCAATGGCCTCGGCGACTTCGAGAGGATCCGCTTCTGGCGCACGCCGGTCACCCAGTGCGAGACGCAGGGCACCTGCGTGCCCTACTACCGCTGGGTCACCGATTACATCGCCGTACTGGGTGGCCGGTGACGGCGGAGAGACGTGCCGCATCAGCGTAGTGCGCCCTTCGAGACGCGCGGCCGGACGGTCGCCCGGCCGCGCTCCTCAGGGTGAGGTAGGTTCTTGGTAGCGCGAAGAAAAATCCTCATGCTGAGGAGCGCCGAAGGCGCGTCTCGAAGCACGCATAGCGGCGATCCAGCTTGGGACCCGACGACATGCCCTTGGGCAGGACAATAGTTGAGGCGGCCGGCGTGACGCAGACCGCAACGGCGACTCCTTTTGCGGTGTGTTTCCAGCAGGTGGCGCGCCACTTCGGCACCGTGCGCGCGGTGGACTCGGTCGACCTCGAGATCCGCGCCGGCGAGTTCTTCGCCATGCTCGGCCCCTCGGGCTCCGGCAAGACCACCTGCCTGCGCCTCATCGCCGGCTTCGAGCAGCCGGACCGGGGCCATATCGAGATCTTCGGCGATACCGTCGAGGGCGTGCCGGCCTACCGCCGCAACGTCAATACGGTGTTCCAGGACTACGCGCTCTTTCCGCACATGTCGGTGCTCGACAACGTCGCCTATGCGCTGCGCGTGCGCGGCATGGGCAAGGGCGAGCGCCACCAGCGGGCGCGCCGCGCGCTTGCGCTGGTGCAGCTCGAGGGCTACGACGACCGCCGCCCGGCGCAGCTTTCCGGCGGCCAGCGCCAGCGGGTGGCGCTGGCGCGCGCCCTGGTTGGTGAGCCGAGAGTGCTGCTGCTCGACGAGCCGCTCGGCGCCCTCGACCTCAAGCTGCGTGAGCAGATGCAGGTCGAGCTGAAGGTGCTGCAGCAGCGCCTCGGCATCACCTTCGTCTTCGTTACCCACGACCAGAGCGAGGCGCTCTCCATGAGCGACCGTCTGGCGGTATTCAACGAGGGCCGCATCGTGCAGGTCGGCACGCCGGAGGAGGTCTACGAAAAGCCGCGCAACCGCTTCGTCGCCGGCTTCGTCGGCGCCTCCAACGTGCTGGAGCCGGAGGTCGCCGAGGCATTGAGCGGACAGCGCGGCCTCTTCAGCCTGCGGCCGGAGCGCATTGCCCTGTTGAGCGGCGAGGGGCCGCGCGGTCCCGACAGTGTCGAGGCGATGGGCCGGGTGGAAAGCCTGCAGTTCCATGGGCCGACGCGCCGCCTTGCGGTCGCTGTGCCGGGCACCACGTTGCTGGTCTCGCTGTCGGCGGCGCTGGAGCGGCCGCCGCGCCCCGGTGAGATGGTGCGCCTCGCCTGGCCGCGCGCGGCGATGCGCGCCATGGACGAGTCGTGATGAGCGAGGCGGCGCTTTCCCTGCGCACCGTGGAGAGCGGCGGCGGCCTGCTGCGGCGGCTCTCCGATACCCTTGTCACGCGTCCCCGGCTGCTGCTGCTGATCCTGCTGGGGCCGCCGCTGCTCTGGCTCGGCGTCGTCTACCTCGGCGCGCTCTTCTCCCTGCTGCTGCAGAGCTTCTTCTCGATCGACGAGTTCTCCGGCCTGATCCGCCGAGAGTTCACGTTGAAGACCTACGCCGAACTGCTGCAGCCGGCCAATCTCGACATCATCATCCGCACGGTGCTGATGGCCGCCAGCGTCACCCTGGCCGCCGCCGCGATCGCCTTTCCCATCGCCTACTACGCGGCGCGCTACGCACGCGGCCGCTGGAAGGCGCTGTTCTACCTCGCCGTCATGCTGCCGCTGTGGTCGAGCTACCTGGTGCGGGTCTATTCCTGGAAGCTGATCCTGGCCAAGGAGGGCATCCTCAACTGGCTGCTGGCGAAGCTGCATCTCACCTGGCTGCTGGAGGCGGTCCTTGCTCTGCCGGTCATCGGCGGGCCGTCGCTGTCGATCAGCTACATCGGCACCTTCCTGGTATTTCTCTACATCTGGCTGCCCTTCATGATCCTGCCGATCCAGGCCTCTCTTGAGCGCGTGCCGGTCAGCTTCATCGAGGCTTCCGGCGACCTCGGCGCCACGCCGCGCCAGACCTTCGCCACGGTGATCCTGCCGCTGGCCCTGCCGGGCATCGTCGCCGGTTCGATCTTCACCTTCTCGCTGACCCTCGGCGACTACATCATCCCGCAGATCGTCGGCTCCTCGCGGCTGTTCATCGGCCAGGCCGTCTATACCCACCAGGGCACCGCCGGCAACATTCCGCTGGCGGCGGCCTTCACCGTGGTGCCGATCGTCATCATGGGATTCTACCTCTGGGGCGCGAAGCGGCTGGGGGCCTTCAATGCGCTCTAGATCGGGAGCCTCGACGGCGCTGAAGGTCGCCGCCGCCGGCGGCCTGCTGTTCCTGCACCTGCCGCTGCTGCTGATTGTCGTCTATGCCTTCACCACCGAGGAGAAGAGCTATCAGTTCCCGCCGCCGGACCTGACGCTGAAGTGGTTCGCCGTAGCTTGGGCCCGCGAGGACATCTGGGCGGCGCTGACGCTCTCGGTGCAGGTGGCGGCGATCTCCACGCTGGTCGCCATGGTGCTCGGTACCCTGGCGGCGGCGGCGGTGGCGCGTAGCCGGTTTTTCGGGCGCGAGACGGTGTCCCTGCTGATCATCCTGCCCATTGCGCTGCCCGGCATCATCACCGGCATCTCGCTGCGCTCGGCCTTCAACCTGGCAGAGATTCCCTTCAGCTTCTGGACCATCGTGCTGGGTCACGCCACCTTCTGCGTGGTGGTGGTCTACAACAACGCGGTGGCGCGCCTGCGCCGCACCTCCGGCTCGCTGATCGAGGCCTCCATGGACCTCGGCGCCGACGGCTTCCAGACCTTCCGCCTGGTGGTGCTGCCCAACCTGGCCACGGCGCTGCTGGCCGGCGGCATGCTCGCTTTCGCGCTGAGCTTCGACGAGGTCATCGTCACCACCTTCACCGCCGGGCAGCAGTCGACGCTGCCGATCTGGATGCTCACCGAACTGGTGCGGCCGCGCCAGCGCCCGGTAACCAACGTGGTCGCGGTCTTCGTGATCGCCGTGACCTTCATTCCCATTCTCGCCGCCTATTATCTGACCCGTGAGGGCCAGCATACCGGCGGCGAAGGCAAATGAATCGATACTGATAGGGAGACCTGCCATGCAGCCTTCGACGCGGCCCTCACTGCGGACGGCCATGCTGATCGGAACCGACTTCGAAGCCGGCGCGGAGGAGGCGGAGATCGTGCTCAACCCAGCCACCGGGGAGACCATCCTCGAGCTGCCCGAGGCCTCGGCCGAGCAGATCGACCGCGCCGTGGCGGCGGCCGGCAAGGCCTTCGAGCGCTGGCGCCGCACCACCCCGGCCGAGCGCGCCAACGCATTGCTGAAGCTGGCCGAGCGGATCGAGGCGGAGGGTGCCGAGTTCGCCCGTCTGGAGGCGCTCAACTGCGGCAAGCCCTATCACAACGTGCTGAACGACGAGATCCCGGCGGTGGTCGACGTGCTGCGCTTCTTCGCCGGTGCCGCGCGCTGCCAGCACGGCTCGGCGGCGGGCGAGTACCTGCAGGGCTTCACCTCGATGATCCGCCGCGATCCCGTCGGCGTGGTGGCCTCCATCGCGCCGTGGAACTATCCCTTGATGATGGCGGCCTGGAAGATCGGCCCGGCCATCGCCGGCGGCAATGCGGTGGTGCTGAAGCCCTCCGAACAGACGCCGCTGACCACCCTGAAGCTGGCCGAGGTGGCCGCCGATGTCCTGCCCGAGGGCGTGCTCAACGTGGTGGTCGGCCGCGGCGAGTCCGTGGGCAACGCGCTGATCCACCATGCCGGCGTGCGCATGATCTCGCTCACCGGCGACATCGCCACGGGCAAGAAGGTTCTCCAGGCCGCCGCCAAGTCCGTCAAGCGCACCCACCTGGAACTCGGCGGCAAGGCACCGGTCATCGTCTTTGACGATGCCGACATCGACGCGGTGGTCGCCGGCGTGCGGACCTTCGGCTACTACAACGCCGGTCAGGACTGCACGGCCGCCTGCCGCATCTACGCCTCGAAAAAGGTCTACGACAACCTCGTCGCCGACCTCACCTCGGCGGTCTCTACCATCGCCTACGCCGACAAGGACGACAGCAAGAACGAGATCGGCCCGCTGATCTCGGCGCGCCAGCGCGACCGCGTCTCCTCCTTCGTCGAGCGTGCCGCCGGCGCCGGGCATATCGAGATCACCACCGGCGGCGGCCCCGCCGACGGCAACGGCTTCTTCTACAAGCCGACGGTGGTCGCCGGTGCCCTGCAGGAGGACGAGATCGTGCAGCGCGAGGTCTTCGGCCCGGTGGTCTCCGTCACCCGCTTCGACGACGTCGACACCGCCGTCGCCTGGGCCAACGACTCCGACTACGGCCTGGCCTCGTCGGTCTGGACCCGCGACGTCTCGCGGGCCATGGCCACCGCGGCGCGCCTCGAATACGGCTGCACCTGGGTCAATTGCCACTTCATGCTGGCCAACGAGATGCCGCACGGTGGCCTGAAGTCCTCGGGCTACGGCAAGGACATGTCGATGTACGCGCTGGAGGACTATACCGTCGTCCGCCACGTCATGGTGGCGCACGGCTGACCGGCGCGGGCAACCGCCCCGATCCGCGGTTGCGGATTGCCGGTGCAACACCGATAGTCGGGGCTTGGCCAGCCGGAGGGAAAGCCATGCCACGCATGTCGTCCTTCGTCGTTCGCCGATTGACTGCGGGCGACCTCGACGCATTCCGTGAACTGCTCGCTGTCTTCGGGCTGGCCTTCAACGAGCTGGACACCTATACCGGCGCCCAGCCGGACTCCGGCTATCTTCGCAGGCTGCTGGAAGGGGAGCAGTTCATCGCCCTGGCGGCGGTCGAGGCCGGCGCGGTGATCGGTGGGCTGGTGGCCTACGAGCTTCCGAAGTTCGAGCAGGTGCGCAGCGAGATCTACATCTACGACCTCGCCGTCGCCGCCGCTCACCGCCGCAAGGGCGTGGCGACCGCCCTGATCGAAGACCTCAAGGTGCTGGGCGCCAGGCGCGGTGCCCATGTCATCTTCGTTCAGGCCGACCCGCCGGATCTGCCCGCCGTCGCGCTCTACACCAAGCTCGGCCGCCGCGAAGATGTGCTCCACTTCGACATCCCCGTGGCCTGAAGCTCTGACGCCCCGACGCCCCGACGACTCGACGACCTGAAACGGGGCCCCTGCCAGTCGCCAGGCCGGCCGTGCGCGTGGCGCTGTCGTTTCCGGCGCAGCGACCGTCGCATGAAGTGTTGCGGCGCGGCGGCGATATCGCCTAAGGTGGCGCCAGATGGTTCCGCCAGTCCGAACGGCGCGGCGGATTAAATGGGAACACGGTGAGGCGTACCCTATAGGGACCGAAGCCGTGGCTGCCCCCGCAACTGTGAGCGGCGAGCGACACCCGGCAAGCCACTGGCCCGATTCGGGGCCGGGAAGGCGAGGTGAAGCGGCGACCCGCGAGCCAGGATACCTGCCATCGGGATTCTTACTCACTCCGGGCGGGGTTGCCCGGAAGGGCAAGGTGATGGGGCGGCGTCCTGCCGTGCCGTGCGATTGTCTTTCCGGCTGAATCCGTCAGGGATCACAACAGTTGGAGGATTTTGATGCGCACGGCATCCGACACCCAGGTTCAGACTCCCGTTCAGAGCGTCTCTCGGAGCAAGCGCACGGTCGCCGCGGCTACCCTCTGCTTCGGCCTCGGCGTGGTCTTCCTGACCGGCTTCTCGCACACCGATGCGGTCCACAACGCGGCGCACGACACGCGCCATGCGATGGCCTTTCCCTGCCATTGAGCCATAAATTTTCGGAGGTAGGGATATGCTTCATCGGATTCTTTTCGCCGCGCTGGTCGCGGGTGTCGTCGGCGGCCTGGCAGCGGCCGCCCTGCAGCACTTCACCACCACGCCGCTGATCCTCGAGGCCGAACTTTACGAGGGCGGCGAGACGGGCGCGGCCCACTCGGCGTTGGATGGCGCGACCTTCGGCGGCGCGCGGCTGATCCTCGCCCATAGCGGCGGCGGCCACGCGGAAGGCGAGCACGAGGCCTGGGGGCCGGCCGACGGTATCGAACGCACGCTTTACACCTCGGTTACCACCGTCGGCACCGCTTTCGGCTTCGCCCTCATCCTGCTGTCGGCGATGGTCCTGACCAATTCGCGCATCACCGCGCGCAGTGGCCTGTTCTGGGGTCTCGCGGGGTTTGCCGCTGCCGGTCTCGCGCCGGCGCTCGGCCTTGCGCCCGAACTGCCCGGTGCCGCCGCGGCGGAACTGGAACTGCGCCAGGTGTGGTGGATCGCCACAGCGGTGGCGACCGCCGGCGGCCTGTGGCTGGCGCTGCGCGTCTCTACGCCGCTCGCCATTGCCGGCGGCATCGTCCTCATGCTGCTGCCGCACGTCGTCGGCGCGCCGCATCCGGACGGCTTCATCAGCGAGGTGCCGGCGGAACTGGCCGGCCACTTCGCCGCCGCCTCGCTGGTCGTTATGGCGGTGGTCTGGACCCTGTCGGGCGCGCTTGCCGGCTACGTCTGGCAGCGCGGCGAGGCCAGGCAGGCAGCGGCGGCTGCCGCCGCCTGACCCTGTCGCATTCGATGGCGGCAGTCTGCCTGCAGGTCTGCGTATCCTGCACTGATTCGGCCGGTGGGGAGGTCCCCGCCGGCCGACGTCTTTACGAGGCTTTGCTAAGGGCCTGCGCCGATAGTCCCGATATCGACGTCGCGGCGGTCGACTGTTTCGCGGTCTGCGACCGGCCGGTCACCCTGGCGTTTTGCGCAATGGAGGAGGCGCGCTGGAGCTATCTCATCGGCAGCGCCGATCCGGATCGCGACCTCGCCGACATCCTCGCCGCGGCCCGTGCCGTGGCCGACTCGCCGCACGGCGTCCCGGCGCTGGCCGAGCGTCCGCCCTTCTTCCGCGCGGGGGTCATCGCGCGGATGCCGCCACGGCCGGCGGGCGAGGGCGCGGACTGAGCCAGCCCGCCCGCCCGGGTGCTCAGGCCTTCACGATGGATTTGATCTTGGCGCGTCTCTGCTGGGACCGCGCAGCGATGTCGTTGTCCTGCTGCTGAATGGCGGTGCGCGCCAGGTCCAGCAGGGTGTCGCCGAAGGACTGGTCGAGCAGTTCGTTCGGGACACGCCGGTTGGACGTGATGGACCCGTCTTCGTAGGTCACGTTGAACATCGTGAATGCCGCGGCTTTGCCGTCGGACTTTTTGCGAGCCATGGCTCAGATTCCAATCTTTCCGAGAGCGGGGCGGCGGCGGTGCGGCTGCCGATGGCCGCCCGGGACGGTCACGACGTCGTCGGTCCTCCGGCGTCTTGGCCGCCGCCTTCTCCCGGCGCTTCGCCTTGCTGCGCCTTCTCGTCGCGCGCCTGCTGTTTCTCCGCCGCACGCTTGGCCTTCTTTTCGGCTTTCAGCCGATCGCGCTCCTTGCGCTCGAAATCGTAGTTGGGCTTTCTCGCCATCATTATCCTCGTTGTTGGGCAGGTCGGACGGTCCGGCAGGGCAGGCCCCGGCGCCTCTCCAAGAGAGGGGACGTACCCTTTTGGCCGGGTTCTTGGCACGAAACCGCGATGACCCGCGATATGACGCTCGCGAGATCCGCATTCACGTCCCGCCTGTAGAGCAGGCGGCACCCTAGATCATTTGCCGCCAATTGAAAGGCTCAATCGTCGTTTCAGGCTCAAGTTCGCGGGTGCCTTACCCGCCCAAGGTCTCCAGCGGCAGCGAGGAGGTGTACTTCACCTGCTTCAGCGCGAAGGACGACTCGATGGAGGCGACGTTCTCGACGCGGGTCAGCTTGGTCTTCAGGAACCGTTCATAGGCGGCGAGGTCGCGCGTCGCCACGCGCAGCAGGTAGTCGCGCGTGCCGGTCATCAGGTAGCACTCCAGCACCTCGGGGTAACGGCTCACCTCCGCCTCGAAGCTGTCGAGGTCGTCTTCCTGCTGGCGCTCCAGCTTGATGGAGATGAATACCGAGACCGGCAGCCCCACGGCATGCTGGTTCAGCAGCGCCACGTAGCGCGTGATCATACCCGCGTCCTCGAGCTGGCGCACCCGCCGCAGGCAGGGCGAGGGCGAGAGGCCGACCCGCTCGGCCAGCTCGACGTTGGAGAGGCGGCCGTTGTCCTGCAGCGCGGCCAGGATCTTGCGGTCGATGGCGTCCAGCTTCAGCATTGGCACATCCTGCCAAGTTTCGTCGTCGAAACCAGTCTAGACTGCCAATATCGCGAGGAAAAGTGGCGCCTTTGGCATGTCATGCCCCGGCCGTTTGGCGTAGTCTTGGGCCTGCCGCAGCAAGTTTCCCCGGATGCGAACCATGCCGAGCCAGCCGACCGACCCCGGTTCCCTCGAGATGCTGAAGGCGCTGGAGAAGAAGATTCTCTGGCTGTCCTCCTGGATGATTCACAACGCCAACCATATCCGCCCCAAGAGCGGCGGCATCAAGGTGGGCGGTCACCAGGCCTCCAGCGCCTCGCTGGCGACGCTGATGACGGCGCTCTATTTCGACGTGCTGCGGCCGGCCGACCGCGTCGCCGTGAAGCCGCACGCGAGCCCGGTGTTCCACGCCATCCAGTACCTGCTCGGCAACCAGAGCCGTGAGAAGATCGAGAACTTCCGCGGCTTCGGCGGCGCCCAGTCCTATCCCTCGCGCACCAAGGACGGCGACGACGTCGACTTCTCCACCGGCTCGGTCGGCCTCGGCGTCGCCATAACCTCCTTCGCCTCCCTGGTGCAGGACTACGTGCGCCACAAGGGCTGGTCCGCCGGGCGTGCCGAGGGCCGCATGGTGGCGCTGGTCGGCGATGCCGAGCTCGACGAGGGCAACATCTACGAGGCCTTGATGGAGGGCTGGAAGCACGACCTGCGCAACACCTGGTGGGTGATCGACTACAACCGCCAGAGCCTCGACGCCGTCGCCAGCAAGAACCTCTACGGCCAGTTTGACAAGCTGTTCCGCTCCATGGGCTGGGAGGTGGTCACCATCAAGTACGGCCACCTGCTGGAGGCCGCCTTCGAGGAGCCGGGCGGCGCGGCGCTGCGGCAGTGGATCGACGACTGCCCGAACCAGCTCTACTCGGCGCTCACCTTCCAGGGCGGTGCCGCCTGGCGGAAGCGTTTGCTCGACGACCTCGGCGACCAGGGGCCGGTGTCGAGGCTCATCGACTCGCGCAGCGACGACGAGCTGGCGCGCCTCATGACCAACCTCGGCGGCCACGACCTGCCGGCGGTGCTGGAGGCCTTCCATTCGATCGACCACGACCGCCCGGTCTGCTTCATCGCCTACACGGTGAAGGGCCACGGCCTGCCGCTGGCCGGCCACAAGGACAACCACGCCGGCATGCTGACGCCGCAGCAGATGGACTCTTTCCGCGCCAGCCTCGGCATCCGCGAGGGCCGCGAGTGGGAACCCTTCGAGGCCATGCCGCTGCCGCGCGGAGAGATCGAGGCCTTCCTCGCGCGCGTGCCCTTCAACGCCGAGGGCCGGCGGCGCCACGCCGCCCCGCGCGTCGAGGCGCCGGCCCGCCTGCCGGTGCCGGCAGGCGAGGTCATGTCGACCCAGGAGGGCTTCGGCAAGATCCTCAACGAGATCGCCCGCGAGGAGTCGTCGCTCGCCGAGCGCATCGTCACCACCTCGCCGGATGTCACCGTCTCCACCAACCTCGGCCCCTGGGTGAACCGCCGCGGCCTGTTCTCCCGCACGCCGCTGGCCGACACCTTCCGCGACCAGCAGGTGCCCTCGGCGCAGAAGTGGGTGATGTCGCCGCAAGGCCAGCACATCGAGCTCGGCATCGCCGAGATGAACCTTTTCCTGCTGCTCGGCGCCCTCGGCCTCTCGCACTCGCTGTTCGGTGAGCGCCTGCTGCCGATCGGCACACTCTACGATCCCTTCATCCAGCGCGGCCTCGACGCGCTGAACTACGCCTGCTACCAGGATGCCCGCTTCATTCTGGTGGCGACGCCGTCGGGCGTGACGCTGGCGCCGGAAGGCGGCGCGCACCAGTCGGTGTCGTCGCCGCTCATCGGTCTCGCGCAGGACGGCCTCGCCTCCTTCGAGCCCGCCTTCGTCGACGAGCTTGCGACCATCATGGCCTGGTCCTTCGACTACCTGCAGCGCGACGGCGAGGGCGAGCCCTCCGGCCCCTGGCTGCGCGACGAGAAGGGCGGCTCTGTCTACCTGCGCCTCTCGACCCGGCCGCTGGAGCAGCCCAAGCGCGAGATCGGCGCGGAACTTGCCGCCGGCATCATCAACGGCGCCTACTGGCTGCGCCGGCCCGGGCCGAACTGCCAGGTGGTCATCGCCTACCAGGGCGTGGTGGCGGCCGAGGCCATCGCCGCCGCCGGCCTCGTCGCCGAGGACCGCCGCGACGTCGGCGTGCTGGCGGTGACCTCCGCCGACCGCCTCAGCGCCGGTTGGCACGCCGCCGAGCGGGCGCGGCAGGAGGGCGCCCGCGATGCGCGCTCCCACATCGAAGAACTGTTGGCGCCGATTGACCGCGACGCCGGCCTCGTCACCGTGCTCGACGGTCACCCGACGACACTGTCCTGGCTCGGCGCTGTGCGCGGCCACCGGGTCCAGGCTCTCGGCGTCGAGCACTTCGGGCAGACCGGCACCATCGAGGACCTCTACGCCCACCACCGCATCGACACCGCCGCCATCGTCGCCGCCGCCAACGCCGCGACGGAAGGCCGCCCGATCCGCTATCTGCGGGCGGTGCCGTAGATCCTCGTCTCTTTCGGGGTAGGACTGAACCCAGGACAAGGCGCTTGCGACTGATCGGGTATCAGCGCGGCCACTTGCGCCGCGGACCAACCCGAACGACGGAGTTTCCGACGATGAATCGTGTTCTCGCCACTGTCCTGGCCGCCTCTTTCCTGCTGGTGTCGGCCCCCACCGTCTCGATCGCCGCCCCGATCGACAACGGCGACGGCTCCCAGACCTGCAACGCCAGCGGACCGAGCGGTGGTACCACCCCCGGCGTCTGCGCCAACGACATGAAGACCAACGAGGATCTTTGCGACGGCGGCCTCAGCAGCGAGCCGGGCGGCGGCGTCACCTGCGCCGAGAACCGGGCACAGGATGGCAAGGTCAAGAAGCTGAACCAGAGGGTTGGCGCCGAGCCGAAGCACCGCCTGCGCCTGAAGTAGAGCGACCTGCCGGCCTGCCCATTCGCTATCGCCGCGCGGTGTCGTCGATTTGCTTCGACGACACCGCGGTCGTCCGGGGGCTTATAACCGGGGCTTGTCCTCCCCCGACTGTCGTTGCCGGGCGTGACCCGGCAGCCCATTGCGAAGCTGGCACCGTTCCAGCGAACGGATGAATGGACCCGCGGACCAAGTCCGCGGGTGACAGTTGGAGAGAATCCTGTCGCTTCCACAACATCCCTGTCGCTAATGCCGTCGCGGCGCCAGCCCGACGGCCCGACAGTTTCCTTCTGGGCCCGGTCCGGGCCTGGGAGAAGGAGGGCGGCGGTGAGCACCTGGTTACCGAGAGAGATCGAGGCGCAGCGACAGGCGCTGCAGAACGTGCAGCGCCCCATCGCCGAGGCCGGCGGCCTGCCCAACGAGACCTATACCTCGGAGACCTTCGCCGCGGTGGAGCGCGACGAGGTGCTGGCCAGGACCTGGACCTGCATCGGCGTCGGCGCCTGGGTGCCGCGGCCGGGCGATCTGAAGCCGCTGCAGCTTCAGGGCTTGCCGCTGCTGCTGCTGCGCGACCGCGAGGGAGACCTGCGGGTGTTCCACAACGTCTGCAGCCATCGCGGTCTGCAGCTGGTGACGGCGCCCTGCCATGTCGGCGGACTTATCCGCTGCCCTTACCACTCCTGGAGCTACGCCCTCGACGGCGCCCTGAAGGCGACGCCGCTCATCGGCGGGCCGGGTACCAAGACCTGCGAGGGCTTCGACAGGTCGAAGCACGGCCTGAAGCCGGTGCGCACCGCCGTCTGGTGCGACACCGTCTTCGTCGACGTCTCCGGCACGGCGCCCGATTTCGCGGACTTCATCGCGCCCCTCGCCGCGCGCTGGAGCGACTTCGATCCCGCCCGCCTGCGCCACGGCGGTCCGGACTCGTCGTTCTCCATCGAGGTCGGCTGCAACTGGAAGCTGGCGGTGGAGAACTACTGCGAGGCCTATCACCTGCCGTGGGTCCATCCGGCCCTGAACCAGTATTCGCGCCTGGAGGATCACTACGCCATCGCCCTCGAGGATCACATGGCCGGGCAGGGCAGCACCGCCTACCGCCCCTCGCTCAGCAGCGACGGGCGGCAGTTCCCCGCCCACCCCGGACTCCCTGAGAAATGGCACGGCGCGGCGGAGTACCTGGCGCTCTTCCCCAACGTGCTGTTCGGTGTGCACAGCGACCACTTCTACACGGTGGTGCTGGAGCCGCTGGGTCCCGCGCGGACCCGCGAGCACTTCGAGATCTACTACTTCGACGAGGCGGTGCTGGGCGACTCCTACGCCGAGATGCGAGCGACCAACGCGCGCCAGTGGCGCACGGTCTTCGAGGAGGACCGCGGCGTGGTCGAGGGCATGCAGGCCGGCCGGGCGTCGCCGGCCTTCGCCGGTGGCGTCTTCTCGCCGGTCATGGACGGCCCGACCCACTGCTTCCACCAGTGGATGGCGGCGCGCCTGCTCGGCTGAAGCGGCCCGCATTCAACCCGCGGGCTGTGGACAGCCGCGCACCCGGAGTCGTAGACTCTCCTGAGGTTGCAACGTCCGCAGGAGTTCTCCAATGGCCGCTGCGAAACCGAAGTCGCGCGCCAAGGGCGCGCCACGCCGCGCCGAAGGGCGGGATGAGTTCCGTGCCCGCATCGTCGAGGCGGCGCTCGACATCGCCGAGGACTGGGGCTGGTACGACATCCGCCTGCATCACGTGGCGGAGCGGCTCGGCGTCCCGCTGGCGGAAGTCCGTGCCGAGTTCCGCGACGGCGACGCCATCGCCGATGCCTGGATCGCGCGCGCCGACCAGGCCATGCTGGCGAAGCCGGGCCGGGGCTTCGCGGCACTGCCGGCGAAGGAGCGCCTGCAACGCTCGCTGGAGGCTTGGCTCGACGCCCTGGCGCCGCGCCGCGAAGTGACGGCCGAGATGTTCCGCGCCAAGCTGTGGCCGGTGCATGTCCACCACAACCTCGCGCTGGTCACCTGGACCTCGCGCACCGTGCAGTGGTGGCGCGAGGCCGCTCTGCTCGACGGCAAGGGCCAGCGCCGCTCCGTCGAGGAGATCGGCATGACGCTGATTTTCCTCTCCACCCTGGCGTGCTGGTGCCGCGACCGCTCCGAAGACCAGGCCCGCAGCAAGGCCTACCTGAAGCGCCGCCTCGATCGCGCCGACAGGCTCATGGCCGGTGCTTGCGCGCTGCGCCGCCGCAGAGCGGCGACGGCGTGAGAGGGTGCAGTACCCTGGCCACCTTAAAGACGTCATGCTCGGCCCCAGAGCCGAGCATCCAGGGCAAGCGCTCTGACAGTTGCCCTGGACCCTCGGCTCAAGGCCGAGGGTGACGACGGGAGCGGTAGCGCCATCCTTGCGCGCAAGCTGATATTGTCATTCTCAGCGCAGATCGAAGTGGAAGACCTTGGAGATGATCTGCCAGCGGCCGGCGACCTTGACGAGGGTGAGCAGGTCGGTGAAGAACTTCGGCCCGATCGCGCATTCGACGCGGGCACAGGCGGTGACCGGTCCGGCGAAGGCAAGCGAGACGATGCGGTCACGGCGCGGTTCGTTGCGGCTGGCCGGGGAGGGCCGCGCATCGACGATGGGGAAGTACTCCGCCATCGTCAGGTGCAGCGGCTCTCCGCCCGTTGCCGCGGCCTCGGTCGCCGTCACGTAGTGCGCCAGCGGGTGGAACACCTCCCGGAGCCGTCCGCTGTCGCTGTGATACAGCCCGTCGAAATAGGTCTGCAGCACCGCCGCGACCTCGGCCTCGCGTTGGTCCATTGTGCCGGGATCCTCAGGCCGCAAGGCCTTCGGCCTTCAGCGCCGCCTGCACAGCCTCGCGCGCCGCGACGCGCCGGTGGAAGGCGGCGACATGCGGCCAGGCGTCGAGGCCGATTCCGGTCGGGCCGGTCCAGTTGACGACGGTGAAGAGATAGGCGTCGGCGACGCTGAAGCGGTCGCCCAGCAGGTAGCTGCGGCCGTCGCCGAGGGTCTTCTCAATCAGGTCCAGCTTCTGCCCGACGCGCGTCCTCGCCGCCTCTTTCTCGGCCTCGGAGGATGCCGGATTGAACAGCGGGCTGAAGGCCTTGTGCAGTTCCGAGGCGACGTAGTTCAGGTGCTCCTGCAGGCGGGCGCGCTCCAGGGTGCCGGCGGCGGGGGCGAGTTCCGCCTTTGGGTGCTGGTCGGCGATGAACTGCAGGATGGCGGCACCCTCGGTCAGGTACTGGCCGTCGGCGAGCGCCAGCACCGGCACGTAGCCCTTGGGATTGATCGCCGCGAAGTCGGCGGCGCCCGCGGTCTGCTTCTGCTTCAGGTCGACCTTCTCCAGGTCGAAGCTCGCGCCGGCCTCGCGCAGGGTGATGTGGGAGGCGAGGGAACAGGCACCGGGGGCGTAGTAGAGCTTCATCACGTCGGTCTCCAGTCTCGTCGGTTGCGGTCGGCCGCCGGCCGCGGCGCGGCGGTCCCGAAGAGTTAGGAGAACAAGTTACATTTGTATACTACAGGAGTTAATGTTATCTCATTATGCCGTATCCGGTTGGTAACTAATGGTAACGGGTGGTAACCCCATGGCCCTGAAGGTCCGCAAGAACCGCAGCCCGGAGCCGCCTGGACAGTGCCCGCTCAGCAAGTGCATGGAGGTGCTGAAGGGCGCCTGGACTCCCAATATCATCTGGAAGCTGAGCGGCGGGCCGCGCCGCTTCAGCGAGCTGCGTCTCGACATCCCGATGGTTTCCGCCAAGGTGCTGACGGCCCGGCTGCGCGACCTCGAAGCCAAGGGCGTGGTGCTGCGCGAGGTAAAGCCGACCTCGCCGCCCTCGGTGGAATACTCTCTCACCGACCTCGGCCATGAGCTGGTTCCCGCCATCGACGCCATCGCCGCCGTCGGCGCCAAGCTGAAAGAGCGAGCGGGTGCGCAAGCCTGCGTCGGCAAGGGCCGGCACGCCGCGGCCCGCGGCAGCCGCCAGGCGGCCGAGTAGCCGGCGGCGACGGTCGGAAACGATGGATAGGAACCTCTCCGAGATCGCCGGCCGACTGATCGCTGCCTACGATGCCGCCGAGCCGCTGGATCCGATCACCGCGTCGCGGCCCGACTTCACGGTGCCGCAGGCTTACGAGGTGTTGGCGGAGATCGAAGCGCGGCGGCGCGCCCAGGGCTGGCAGGCGGTCGGCCGCAAGATCGGCTTCACCAATCGCACGATCTGGGACCGCTACGGCGTCTGGCAGCCGATCTGGGCGCATGTTTGGGCGCATACCCTCCACACCGCGCGAGACGGGACGGCGAGCCTGGCACTCGACCGCTTCGTGCAGCCGCGCCTGGAGCCGGAGGTGGTGTTCGGATTGAAGGCGCCGGTTCCGTTGCCCGACGATCCCTCGGCCGACGATCCCCTGGAGATCCTGGCCAGCGTCGAATGGATCGCGCCGGGCTTCGAGATCGTGCAGAGCCAGTTTCCCGACTGGAAGTTCAAGGCGCCCGACTGCACCGCCGCCTTCGGCCTGCACGGTGCGCTCGTCGTCGGCAAGCCGCTGGCCGTCACCGACGCCAATCGAGCGGCGCTGGCGGAGACCCTGCCGACCTTCGAGGCCACGCTCTTGCGCGACGGTACCGCGATGGATCGCGGCATCGGCGCCAACGTGCTGGACAGCCCGGCTCTCGCGCTTGCTACGCTCGCTCGCGTGTTGGCGGAGCTGCCGCAGTTCCCGCCGCTCGCCGCCGGCGAGATCGTCACCACCGGCACCCTCACCGATGCCTGGCCGGTCGCCCCGGGCGAGAGCTGGTCCTCCGACTACGGCGCCCTCGGCATCGAGGGCCTCACGCTCGTCTTCCGGTGAGGTCTTGCGCGGCCTTAGCCTAGCTCTGCTGCCGATGCGCGATGCGGATGACGGCGGCGCGGCCATCGGCGGCGAGCTGAAGCTCGAGGTTGCCTTCGCCCTCGTGAACGAGGGACTCCTCCGGCATCAGGTCGTGCGGGTGACCGCCGTCGACGCGCAGGGCGCAGCGGCCGGCAAGGTTGTGGACCAGCAGGCAGCCGCGGCTGTCGCCTTTCAACACGGCGCTATGCGGGCCGTGTCGGACTTCCATTTCCGCCTCGAAGAGTGAACGCCGTACCATGACGTTGAGATCGCGCACCGGGCCGCGCCGCAGGCGCCCCGACAGCGGACCTTCGCCGGCGAAGCGGACCGGCTGGAACGGCTCAAGCGCGATGGTCGCGCCTTCGGGCGAGACCAGGTCCATGCCGACGCCGTCGATCACGGCGATCACGCGGTCGGTGTCGGGAAAGACCGAAAAGGGACCGTCCTGCGCGACCTCGGCGAGAGAGACACGCCACCCCCAGCCTTGGGCTCCGCCGGCATCGCCGTCAGGATCGCCACCAGCCGCAATCTCGCGCGTAACGCCGCCGCCGTTCTTCCACGGCGTCGCTTCGATGTCGGTCGTCAGGATACGCCGCGTCGACGAGTCCGGCATGGCTTTCACTCCCCCTTCACCATCACTTGTCGCCGATCCTCGGGCGCTCGACGCCTGGCGCCGGGCTTTGCGCCCGCGCTCACGCCTTCTCGACGGTGACCTTGTCGGGATAGAAGGCGACGTAGCCCTTCACGGCGCGCACCATGCGGTGCGGTTCAGGGTAGAACCAGGCGGCGTTTTCCAGAACCTCGTCTCCGGCCGTCACGGTGAAGTAGCCGGCATCGCCCTTGATCGGGCAGTGGCTGCTGTGGTCGCTCGGCTGCAGCGAAGCCGGGTCGATGTCGTCCTGCGGGAAGTAAACCACCGGCTTGTAGGTTTTGTCGCCGTTCACCTCCTCTAGGATCATGGCGCGGTCCGACAGCGCGATGGTCGCCCCGCCGACCCTGGCGACGTAGGGTTCTCCGGCCATGGAAACGCTGGCGCTGTGGGTCTTCTCCGTCATCGGCAAACTCCTGGGTCGTTGTGGGACTGGTGGTTTGATGGGGCCGGTGCGGGCCCGGATTCCACATAGGGACCGCGCGGCGCGGGGTCCAGGAAAGAATCGCGGAGACTGGGCGCGGTTGCGGGTCGGAAGGCGCCGTCACAGGGCGGTGGCGAGGGCCTGGCGCTGCAGTTCCACCATGTTGAAATTGTCACCGGCTGTGACCAGCGGCTGGGCGGGGCCGGTTTTGCCGTAGTCGAAGACCTGGCTCACCAGCACGAAGCCGACTTCTTCCGGCGCGTCGTCGCGGGCATAGGGCAGCATCAGCCGTCTTGTGTCGAGGCTGCGCCCACGGTCCCACTGGAAGCGGCTGTGCGAGAACATCGGTACCCGGCGCCCGATGCACTCGTCGAACAGGCCGCGGATGAAATCATGGTACTCGCCGCTCATGATCTCGTGCAGGTGGCGGCCGGTGTAGTCGGAGCCCCAGGCCACCACCATGTCGGTGCCGACCAGGCGGAAGCAGAGGGCGTTGTCGGCGACTCTTTCGGCCAGGACCAGGGTGGAGAGTGCGCGCGGGAAGTCGACGGGGTCGAACGACGCGCGCGGTGGCACCGCCCCGCGGGCAGCCATCTCCCGGCACCAGGCTTCGTAGATCGTATGCTGCCGTGGGTCGAGCACTGACTGTCCCCCGTCCCCTCTTCAGGCCCATTCCAGCCAGCCTAGGCAAATTCGCGGGCGCTTGCCAGGGCCGTGACGTCCGGCGGTGGGAACGCCGCGCCTCAGGCGACGCGGTCGCCGGGCTCGCGGCCGGCGAAGATGGCGTCCAGGTTGTCGAGCGCACGGAAGCCCATGGCGTCGCGGGTCTCCGCCGTGGCGCTGCCGATGTGCGGCAGGGCGAAGACGTTGGAGAGCTTCCGATAGGCCGGATGGATGTCCGCCGGCTCGCCGTTGAAGACGTCCAGTCCGGCCGCCGCGACCTGGCCGGACTCCAGCGCCACGATCAGCGCCGCGTCGTCGATCAAGGCGCCGCGCGCCGTATTGACGACGATGGCGCCCTTCGGCAGCAGGGCGAGGCGTGCCGCGTTCAGCAGGCCCGTGGTCTCCGGCGTTGCCGGGCAGTGCAGCGACAGCACGTCGCAGTGGGGCAGCAGTTCTTCGATGGTCGCGTGGTAAGTGGCCCCGAGGTCCGCTTCCGTCGCGGCATCGAGGCGGGTGCGCTTGGTGTAGTGGACCGCCATGTCGAAGCCGCGCGCGCGCCGCGCCGTGACCTGGCCGACGCGGCCCATGCCGATGATGCCGAAGCGCTTGCCCGTGGTCTGGCGGCCGACCATGAAGGCGGGGCTCCAGTCCCGCCAGCCGGCTTCGCGCACCAGCGCGACGCCCTCGGTAGCCCGCCTTGCCGCGCCCAGCATGCAGAGCATGGCGATCTCCGCGGTGGCGTCGCTCAGCACGTCGGGGGTGTTGGTGACGATGATGCCTTTTGCCTTGGCCGCCTTCACGTCGACGTGGTCGTAGCCGACCGAGAAGTTGGCGATCGCCTTCACCCGGTCGGAGAGGCGCGCGATGACCGCCGCCGTCAGCTTCTCCGTATGGCAGGGCAGGATGGCGTCGGCGCGCCGCGAAATCTCCACCAGCTCGTCCGCCGTGTAGAGCCGGTCGTCGGGATTGAGGATCGCCTCGTAGTCGCGCATCAGCCGCGCCTCCACCGCCTGCGGCAACTTGCGCGTCACGAACACCACTGGCTTGTCGGCCATGAACCTCTCCCTCCGTCGGTCGACTCTGCGGCGCGCATCAAAGCAGCCCGCCGCGCAAATGACAAACCGGCCGTAGGGCGGATCGCCGCCTACAGGGGCAGCGTGTAGCCCGTCTTGACGGTGGTGTAGAACTCCGCGGCGTAGCGGCCCTGCTCGCGCGAACCGTAGGAGGAGCCCTTGCGGCCGCCAAACGGCACGTGGTAGTCGACGCCGGCCGTGGGCAGGTTGACCATTACCATGCCGGCCTGGGCATGGCGGCGGAAGTGGCTGGCGTGCTTCAGGCTGCCGGTGCAGATGCCGGAGGACAGGCCGAAAACCGTGTCGTTGGCAACGCTTAGCGCCTCTTCGTAATCCTTTACGCGAACCACCGAGGCGACCGGCCCGAAGACCTCTTCCTGGTTGATGCGCATCTTGTTGTCGGTCTCGGTGAACAGCGCCGGCTGCAGGTAGAAGCCGGGCGTGGCGCGGTTCAGGCGCTCGCCGCCCCAGGCCAGTTTCGCGCCCTCCTTGCGGGCGATGTCGAGGTACTGAAGGTCCTGGTCGAGCTGGTTCTGGTCCACCACCGGGCCCATCTGCGTGCCGTCCAGCAGCGCGTTGTCCACCTTCAGCGCCTGCATCTTCTCGACCAGCGCGCTGACGAAGGAGTCGTGGATGCCCTGCTGCACGACGAGCCGCGAGGAGGCGGTGCAGCGCTGGCCCGTCGAGAAGAAGGCGCCGTTGAGGGCGCAGTCCACCGCGTTGTCGAGATCGGCGTCGTCGAGCACCACCAGCGGGTTCTTGCCGCCCATCTCCAGCTGCACCTTGGCAAGGCGCGCCGCGCAGCCGGCGGCGATACGCTTGCCGGTGGCGACCGAGCCGGTGAAGGAAATGGCGGCGACGTCGGGGTGGTTCACCAGCGCCTCGCCGACCACCGAGCCCTTACCCATGACCAGGTTGAACACGCCCTCCGGCACGCCGGCCTTGGCGATGATCTCGGCCAGCGCGTGGGCGGAGCCCGGCACCAGCTCGGCCGGCTTGAATACCACGCAGTTTCCGTAGGCGAGAGCCGGGGCGATCTTCCAGGCTGGGATGGCGATGGGGAAATTCCACGGCGTGATAAGGCCGACCACGCCGACCGGTTCGCGGGTCATCTCGACCTCAATGCCCGGGCGCACCGAGGCGATCTTCTCGCCGCTCTGGCGCACCACCTCGCCGGCGAAGAACTCGAAGATCTGCGCTGCGCGCATCGCCTCGCCGACGCCTTCCGGCCGGGTCTTGCCCTCCTCGCGCGCCAGCAGCTCGCCCAGTTCGTCCTTGCGCGCCATGACCTCGCGGGCGACGGCGGCCAGCAGGTTGGCGCGGGCCTGGATCGGCCCGGTCGACCACGCCGGGAAGGCCGCCTTGGCGGCGGCCACGGCGTCGTTGACCTGCTTTCCGTCGGCGCGGGCGTAGCTGTCGATGACGTCGTTGGTGTCGGAGGGGTTGATGTTGTCTACGGTGTCCGGGCCGTCGACCCAGGCGCCGGCGATCAGGTTCTTCTTCACGGCGTGTAACCTCTCCTGATGGGATTGCGGTGTGGCGATGACAGCGCTGCCTGCTCTAACCCCTGGACTCTGCCGGGTCAAGCCGACCGCCGTGACACTAGGCGACTACAGCAGGCCGCGCCCGGCGAGGTTGCGCATCAGCGCCGCGGTGCCGAAGGTCCAGGGCGCGATGCGGTCGCAGTGGTTCACCCGGTTCACCAGCGCGCCCAGTTCGCGCGCGCGGATGGTGACGCGGTCGCCCGGCTTGTGGGTGAAGCCCTCGCCGGGACGCTCGCGGTCCTGGACCGGCGCGAACATGGTGCCGAGGAACAGCACCAGGCCGTCGGGATACTGGTGGTCGGCGTTCAGCGCCTGACCGACCAGATCTTCGACGTCGCGGCTGATGGCGGACAGCGGATAGCTGTCGGCGATGCGGAAGCCGTCCGCTTCGCCGGCGACCTCGACCTCGATAACGATGTTGCGCAGGGCGTCCAGGGTGAAGGTTTCATCGAGCAGCCGCACGAAGGGGCCGAGCGCGCAGGAGGCGTTGTTGTCCTTGGCGCGGCCGAGCAGCAGGGCGCTGCGCCCCTCGACGTCGCGCAGGTTCACGTCGTTGCCCAGGGTGGCGCCGACGATGGCGCCGCGGCTGTTCACCACCACAGCCACCTCCGGCTCCGGGTTGTTCCATACCGAGGAAGCGAGGATTCCGATCTCGGCGCCGCTGCCGACCGCGGACATCGGCTGCGACTTGGTGAAGATCTCGGCGTCGGGGCCGATGCCGACCTCCAGGTACTGCGACCACAGCCCGCGCTCGATGAGCGACGCCTTGAGCCGGGTGGCCTCCGCCGAGCCGGGCTTCAGGGCGGCGAGGGAGGTGCCGATCTCCTTCTGCAGGCTGGCGCGGATCGCCTCGGCCTGCTGCGGGTCACCCTTGGCCTGCTCCTCGATGACCCGCTCCAGCATCGAATCGACGAAGGTGACGCCGCTGGCACGCAGCGCCTGCAGGTCGCAGGGCGCGAGCAGCCACGGCGCCGCGTCGTCGCGCCGGTTCCAGGCCGAGTTGGCGAGCGCCGCCGCCACCGCGCTGACGGCCGGCAGGCTGCCGGCGGCGAGCGCCTGGCGAATGCGCCCGGGCAGGCCGTCCAGCTCGAAGAGCTGCGCGGTGGTCGGCGCCAGGCCGGAGAGGTCGCGCAGCGCGTCGCCGTCCAGCACCACCGGGCTCGGCCCCGGGATGTCGCTCCCGGCGACCCCTCGGGGCAGCCAGGCGCGGCCGACCAGCAGGCCGGCGGTGCCGTCGTCGGGCAGGATCAGGTCGGGGGTGAGGTCCATCGGGTGTGTCCTTCTTTCTGCGCCGGCGCCGATTGGATGGCAGCGCTATCAAGGTGCCGTTATAGAGCCTTCCGGCGGCGGGGTGAACCGTCGTGACAAGCGGCCGATCGATTCTCGCGACCCCTCGTGAAAAAACATCTGGAAATTTCATAACGGCGGAGTCAGCCTGCCCCTCCGAGAAAGCGGGAGAGGGCGGCGCAAGGTGGGAACGGACGAAGCCGCGCAGGCAGCCAAGGACGCGGCCCCCGAGGCCCTGCCCGGCGCGCGCCTCGGCCGCGACCTGCGCGCCCTGCGCAAGACCCGCGGCCTGACGCTGGCCGAACTGGCCCGGAAGGTCGGCCGTTCGGTCGGCTACCTGAGCCAGGTCGAGCGCGGGCTCTCGGAACTGGGGATCGCCGACCTGCGCGCCATCGCCGCGGCGCTGGAGGCGCCGCTGTCCTGGTTCCTGGTCCACGACAACCTGCCGGAGGCGGAGCGCGGCCATGTGGTCCGCGCCGGCGCCCGGCGCCACATCGGCTCGGCGGAGACGGGGCTGACCGAGGAACTGCTGTCGCCGGACCTCGGCGGCAGCTTCGAGGTGATCCGCAGCGTTTTCGCGCCCGCTGCCGAACGCCGGGAGTTCCTGACCCGCGACACCGAGGAGACCGGCTACTTGGTCTGCGGCGAGCTCGAGCTGTGGATCGGCGCGCGGCATTTCCATCTCCGGGCCGGCGACAGCTTCCGCATCGCGCGCGAGCCGGCGCGCTGGCGCAATCCCGGCAGAATCCCGACCGAGGTGATCTGGGTCATCGCCCCGCCGGTCTATTGAGTCGTGGGTGGAATGGCGAATGGCTTGAGAATGACCGGCGATGGTCGCACCGCCGGTGCCACCACTCCCGTTGTCATCCTCGCACTTGTTGCGAGGATCCATGGCAGAGGCCGGGTGCCCAGCGGCGCGATGTACCCTCGGGACAAGCCCGAGGGTGACAGCTTTAGGAATGGTGCGGACGGTGCGATGGATGCCGGCGACGCGTCTGCTAAAGATGAAATGAGAGAGAGCAACGCATGACCGAACTCCCCAGCCATGCCCGGGTCGTCGTCATCGGCGGCGGCGTGGTGGGCGCTTCGGCGCTCTACCATCTGGCGCGACTGGGCTGGCGCGACCTGCTGCTGCTGGAGCGCAACGAGCTGACCTCCGGCTCCACCTGGCACGCCGCCGGCAACTGCCCCAACTTCGCCGGCGGCTGGAGCCTGCTGAAGCTGCAGCACTACTCGACGCGGCTCTACGCCGGCCTCGCCGAGGCGGTCGGCGTGCCCATCGCCTACCACCGCACCGGCTCGCTGCGCCTCGCGCAGTCGAAGGCGCGGATGCAGGAGTTCCGCCACGTCGCCGCCATGGCGCGCCACCAGGGCCTCGACTTCGAGCTGCTGGCCCCGCAGGAGGTTCACGCGCGCCACCCGCTGGTCGAGCTGCACGGCCTGGAGGGCGCGCTCTGGGATCCGGGCGACGGCGACATCGATCCCTCGCAGCTGACCCAGGCCTTCGCCAAGGGCGCCCGCGACCTCGGCGCCCGCATCGAGCGCTTCTGCCCCGTCACCGCCATCGCCGCGCGGCCCGGCGGCGGCTGGCGGGTGGAGACGCCCAAGGGCGCCGTGGACGCCGAGGTCGTGGTCAACGCCGCCGGCTACCGCGCGCCGGAGATTGCCCGCATGGTCGGCCGCGAGCTGCCGAGCGTCGTCATGGCGCATCAGTACCTGGTGACCGAGGACGTCCCCGATCTCAGCGCGCGCGCCGGGCGGCTGCCGCTGCTGCGCGACCCCGACGACAGCTACTACCTGCGCCAGGAGGGCCAGGCGCTGCTGCTCGGCCCTTACGAGTGGCAGGCGACGCCGATGTGGCTGGACGGCCTGCCCGACGACTTCGCCTTCCAGCTCTATCCCGACGACCTCGACCGCCTGGAGCGCCACATCGCGCTGGCCTGCGCGCGGGTGCCGGCGCTGGCGCGCGTCGGCCTGCGCCGCACCATCAACGGCCCGATCCCCTACACGCCGGACGGCAACCCGCTGATCGGCCCGGCGCCGGGCCTCAGGAATTTCTTCGAGTGCTGCGTCTTCTCCTTCGGCATCGTCCAGGCCGGCGGTGCCGGCAAGGCGCTGGCCGAGTGGATCGTCGAGGGCGAGCCGGAGTGGGACCTCTGGAGCGTCGACCCGCGCCGCTACACCGACTTCGCCACCCCCGCCTACACCGTCGCCAAGGCGGTCGAGCTCTACCAGAACGAATACGCCATCGGCTTTCCGCGCGAGGAGCGCCCGGCCGGCCGCCCGTCCAAGGTCTCGCCGCTCTACCAGACGCTGAAGGCCAGGGGCGCGGTGTTCGGCGCCCGCGGCGGCTGGGAGCGCGCGCAGTGGTTCGCGACCCCCGGCACGGAAACCGGGTCCGAGCTCACCTTCGCGCGCGAGGGCAACTGGTTCGCCGCCGTCGCCGCCGAGTGCCGGGCGGTGGCCGAGCGTGTCGGCATTCTCGACCTGCCGGGCTTCGCGCGCTTCGAGGTTTCCGGCCCCGCCGCCGCCGCCTGGCTCGACCGCCTGATCGCCGGCGCGCTGCCGCGCCCGGGACGCATCGCGCTCGCCTACTTCTGCTCTCCGCGCGGCGGCATCGTCTCGGAGATGACCGTCACCCGATTGGCCGAGGATCGCTTCTGGCTGCTCGGCCCCGCCGCCGGCGAGTGGCATGACCGCGACTGGCTGGCCGGCCATCTGCCGGAGCAGGGCGTCGCCCTGGAGAACCTGACCGCGGACTGGGGCACCCTGGTCGTGGCCGGGCCGCGGGCGCGCGAGGTGCTGGCGCCGCTCACCGACTGCGACCTCTCCAACGCCGCCTTTCCCTGGCTGTCGGCCCAGCCCATCGTGCTCGGCGGAGCGCCCGGTGGCGCAGGGGGCTGGGCGCTGCGGGTCAACTACCTCGGCGAGCTGGGCTGGGAGCTGCACCTGCCGGTCGCGGCGCTGGCCGCCGCCTACGAAGCGATCCGGGCCGCCGGCGACGCCCACGGCATCGCCGACATCGGCGGCTACGCCGTCGACTCCCTGCGCCTGGAGAAGGGCTACCGCGCCTGGAAGCAGGACCTGGAGACCGGCTACTCGCCGCTGGCCGCCTCGCTCGACCGCTTCGTCCGTCTCGACAAGCCGGACTTCGTCGGCCGCGACGCCCTGCTGCGCGAGCGGGCGGCGGGTCCGCGCGAGCGCCTGGTGCCGCTGCTGGTGGAGGCCGGGGCCGAGGACGCGCCGTTCTGCGCCACGGTCTGGCAGGGCGCGCGGCGGGTCGGCCTGGTCACCTCCGGCGGCTACGGCCACCGCCTCGGCAGGTCGATCGCGCTGGCCTACGTCGCCGCGCCGCTGGCCGTCGAGGGCACCGCCCTGGAGGTGGAGATCTACGGCGAGCGCCGCGCCGCCCGGGTGGCGCGCGAGCCGCTCTACGACCCCGACAACGAACGCCCCCGGGCATGAGATAAGGACTCAGGAACCATTCGATGAACGAGAATTTTCCCACACAGGCGCGCGCGGTCATCATCGGCGGCGGCGTCGTCGGCTGCTCGGTCGCCTACCACCTGGCGAAGCTGGGGTGGACCGACGTGGTGCTGCTGGAGCGGAAGCAGCTCACCTGCGGCACCACCTGGCACGCGGCGGGGCTGATCGGCCAGCTGCGCGCCACCGCAAACATGACCAGGCTCGCCAAGTACTCGGCCGAGCTCTACGCCGGCCTCGAGGCGGAGACCGGCGTCGCCACCGGCTTCAAGCAGAACGGCTCGGTCTCGGTGGCGCTGACCGGCGAGCGCCTGGAGGAGCTGAAGCGCGGCGCCTCCATGGCCAAGACCTTCGGCCTCGCGGTCGAGGTGCTGACGCCCCAGGACGTCGCCGCGAAGTATCCGCTGCTGAACCTCGACGGCGTCACCGGCGGCGTCTTCCTGCCCAAGGACGGCCAGGCCGACCCCGCCAACATCGCCCACGCCCTGGCCAAGGGTGCTCGGCAGAACGGCGTCAAGATCTTCGAGCAGACGAAGGTGACCGCCATAAATCGGAAAGCGGGCTGCGTCACCGGCGTCGAGACCGACCGCGGCGCCATCGCCGCCGAGTATGTCGTGAACTGCGCCGGCATGTGGGGCCGCGAGGTCGGGCGTATGGCCGGCGTCTCGGTACCCTTGCAGGCCTGCGAGCACTTCTACGTCGTCACCGAGCAGATCCCCGGCCTGCCGCGCGACCTGCCGGTGCTGCGCGTCGCCGACGAGTGCGCCTACGTGAAGGAGGACGCCGGCAAGATCCTGCTCGGCGCCTTCGAGCCGGTGGCCAAGCCCTGGGGCCTGGACGGCATCCCCGAGGACTTCTGCTTCGACCAGCTGCCGGAGGACTTCGACCACTTCGCGCCGGTGCTGGAGGCGGCGGTGAAGCGGCTGCCGATCCTCGAGAGCGCCGGCATCCACACCTTCTTCAACGGGCCGGAGAGCTTCACCCCCGACGACCGCTACCTGCTGGGCGAAGCGCCGGAGCTCGACAACTTCTACGTCGCCGCCGGCTTCAACTCCGTCGGCATCCAGTCGGCCGGCGGCGCCGGCAAGGCGCTGGCCGAGTGGATGGACGGCGGCAGTCCGCCCTTCGACCTCTGGGACGTCGACATCCGCCGCCTGCAGCCGTTCCAGAACACCCGCAGCTACCTGTTCCAGCGGGCGACGGAATCCCTCGGCCTGCTCTACGCCGACCACTTCCCCTACCGCCAGTTCGCCACCGCGCGCGGCGTCCGCCACTCGCCGCTGCACGAGCGCCTGGCCGGGCGCGGCGCCTGCTTCGGCGAGGCGGCGGGCTGGGAGCGCGCCAACTGGTTCCTGCCGCCCCCGGAACTAGAGGATGGACTGAATCGCGGCGAGGTGCCGGGCTACCGCTATTCCTGGGGCCGGCAGAACTGGTTCGACTACGCGGCGGCCGAGCACAGGGCGGTGCGCGAGGGCGTCGGCCTCTTCGACCTCACCTCCTTCGCCAAGATCCGCGTCGAGGGGCGCGATGCCGAGGCGGTGCTGCAGCGCGTCTGCGCCAACGACGTCGCGGTGCCGCCGGGGCGCATCGTCTACACCCAGTGGCTGAACGAGCGCGGCGGCATCGAGGCCGACCTCACCGTGACCCGCCTCAGCGAGACCGCCTTCCTGGTGGTGACCGGCGCCGCCGTCGGCCGCCGCGACATGACCTGGCTGCGCCGCCACATTCCCGACGACGCCCACTGCGTCGCCACCGAGGTGACGGCGGGCGAGGCGGTGATCGCCGTCATGGGGCCGAGGTCGCGCGAGCTGCTCGCGCGGGTGACGCCGGACGATCTCTCCAACGCCGCCTTTCCCTTCGCCACCGCGCGCGAGATCGAGATCGGCTGCGCCGTCGCCCGCGCCCACCGCATCTCCTACGTCGGCGAGCTGGGCTGGGAGCTTTACGTCGGCGCCGACATGGCGCGCCATGTCTTCGACGCGCTCGCGGAGGCGGGCGAGGCTGTGGGCTTGAGGCTCTGCGGCCTGCACGCGCTGGACTCCTGCCGCGTGGAAAAGGCCTTCCGCCACTTCGGCCACGACATCTCCGACGAGGACCACGTGGAGGAGGCCGGCCTCGGCTTCGCGGTGAAGGCCGACAAGCCGGCCGGCCGCTACGGCGACTTCATCGGCCGCGCCGCGGTGCTGGACAAGCGGGAGCAAGGCCTGACGCGGCGCCTCGTCCAGTTCCGCCTCGCCGACCCCGGCCCGCTGCTCTACCACAACGAGCCGATCTGGCGCGACGGCCGCATCGCCGGCCACCTGACCTCAGGCGCCTACGGCCACCACCTGGGCGCGGCGGTGGGGCTGGGGTATGTGAAGTGCGAGGCGGGGGAGACGGCCGGGGACGTGGTGGGGTCGGGGTATGAGATCGAGGTGGCGGGGGAGAAGGTGGCGGCGGAAGCGAGTCTGCGGCCGATGTATGATCCGAAGGGGGAGCGGGTGCGGGGGTAGGAGCTGCGATCAGCGTGCAATTTCGGGCTTTCGACTTTGCCCAGAGTGTTGCCAGTCATACTGCAGAACCTGTCTGTGACGTTGCGTCCAAGGTAATCTGTCTCCACAGATTGCTTCAGCAACGCCTGCAGAGGTTACGATGGTAAGCAGCGTCAGTCTCCCGTCAACCGACAAGATTTTGGAAGCGCTGGAGTCAGCGAAGAAGCCTACAGCTCATTCGTATGCAAATGCCTTCAAACAGCGGCGTCACCCTGAACAGGAAGACGGCTGGGGGGTTCTCGAGCAAATCTTCAATTTTCATTTCAGACCAGCCAACCCTTCGGAACCCTTCGGTCCTATGGCTGTCTTTGGGGACAAAAGAACGTGGATACCTGATGACCTTTCAGAAAATCTGCTAAGTGCAATAAGAGCAACTCTGCAGCACATCGACCCACCAGAGTATCGGGCGCGCATACTCGACATTCTCTGGCTTCGCCAAGGTGACGCCAAGTCAGCTCGAGAGGCCGTCAATGCCTATCTAAAGTCGGGAAAGCTGCTTGAAGACCCAAAACACTGGGTCGATTCGATGGAGAGGTACGAGCGCGCCCTTCGGCTTGCACGACAAATTGAGCCGAAGGGTGAATTGCCAAAGGAGGTCTTGCGCCACTTGGAAGCCCGTGTTCTCCACTACAATGGCAGTGATCCACTCTACTTTACCTTAAATGCGCTTGAATTGCTTGAAGAGCTACGATTTGGAGATTTTGCAGCTCTTGCGCAGATTGCCATTCGAATTTCTGATGGAGCGCGCGAAGCGAAGGATTTCGAGCGCGCTCGGAAGCATCTCGATATTGCTTCTAAGCTTTTCAGACGTGTGGGCGATGTTGCTGCGACAGAAGAAGCCAAATCTGCCATTGTCGATTGCTTTGTGCAAGAGGCGGAAGAGCGGGAGGCAGGTGGTTCATTCATGGCGGCTCATTCATTTTGGCAGTCCGCCATAAAAGCGGCCCGTGAAAGCCCCGCCAAGCGCGACAGAATCCCTGAATTTCAGGCACGACTCTCAAATGCCGGAAAGAAAATGCGAGATGAGATGCAGTCGTTCTCGCATGAAGAGGATATTGGAGATCAGATCCGGGTTTCGAGGGATGCTATGGCCGACCTCCCATGGGACGACGCGTTCTATAAGTTTGCGTCGATAGCGCCATTGATTGACGTCACCAATCTCAAGAAGATCACAGAGGAGCAGATCACCAAGCATCCGCTCCAGGCAATGATGGCGGCAGAGATATTCGATGCGGCGGGAAGAAAGGTAGGTACACGTCCTTCTGTGGCTACCGACGATCCGAAGGAGTATGCCGCCGCCATCTCCGGGATGATGGAGCAGAACGCCAACATTCATCGAAGCTTCATTGTCCAGGCCGTTCTGGCGCCCGCACTACGGCAGATGACTGCTGAACACAGTATTGATGAAGAGGCGGTGGGAAGCATCTTGAATGATAGCGGCATCGTACCGGACAGCCGATCTCCTCTCGTCGTTCGAGGAGTTCTAGCGGGGTTCGAATGGGACTTTTCTACTGCGCTTCATATTCTCGTGCCGCAGACGGAGAACGCGTTGAGATACGCACTCGAACAGAGAGGTGTGGAGCCAGTAAACATAGATGCGAGCGGCGTTGAGGAGGTTTGGGGATATGAGCGACTTCTCAACCATGATGCAACGCGGGAGTTCTTGGGCGAGGACTTTACCTATGAACTCAGATCTATGCTGGTCGAGCGACTTGGGCCAAATATGCGGAATCTTCTGGCTCACGGACTCCTTTCTCCGGAATCGCTGCAGAGCCAAGACGCTGTGTATTTATGGTGGTTGCTTCTCCGCTTGTTTGCATATCCTACCAGTGGCATGGCCGCCTACGTGGAACGCCGGCGCTCGGAGACACCCTCCACATAGACCCAACTATCTAACGTGATCTTGTAAGTGCCCCCGCCGCGAGGGAGGCCAGAGAGGGTAACTCTGTCTTCGCCTCGAATGGTATTGATGGTCTACGCTGCTTCGATCATATCTTCGAAATCTTGACGCTCAATAATATGCTTATTCACCAATACGGTTTGAATCACTCTTTCAGCCACGTGGAAGTGATGCGCAGCAGCTGAAATGTCTTCCTCTGTTGGATCTTCTGTATTCATGTAAGCACGCAGGTCTTCAAATGGACAGAGCAGGCTTTGAGCAAAAGCGCGCTGAAACTTTTGGCGAGCTGTTTTTGTTGAGGTTATCGGTCCAAGCGCATCGCTCTCTGACCAAATTGCGTCTCCTAGAGCACGACAAAGTTCAAATCGCCTATCATGGGCCCAACGTGCGCGCAGTGCGATTGCATTAGTTTCGCGCCCCGCAGTCTTCAATCGGATACCGAATCTTAGCGATTGGGCTGTCGTTCCCCTGCTACGAAACACTTCTTTCGAGACGCCGAGCAGTTCTGCCAGTCTCGTATTCCTCAATGGCCCAGCATGGGTTGTAAGTTCTCGCCGTAATTGCACGGCAGCTTTTTCAGCAGCAGTCCAAGGGGGCACTTCTGGTCCTCTATGAACTGTGCCCGCGGCTTTTACCGCCGCTCTCAAATCGCAAGTGAGACGAGATTGCTCCGCTGCAGCTATTTCGTCCTTGAGCGTATCGGCAGCTTCGTAGCCTTGGATAGCTACTACAGCTTCTTCTACCCCATTCTGACCATAGCGCTTTATGTAATCTAACAGAATTCCTACAAGCGCTTCCGGGGCCTCGTCAACGTCGAATCCAAGTTGAGCTTCAAGTCTTCGCCACGACGCGATGTCCTCATCAGCGCGCTCCTCCTGGAGAGCGTCAAATTGGGAACGCAACGCGTCGTGGTCGTCTGAGCAAGCCTCAATAGCTTGTTCTAGAAACTGAAAAGTCGCATCCTCGAACTGAGCGGCAGAAACGAATACGAGAGCATCCGTAATGTATCGCACAGGCCGGGTAAGCGCAGAGGGGTCACTACGTGAAGAAAGCCCTACTCGACTACCTTCTCCCCATATACGCAATCGGGGCCAAATATAGCCGCCGCCGATTGCTGAAAGCTCATGAGAAAGTCGCCATTCTGCAGTGACTCGACGAGAAAGGACGGGCTCAAAGCGCAAGCGCCACCAGTTATCTACTATCCAGAAAGCTAGCTGGATTGGTGGTGCCTGCAGGAAGTTGTCAGGAGAATCTGTATCACTGCGGATAAGGCGAGTGAAGATGGCATCTCCGGCTTTGAGCATGAGACGCTGCGGGTCGCTCCAAGACGAACTGTCGTCAATTGACACATCAATGCTAAAATGGACCATCACTTAAACCCATAAATGTGTTTGCAGATCTCAGCCGCCTGAATAGCCTGCTGATTGCCGCTAGCCGCTGTCCACTTTGCAAACCTCTCATATACAGGCTGCGCAATGGCCTCAGTCGAGCGAACTGGGTATCCGTGATACTGGGCCTGTCCCGGGATGGTGATTCGGGCCTCAAAGATCCATCCATCATCAGCAATTGCCCAAATGATGCCGTTTCTTCCAACTAAGCCTGCCCGCAGACTCCGGTCTATTATGCCAGGGATAAATTGCATTCGTTCTGGACCAAATCCGGCATCTCGATCGCACAGTGTTGCGTCGCCGCGAGCACCATGGAAAGGATCCAAGTTGTATCGGTGGGGGGTTGCTTTGTGTTTGGAGCTACCTTCGTACGTTACTTTCTTTCGCAATTCCTGAATGTAGTCCGGATCTGGATCTGGCAGGAGGCGTCGCCCTTCGTTGTTGGAGCGACGTGCTGGCATGTCAGGTCTTTTTCGTGGCCTTTTCAAAGTTTGGCTCTTAAGGATGCATCTTCTAAAGTTCGGTCAGCCAGTTTGCGTTCACTGTGAAGTCCGCCGCGGATAGTGGCAGACCCCTGGATCTACAGAGTTTCCAATGCCAAGTCGGAGCCAAGTCCCACATCTACAAGTATAAATCAGTGTTTGTCAAATTTCCATTTTTCATTTTGCAGCCTCGGCTCACAAGTATCTTAGACGCCGCTTTGACTTAGAAATCGCATTGCGAGGTGGTCAACGGTGTTGTTGCAGTCACCCTCACCGGCCTACGCCAAGGCTTCGGCCTACACAGACCGAAGGCCGGTCTGCAGGCCCTGGTTCGCCGCTCACCCCACGACTGGTGACTGAGTCTTTGGCCCACCTCGCCGCTGACAATTGTGTTTGCGGCCCACCCCTACTGCTGACGGTAGAGTCTGTGGCCCACCCCCATCGAGGGGAGGGAAATGTAGTGAGGGAGAGGGGGAAGAGTCAGCGCCCCACGAGGCCGTCGTCCTCTGTCCGCCTATGCAGCCACAGGAACGCCCAGAAGTACGCGGCCCACCCCGCGAGGGTAAATGCGTAGAAGATCAGCACGCGCAGCTGCCACAGCGGCCAGAGGCCGGCCGGGCCGAAGTCGATGATGTTGGGGTGCCAGGAGAACAGCTGCGAGCGCCAGCGGTTCCAGACGACGGTGACCTCGGTGTTGCGCCCGGCGGCGGTCTGGGCGT
>JBHJOA010000005.1:0-117193 GCA_050330205.1 Kiloniellaceae bacterium
CACCGCCGGCAGGCGCGGCGGCGCGGGTGCGCCGGGCTCGGCCGCGACCATCAGCGGCGGCGGCGCCTTGGCGGCGATCTGCGGCAGATCGGCCGCGCCGGTCTCCGGCGCCAGCACGCCGACGCGGCGCGGCAGGCGCCAGGTCAGGCTGTCGAAGCTCTGGCAGGAGCCGCAGTTGGCGCTCCAGCGCGTGGCGACGGCACCGCAGGCGCCGCAGACCCAGGCGGGATCGGGCGGCGCCGCGGCGGCGCGCTCCAGCCAGCGGCGGGCGGCGGCGGCATCCTTGCGCTCAGCCTCCTCGAGACGCGCCATCAGGCGGCAGACCTGCGCGCGCGGCGGATCCTCGCCCTCCAGGGTCACCAGGTGGCTCAGGTGGCGGCGCACCTCGCCCCAGAGGCCGGCCTCGAGGTTGGCCTCGGCAAGCGTCAGCAGACTCTCCCGGTGATCGGGATTGAGGGCCGCCAGCCTGGTGAAGCGCTTCACCTGCTCGAGCGGCTTGGCGTCTGGCGCCGCCCGGCGGTAAAGCGCCGCCAGTTCGGCGCTCGGCGTGCGCGGCCAGGATCGCTCGACCACCTTGGCGGCCTCGCGCCAGGCCTTGCGCTCGACGGCGAGGCGCGCGTGCAGCAGCGCTGCGGCGAGGAAATCGGGATCGCCGCGATCGGCCAGGCGGGCCTCGGCGAGAGCTTCCTCCTCGCGACCCTCGGCGAGCGCGCGCTCGGCCTTGGCGAGCGTGATGACGGCGTCCTTGTGCCCGGCCTCGGACTTGCCGATGGCCTTGATCTTCACCGCCTGCTTGAGGGCCGCCGCGGCGCCGTCGAGATCGCCGCTGCGCTGGCTCAGTTCGAAAAGGTTGGTCACCACCCAGGGGGTCTTCGGCCTGAGGTCGTGGGCCTGGCGCACATAGCCGAGGGCGCGCGCGTGGTCGCCCTCGCGCAATGCCTGCATCAGCAGGCCGCGCAAGCCGAGAAACCGCGTCTCCGGCTTTTCCAGCATGGCGTTGAAGTATTTCTCCGCCGCCCGCTCGTCGCCGTTCAGCTGTGCCGCCTGGGCCGACAGCAGCAGGGTGATCGGCGGATCCTCCAGCAGGTCGTCGGCGCGGCGCGCCCAGCGCGCGGCCTCCTGCGCGTCGCCGGCGGCGACCGCCACCATGCCCTGGCTGAGCGCCTTGTAGCCGCGCTTGCGCCGGCTCGCCGCCATGGCGCGGCCGATGCGCCCCGGCGTGCCGAGAACGGCGCGGATCACCCGGTAGATCACGATCACGGCGACGGCGAAGGCGAGCACCGCCAGCACCAGCATGCCGATCGACGGCTCCAGCCGGTAGCCGAGCCACTCGATGGTCGCCCGGCCCGGGTTGTGGGCGAGCCAGTAGGCGGCGAGAACGGCGGCGGCGGCGAGAACCGCGAAGACGATGGCGCGGCGCATTAGGGGCCGATCATCGAGGTGAAGCGCTCCGACACCAAGGTGCCGAGCCGGCTGACCGCGCCGTCCGCCGCCAGGCGCGCCTCGGCGTCGCGGCGCCAGCTGGCCGCGGCCTCGGCGGCGGCGCCGTCCAGACCGTCGAGTTCGGCGAGCGCGCCGGCGAGATCGCCGGCGTTCAGCTTCACCTCCGCGCGCGCGGCGACGGCCGAGGGGGTACTGCCTTCGACATGGCCGACGGGGCGCAGGTTCACCGCCTCGGAGAGGCGCCGCAGTACGCCGGACGACCAGCCCTCGCCCTCGGCCCCCGCCTCGATGGCGACAAGGCGGCGCGCGACCTCGGGGAAGGCCGCCTGGAGATCGCGCAGGCTCGGCAGCCCGACCGAGGCGCGGCGTTCCAGCGGCTCGACGATGGCGCCGAGCGCGGGGTCGTCGCCGGCGAGGTTCTTCAGCATGGCGAGCGGTTCGGCGTAGGGGCCCGATCCCCGCAGGGCGTCGCGCAGCTGCAGGGCCGCCAGCAGCAACAGGGTCTCGCGGCCGCCGGGCCTCGCATCACGCGCCGCCTCGGCGGCATCGAGGTCGGCCTCCGCCGCGGCGAGCCGCGCTGAGAGTTCGGACTGCGCGTCCAGCAGTTCGTCGAGGCGGGTGACGGCGCTGCTGAGGCGCTCGGTAACCTCGGCCGAGGGCTGGCCGGCAACGTTGCGCAGCGACGACACCTCCTGCTCCAGCGCGGCGATGCGGTCGACGATGCGCGCCTGCTGCGCGCCGAGGGACTCCAGCGCCGCGCGGGTCTGCGGATCCTGCCCGGCGCCCTGGGACAGCGCCGACTCCAGGGTCGACAGCCGTTCATTCATGGAGGACAGCGCCTCCGTGCTGTCCGGCGGCAGGTTCCCCTGCAGCTCGCCGAGCCGCGCGTCGAGGTCGGACAGCCGGGCGGCGACAGCATCGATCTGACCGTCGACGGCGCCATCCGCAGCAGGCGCCCAGTAAGGCCGGGTATAGACAGTGGCGCCGGCAACGAGGGCGGCGAGCACCACGCCGGCCACCAGTCCGGGCAGGAACGCCCCGGCGCGGCGCGGCGCCGACTCACCGGCCGGCCGGCCGGGCTTGCGGGACGCGGCGCCGGTCGCCGAAGCGGCAGAGGTCCGCGACGCCTCGCCGGGCTTGCTGCCCGCCTTTTCCGCCGCTTTCTCGGCCGCCTTGTCCGCTGCCTTCTCTCCCGCCGCTTTATCTCCCGCGGCGGCGTCCTGCGTGGTCTTGCCTTCGATCACCTGTCCCTCGATCGTTTGCGGCTGTGTCGCGGCCGCGTCGCCGGCGGAGGCGCGCAGCACCTCCGGGTCGATCGCGATGTCGTGCTGGCGGGCGGCGGCACGGATCTGGTCGTGCCGGTTGGCGGGAATGGCGCTGCGCTCCTTCCAGCCCTGCACCGTCGAGACGGCGAGTCCGAGCGTCTTGGCCATCGGGCGAATGCCGCCGAAAGCCTCGATGATGGCCAGCGCCGGCGCCTCGGGCGCGCCATCGGCGCCTTGCCCGGTTCTGCCGTCGCCGCCTTGTCCTTCGGATTCCGTCATGTTGCCCGGCCGGATACGCCCCTCATCTGCCCCTTGCCCTTGGCGGCTGTCTGGCCGCCGGTGTTCGTACGCCCCTTTGTACGCCTCCGGCCCGTACGTTGCAGCGCAAAAATCACGCTTTCCGCGTGCCCGCCGCGGCAATGTCCTCCAGGGCCGCCAGCAGCGCCGCCTGGTCGGGCCGCGCGGCGACCGCCACCTGCCGCCACGGCAGGCCGGAAAGTGCCGCCGCCACCGCCGGACTGAGGCAGAGCGCGACGGCCCGCCGGCAGGCCGGCACCACCGCCGCCGCCTCGGCCAAACTAACAAAGGCGGCCGCGGTACGGGGCGAGAAAAATGTGGCCACGTCGATCAACCCCTCATTGAATGCCCGGCGAACCTCGGCAGAGAGGGCGCGCAACGGCACGGCGTTGTAGAGCACCGCCCGCAGCACCGTGAAACCTTCGCCGGCCAGGGCGCCCTGCAGGTCGCCGGCCGGCCGGGCGGCGGCGGGGTGCAGCAGCGGGCCGGCGGCCGAGTCGAGTCGCCGTCTTACCAACGCGGCCAGGTCTTCGACGTTCCCGGCGGCCGAGACGACGGCGTGGAAGCCGAGGTCGCGGGCCACCGCCGCGCTGGCGTCGCCCACCGCGTAGACCGGCAGGTCGCGGCGCGCATCGAGCCGCGCGAAGGCGCGCGCCCCGTTGGCGCTGGTGACCAGCAGGGCCTGGGCACGCTCGTGGCCCTGCGGCCAGTCGACGGAGTCGCGCGGCACGATGGTGAGCATCGGCTCGACCAGCGCCGCATGGCCGCGAGATTCGAGTGCGGCCACCAGGTCGGCGGCATCCTCGCGGGGCCGGGTCACCAGGACGCGCATCGGATTCCGGCCGTCACGGCGCGGTGATGGCGGCCAGGAAGGCGGGGCCGGCGGCCGCCTGCAGCCGCTCGCCGAGGCGCCGGCCCAGCGCTTGCGCCTCGCTGGTCGGGCCTTCGACCGCGTCGGCATGCAGCCGGCTGCCGTCCGGCAGGGCGACGAGGCCCCGCAGCCGCAGGCGCGCGCCGCCGTCGAAGAGTTCCGCGAGGCCGGCGATGGGTGTCTTGCAGGAGCCGTCGAGCTGCGCCAGCAGGGCGCGCTCGGCGCCGACGCGGGTCATCGTCTCGGCGCAGGCGATGGCGTCCAGCCTTGCGCGCGTCGTCGTATCGTCGCCGCGGATTTCCAGGCCGATGGCGCCCTGGCCCACCGCCGGCAGCATCTCCTCCGGCGCCAGCGCGGCGGTGATCCGCTCGGCCTCGCCGAGGCGCTTGAGGCCGGCCACCGCCAGCAGCGTGGCGTCGACCTCGCCCTCCGCCAGCTTGCGCAGGCGCGTCGCCACGTTGCCGCGGATGTTCACGACCTTCAGGTCCGGACGGCGCGCCAGGATCTGGGCCTGGCGGCGCAGCGAGGCGGTGCCGACCACGGCGCCCTGCGGCAGGTCGGCGATCCGGGTGCCGTGCGGCGAGAAGAAGGCGTCGCGCGGGTCCTCGCGCGGCAGCAGGTGGTCCACCGTCAGCCCCGCCGGCAACCAGGTCGGCACGTCCTTCATGGAATGCACCGCGGCGTCGATCTCGCCGGCGATGAGGGCCTCCTCGATCTCCTTGGTGAAGAGGCCCTTGCCGCCGATCTCCGAGAGGGCGCGGTCCTGGATGCGGTCGCCGGTGGTCTTGATGACGACGACGGCGACGGCACCCTCGGCCGCCAGGTCGGGGTGCGCGGCGCCGAGGCGGCGGCGCACCTCCTCGGCCTGGGCCAGGGCCAGCGGCGAGCCCCGGGTGCCGAGGCGCAGAAGCGGTCTTGCGTTCATGGCGCCTAGGATTAGAGCAAGCGCGGCGGGATTAAAACCGTCGCGGCGGGAGCGTCGCCAGGCGTAGCCATTTCCGCGGCGAACGCGTAAGGTCCGCCGCCATGACGACCCCGACGAAGAGCCTCACGGTCCCCCATAACTTGGTGGTCTTGGGCATCGAGACCTCCTGCGACGAGACCGCCGCCGCGGTGGTGCGCGGCGACCGAACGATTCTGGCGAACCGCGTGCTGTCGCAGCTGGACGAACATCGCCCCTACGGCGGCGTGGTGCCGGAGATCGCCGCGCGCAGCCACCTCGACCACATCGACCGCCTGGTGGAGGAGGCCATGGCCGAGGCCGGCCTCGACTTCGCCGAGCTGGACGGCGTCGCCGCGACCGCCGGGCCGGGCCTCATCGGCGGCGTCTTCGTCGGCGTGATGACGGCCAAGGCCATCGCGCTGGCCTGGCAGCTGCCGTTCCTGGCGGTGAACCACCTGGAGGGCCACGCCCTGACGGCCCGCCTCAGCGACCGCCTCGACTTTCCCTACCTGCTGCTGCTGGTCTCCGGCGGCCACTGCCAGTTGCTGGCGGTGGAAGGGGTCGGCCGCTACCGCCGGCTGGGCGGCACCATCGACGACGCGGTGGGCGAGGCCTTCGACAAGACCGCCAAGCTGCTCGGCCTCGGCTATCCCGGCGGCCCGGCGGTGGAGCGGGAAGCCGCCGCCGGCGACCCGCGCGCATTCGACCTGCCGCGCCCAATGCTTGGGCGCCCGGGCCTCGACTTTTCCTTCTCCGGCCTCAAGACCGCCGTGCGCCACGCCGCGGAGAAGGCGGGCATCCTGGCGGACGGCGGTGTGAGTGCCGGCGACCCGCAGGCCCGCGCCGATCTCGCCGCCGCCTTCCAGGCCGCCGTCGGCGACGTGCTGGCCGAGCGCTGCGCCAAGGCGCTGGAGGTCTTCGCCGACGACTATGGCCGGCCCGGCCCACTCGTAGTGGCCGGCGGCGTCGCCGCCAACCGCAGCCTGCGCGCCCGCCTGGAAACGGTCGCCGCCGCGGCCGGCACACGGCTGGTCGCCCCGCCGCCGGCGCTCTGCACCGACAACGCGGCGATGATCGCCTGGGCCGGCCTTGAGCGCCTCGCCCTCGGCCTCACCGACCCGCTCGACTTCGCGGCGCGCCCGCGCTGGCCGCTGGAAAGCCTCGCCCAGAAGAGCCCTGCTGCGGCCGGCCCGGCCGCCGATGGCTGACCCCTTCGCCCGTCTCGGCGTGGTCGGTGCCGGCGCCTGGGGTTCGGCGCTGGCCAGCCTCTGCAGCCGGGCCGGCAGGGAGGTCGTGCTCTGGGGCCGCGACCGGCGCCTCGTCGAGGCCGTCAACGCCCGCCACGAGAACCCGGGCTACCTGCCGGGCATCGCCCTCGATCCCGCCTTGCGGGCGACGACGCGGCCGGAGGACCTGGCCGCGGCCGAGGCCTGCCTGCTGGCGGTGCCGGCACAGGCGCTACGCCCGGTGGCCGCCTCCCTGAACGAGACGATCGGCGCCGCGGTGCCGGTGGTGCTCTGCGCCAAGGGCATCGAGGCGGTCAGCGGCCTGCTGATGACGGAGGTCGCCGGGGAGGTCCTGCCCGGCCGGCCGCAGGCGGTGCTGTCGGGGCCGACCTTCGCCGCCGAGGTGGCGCGCGGCCTGCCGACGGCGGTCACCCTGGCCTGCGCCGATGCGGCGCTCGGCGCGCGGCTGGTCGACACCCTCGGCACCCGCAGCTTCCGGCCCTACCTCTCCGACGACCCGATCGGCGCGGAGATCGCCGGCGCGGTGAAGAACGTGCTGGCCATCGCCTGCGGCATCGTCGCCGGGCGGCGGCTCGGCGACAACGCGCGCGCCGCCCTGGTGACCCGCGGCCTCGCCGAGATGTCGCGCCTGGTGTTGGCGCGCGGCGGCAAGGCGGAAACCCTGATGGGACTCGCCGGCCTCGGCGACCTGACCCTGACCTGCACCGCCACGCAGTCGCGCAACTACAGCCTGGGGGTGGCGCTCGGCGAGGGCCAGAGCCTGGAGGCCGCCCTGGCCGCCGCGCGCGGCGTCGTAGAGGGGCGGTTCTCGGCCGCCGCCACCGTCGCCATGGCCGAGGGCCTCGATGTCGAGATGCCGATCTGCGCGGCGGTCGACGCGGTGGTCAACCGCGGCGCCGACCTGGAGCGCAGCATCGCCGGCCTGCTCAGCCGGCCTTTCAAGGCCGAGGGCTTTTCGGCATAGTGGCGCCGCCGTCGCCATGGCGCGCCGGGTCTCACAGGTACAATAGCAAAGCAGCATCGCGTCAATCAGCATCGCCTTGCGGGGAGCACAGCCGATGAACTTCGCCCTCTACTGCGTCGACAAGGCCGGCCACGGTCACATCAGGACGGAGAACCGTCCGGCGCACCTCGATTACCTGAAGGGGCAGGTCGACCGCCTGCTCATCGCCGGCCCGCTGCTGGCCGACGACGGCGCCACTGTGGCTGGCAGCCTGCTGGTGATCGAGGCGGAGGACCGCGCCGGCGCCGAGGCTTTCGCCGCCGGCGATCCCTATGCCAAGGCAGGGCTCTTCGAGAGCGTCACCATAAAGGCCTTCAAGAAGGTGTTGCCGTAACATGGCCTACTGGCTGATGAAGTCGGAGCCCGGCAGCTGGTCGTGGGACGACCAGGTGAAGGCGAAGGTGACCGGGTGGGACGGCGTGCGCAACCACCAGGCCGCCAACAACATGAAGGCGATGGCGATCGGCGACCTCGCCTTCTTCTATCACTCGGTGAACGAGAAGCAGATCGTCGGCATCGTCGAGGTGGTGAAGCTCTACCACCCCGACCCGAGCGACCCCAGCGGGCGCTTCGGCATGGTCGGCGTGAAGGCCGTGAAGCCCTTCGTCGAGCCGGTCACCCTGGCGCAGATCAAGGCCGAACCGCGGCTGCAGGACCTCGCGCTGGTGCGCCAGTCCAGGCTCTCCGTGCTGCCGGTCAGCCGGGAGGAGTGGGCCCTGATCTGCAAGATGGGCCGGACCCCCAGCAAGTAAGGCCGCCGCGTGAGCCATCCCCTGGCCGGCACCCCGCTCTGCCGCCTGGCGGAGATCCCCGACGGCGAGGGCCGCGGCTTCACCATCGGCGAGGGCGCCGGGGAGCTCGCCCTCTTCGTGGTGCGCGAGGGCGCAACCGCCTACGCCTACCTGAACGCCTGCCCCCACCTCGGCACGCCGCTCGACTGGGGCGGCTTCGACGGCGAGGGCAGCTTCGTCAGCGCCGACAGCGGCAACATCCTCTGCGCCACCCACGGCGCCGAATTCCGCTTCGCCGACGGCTTCTGCCTGGCCGGTCCCTGCGCCGGGGCCAGCCTCCAGCCGGTCCGGCTCGACCGCGACCCCGACGGCCTGCTGCGCTTCGCGGGCCTGGCGGCGGCGGTTCCCGGCAGCGGCGGGTAAGGCCTTGTTTTAAAGGATGCGAGCGGAAATAATCCGCCGAGCAGAGTGAGAAGGCGGCAGTAGGGCAGCAGGCCGCCCGGTCCTAAGGAACTCTTGAGGGAGGTCGGTCGATCCATGTCGGACAATTCAGTATTCCCGGTGCCAGCCGAGGCGGCAGAGAACGCCTGGTGCGACGAAGCGGGCTATTTCAAGCTTTACGATCAGTCGATCGCCGACCCTGAAGGATTCTGGGGCGAACACGGCAAGCGCCTGCACTGGTTCAAGCCCTACAGCCAGGTCAAGGACGTCAGCTTCGGCCCCGGCGACGTGCACATCAAGTGGTACGCCGACGGCACCACCAACGCCTGCTACAACTGCGTCGACCGCCACCTCCCGGCCAAGAAGGACGACACCGCCATCATCTGGGAAGGCGACAGTCCCTCCGAGCACAAGCACATCAGCTATGGCGAGCTCTTCGAGAACGTCTGCCGGCTCGCCAACGCGCTGAAGGCGCGCGGCATCAAGAAGGGCGACCGCGTCACCATCTACATGCCGATGATCCCCGAGGCGGCCTATGCCATGCTCGCCTGCGCGCGCATCGGCGCCATCCATTCGGTGGTGTTCGGCGGCTTCTCGCCCGACGCCCTGGCCGGCCGCGTGCAGGACTGCGACTCCAACTGCGTGATCACCGCCGACGAGGGTCTGCGCGGCGGCCGCAAGATTCCCCTGAAGGCCAACACCGACGCGGCGCTGAGATCCTGCCCCGGCGTGAAGACGGTCTTCGTGGTGCGCCGCACCGGCGGCAGCATCAACTGGGAGGACGGCCGCGACGTCTGGTACCACGAGGCCTGCGCCGCCGCCTCCGACGACTGCCCGGCCGAACAGATGGAAGCCGAGGCGCCGCTGTTCATCCTCTACACCTCCGGATCGACCGGCCAGCCGAAGGGCGTGCTGCACACCACCGGCGGCTACACGGTCTTCGCGGCGATGACGCACCAGTACGTCTTCGACTACCACGACGGCGATATCTACTGGTGCACCGCCGACGTCGGCTGGGTCACCGGGCACAGCTACATCGTCTACGGGCCGCTGGCCAACGGCGCCACCACGCTGATGTTCGAAGGCGTGCCGAACTATCCCGACGCCTCGCGCTTCTGGCAGGTCTGCGACAAGCACAAGGTGACCATCTTCTACACCGCGCCGACGGCGATCCGCGCGCTCATGCGCGAGGGCGAGGATCCGGTGAAGCGCACCAAGCGGTCCTCCCTGCGCCTGCTCGGCAGCGTCGGCGAGCCGATCAACCCGGAAGCCTGGCTGTGGTACCACAACGTGGTCGGCGACGGGCGCTGCCCCATCGTCGACACCTGGTGGCAGACCGAGACCGGCGGCATCCTCATCACGCCGCTGCCCGGCGCCACGCCGCTGAAGCCGGGTTCGGCCACGCGGCCCTTCTTCGGCGTGCGCCCGGTGATCGTCGACGCCGAAGGCAAGCACCTGGAAGGTGCCGCCGAGGGCAACCTCTGCATCGCCGATTCCTGGCCCGGCCAGATGCGCACGGTCTACGGCGACCACGAGCGCTTCGTGCAGACCTACTTCTCGACCTATCCCGGCAAGTACTTCACCGGCGACGGCTGCCGGCGCGACGCCGACGGCTATTACTGGATCACCGGGCGCGTCGACGACGTCATCAACGTCTCCGGCCACCGCATGGGCACCGCCGAGGTGGAGAGCGCGCTGGTGGCGCACGAGAAGGTCGCCGAGTCCGCCGTGGTCGGCTACCCGCACAACATCAAGGGCCAGGGCATCTACGCCTACGTCACCCTGAACGCCGGCGAGGAACCGACCGACGATCTGCGCAAGGAACTGGTGCAGTGGGTGCGCAAGGAGATCGGCCCGATCGCCTCGCCGGACCTCATCCAGTGGGCGCCCGGCTTGCCGAAGACCCGCTCCGGCAAGATCATGCGCCGCATCCTGCGCAAGATCGCCGAGAACGACTATTCGAACCTCGGCGACGTCTCCACCCTCGCCGATCCCGGCGTGGTCGACGACCTGATCAACAACCGTATGAACCGCGGGTGAGTTGCAAGGCACGAATACCATCGAAAGGAGCCGGCCCTTCGCACGAAGTGGCCGGCTTCTTTTTTTACAGTCACCCGTGCGACACTTTGTTCGGTCGCTGCACGGCCTCTGCCAGCGTGGCGGATGCATGAGACGGAGCGCAGGCGCGTGACGGGGGGATTTTTCGCAAGCACAATCGGCAAAGCGCTGTCCGTTCTCTCGATGCCGGCCGTGCTGCTCGGCCTCGCCGCCTGCGCCTCAGGGCCGGTGGACGACGGCGCCGGGCGCACGATCGACATGCCGATCGAGTGGCAGAGCATCGACCTTGCGGAAGCCGACCTCACGCTGCCGCTGATCACGCCGATCGGCATCGGTTCGCTCGGCAAGCGCACCGGCGAAGGCCAGGTCTTCGAGAACCTCTATACCTTCCAGGGCCTGCGCGGCTATGTCCTGACCTCGCGCATCGTCTTCGGCCACTACACCGGGCGGGTGTCCGATCGATTGCGCAGTGTGCAGGCCTTCCGGAGCTTCGCCGAGGAGCTGTCGCTGCCGCCGGGCGGCAAGATGACGCTCGGCGAGGTAACCCGCTTTCAAAACGGCGATCCGCGCACCCTCGGCTTCTATGCCGCGGCTTCCGCCGAGCCCTACCACGACCGCTGCTTCGTCGCCCGCATCGGCTATCTGCTGGTCGACTACGCGAGCGTGAAGCGCGAGCCCGATTCCGTCGACACCATCGTCGAGGTGCTGCTCTGCGGCCGCCTGCCGCAGGAACCCGTGCTGCTCGAGTTCCTCGGCAGCCTGAAGGCGGTGGACAACCGCGCTGCCTTCCGCCGCGAACTGTCGCGCCGGCCGATCGGCACGATCTGATCAGAGCGCTTTCCTGAATGCCTCGGCGAGGCGCCTGGCGCCGCGCTCGATTTCGTCCTCCGGTACCGCGGCATAGCCGAGCAGCAGGCCCTGACGGTCCGGCGTGCCGGTGAAGTAGTCCGACAGCGGCGAGACGGCGATGCCGGCCCTGGCCGCGGCCTCGGCCGCGCCGCGGTCGCCGAGGCGTTCGGCGAGCTGCGGTTTCAGCCAGCCCATGAGGTGCAGCCCGGCCTCGTCGGGCGCCACCGCGAGGAAGTCCGCCAGGTGGCGTTCGGCCGCCGCCACCAGCGCCGCCTGGCGCGCCGCGTAGAGCCGGCGCATGCGGCGCACGTGGGTCGCGAAGTGGCCTTCCTCGATGAAGGCCGCGAGCAGCGGCTGGACCACCGCCGTCGGCTGTGCGCCCAGCGCACCCTGGGCGGCGCTCGCCGCCTCGACGAGGTTCGCCGGCACCACGAGGTAGCCGACCCGGATCGAGGGAAACAGCACCTTCGAGAAGGAGCCGATGTAGATGACGCGGGCATCCCCAACGCCCTTGGCCGCGCGCCCCGCGGCGAGGCTCAGGAGCGAGGCCAGCGGCCGGCCGGCGTAGCGATACTCGCTGTCGTAGTCATCCTCCAGGATCCAGGCGCCGCTCTCGCGCGCCCATTCCAGCAGTTCCAGGCGCCGCGCCAGGGAGAGCGTGGTGCCGAGCGGATAGTGGTGGCTCGGCGTGACGATGGCCGCCCGCGCCGCCGCGCCGCGCCGGCGGCCCTCGGCCACCATCACGCCCTCGCCGTCCAACGGCACCGGAACCGGCAGCGCGCCGGCGGCGATCAGCGGCCCGCGCAGGCCGGGATAGCCCGGCTCCTCGATCCACACCCGGTCGCCGGGTTCGAGGAGCAGCTGGATCGTCAGGGCGAGGGCCTGTTGGGCGCCGGCGGTGACGATCACCTGGCGCCAGTCGCAGGCGAGGCCGCGGAAGGTGGCGAGGTAGCGGGCGATGGCCTCGCGCAGGGCCTGATGGCCGGCCGGCGCGCCGAGGCGCAGCAGTTCCGCCGCAGGATGGCGCCAGATGCGGCCGTGCAGCCGCGCCCAGACATCGAAGGGAAAGTCGTCGGTTTCCGGCAGGCCGGGCTGGAAGGCGCGCTCGCGGCCGTGGTGCAGGCGCCGCAGCCTGACGAGCGCCGCGCCGCGCGACGATAGCGGCGGCGGGCCCTTCGCCGGCTGCTGCCGAACCCGGCCCGGCGCGCCGGGCGCGACGCCGAGAAGGTCCTCCGGCAGCACCCGGCTGACGAAGGTGCCGGAGCCGGCCTGTCCCTCCAGGTAGCCCTCGCTGAACAGCTGGTCGAAGGCGCTGACCACGGTATTGCGCGAACAGCCGAGCTCGGCGGCCAGCGCCCGGCTCGACGGCAGGCGCGTGCCCGGCGCGAGGCCGCCGGCGAGGATCACCGCGCGCACCTGGTCATAGATCTGCCGCTGCAGCGGGGCCGCGGCGGCGCGGTCGAGGGCAAGGGCCAGCAGCGGGGTGCGGCGGCGGCCGGGCAGCCGCGAAGTGGCACCTGAATATTTCAAGAAGCGGTCCTTTCCATACATCCACTATCGCCCTAGCGTGCCGCCCGTTCCAGCCCGAATCTCCTGCCCGGACAGCGCCATGACCGCCTCCCAGCCCAGCCCGCAGATCGACTTGCCGCCGGTTGACTTCCCTCCCACCGGGCGCACCCGCGTGAAGCGCTCCCACGAGCGCGCCCGCTACGACCGCGAGACGGTGCACGCCATCCTCGACGCCGGCCTCATGTGCCACGTCGGCTACGTCATCGACGGCCAGCCCTACGTGACGCCGACCGCCTACTGGCGCGAGGGCGAGCGGGTCTACTGGCACGGCTCTTCGGCCAGCCGCATGCTGCGGCACCTGAAGCAGCGCCCGCGCGTCTGCGTCACCGTGGCGCTGATGGACGGCCTGGTGCTGGCGCGCTCCGGCTTCCACACCTCGGTGAACTACCGCTCGGTGATGGCCTTCGGCGAGGCCGAGGTGATCGCCGAGCCGGCCGCCAAGCTGGCCGCCCTGGAAGCGATGATGGAGCGCATCGTGCCCGGACGCTGGCCGGCCCTGAAGCCGCCGACGGTGCAGGAACTGAAGGCCACCACCGTGGTCGCCCTGGAACTGGAGGAAGTCGTCGCCAAGGTCCGCAGCGGCCCGCCGAAGGACGAGCCGGAGGACTACGCCCTCGACGTCTGGGCCGGCGTGGTGCCGACGACGACCGTCGTCGGTCGGCCGGAGAGCGACCCCGACCTGAAGCCCGGCATCGGCGTGCCGGAAAACCTGAAGCAGATCAGAATCGGTTAGCCCGGATTTCTCAAACTATGGCGGGCGTCACGGATTGAGAAATCGGGGCTAACCCCTTCGCCGGAGGGCGCGACCCTCCCATGCGCGAAGCGCGTTTGCCGGGAGCGGCGGCAGCGGCTATCAGCGAGGGCATGACCACGAACGCCAACAGCACCCCGGCCGCCGCCACGGGCGACCTGCCCAGGGACTTCAGGGGCCTCGGCGCCGCCGCGCTCTTCGTGCTGCTGTGGAGCACCGGATTCATCGGTGCCAAGCTCGGCGTGCCGCATGCCGACCCGCTGACCTTCCTGGCGCTGCGCTTTCTGCTCGCCACCCTGCTGCTGCTCGCCTTCGCGCTGGCAACGCGCGCGCCCTGGCCGCGCGACCCGGTGCAGATCGCCCACCTCTGCGTCGCCGGCGTGCTGCTGCACGCCATCTATCTCGGCGGCGTCTACGTCGCCATGTCGGTGGGGGTGGAGGCCGGCACCTCGGCGATCATCGTCAGCACCCAGCCGGTGCTGGTGGCGGCGCTGGCCGGCGTGCTGCTGGGCGAACGGGTGACGCCGCGCCAGTGGCTCGGCCTGACGCTGGCGGCGGTCGGCGTGACCCTGGTGGTCTGGCGCAAGCTGGAAGCGGGCTTCGGCACCCTGGAAGGCGTGCTGCTGTGCCTGCTCGCTCTCGTCGGCATCACCGCGGCGACGCTCTATCAGAAACGCTACTGCGGCAACATGCCGCTGCGCAGCGGCTCGGTGATCCAGTACGCCGCAGCCGGCACCGCCGCCGGTCTCGGCTCGTGGATCTTCGAGGACCAGCGGGTCGACTGGACCGGCGAACTGATCTTCGCCCTGGCCTGGCTGGTGCTGCTGCTGTCGCTGGGCGCCATCAGCCTGCTCTACTGGCTCATCAAGCGCGGCGAGGCGGCCCGCGTGTCGACCCTGTTCTTCCTGGTGCCGCCGGTCACCGCGCTGGTGGCCTGGCCGGTGTTCGGCGAAACCTTCGGGCCGGTCGCGCTGGCCGGCATGGTGGTCACCGTGGTCGGCGTGGCGCTGGTGAACCTGGAGAAGCGTCCGGCGGCGCCGGCCTCACTTAAGACACCGAGTTAACTCCGGCATCCAGTCTGCTGGAAAGGCGACGCTAGAAGTCGACGCAGATACCCTTGCGCTCCCAGTCGCCGTAGCGTGTCGGCTCCGGGCCGCTGGGGCCGCCCAGTTCCTTCGGGCGCCCCGCCTTCTGCTCCGGCGTCTTCAGCGGCTCGACGGCAGCGGGCTTGGGCTTGGGCTTGGGCTTGCGGGCGGTGAAGTTCAGGCGCATAGCACTTATATGGCACCCTCCGGGCGCCCCGCCAAGGCTTGAAGCAGGGGCCGGCTCCGCCTACCTCTTGGGAGCCTGAAAGGCTTGATTTTCCTGGAAAGACTGCGGATCCGACGACGATGAACTCCCTGCGTACCGGTATCCTGATGGCGGCCATGACCAGCCTCTTCCTGGCCGTCGGCTTCCTGATCGGCGGCACCGGCGGCATGCTGGTCGCCCTGGCGATCGCCGTCGCCATGAACGCCTTCGCCTACTGGAATGCCGACAAGATGGTGCTGCGAATGTACCGCGCGCGCGAGGTCGACCGCGCCGCGGCGCCGTCGCTCTACGGCATCGTCGAGCAGCTGGCCGACAACGCCGGGCTGCCGATGCCGCGCGTCTACATCATCGACGATGCGCAGCCCAATGCCTTCGCCACCGGACGCAACCCCGAGAACGCCGCGGTCGCCGCCACCACCGGCCTGCTGCAGCGGCTCACTCCCGAGGAGGTGGCCGGCGTCATGGCGCACGAGCTGGCGCACATCAGGAACCGCGATACCCTCACCATGACCATCACCGCGACCATCGCCGGCGCGATCTCCATGCTGGCCAACTTCGGCCTGTTCTTCGGCGGCAGCCGCAACAACCCGCTGGGCATCTTCGGCGCCATCCTGATCATGATCCTGGCGCCGCTGGCCGCCGCGGTGGTGCAGATGGCGATCTCGCGCACCCGCGAGTACGCCGCCGACCGCGCCGGGGCGGAGATCTGCGGCCGGCCGCTGTGGCTGGCCTCGGCGCTGGAGAAGATCGACCGCGCCGCCCGCGGCATCGACAACCACACCGCCGAGGGCAATCCTGCGACGGCGCACATGTTCATCATCAATCCGCTGCACAGCCACCAGGTCGACAGCCTCTTCACCACTCACCCGCGCACCGAGAACCGCATCCAGCGGCTGCGCCAGCTGGCCGCCGAGATGGGCCAGGCCGGCGGTGCCTCGGCCCGGCCCTGGGGCTGAGGCCCTTCGAAGGCTTGTCCTGCGCTACCGCAGGCCTTACAGCCTGACCGCATGACCCAGACCACCAAGAGCGCCGACGCGCGCAAGACCGCCCTGGCGCTGCTGCGCGCGGTGCTCGACGACGGCCGGCCGCTGGACGAGGCGCTGGCCCGCAACCCTCACCTCGCCAAGCTCGAGGCCCGCGACCGCGCCTTCGCCCGCCTGCTGGCGACGACCTGTCTGCGCCGCCTCGGCCAGGTCGACGCGGCGATCGATCATTGCCTCGACCGGCCGATCCGCGCGAAGGACGTCGCCCTGCGCCACATCCTGCGCCTCGGCGCCGTGCAGCTGCTGTTCCTGGAGACGCCGCCACACGCCGCGGTCAGCACCGCGCTCGATCTCGCCAGGGGGCCGCGCCTGGCCGGCCAGCGCGGCCTGCTGAATGCCGTGCTGCGGCGCCTGTCGCGCGAGGGCGCCATCTTGGTCGAAGGCCAGGACGCGCCGCGCCTCGACACCCCGGACTGGCTGTGGAGCAGTTGGTGCGCGGCCTACGGCGAGGCGACCGCCCGTGCCATTGCCGCGGCGCATCTCGTCGAACCGCCGCTCGACCTTTCCTGCAAGGAGAGCGCTGAAGGCTGGGCCGACAGGCTCGGCGCCACGCTGCTGCCCGGCGGCAGCCTGCGGCTGCCGGCCGGACAGGGCGACGTCACCCGCCTGCCGGGCTACGCCGAGGGCGCCTGGTGGGTGCAGGACGCGGCGGCGGCGCTGCCGGCCCGACTGCTGGGAGAGGTTTCAGGCAAGACGGTCATCGACCTCTGCGCCGCGCCCGGCGGCAAGACCGCCCAGCTCGCCGCCGCCGGCGCCGAGGTGATCGCCGTGGAGCGCAGCGCCGAGCGCCTGAAGCGCCTGCGGGAAAACCTCGACCGCCTGCAGCTCGCCGCCGCGCTGGTCGAGGGCGACGCGGCGTCCTGGCAGCCGCCGGCCCCGGCCGACGCGGTGCTGCTGGACGCCCCCTGCTCGGCCACCGGCACCCTGCGGCGGCATCCCGACATCGCCTGGCTGAAGGACAAGGCGCAGATCGCGTCGCTGACCGCCGCGCAGGACCGCCTGCTGGCGCACGCCGTCGCCATGGCGAAGCCGGGCGGCCTGCTGGTCTATGCCGTCTGTTCGCTGCAGCCGGAAGAGGGGCCGCAGCGCATCCATGCCCTGCTGTCCTCGGACGACCGGGTCGAACGCCTGCCGCTGGCCGCCGAAGAGCTGCCGGGCTTCGAAGACTGCGTCACCCCGGAGGGCGACCTGCGCAGTCTGCCCTGCCACCTGCCAGAGCAGGGCGGCCTCGACGGCTTCTACGCCTGCCGCCTCAGGCGGAAGTGACCTGCGCCGCTACCTGTCGAGCACGATGGCGGGCGGGATCACGATCAGCAGGGTGTTGTCGGCACCGATGTACGCCTTGCCGATGAGCCGTTTGCGCAGCAGTGGAATCTCCGTCTGCTGCTCCGGCGTCAGATCGGCCGCCACCGTCCCGTTCTGCTGCATTTCCGCCATCGCGTTGAAAGCCTGCGGATTGAGCGTGTAGGTCAGCAACTGCCCCATCATGGTGATTGCGGCGAGCTGCCCCAGAACCCGCGGGTCGACCTGCCGCAGTTCAGGCCGTCCGGTAATGTCGTACTGGTTCTCGCCGTTGAAAAGGATGACGCGGTAGTCCTCCAGGCGCATATCGCCCTTCAGCACGATGGCGGCACTGTCGTCGCCGGCGAGATAGACGGAGCCGACTTCCAGCTGCTTGAGGAAATCGCTGGCCGAGTAGGTCTTGGCGAAGAGGCCGCCGAAGAGGCCGCCGAGGTTGACCCGGTTCTGGCTGGTGACGTTGACCCCCGAGGCCATGAAGATCTGGTAGCTTAAGTTCTGCATCATGATGACCATCATGGCGAGACGCAGATGCGCGTTGTTGCTCAGAAGCAGCGGCAGCACCTGAAGCGCCGTCTGCTCGTTGCGCGAGTGGCCGTCGCGCTGCTGGCTGTTGTTCTGGTCCGGATTGGCCAGGGCCACCGACGGCACCTGCGCCGACAGCATAGCCGCGAACACGGCAACGATAACTCCTCGCTTGAGCATCATAGCTATCCCCTCATCTCCCCCGAAGGTCCAAAGCAGCCCGGAATGCCGACACTGCGCGGGGCGGCACGACCGGCCGCGCGGCCACCGCTACCTAGAACTCCTCTTCGCCGACGATGATCGTCGGCTTCACCAGGATCAGCAGCCGGTCGTCCCTGCCACGGTGCGCCGTGCCCCTGAACAGCCGTTGCAGCACGGGAATGTCGCCCAGCACAGGCACCTTGTCCGAGGTTTCCGGTACCGAGGTGCGGGTCAGCCCGCCAAGCACGATGCTAGTATCCTGAGATGCTTGTCCGGCCATCATGGTCTGAACCGACCGGAGAGTCCCAAACTCGCCCAGCTCCACCGAAGCGGCCTGGATCGGCCGCGGCGGCGAGCGGATCTCGGCACTCAGCTTCCCGTTCACCACGCTGATCTTGATCCCGGAGACGGCGACGCTGTCGTCGACCACGACCGCGAGGCCGCCGTCGCCGGCGTCATAGACCGCGCCGACCCGATTTTCGCGGGTAAAGTCGTCCGCGTTCAGCGGCCGCTCGAAAAGGTTGCCGAACAGCGGCACGGCGCCGACGTCCAGCCGGTCGAGGCTGTCGGACTCCACCCCGGACGAGGTCTCGGCGATGTGGACGTGGCGGCTCTGGATGACGGTTACGTATCGGATCGTCAGCACGCCGTCGTCGGTATTGAGCGTGATCGTGTTCAGCGAGGGTTGCTCATGGCGCGATTGCGTGTCGCGCTGCTGATTGCCGTCGTTGCGGTCATTTTGGTTTGCCAGAACGCCGAGCGGCGACACCGCCAGCAGCAGCGCGATCACGCCCGCTGCGACCGGGCTTCGCCCAAACACACGCGCGCAGTCGCCCATGACTTCAGCCCTCCCCCGAGGGTGCGGAAAGGCCAGGATAGCACAGCCCGGCCAGCCGCAGGCAAGCAGGCATCGGTGTCGCCTGCGCTACCCCTTTTGGCTCCGGCTTGCCGGGTCCAACGCTTGCTGATACCTAATGCTGGTATCGAATCCTCAGCGGAACCCCATCCCCATGCAGCAAGCCGTCCGGATCGCTCCTTCCATCCTGGCCGCCGATTTCGCCCGCCTGGGCGAGGAGGTCCGCGCCGTCGCCGAGGCCGGCGCCGACTACATCCACGTCGACGTGATGGACGGCCATTTCGTACCCAACATTACCCTCGGCCCCGACATGGTGGCGGCGCTCAGGCCCTGGTCCGACAAGGTGTTCGACGTCCACCTGATGATCTCGCCCATCGACCCCTACATCGAGGCCTTCGCCAAGGCCGGCGCCGACATCATCACCGTGCATCCCGAGGCGGGCCCGCACCTGCACCGCACCCTGCAGTTGATCAAGAGTCTGGGCAAGAAAGCGGGGGTATCGCTCAACCCGGCAACCCCGGCGGATGTCGTCGACCCGGTGCTGGGCGACGTCGACCTCATCCTCTGCATGAGCGTCAATCCCGGGTTCGGCGGCCAGAGCTTCATCCCCAGCGCCCTGGCGAAGATCGAGGCGCTGCGCCGCAAGATCGACGACAGCGGACGGTCCATCGACCTGGAGGTCGACGGCGGCATCAACCCGGACACCGCGCCGCAAGCGATCGCCGCCGGCGCCGATGTCCTGGTCGCCGGCAGCGCCACCTTCAAGGGCGGCCCGCAGGCCTACGCCGCCAACATCCGCAAGCTGCGCGGCAGCTCCTGATGGCCAGCGGCAGCCACGCGGAGAACCACGCGAAGGCTGGCATGACCCCAGGCCGACCCCACTTCCGACGACGCGCCTGGCCGGCTCCAGCGGGCCTCGGGCGCCTGCGGGCCTGGCTGGCGCTACCGCGCGAGCTGGCGCTCGCCCGGCTGGCCTACGCCCTGAAGCGGCCGCTCTTCGCACTGCCGGAGGCGCCCTGGCGCCGCGCCGGCAACCCGCCGGCGGCGACCCTGCTGGTGCCGCCCGACCCGTGGCCCGGCAACGCCCAGCGCGGCGGCGGCATCCTCGACGACAGCTTCCATTTCCTCGGCCGCTCGCTCCACCGGCCGGCGCCGCTGTGGACTCCCGTCGGGGTCGACCGCGCCTGGCTCGAGGCCCTGCACGGCTTTGCCTGGCTGCGCGACCTGCGTGCCGCCGGCGGCGACGGCGCGCGGCGCAAGGCACGCGCGCTGACGGCCGACTGGATCGCCGCCAACGCCGCCTGGTCGCCGGTAGCCTGGCATCCGGTGGTGACCGGCCACCGCCTGGCCCACTGGCTCGGCCAGTACGAGTTCTTCGCCGCCAGCGCCGATGTCGAGTTCCGCCAGCGCCTGCTGGCCGCCGCCGCCCGCCAGGCGCGCCACCTCGCCGCGGTGCTGCCGGCGGGCCTCAGCGGCGCCGGCCTGGTCACGGCCGCCAAGGGCCTCAGCATTGCCGGCCTCTGCCTGCCCGGCGGCGAGGCCTGGCTCAGCCGCGGCCTCGCCCTGCTGGCGGCGGCCCTGGAGGCGCAGCTGCTCTCCGACGGCGGCCAGCGCGAGCGCTGCCCGCTGCTGCTGCTGTCGGTGCTGCGCGACTGCATCGACCTGCGCGCCGCCCTGCTCGCCGCCGGGCGCGAGGTGCCGGCGGACCTCGACCTGCGGATCGAGGGCATGGCCGCCATGCTGCGGCTGCTGCAGCACGGCGACGGCGGCCTCGCCCTCTTCAACGGCGGCAACGAGAGCGAAGACCTGCAGATCGGCCTGGTGCTGCAGCGCGCGGCCAGCGGCAAGGGCCCGCTGCAGAGCGCCCCGGCCAGCGGTTTCCAGCGCCTGCAGGCGGGACGCAGCCTGGTCCTGGTCGACTGCGGCGCGCCGCCGGCGCCCGGCTATGACCGCCTCGCCCATGCCGGCACCGTGAGCTTCGAGATGTCGGTCGGCCGCGAGCGCCTGGTCGTCAACTGTGGCGCCCAGATGGGATCGCCCGAATGGCGCGCCGCCCAGCGCAGCACGGCGGCCCATTCCACCGCCACGCTCGGCGACACCAACTCCTCCGAACTTCTGCCCGAGGGCGGCCTCGGCCCGCGCCGGACCGCGGTCACCTGCCGCCGCGACGAGGCCGACGGCAGCCTTTGGCTGGAAGCCGAACACGACGGCTACCTGCCGGTGTTCGGCCTGACCCACCGGCGGCGCCTGTTCCTTGCCGCCAACGGCGAGGACCTGCGCGGCGAGGACCGCTTCAGCGGCGACCCGGCCGCGGCACGACCCTGCGACTTCGCGCTGCGCTTCCACCTGCATCCCGAGGTTCAGGCCATGGCCGCCCAGGACGGCCGCTCGGTGGTGCTGCGCCTCGCCAAGGGCGGCGGCTGGCGCCTGCGCAGCGCCGGCGCGGCCCTGGCCCTGGAGCCGAGCGTCTATCTCGGCCGGCCGGGCCAGACCCGCCGCAGCCAGCAGATCGTCCTCAGCGGCCGCGCCGAAGGCGGCGAGACGGTGGTGAAGTGGGCGCTGCAGCGCATGGAAAGCGCGCGCTGAGATGTCCGAGCTTCCCTGGCTGTGGAGCCCGTGGTTCGACACCGGTTGGGGCGTGGTCCTGGGCCTTGCCGCGGTGGCCCTGGCAAGCTGGGCCGCCACCGGCCTGGTGCTGCGCCTGCTGACCGCCTGGCGGGTCTACGACGAACCCAACCACCGCAGCAGCCACGACCGGCCGAAGCCCCGCGGCGGCGGCCTGGCGGTGGTCGCCGTCATACTGGCCGCGTGGATCACCGCTGCCGTCACCGGCGGCCAGGCGGGAGCCGCGTTCTGGCTCGGCATCGCCGGTGCCGGAATGCTGGCCGCCGTCTCCTGGGCCGACGACCTGAAGCCGCGGCCGGCCAGCCTGCGCTTCGGCGTTCAGGTGGCCGCGGTGGTTCTGGGGCTCTGGGCGCTGGATTCCGGGCCGGTGTTCCAGGGTCTGCTGCCGCTGCCTCTCGATCGTGCGCTGACCGCCGTCCTGTGGCTGTGGTTCATCAACCTGTTCAACTTCATGGACGGCATCGACGGCATCACCGGCGTGGAAACCATCGCCATCAGCATCGGCCTGGCGCTGATTGCCGGCGGACTGCTGCACTTTCCGCTGGGGACCTTCGATACTGCGGTGCCGGCCGCCGCGGCACTCGGTTTCCTGTTCTGGAACTGGTCGCCGGCGCGGATCTTCCTGGGCGATGTCGGCTCGGTGCCGCTGGGCTACCTGCTCGGCTGGTTTCTGATCATCTTTGCCGCCAACGGATTCTGGGAAGCGGCCTTGATCCTGCCGCTCTACTACCTCGCCGACGCGACCTGGACCCTCGCCCGGCGGGCGCTGCGGCGGGAGACGCTGTGGCGGGCCCACCGTGAGCATTTCTACCAGCGCGCGGTCCAGCGCGGCTTCAGCCACGCCGCCGTGGCGGGCAGGATCGCCGTCTGTAACGTTCTTCTCGTGCTGCTCGCCGACTTTGCCGCTTTCGCGCCCGCCGGGCAGGCCTGGATCGCCTTGGCCCTGGCCTTGCTTGCGGTTGCCGGCCTTCTGTTTATGCTGGCGAATCAGAGACCTCCGGCGGCGGGCCCGGAGACGGCCCCGCCCCGGCAGTGACGCAGCACAAGCCAAGGAACTTCGGCGCGCGCGGATGAAACTGGGATCGCCCAAATTCCCGAAGCAGATCGTCGCCTTCCTGCACGACCTCGTGATGGCGGCGGCGGCCTTCCTGATCGCCCTGCTGCTGCGGCTCGGCAACGATGCCTGGGCCTCGCTGCTCACCACCCTGTGGCCGTCGCTGCTGCTGTTCACCGCGGTCTGCGGCCTGGTGTTCCTCGCCACCGGCCTCTACCGCGGCGTCTGGCGCTATGCCTCGATGAACGACCTGATGGCGATCGTCCGGGCGGTCAGCCTGTCGCTGGCCGTCTTCCTGCCGATCACCTTCCTGATCACGCGCCTCGACAGCCTGCCGCGCTCGTGGCTGGTGATCAGCTGGTTCGTGCTGATCTTCCTGCTCGGCGCGCCGCGCATGGTTTACCGGGTGTTCAAGGACCGGGGGTTCCGCCATCTGCTGGAGCACGACCGCCACCGCCGCGTGCCGGTGCTGCTGATCGGCGCCGGCGACGCCGCCGAGACCTTTATCCGCGCGATGGCACGCGACCACGACGGCGCCTTCGAGGTGCTCGGCGCCATCGACGAGAAGGGCACCCGCATCGGCCGCCACATCCACGGCGTGCCGGTCTACGGGCAGCTGAACGACCTGCCGGCGGTCTTCGCGCAGCTGGCCGGGCGCGACCGCAAGCCGCAGCGGCTGATCCTCACCAAGCCGCTGGAGCGCGACGAGATCGACTACCTGCTGGAACTGGCCGACCGCCACGGTGCCACGGTGGCGCGGCTGCCGCGGCTGACCGACTTCAGCGGCGGCATCGAGGAGCGCCTGCAGATCCGCCCGATCGCCATCGAGGACCTGTTGGGCCGGCCGCAGAACCCCCTCGACCGCCCGGCGATGCAGCGGCTGATCGAGGGCCGCCGCGTGCTGCTGACGGGCGCCGGTGGGTCCATCGGCGCCGAACTGGCCCGCCAGATCGCCGCCTTCCGGCCGGCGACGCTGACGCTGTTCGACAACTCCGAGTACAACCTCTACAGCATCGACATGGAGCTCGGCGAACGCTTCCCGGAAGTGCCGCGCCTGGCGCTGATCGGCGACGTGCGCGACCGCGCGCGGGTCGAGCGCCTCTTCGCCGAGGCCACACCGGAGCTGGTGTTCCACGCAGCCGCCCTGAAGCACGTGCCGATGGTCGAGTACAACCCGCTGGAGGGCCTGCACACCAACGTGCTGGGCACCCGCAACGTCGCCGACGCCTGCCGCCGCGCCGGCGTCGCCGCGATGGTGCTGGTGTCCACCGACAAGGCGGTCAATCCGCCCAACGTGATGGGCGCCAGCAAGCGGCTCGCCGAGAGCTATTGCCAGGCGCTCGACCTGCTGCGCCAGTCCGGGGACGCCGGGACGGCGGCGGAACAGCCGCGCGGCGACCGGGCGGCCGGCGGCACCCGCTACATCACCGTGCGCTTCGGCAACGTGCTGGGGTCGACCGGCTCGGTGGTGCCGCTGTTCCAGCGCCAGCTCGCGGCTGGCGGGCCGCTGACCGTGACGCACCCGGAAATGACACGCTATTTCATGACCATCCGCGAGGCGGTGGAACTGGTGCTGCAGGCCTCGGCGCTGGGCACGGCGAGCCCACCGTCGGAGGCCGGCCGCATCTATGTCCTCGACATGGGCGAGCCGGTGAAGATCGTCGACCTGGCGCGCCAGATGATCCGCCTGTCCGGCCTGCGACCCGACAAGGAAATCGAGATCCGCTTCACCGGCCTGCGCCCCGGCGAGAAGCTCCACGAAGAGCTGTTCCATGGCGGCGAGCCGGTGATGCCGACGGCCCATCCCAGCCTGAGGCTGGCGGCGCCGCGCACGGCCGACGCCGAGCTGCTGGGACGCAGCCTGGACGAACTCGAAGTCCTGGTGCAGAAGGGCGATGGAGAGAAGGCGCTGCGCCTGCTGCAGCGGCTGGTGCCCGAGTTCCACGGCGACCGCGCGGCCGAACCGCGCAATGCCGTCGCCGGTGCTTGACGCTCACGCCCGCGCCTCGTACTAACCGGCCATCCTCCTTCCCGCCGCATCAACGGCGCTTCCAGCGGAGTTGCCCGCCATGCCCGTCGACACCCCCATGCCGATCAAGCGCGCGCTGATCTCGGTTTCCGACAAGTCGGGATTGGCCGACCTCGGCCGTTTCCTGGCGGCGCGCGGCGTCGAGATTCTCTCCACCGGCGGCTCGGCCAGGGCACTCGCCGACGCCGGCGTGCCGGTGGTCGAGGTCGCCGCCCACACCGGCTTTCCGGAGATCATGGACGGCCGCGTGAAGACCCTGCACCCGAAGATCCACGGCGGCATCCTGGCGCGCCGCGACCTGCCCGATCACATCGCAGCGATGCAGGAACACGGCATCGGCGGCATCGACATGGTGGTCTCCAACCTCTACCCCTTCGAGGCGACCCTGGCCTCCGGCGCCGGCTACGACGACTGCGTCGAGAACATCGACATCGGCGGGCCGGCCATGGTGCGGGCCGCGGCGAAGAACCACGACTTCGTGGCCATCGTCACCGACCCTGCCGACTACGCCGCAGTAATGGCGGAGATGGCGGCCAACGGCGGTGCCGTCAGCGCGGCCCTGCGGCGGCGGCTGGCGATGGCGGCGTTCAGCCACACCGCCGCCTACGACGCCATGATTGCCGGCTGGCTGGCGCGCGAAGAGGGCGAGACCTTCCCCGAGCGCATGGTCTTCGGCGGGCGCCTGAAGCAGAGCCTGCGCTACGGCGAGAACCCGCACCAGGCGGCGGCGGCCTATGCCGGCGGCGCGCCGCGGCCGGGCGTCGTTACCGCCGAGCAGTTGCAGGGCAAGGAACTCAGCTACAACAACCTGAACGACACCAACGCGGCCTTCGAACTGGTCGCCGAGTTCGAGGCACCGACGGTGGCGATCATCAAGCATGCCAACCCCTGCGGCGTCGCCAGCCGCGACAGCCTCGCGGCCGCCTATGCCGAGGCGCTGGCCTGCGACCCGGTGAGCGCCTTCGGCGGTATCATCGCGGTGAACCGCGCGCTCGACGCCGCCACCGCCGAAGAGGTGGCGAAGCTGTTCGCCGAGGTGGTGATCGCTCCGGAGGTCGACGACACGGCCAAGGCGGTGCTGGCATCGAAGAAGAACCTGCGGGTGCTGGTGACCGGCGGCCTTCCGGACCCGGCCGCCGAAGGCGTGGTGGTGACGCCGCTGGCCGGCGGCTTCCTGGCGCAGAGCCGCGACAACGGGCGCATCGACCCGGCGAAGCTTCAGGTGGTGACGAAGCGCGCGCCGAGTGAGCGCGAACTGGCCGACATGGTCTTCGCCTTCCGCGTCGCCAAGCACGTGAAGTCCAACGCCATCGTCTACGCCCGCGACGGCGCCACCGTCGGCATCGGCGCCGGCCAGATGAGCCGGGTCGACTCCTCGCGCATCGCCGCCTGGAAAGCGCGCGAGGCCGCGCCCGAGGGGCAGGCGCCGAAGACCCAAGGCGCCGTGGTCGCCTCCGACGCCTTCTTCCCCTTCGCCGACGGCCTGCTGGCCGCGGTCGAGGCCGGCGCCACCGCGGTGATCCAGCCCGGCGGGTCGATGCGCGACGAGGAGGTCATCGCCGCCGCCGACCAAGCCGGCCTGGCCATGGTCTTCACCGGCATGCGCCACTTCCGCCACTGAGGACCAGCGCCGCGATCTGGCCCCGACGGGCTACCCGCGCTGCCGGGTCGCCGGCGGGCGCTTCTGCGGGTCGTCGAGCGTCCGCATCAGGAGAAAGCCGGCCAGGAAGAACAGCAGGATGGTCGCCATGCCGAGCCGCTGGCTGTCGGCCCAGAAGGTGACCCAGCCGACCAGCGCCGGCCCGAGGAATGCGGTGATCTTGCCGGACAGCGCGTAGAGGCCGAAGAACTCCGTGGCCAGGTCCGGCGGAATGATGCGCGCGTAGAAGGAGCGGCTGGCGGTCTGCGCCGGACCGATGAAGACGCCGATGCCGCAGCCGAGGACGTAGAACCACAGCTTGCTGTCGATCAGCAGGATGGCCGTGCCGAGGCCGATCAGCGCGGCGATGGAAAACAGGATGGTGAACTTGGCGCCGACGAAGTCGTCGATCCAGGCGAACCCGAAAGCACCTAGGCCGGCGGTGATGTTCAGCAGGATGCCAAAGATCAGGATGTCCTGAAACGACATGCCGAAAGTGCCGGCGGCGTAGATGCCACCGAAGGCGAAGAGCGTGTTGAGGCCGTCGGTGTAGAGCATGCGCGCCAGCAGGAAGCGCCCGACCTGGCCGTGGCTGGGCAACAGTTTCACCGTCTGCCACAGGCTGGCCAGGCCCTCGCGCACGGCACTGGCCGGCCGGAACGGCCGTGACGTTTCGGGCACCATGAAGAACAGCGGCAGGGCGAAGACCGCGAACCACAGGCCGACGAAGGGTCCGGTGATACGCACATCCTCGGCCAGGTCCGTGTCGAGGCCGAAGAGCGGCGTCTCCGGCAGGACGAAGAGGCCGAGGCAGAGCGCCAGGCAGGCAAGGCCGCCGGCGTAGCCGAGGGCGCCGGCCCAGCCGGACAGCCGCCCGAGATGGCTGGCCGGCGACACCTGGGGCAGCATCGCGTTGACGAAAACCTGGCCGAACTCGAAGGCGGTATTGCCCAAAGCCACCAGCAGCAGGGCCGGCAGCAGAAACCGCGGATCGGGCTCGATCCACCACAGCCCGATGGCGCAGGCGACGGCGACGACGGTGAAGCCGCCGATCCACGGCTTGCGGCCACCGCCCTGGTCGGCGATGGCGCCGAGCACCGGGGCCAGCACGGCAAGCGCGATCCCGGAAAGGCTCAGCATCAGGCCCCATTGCGCGGTGCCGGCCTCCGGCGTCTCGGCCACGCCCTGGGTGAAGTAGGCGGCGAAGACGAAGGTAACGATGACCGTGGGATAGGAGGAGTTGGCCCAGTCGAAGAGGCACCAGGCGAAGGCCGCCCCCCGGCGTCCCCGCCAGTGTCCGCCGGTGGGCATGGAGGGCCGCGCAGAGTCGGCAGGTCCGGACTCGGAAACGATGACAGCACTCCCCGGCTGGCCGCCGCAGCGGGCTTTCCTTTCGGCTAGCAGCTTTCTGGAGCGCGCTCAAGCGGTGTAGGCTGGCCGCCGTCTGAATCGGAACCGCCCAGCACAACAAGAGGATTGGATGCTCATTGTCACCACGGATGGGATCGAGGGCCGCAAGATCGCGAGTCACCTGGGTATTGTCTCCGGCGACGCCATCGTCGGCGCCAACGTCTTTCGGGATATCTTCGCGCGGGTACGCGATGTCGTCGGCGGGCGCGCCGGCGGATATGAGCGGGCCCTGCGGGGCGCCAAGGAACACGCCATCGAGGACATGGTGCTTGAAGCCAGGGCCCTGGGGGCCGACGCCGTCGTTGCCGTCGACCTCGACTACGAGGTGATCGGCAACTCCATGCTGATGGTCTCGGCCAATGGCACCGCCGTGCGCCTCGCCTGAGTGCGCCCGGCGGTCGCTCAGCCCGCGACCATCGATTTCAGCTGCCGGTTGGCGACGGCCAGCATGGCGAAGTCCGGAGCGCCGGAGGCTTTCAGCTCGTCGAGCAGCTGATCGGTGCGCGCCACCAGCGGCTCGCGGCCGGCCGCCCAGCTGTCAATGACCTGGCCGGCGGCACCGGGCCCCTTGCCCTTGCTCTTGCCACTGCCGTTCAGCACCCGCGTCGTCAGTTCGCCCTGGTGGCCGTAAAAGTCATCGATGATGGCGGTCACGGCCAGCTTGTCCCAGGCGGTATCGGTCGGCAGCGATCCGGCCGAGCGGCGCAGCCAGTTGAAGCCGAAGCGTTCGCCGATGCCGAAATAGGCCTCGGCGACCCGTTCCACCGGGAGCGACAGCGTGGCGGCGATGCGGACGATGTCGCAGACCGGCGCCAGCGGCTGCAGGCTGGCGATGCGACGGGCCAGCCCCTGCGGCACGCCCTCGGCGACAAACTGGGCGGAGCGCTCGTCGAGTAAATCGCGGTCGGCCGGCGACAGCAGGGCCTCGATGCGGTCGATCAGGGTCGCCACGCCTTCGCCGTAGCGGCCGACCTCCCCGGCAATGTCGAGCGGTATGCCGATTTCCCGCAGGAACCACACCGTCCCGCGCTCGATCAGCCGGCCGCATTCCGCGAGCATCTGCGACTGCAGGCGCGCCGGCACCTTGTTGTCGAGCGCCTCGATCTCCGCCCACAGCGACCTCATGCCGAAGATCTCCCGGCTGATGACGTAGGCCTTCGTCACCTCTTCCGGCGGCATTCCGGTCTTCTCACGGACCTCGTGCACGAAGTTGATGCCGACGCGATTGATCAGGTTGTTGCTGACGACGGTGACGACGATTTCGCGCCGCAGCCGGTGGCGGTCGATCTGCCCCGCGTAGGGCCCGCGCAGCGGTTCGGGAAAGTACCTCGCCAGGTCGGCGGCGAAGTAGGCATCGTCGGGAAGGTTGGATTCCAGCAGTTGATCGTAGAGCACCAGCTTGGAGTACGAGAGCAGCACGGCGACCTCCGCCCGGGTCAGTCCCTCGCCGCGTTTCATGCGCTCCAGCACCTCCTCGTCGTCGGGCAGGTACTCGATGCGGCGATTGAGCTGCCCCGCCTTCTCGAGCGAGCGCATGAAGCGCGCGAATCGGTCGAGCAGGTGGCCACCGAGCAGATGGGTCACCGTGATCGCCTGGCTTTGCAGGTAGTTGTCGCGCAGACACTGGCGCGCCACCTCGTCGGTCATCTTCTCCAGAAGCTTGTTGCGATCCTTGCGGGTCAGCTTTCCCGCCTGCTCCACGTCGCCCAGCAAAATCTTGATGTTGACCTCATGGTCGGAACAGTCGACACCGGCGGAGTTGTCGATGAAATCGGTGTTGCAGCGCCCACCGGCCATGCCGTACTCGATGCGCCCCAACTGGGTGACGCCGAGGTTGGCGCCCTCGCCGATCACCTTGGCGCGCAGCTGCTCGCCGTCGACGCGCAGCGCATCGTTGGCGCGGTCGCCGACGTCGAGGTGACTTTCGCCCGAGGCCTTTACGTAGGTGCCGATGCCGCCGAACCACAGAAGTTCGACCTCGGCCAGCAGCATCGCCTGGATCAGTTCGTTTGGCGTCACGCTGTCCTTGGCGATACCGAACAACTGCTTCATCTCCGGCGTCGCCTTGATCGACTTGGCACTGCGCTCGAAAATGCCGCCGCCCTTGGAAATCAGGGTGGCGTCATAGTCGCTCCACGCCGAGCGCGGAAGATCGAAGAGACGCTTGCGCTCGTCCCAGGACTTGACCGGGTCCGGGGTCGGGTCGACGAAGATGTGCATGTGATTGAAGGCGCCGACCAGCAGGATCTGCTTGGACAGCAGCATGCCGTTGCCGAAGACGTCGCCGGACATGTCGCCGCAACCGACGCAGGTGAAGGTTTCACGCTGGATATCCTTGCCCAGCTCGCGGAAGTGACGCTTCACCGATTCCCAGGCGCCGCGCGCCGTGATGCCCATCTTCTTGTGGTCGTAGCCGGCCGATCCGCCCGAGGCGAAGGCGTCGTCGAGCCAGAAGGCGTAGTCGGCGGAAACGCCGTTGGCAATGTCGGAGAAGGTCGCCGTGCCCTTGTCGGCCGCAACCACCAGGTAGGGGTCGTCGCCGTCGTAGCGCAGCACCTGCTTCGGGGGCACGACGCGGCCGCGCTTCAGGTTGTCGGTGATGTCGAGCAATCCGCGCACGAAAGTCTTGTAGCATTCGATGCCGGCGGCGACGAAGGCGTCGCGGCCCTCCTCCGGAGCGGGCGGGCGCTTCATCACGAAGCCGCCCTTGGAGCCGACGGGAACGATCACCGTGTTCTTGACCTGCTGCGCCTTGACGAGGCCCAGCACCTCGGTGCGGAAATCCTCCAGCCGGTCGGACCAGCGCAGACCGCCGCGGGCCACCATGCCGAAGCGCAGGTGGACGCCCTCGATCGCCGGGCTGTAGACGAATATTTCCCTCAGGGGTTGGGGCTGCGGCAGCTCCTCGATGGCGCGGGAGTCGAACTTGAATGCGCAGTAGTCCTTCTCGCCGCCGTCGGCTGCCGGCTGGAAGAAGCTGGTCCTGAGAGTCGACAGGATGAGGTTGAGGTAGCGCCGGATGATGCGGTCTTCGTCGAGATTGGACACCTGGTCGAGCTGCGCCTGAATCATCGAGACCGTGGCGGCGCAGGACTTGTCGCGATCATTGGCCGCCTTACCCCTGGCGCCGGAGCCTGCCGCGGCGGGGTCGAAGCGGGTACGGAACAGCTCGACGAGATTGCGGGCCAGGGCCGGATTGCGGACCAGTGTCGCTTCCATGTATGCCTGGCTGAAGGGAATGCGCGCCTGGCGCAGATACTTGCAGTAGGCGCGCAGCATGATGACGTCGCGCGCCGTCAGTCCCGCGTGCAGGACCAGCTTGTTGAATCCGTCGTCCTCCATGCGGCCGTGCCAGACGCGCGAGAAGGCCTCGTGGAATGCATCGCGCACCGCGTCGAGGTCGATGGCCGCATTGCCCTCGGCGACCATTTCGAAATCGTGAATCCACACCGGATCCCGGCGGCCCGGCATATCGAGATCGTAGGGCACCTCGCCGATCACCTTGAGACCCATGTTCTCCAGCATCGGCAGGATGTCGGACAGCGGCACCGGCTTGTCGAGAACGTAGATCTTGAAGTTCAGCCCCTCCGGCGGCGCGCCTTCGGGTCGATAGAGGTTCATCGAGAGGTCGCCGCTCGCGATCGCCTCTTCGATGTTGTGAATATCCTCCACCGCGATCGCCGCGCCGAAATGCCGTTGATAGCTGGGCGGGAAGGCGCGCTCGAATCGTCTCAGGGTGCGAATTCCGTCCTGCTCGCCCACCGCGGCGACCAGGGCCTCGCCCAGCAGGTCGGACCAGGAACGCGCCGCCTCGGCGAGGCGGGCCTCGACCTTTGCCGGATTGACCTTCGGAATTCGCCCCTGCTCGGTCTTGATGATCACGTGGAGGCGGGCCAGCGCCTCGTCGCCCATCTGCGCCGAGAAGTTCACGCAACTGCCGTGGTAAGACTCGGCGAGGATGTCCTGCAGCTTGCGGCGCAGCGCGGTGTCGTAGCGGTCGTGCGGCACGAAGACCATGCAGGAGACGAAACGCTCGAAGGGGTCCTGGCGCACGAAGAGCGCCGTGCGCTGGCGCTCTTGCAGGTGCAGCACGCCGATGGCGATCTGGTGCAGGTCCTCGACCGAAATCTGGAACAGCTCGTCGCGCGGATAGTTCTCGAGGATGTGCAGCAGCGCCTTGCCATCGTGGCTGCGCGGCGAGAAGCCCGACAGCTTGACCACGGCATCGACCTTCTGGCGCAGCAGCGGGATGGTGCTCGCGGAACGCGAATAGGCGACCGAGGTGAAGAGTCCGACGAAGAGCCGCTCTCCCGTTACCTTGCCCTTGGCATCGAAAGTTTTCACGGCGACAGTATCGAGGTGCACCGGGCGATGCACCGTGGCGCGGTGATTGCCCTTGGTGATGTGCAGCAGCTTCGGCTGGTGCAGGAAGGCGCGCACGTCGGGCGGCAGCTTGCCGAGGTTGCGCAGGCCGTCGAAAACGCTGACCTCGGGATTTCGGAGGACACCGAGGCCGCGCGATTTCTGAACCTTGGCAACCGCGTTGGCGCCGCTGCCCTGGAAGACGAACTCGCGATAGCCGAGGTAGGTGAAGTGATCGTCGTCCAGCCACCTGAGGAACTCGAGGCCCTCGGCGATCTCCGCCACCGGCAGCATCGGCGGGCGCGTCTCCAGTTCGGCGATCACCTCGCGGCAGCGCTCGCCCATCGCCGGCCAGTCCTCGACCGCGGCGCGGACGTCGGAGAGAACCGACTCGATCCTCGCGGCGATCTCCGCCAGCCGCTTGGGCGGCTGCTCGCTGATCTGGATCTGCATCACCGACTCGCCGAGGAAGCCGGCCCCCGGCTTTGCCTTCTCGCCGCCCCTGGCGGCGGCAAGCTCCAGCAGCTTGCCCTTGGCGTCGCGGCGCAGGACGACGATCGGGTGGATCACCAGATGCACCTCGGCCTCGTTTCGGTTGATCTCCGCGGCGACCGAATCGACCAGGAATGGCATGTCGTCGTTGACGATCTCGATGATGCTGTGCGGCGATTCCCAGCCGTGCTTGTCGGGATCGGGATTGAGGGCGCGCACGATGGCCCTGCCGGGGGTGCGCTGCTGCAGCGTCTCCCACAGCGAGAGGGCACCGCCGGCAAGGTTGTCGGCTGAATCTCCGCGCAGGTCGCCGGGCGGCACGTTGGCGAAGAACTGCCGCACGAAAGCCTCGGCCCGCTTGGCCTTGCCCGCCGGCAGGCGTTTCTGGACCGCCCGCACCACCTGGCCGACGAGTCGGGCTCGGGCCTGTGCGCTCTTGTCTGCCATGGCGATTTCCCCCTTTGAACCGCAGAGTCTTGACCCGCCTGTTCGGCCGGCGGCAGCCCTGCCGCCGCGACCACCGGGCCGGCCGCGCGACTCCGAACCGTTGGCCACCACGCTAAACCATTCGGGTGCATAAGGTTAAGGGCGGAAAGTCGGAGTTCCGGCAAAGCTTGGGCCGGTCCCGGCGCGACGGCCGCCCGGACGCGGCACCGCAGGAGACTTGCCAAGGCGTCGCGGCGGCAGGATGATCCTTGACAGCGCTAGCAATTTGGCCTTTGCCGGCGGAAAGTGCTGGAATGCGGCGCCGTTGGGAATCAACTCCGGTCCGCGGGCGGGCCGGGATCGAAGGGGCAGCATGTCGAGACGCAAGAAGGGCCGGACAACCATCGCCGACGTCGCGGCCGAAGCGGACGTCAGCCCGATCACCGTGTCGCGCGCCCTGCGCGAGCCGGCGCGGGTGTCGGAGCCATTGCGCCGGCGTATCGACGCCGCCGTCCGCGCCCTCAACTACGTGCCGGACCAGCATGCTCGCGCGCTGGCCTCGGCCCGCACGAACGTGGTCGGCGTTCTGGTTCCCTCGCTCACCAACACCGTCTTCGCCGACGTGCTGCGCGGCATCCACGACCGCGCCGAGAAGACCGACCTGCAGGTGCAGGTCGCCAACACCCGATACTCGCCGGTGGAGGAGGAGCGCCTTATCCAACTCTTCCTCAGCCAGTCGCCGGCGGCGCTGATCGTCGTCGGCATCGACCAGACCGAGGCGGCCGCGCAGATGCTGCGCGACGCCGACCTGCCGGTCGTGCAGATCATGGAACTCGGCCCTGAGCCATTCGACATGATGGTGGGCCTCTCCCAGTTCGACGCCGGCCGGGCGATGGCCGAGCATCTCCTCAGCGCCGGCTACCGCCGCATCGCCTTCCTGGCCGCCCGCCTCGATCCGCGCAGCAACCGGCGCATGGCCGGCTTCCGCGCCGTCATGGCCGAGGCCGGGCTCGACGACGACAGCCTGATCGTCCAGACCAGGGCGCCGTCGTCGGTGCGCATCGGCTGCGAGCTGCTGCGCGAGATCATGGCGCGTCGGCCCGACATCGACGCCGCGTTCTGCAACAACGACGATGTCGCCCTCGGCGCCCTCTTCGAGTGCCAGCGCATGGGCATCGCCGTGCCCGAACGCCTCGGCATCGCCGGCTTCAACGACTTCGAGATGATGGCGGCGGCCGAGCCGCCGATCACCAGCGTCGCCACCGAACGCTACGAGATGGGCGTCACCGCGATGGAGATGATCGCCCGCACCATTGCCGGCGACCCGCCGGAGAAAAAGGTCGTCGATCTCGGCTTCCACCTCTGTCCGCGCGCCAGTACCCGCTCGGGCGGCGCCGGCAAGACGGCCAAGGCCAAATCGGCGGCCGCCACCTCGGCCCGCGGCTAAAACCTCTCCGTCCAGGGGCGCAGCTCCGCCTCCCAAGTCCAGGCCGAGCGGTGCTGGCGGGAGACCTGGAAATAGGTCTCGGCGATGGCATCGGGGTCGAGCAGCGAATCGCTGCCGTCGTCGGAGCGAGCGTCCGAGCGGATGCCACCGTCGATCACGAAGTGCGCCACGTGGATGCCCTGGGGCTGGAACTCGCGGGCCAGGGATTGGGCGAGCCCGCGCAGGCCGAACTTGCCCATGGCGAAGGGCGCCGAGCGGGCGTAGCCCTTCACGCTGGCCGAGGCGCCGGTCAACAGGATGGCGCCGCTGCCGCGTTCGACCATGCCCGGCACCACGGCGTTGCAGACCAGGTAGCCGCCGTAGCAGGTGACCAGCAGGGCCTGCCTTACCGCCTCGGGATCCAGCTCCGCGAAGGGCCCGCGCAGCCTGGCGGAGGGGTTGAACATCACCACGTCGGGCAGGCCCAGGTCGTCGCTGACGCGGGCCACCATGGCGTCGACCGCCGCGCGGTCGGCGACGTCGCAGGCGTAGGTTCCGGCGTCGAGCTCTTCGGCCAGGCCCTGCAGTTTCTCCGGCCGCCGCGACGCCAGCGCGACCCTGGCGCCCTCTCTGGCGAAGCGGCGCGCAACGGCGGCACTGAGCCCGGCGCCGGCGCCGACGATCAGAACGGTCTCGGGCATGCGATGAGTCCTTTTCGGGAGGAGACTTGCTCCTCCCTACTTAGGGCCGCCGCATCGCGATTGAAACCTCTCAGACCAGCTTCAGGCGGACGTCGAGCCCGTTGCGGGTGGCATGGCTGTAGGGGCAGACGATGTGGGCCTGATCGACGATCGCCTGGGCGACGTCGCGCTCGAGGCCGGGCAGGGCGATCGCCAGTTCGACGTCGAGGCCGAAGCCCTGGCCGTCGTCGCGCGGGCCGATGCCGACCTTTGCGGTCACGCTGCTGTCTTCGGCGACCTTCACCTTCTTCTGTCCGGCGACGAACTTGATGGCACCGAGGAAGCAGGCGGAATAACCGGCGGCGAAGAGCTGTTCGGGGTTGTTGCCCTCGCCACCCGGTCCGCCGAGCTCCTTCGGGGTGGTGAGGGTGACGGCGAAGGCGCCGTCTGCAGTCTTGGCGGAGCCGGTACGCCCGCCGGTGGCGGTGGCTTCGGTGGTGTAGAGCGTCTTCATGCTTCGGGTTCCTTCTCAGCCGTTCCGGCGGAACTGTTCCGCCCTCTGGTGAGCATTATATATCGTGCACGATTTAATCGTTCAAGAGATTTTAATGTATTTTTTACAAGCCACTGGAAAGCAACGAAGATTCTTTGAGACATTCACTTGCGCACGATATAATCGCGCATATATCTTGAGAGAGCCCGAGGACCGGAGGGAATGATGGCCGCCAGAGAATCCGACTTTCTGGGACTGGACGACCAGTTCTGCTTCGCCGTCTATTCGACGGCCCATGCGCTGAACCGCGCCTACAAGCCGCTGCTCGACCGGCTGGGCGTGACCTATCCGCAGTACCTGGTGCTGCTGGCGCTATGGGGCGAGGACGGCCGCAGCGTCGGCAGCCTGGGCAGACAGCTGATGCTGGAATCCAGCACCCTCACGCCTTTGCTGAAGCGCATGGAGGTTGCCGGCATGCTGCGCCGGGAACGCAACCCCGAGGACGAGCGCCAGGTGACCGTGCGCCTCACGCCGAAGGGCCGCAAGCTGCGCGACAAGGCCAAGGCGGTGCCGAAATCCATCCTGGCCGCCACCCGCTGCGACGCCCGCACGCTGGGCGAACTGCGCGACCGCGTGACGGCGGTGCGCGACGATATCCTGAAGTCCGTCGAAACGGCCTAGCGCCGCGTTCGCGCGGGCGCCGTCAGGTCTTCGGCTGGATGCGCTTCAGCAGGTCCCAGACCGGCAGCGCCGCCAGGCCGCCGACGAGACCCGCGAGATAGCTGGGCAGGGCGAAGCCGAGCACGGCGTTCCACACCAGGGCGGCGACATAGCTGGCCGCCAGCATCACCAGCGCGGTGATCAGGAGACGTTGCCAGAGCGGCAGGCGCTGCTGCGTCATAATGGGCCCTTTCGCCGGTGAGCGGTCGCTCCTGTTCACCCCATTTTGCCGGCGCTGTCAAACCTCGTGGCGCAGCAGTCGGCTCCCCGTCGGTCAAGCCGGATGGCAAGGCACCGCGGCGGACCTATATTGAGGCTTGTCACCGCCAGAGAGGCCCGATGAACCGACTTCCCAGCTATTTCCTGCCGCATGGCGCCGGGCCCTGCTTCTTCATGGAGTGGAGCCCGCCGGACGCCTGGGACCGCATGGCGGCCTACCTGACGGGGCTCGCCGAGCGCTTGCCGGCCCGCCCGCGCGCGCTGCTCGTCGTCTCCGCCCACTGGCTGGAGCCCGCCTTCACCGTCGCCACCGCCGAGCGGCCGGAACTGATCTTCGACTACTACGGCTTTCCCGAGCACACCTACCGCCTGACCTATCCGGCGGCCGGGGACCCCGGTCTCGCCCGGCGCGTCGCCGCGCTGCTGCAGGACGCCGGACTGGCGGCCCGTGAGGACCCGGCCCGCGGGCTCGACCACGGCGTCTTCGTCCCGCTGAAGCTGGCGTTCCCGGCCGCCGACATCCCGGTCGTACCGCTGTCGCTCAGGATCGACCTCGATCCGGCGGCGCATCTCGCCGCCGGCCGTGCCCTCGCGCCGCTGCGCGACGAGGGCGTGCTGATCCTCGGCTCCGGCATGAGCTTTCACAACATGCGCGGCTACGGCGACCCGCGCTACGGCCCGATTTCCGATACCTTCGACGCCTGGCTGGCCGAGGCCGTGGCAGAGCCCGACGCGGCGGCGCGCGAGGCCGCCCTGAGCGGCTGGGCCGAAGCGCCCGGCGGCCTGCAGTCGCATCCCAAGGGACAGGAGGAGCATCTGCTTCCCCTCATGGTGGCGGCCGGCGCCGCCGGACCCGGCCACCGCGACTTCAGCGACCGGGTGATGGAAACCACGCTCTCGGCCTTCCGCTTCGATTAGCGCAGCGATTTGTCCGATCAGCGCTTTGCATCGCGCACTTCTGTACCAGAGGTCGTCGCACAGAGTCAGAAGCGATCAACTCATGTAGTCATGTGCTGCTGGTTGCTATGCTACGCGGGGTCAATGTCGAGAGTCCCTTGCTCGACCAATTGACTAACATTTCCGTCAGCGAAGTTCATCCCGACGAACCCGCCCAGGTCGCGCACCACACGAGTAATATGGTGGGCCATGTTCCACTCGCGCCACATAGAGGCGCTGCCACAACCTCCGATGCCATTTGCGCGTCGCCAAATCTCATCATCGGCGTATGAGAATGACTGGCCAGCAAAGCTGCCGCTATGCACTACGCGAGCAAACACCTCCTTCATTACCTCGGCGTTCGAGCCTTCTTCCCTGCCACGCACTACAAGAGTGTCGGTCTTTGTCGTATATCTCAAATGCGGAATAGGCCGGCTACCACCGTTCTTCCGTGGAAAGGTGATCTCTCCACAATCGGCACCAAAGTCGCCATAGCAAAGCACGTCTGATGGAAGGGAGCACTCTTTCGCAGCGGCAAGAAAAGTCTTCCACTCATTGCGAGGAACAAAGATCCTCTTCCCTGCGTCTGCTGGATTTGTCGGTGGAAATGCCGAACCCTGGAATACAACTCTTCCCCATCGTGCTGCCTCGTTCACTAGGTCGAGCACAGCGGCTACGGAACCGGCCGCTAATTCGGGGCGCAGTTCGGCACCGGTAAAGTCGACAAAAATCGTGCAATCTTGTGGGGCACAACCAAGCATCTTGAGGCCGCTGGTCAATTCTGCAATGTCAATTTCATCGTAGCGGACATAGATGCCTAGCCTTGGCCGCGAAGCTCCGAGCAAGTTCCGAAAGATCGGATTCTTTAGCTCTTCCTGCCTGGCAACCGGCACCAGCTTCTCATTTCGCCTCTGAGCAATCGAATAAAGCGCTTCCAGCCCGCTATCGCCCAACACAGGAGCCACATATTGAGCATCGAGGAAAGCTGCAGAAATTGGCCAGTACTTGCTGATCCGCCCCGCTGTTAGATGCGCAATTTCGTCAGGAGTCAGTGGCGCTCCTTTTTCTGGATCACGCTCCTTTGGGGGCGGGATTATAAATCGCGGGCAAACGTGTTTTTGGATGTCCCGAGCAATCTTCGCTCCGGCATAGTACTCACCCTGCTTGAATCGAAGGGCTGGATGGTACGGTAGCATCTGATCACCTTTCTAGGTATCACGGAAAGAATTGCTGTCGGACAAGTCCGCTCCCAATTCTTTGCGAGAAGATGGAATAATTTTCCCGCTCTTTTCTTATTCGGCCGAACACAATTGCTGAATGAATACCAAGCTCCCGAGCAAATTTCTCTATCGCAGAAGGTGATTTTGCGATTCGGGCTGTCGACCTACGCCATTTTTCTTCCGGAATTAAAATGTTGGAAGCAAAGTTGTCGGCTTCGGCCTCTTGCTCATCTGTCGACTCCGCCTCGAATTGATCAAAGAATCCAGCTGAGAGTCCCGTTCGATAATGAAGTATGACATGTCCAAGCTCATGAAGGAGCGTAAACCAGAAATTGTCGATCGTATCCTTCCGGATGGTCATTCCAATAACTGGGATCCCTGCCTCGGAAAATGCTGCTCCATCAATTGCTAGCCCGGGAATCTGTGGCTCGGGGATAAGAATTATCCCGTGTTTTCTTAACATTGCCTGGGCACGACGAGGGCCATCGCTATGCACACTCAATCGGACAAGTTCAGGCAGCCAACCAATCTGCAGCGGGTCGTACTCTATAGATTCGCTGGAAATTTGGTCTCGCGCTCGCTTACCAACTTGTGCGCGCCATGCATGCAATAAGATGTCTTCACTGTGGTCAGTTACGTTGATTCCTGTCCGCAGAAGAGATGGGCTTCCAAATTGGATTCGATTTTCTGCTATGTACTGGCGAAGGGTTGATTCATCCAATTCACCAGAGAACCAGCCATTTGCTCGCCCATGCTTGAGAATCTTTTTAATACTTTCCCGCGGCGCATCTGCAATGACCTTATCAAGACCTCGGAATGCGGGATTGTCTGTGATACTAGCCCTGAGATTTACCCCGAGCAGAGCAGCAACCCTTCCATAGTTCTTTAGGCTGATCGAGCTATACCGGTCAGCCTCGTATCGTTGTATTTGCTGCTCCTTGAGTCCAAGGCGCCAAGCAAGGTCCCTCTGAGAATACCCCTTCGCGATTCTAGCAACGATCAACGTTACGCCAGGATCGTTGCCAGCTAGGCGCAAAAGCGAAGTTGCCGATCCGGTTTCTTTCGCCGTCTCATATGCGTTGATAGATGCTTCAAGTCCCTGAAGTTCAAACTTCATCATTTGTGTCACTTGATCGACCACCTCAGGTGGCAAACCAGCAACAACCTGCGCCATCACGCTTTGAGATGACAGATCCTTTGACAGCTTCGAAAAGCGAGCGCGCGCTTCGCGGAACTCCTTCTCATTCAGTATGATCCCAGCAGCCATTGGAGCCTTTTACACAACTTTTATGTTGCGGTCAATAAGCACAACAAAAAAGTTGTGCGTAGGCATGTTGGGGTTGGCTGGCTCCGGTCCCCCATCCCGCTTCAACTGACGCCCCGTGGGCGCAGGGGCGGGTTGCAGCGAAGGCTGCTGCGCTCCCGCAGGGAGCTGTGCTATCGAGGCGACCGTTTTCCGGTGTCCGCCTTTCAAGGAGTTCCAAGGTGTCCGAGACCATCTGCATTTCCCCCGTCGACAACAGCGAGTATGCCCGCCGCCCGGTGGTCGACGACGACCGCCTGGAGGCCGTCTTCGCCCGCGCCCGTGTCGCCCAGCGCGACTGGGCGCGCCTGCCGGTGGACGAGCGCGCGCGCTACTGCAACGCCCTGACCGACGCCATGCTGGCCATGAAGGACGACATCGTGCCGGAGCTGGCCTGGCAGATGGGCCGCCCGGTCGGCGCCGGCGCCGGCGAGCTGCGCGGCTTCGAGGAACGCGCGCGGGCGATGATCGACCTCGCCGGGACGGCCCTGGCGCCGGTGCTGCCGGCGGAGAAGAGCGGCTTCAAGCGCTACATCCGCCGCGAGCCCCTGGGCGTGGTGCTGACCATCGCGCCATGGAACTTCCCCTACCTGACGGCGGTGAACTCCATCGTGCCGGCATTGATGGCGGGCAACGCGGTGGTGCTGAAGCACGCCGCGCAGACGCTGCTGGTCGGCGAGCGCTTCCAGGCCGCCTGCGACAAGGCCGGCCTGCCGGAAGGACTGTTCACCAACCTCTGCATGAGCCACGGCCAGGTGAGCCGGGCGATCGGCGCGCGCTGGGCCGACCAGGTGAACTTCACCGGCTCGGTCGAGGCCGGCAAGACCATCGAGCAGGCGGCCGCCGGCCGGTTCATCGGCGTCGGCCTGGAGCTCGGCGGCAAGGATCCGGCCTACGTGCGCGCCGACGCCGACCTCGGCTTCGCGGTGGAGAACACCGTCGACGGCGCCTTCTTCAACTCCGGCCAGTCGTGCTGCGGCATCGAGCGCATCTACGTGCACGACAGCCTCTACAAGCCCTTCGTCGAGAAGTTCGTCGAGGTGACGCGCAACTACGTGCTCGGCGACCCGCTCGACCCCAAGACGACGCTCGGCCCGATGGTGAAGACCGCCGCCGCCGATTTCGTGCGCGGCCAGGTCGCCGCCGCCGTGCAGGCCGGCGCCAAGGCGCATCTCGACCCCAAGGACTTCCCGGCCGACAAGCCCGGCACCCCTTACATGGCCCCGCAGGTGCTGACGGATGTGACGCACGACATGTCGGTGATGCGCGACGAGAGCTTCGGCCCGGTGGTCGGCATCATGAAGGTGGCCTCGGACGAGGAGGCCGTGCGGCTGATGAACGACTCGCCCTTCGGTCTCACCGCCTCGATCTGGACGGCGGACCTCGCCGCCGCCGAGGCGATCGGCGCCGAGATCGAGACCGGCACGGTGTTCATGAACCGCGCCGACTACCTCGACCCCATGCTGGCCTGGACCGGCGTGAAGGACACCGGGCGCGGCGCCACGCTGTCGCAGGTCGGCTACGAGATGCTGACCCGACCGAAGTCGTTCCACCTGCGCCATTCGATCTGAGGGCGGAGGAAAACCCGCAAAAGCAAAAGGCGGCCGCGAGGCCGCCTTTTCTGCATCTTGCCCCTCCCGAGGGAGGGGGATTGGAGCGGGCGATGAGATTCGAACTCACGACCCCAACCTTGGCAAGGTTGTGCTCTACCCCTGAGCTACGCCCGCACCGGAGAGCGGGGAGATACCCGCTTTCGTATCACTTTGCAAGCCCCCTATTGGAGGCCGCGGCGCCAGCCTAAAGGCCCTTTGCTACCCAAGGCTTAACGCCTCCGGCAGGGCCCGAAAGGGTGACAAAGGGCCGCCGGTCTGCTACGGCCCTGGCGACGAGACCAGCGCCCTTCAGGAGGCAGGAGACGATGTCCGAGACCCAAGCCGACGACGCCGCCGAAGCGGCGCTGCCGACCTCGCCCGAGGCCCTGCACGCGCGCCTCGACGCCCTGGGAATTGCCTACCGCTGCGTCACCCACCCGCCGGTCTTCACGGTGGAGGAGGCCAAGGCCCTGCGCGGCGAACTGCCGGGCGCCCACATCAAGAACCTCTTCCTGCGCAACAAGAAGGGCCGCATGTGGCTGGTCACCTGCCTGGAGGACCGCGACGTCGACCTGAAGGCGCTGGGCGAGCGCCTCGAGGCCGGGCGCTTCTCCTTCGGCAGCGCCGAGCGCCTGATGACCTACCTTGGCGTGCTGCCCGGCGCCGTCACCCCCTTCGCCGTCATCAACGACAGGGAGGGCGCGGTCACCATGGTGCTCGACCGTGGGGTGATCGGCGCCGGGCCAGGCCAGGGACCGGGGAATGGGCCGGTGAACTGCCACCCCCTGGTGAACCACATGACCACGGCGCTGGACCCGGCCGACCTGGTGCGCTTCCTGGAAGCCGAGGGCCACCCCCCGCAGATGCTGGATTTCTAGCGCCCCGACGCCACGACCCACCCGGGGCGGCGCCCGGACTTGCCCTGCGGCCTGAAAGCCGCCATTTATGGTGTAGAACCCGCCGCGTGGGGGGCAGGCGCTCCGCCGCCGCGGCCTTTTGAGACCAAGCAAGCAAACGGAACGACAGTTATGGAACCGATCATCGGCGGCCCCGGAGGCCTTGGGGGCGGGCAGGGCAGCACGGGCCAGGCCGACGCCGTCAAGGAAAGCAACCAACAGGCCTTCATGCAGGACGTCATCGAGACCTCGATGACGGTGCCGGTCGTCGTCGATTTCTGGGCGCCCTGGTGCGGCCCCTGCAAGCAGCTGGGGCCGATGCTGGAAAGCGCCGTGAAGGCCGCCGCCGGCGCCGTGCGCATGGTGAAGATCAACGTCGACGAGAACCAGCAGCTGGCCGCCCAGCTGCGTATCCAGTCCATTCCCACGGTCTACGCCTTCTTCCAGGGCCAGCCGGTCGACGGCTTCCAGGGAGCGCAGCCGGAAAGCGAGGTCAAGGCCTTCGTCGAGCGGCTGCGCAAGGCCGGCGCCGCCGGCAGCGGTCCGGGCCCCATCGAGCAGGCCCTGGAGCAGGCGCAGGGCGCGCTGGAGGCCGGCGAGATCGAGGCCGCCTCGGCGATCTTCGGCCAGGTGCTGCAGCACGACGCCGAGAACGCCGCGGCCCTGGCCGGGCTGATCGCCTGCCACCTCGCCGCCGGCGATCTCGCCGGGGCACGCGAGATGTTCGACGGCCTGGACGACAAGATGCGCGCCGACCCGGCCTTCGCCTCGGTCGCCGCGCAGATCGCCCTGCAGGAGCAGGCCGCCGACGCTGGAGAGATTCCGCAGCTGATGGAAAAGGTCGCCGCCGACCACAACGACCATCAGGCGCGCTTCGACCTCGCCATGGCGCTGCACGGCGCCGGCAAGCGCCAGGCGGCGGCCGACGAGCTGCTGGAGATCATCCGGCGCAATCGCGGCTGGAACGACGAGGGCGCGCGCAAGCAGCTGGTCACCTTCTTCGAGGCCTGGGGTCCGACCGACCCGCTGACGGTGGACACCCGGCGCCGCCTGTCCTCGCTTTTGTTCGCATGAGCCGCACCGCCTTCGATCCTGACTTCGAGGACCTGCCGCAGGTCCTGCCCATATTCCCGCTGGAGGGCGTGCTGCTGCTGCCCGGCGGCCGCCTGCCCCTCAACATCTTCGAGCCGCGCTACCTGGCGATGTTCGACGACGCCCTGGCCGGCCACCGGCTGATCGGCATGATCCAGCCTTGCGAGAACTGCCGCGCCGCCGACACGCCAAAGGTCTACGAGACCGGCTGCGTCGGCCGCATCACCTCCTTCACCGAGACCGACGACGGGCGCTACCTGGTGACGCTGTCCGGCATCATCCGCTTCGACGTGCGCCGCGAACTGCCGTCGGGCAGCTACCGCCAGGTCGAGCCGGACTACGCGCGCTTCGCCACCGACATGGACGAGGACCACAGCACCATCGACCGCGACCGCCTGATGAAGGTGCTCAACGCCTACTTCGAGGCCAACTCCATCGAGGGCGACTGGGAGGCCATCGAGCAGACCGGCGACGAGCGCCTGGTCACCTCGCTGGCGATGATCTGTCCGCTGGGCGCACCGGAGAAGCAGGCGCTGCTGGAGTCCATGACCCTGACCGAACGCGCCGAAGCGCTGACTGCCATCATGGAGATGGCGACCCACGGCCGCGAAGGCGGCAACGACGCAAAACACCACTGAGTTCGGCACTGTTAAATCTGGCACCGGGAAGCGAAGCCATGAACCACTACACCGTCGATCCCAAGCTGCTGGAGATCCTGGTCTGCCCGCTGACCAAGGGGCCGCTGGACTACGACGCCAAGGCCCAGGAGCTGATCAGCCGCCAGGCGCGCCTCGCCTATCCGATCCGCGACGGCATTCCCATCATGCTGGTCGACGAGGCCCGGCAGATCGACGACTGACCCCGATGAGCGGCAAGACCATCCAGGAAGAGTCGGCGCAGAGTCCGGACACCGCGCACTGGCCGACGGAGATTCGGTACCTCTCCGCCGAGAAGACGCTGGTGGTCGGCTTCGACAGCGGCGAGACCTTCACCTTTCCCGCCGAGTTCCTGCGCGTGGAAAGCCCCTCCGCCGAGGTGCAGGGACACGGGCCCGGCCAGAAGCAGATCGTCGCCCGGCGCCGTCATGTGGGCATCATGGAGATCGTGCCGGTCGGCAACTACGCGGTGCGCATCAGGTTCGACGACCTGCACGACAGCGGCATCTACTCCTGGCAGTACCTCTACCGCCTCGGCCGCGAGCAGGACGCGCTCTGGCAGGCCTATCTGGACAACCTCGCGGCCAAGGGCCTCAGCCGCGACCCCTGAGGCGTCTTCGGCCGCCGCCCGAATCTCTGATCAGTTTCCGCCACCGTGCGGGTCGTTCGCCGGCAAGACAGGCCGCCCCGTTGTGCGAAGCTTCGAGTGCCGCACGACACCGAGGGGTCATCTCCATGGCACCCGACACCGCCACCCCGGCGGCGACACTTCGCGGTGGGATCGACCTCGCCGCGCTGCGCAGTGGGCGCCTGGCGCGCCTGCGTGCCGAGCTGCGCGCCCGCGACTACGCCGGCGCCCTGCTCTACGACCCCATCAACATCCGCTACGCCGCCGACAGCCGCAACATGCAGGTCTGGTGCCTGCACAACGCGGTGCGCTACCTCTTCGTGCCGACCGAGGGGCCGCTGGTGCTCTTCGACTTTCATAACTGCGCCCACCTCTCCGCCGACAACCCGCTGATCGCAGAGGTGCGCCCCGCGGTCGGCTGGTTCTACTTCGCCGCCGGCGACCGCTGCGCGGAGTTCGCCGCGCGCTGGTCGGCGGAGATCGCCGATCTCGTCGACCGCCACGGCGGCGGCAACCGCCGCCTCGCCGTCGACAAGTGCGAGCCGCTGGGCATCGCCGGGCTCGCGCGCCACGGCATCGAGGTCTTCGACGGCCAGGAAGTCATGGAACGGGCGCGGCGCCTCAAGGGGCCGGAGGAGATCGCCTGCATGAAGGCCTCGGTGGCCGTCTGCGAGGAGGCCATGGGCGCCATGCGCCGGGCCCTGACGCCGGGCATGACCGAGAACGAGCTGTGGTCGATCCTCAACCAGGTGAACGCCGCGCGCGGCGGCGAGTGGATCGAGACGCGGCTGCTGGCCGCCGGTGGGCGCAGCAACCCCTGGTTCCACGAGTGCGGCGACTACCCCGTTGCCGCCGGCGACATCGTCAGCTTCGACACCGACATGATCGGCCCCTACGGCTACTGCGCCGATATCTCGCGCAGCTTCCTCTGCGGCGACGGACGGCCCAGCGACACGCAGCGCCGGCTCTATCGGCTCGCCTGGGAGCAGATCCATTTCAACATGGAGCTGCTGAAACCGGGCCTCGGGTTTCGCGAACTGGCGGAGCGGTCGTGGCGGCTGCCGGCGAGCTGCGCCGCCAACCGCTATTCCGTGGTGGTGCACGGCGTCGGCCTCGCCGACGAGTACCCGGCGGTGGTCTACCTGGAGGATTTCGACAGCGCCGGCTACGACGGCGTCTTCGAGGCCGGCATGGCGGTCTGCGTCGAGAGTTACATCGGCGAGGCCGGTGGCCATGAGGGCGTGAAGCTGGAGCAGCAGGTGCTGATCACCGAAACCGGCATCGAGGCGCTCTCGACCTTCCCCTTCGAAGACGCGCTGCTGGCGCGGGAGATCTAAAGCGCCTCGCCCTTCACCAGGCGCGGCAGGTCGCCGACTAGTCCCATGGCGTGGCGCATGAAGAAGCGCTTCAGCGGCGGCACGCGGCCGACCGCGGCGAGGCCGAGGTCGCGCAGCAGGCGCACCGGCGGCAGATCGTTGGAGAACAGCCGGTTCAGCGAGTCGGTGGCGGCGATCAGCGCCATGGTGTCGAGGCGGCGCCAGCGCTGGTAGCGCTCCAGTGCCGTCGCCTCGCCGACGTCGAGCCCGAGGCGGCGGGCGTCGACGATGCACTCAGCGAGCGCCGCCACGTCGCGCAGGCCGAGATTGAGTCCCTGGCCGGCAATCGGATGGATGCCGTGGGCGGCGTCGCCGACCAGCGCCAGGCGGGTGTCGATGTAGCGTTCGGCGTGCAGCAGGGACAGCGGGTAGGACCAGCGCCGCCCGCCCCACAGCGACAGGCGGCCGAGGGAGTCGCCGAAGCGGCGCTGCAGCTCGACCGCGAAGCCCGCTTCGTCGAGCGCCAGCATGGCCGGCACCAGGGCGCGGCGCTCGGTCCACACCAGCGAGGAGCGGTGAAGCGGCCGTCCGCCGTTATCCTTCGCATCCGTCATTGGCAGCAGCGCGAAGGGCCCCGAGGGCAGGAAATGCTCGTGCGCGACGCCCCGGTGCGGGCGTTCGTGCGCGACGGTGGCGACGATGGCGGTCTGGCCGTAGTCGATCTCGGTCACCTTGATGCCGGCGGCCGCGCGCTGCGCCGAGTTGCGTCCGTCGGCGGCGACCAGCAGGCGGGCCTGGACCGTGGTGCCGTCGGACAGCCGTGCGGCGACGCCGCCCGGCCGCCGCGTCACCTCCGCGAGGTCGGCCGGCGCGCGCAGGTCAATCCGGGCGTGGCCTCGGGCCCGGTCGAGGCTGGCCCGGCGGATCGCCGTGTTCTCGACGATGTAGCCGAGCGGGCGGGCGTCGTCCGCGGACGCCACCTCGGCATGGGAGAAATGCAGGTGCAGCATCGAGGCGCCGCCGGCGCGCGCCGTGCCCAGGCGCCCGTCGGAGATGCGGATGTCGAGAATCGCCGCCGCCGCCGGGGCCATGCCCTGCCACAGGCCGAGCGTCTGCAGCGCCTGCTGGGAGCCCCGCGCAATGGCCGAGGAGCGGCCGTCGAAGGCCTCGTCGCGTTGGGACGCCGGGTCGAGACGGTCGACCACCACCACCTCGAGCCCGGCCTCGGCCAGGGCCACCGCGAAGGCGAGGCCGACCATGCCGCCGCCCGCCACCAGCACTTCCGCGTCCCTGTGCTCCGTCATGGTCCCGACCTCGAACTCCCGCTTCCGACTCTCGCCCCGTCCATCGCCTGACCGCAGAGTTACCGGCGCCGCCGGGCTTGTCCAGCCGTGCCTGCGGCGGGATCACCGCCGTCCACCGCACTGCACAAAAATTGGCCTCTCGAGAATCGTTGCCCAAAAAATAGGCGCACGCGAATGATCGGCGGGCCCGGCACGGCGCGCCCGGCAAGGTGGGCCAAAGGCGGATTCCGGTCGATTCCGCCCCGCCGCGGCGACTTGGCACGCTTCTTGACTCTAGACAGGGTCGAGAGCCGGCCCCCGGTGGGGCACGGCCAGGGTTTCGGACCTGGGGTCCGGCGGGCGGCCCGATTGCACCGAGGGTCCGCCCGCGCAAGCAGCGGTGCGCAGAGAGGAAGAGGGGAAACCGGCGCATGAAGATGGTGATGGCCATCATCAAGCCGTTCAAGCTGGATGATGTGAGAGAGGCGCTCACGGGCATTGGCGTCGAGGGCCTGACGGTCAGTGAAGTCAAGGGCTACGGCCGCCAGAAGGGCCAGACCGAGATCTACCGCGGGGCGGAGTACTCGGTGAATTTTCTTCCCAAGGTGAAGATCGAGGTGGCCGTGACCGACGACACCGTCGGGCAGGTCGTGGAGGCCATCCAGAATTCGGCCAACACCGGCCGGATCGGCGATGGAAAAATCTTTGTTCTCGACGTTGGCCACGCCGTGCGCATCCGCACCGGCGAGTCCAATGCCGAGGCGCTGTAGAAGGAATCCGGAGAAATGAGAGTCATGGGCAATTCACTCGGCCGCAAGCTGGGCACCGCGGGGCTGGTCCTGGCGGCCCTGACGCTTGCCAGCACACCGGCGCGCGCGGAGGTTTCCGCCGAGACGGCCTTCGTCTTCAACACCTTTGCCTTCCTGGTCAGCGGCTTCCTCGTGATGTGGATGGCCGCCGGCTTCGCCATGCTGGAATCCGGTCTGGTGCGGACCAAGAACACGGCGACGATCTGTCTCAAGAACATCGCGCTCTACTCGGTCGCCGGCATCATGTACTACCTGGTCGGCTACAACCTGATGTACACCGACGTCGGCAGCTTCATCGGCTCCTTCAGCCTCTTCTACAATGCCGGCGACGCCGAACTGGCGCTGCTCGGCGCCGACGAAGCGACGCCCGAGTTGATCGCTGCGGTCACCGACAACGGTTATTCGGTGATGTCCGACTGGTTCTTCCAGATGGTCTTCGTGGCGACCGCCGCCTCGATCGTCTCCGGCACGCTGGCCGAACGCATCAAGTTCTGGCCGTTCATGATCTTCGTGGTGATCCTCACCGCCTTCATCTATCCGATCCAGGGCTCCTGGACCTGGGGCGGCGGCTGGCTGAGCGAGATGGGCTTCTCCGACTTCGCCGGCTCGACCATCGTCCACTCGGTGGGCGGCTGGGCGGCGCTGGTGGGTGCCATCATCCTCGGGCCGCGCAAGGGCAAGTTCGGGCCCGACGGCTCGGTGCACCCGATGCCGGGCGCCAACCTGCCGCTGGCGACGCTGGGCACCTTCATTCTCTGGCTCGGCTGGTTCGGCTTCAACGGCGGCTCGCAGCTGGCCCTGGGATCCGCGCTCGACGCGGCGGCCATGGCGATCGTCTATGTGAACACCAACCTGGCCGCGGCGGCCGGCGTGGTGACGGCGATGATACTGACCCAGGCGATCTACAAGAAGATCGACCTCACGCTGGCGCTCAACGGCGCCATCGGCGGCCTGGTGGCGATCACCGCGGGGCCCGACCTGCAGCACCACTTCCTGGCGATCGTGGTCGGCGGCATCGGCGGTGCCCTCGTCGTCTTCGCGATCCCGCTGCTGGACAAGCTGAAGATCGACGACGTCGTCGGCGCCGTCTCCGCCCACCTGGTGGCCGGCGTCTGGGGCACCCTGGCGGTGGCCATCTTCGGGGGCGGCAGCCTGGTCACCCAGGTCATCGGCATCGCCGCGATCGCTGCCTTCATGATCGTCACCAGCGCCATCGTCTGGTTCGCCTTGAAGCTCACCATCGGGCTTCGGGTCGACGAGGAAGCCGAGGAGATGGGCCTCGACAAGGCGGAACTGGGGATGGAAGCCTATCCCGAGTTCGGCCACGGGTCGCAGTCCATCTGACGGCGGTTTCCTCCGAGACCACCTGGTAATCGAGCCCTCCGGGACCCGATTATCCTCTGCCAAGACTGGGCCTGGGAGCCGTCGCTCCCAGGCCCTTTTTTTGCCTTCTTCCGGGCCCAGGATGCGGCGGCGGCACAGTCGCCCCAAGGCTTGTCGCACTGCAGCGGGGCGGATAGACTCCGCCGGAGTCGTTCGCGCTTCGTGCCGCTCGCGTGACAGCGGTTGCGACCGTGGCCGTGCCGCATCGCGACCCTTCCCCGAGAGGGGCATTCACGGAAACTTCGGACCCGACCGATTTTGCCCGACCGCCGCAGCTTTCAGTCGTTCCATCCCTTCGCCAGGCTGAGCCGCCTTCTCGACTCCTATCCGGCGGGTCACGAAAAACCGATCCTGCTGTCGATCGGCGAGCCGAAGAACCAGCCGCCCGGCTTCGTCGCCGAGGAGATCGCCGGCGCCGCCGCGTCGTGGTCGAGCTATCCGCCGCCGCGCGGCACCGACGCCTACCGCGCCGCCTGCGCCGAGTGGCTGGCCCGCCGCTATGCCCTGCCGGCGGGCATGGTCGACCAGCAGAAGCACATCCTGCCGCTGCCGGGCAGCCGCGAGGGCCTGTTCTTCGCCGTGGTGGCCGCGGTGCAGGCCTATAGAGGAACGGTGCAGCCCGCAGTGCTGCTGCCCAATCCCTTTTATCACGTCTATGCGAGTTCGGCGCTCGCCGTCGGTGCCGAGCCGGTCTTCGTGCCGGCCACCGCGGCCACCGGCTTCATGCCGGACTATAGTGCGCTCGACGCGAAGCTGCTCGACCGCACGGTCTTCTGCTTCCTCAACTCGCCGGCCAATCCGCAGGGCGCCGCCGCCGATCCCGACTACCTGGCGGGACTGCTGAGGCTCGCGCGCGCGCACGATTTCGTGGTCGGCTTCGACGAGTGCTACTCGGAGATCTATGACGCCACGCCGCCGGCCGGCGCGCTGCAGGCCGCCGCGGCGCTGGGCGGTGCGCTCGACCACCTGCTGGTGTTCCATTCGCTTTCCAAGCGGTCCTCGGCGCCGGGCCTGCGCTGCGGCTTCGTCGCCGGCGACGCGCCGCTGATCGACGGCCTCGACCTCGCCCTGCGCGTGGGCGGCGCCGGCGTCTCGCTGCCCATTCTTGCCGCCGGCACGCGACTGTGGCGCGACGAGGCGCATGTCGAGGCCAACCGCGGCTACTACCGCCACAACTTCGACATCGCCGCGCGCATCCTCGGCAACCGCTTCGGCTTCAGGAAACCCGACGGCGGCTTCTTCCTCTGGCTCGACGTCGGCGACGGCGAGGCGGCGGCACTGCGGCTGTGGCGCGAGGCCGGCGTGCGCGTCGTGCCGGGCGCCTACATGGCCGAAGCGGATGCCGACGGCATCAACCCCGGCGCCCGCTACATCCGCGTCGCCCTTGTCTACGACGCGGCGGTCACCGAGGAAGGGCTGAACCGCATCGTCCAGGTGCTGGGCGAGGAACTGCCGCTCGCCGCCGCGATGGCGGAAGGCTAGGAGAAGGCCAATGGCGATGCGCGGCAACAGCGGCACACGCGACGGGCGCACCACCCTGCTGCCCAGCGGCACCCAGGACTTCTTCAAGCGCCGCGGCATCGAGCTGGCGGGACTGGTGTTGGCGGTCTTCGCCTTCGCCCTGCTGATCGCCTGCCTCACCTACAACCCGCAGGATCCTTCCTGGAACGACGCCACCGGCCGCGCCGTGAGCAACCCGCTCGGCCACTTCGGCTCCTACAGCGCCGACGTCATGATGCAGTCGCTCGGCCTTGCCGCGCTGCTGACGCCGCTCGTGCTTTTCGGCTGGGGCTGGCGGCTGCTGCGCGAGCGCCAGTTGCCGACGCGCTGGTGGTGGCGTCTGGCCGCCTTCCCGGCCGGGCTGATGCTGCTGGCCATGGCGCTGGAAACCCTGCCGAAGCCGGCGACCTGGCCGCTCGACAACAAGCTCGGCGGCTTCGTCGGCGACCTCATGCTGTGGCACGTCAACGGTCTGCTCGGCCTGCCGGTCTGGCTGATGGCTCTGCTCGCCTTTCCCCTCGGCCTTGCGGGGCTGTTCTTCGCCCTCGGCCTCACGGCGCAGGAGTGGCGCGTGCTGCGTGACGGCGTCGCCTGGGTGTTCGGCGGCGCGCGCCGCGGCATCGCCAGCGCCATGGAGCGCCGCAGCGAGATCGAGCCGGGCGAGGCCCGCGCCGCGCGCCGCGAGCGCCAGCGCATCGAGCCGATGCTCGACGATGACGACGAGCCGGCGGACGACCTGCCGCCGGCGCCGCGGCGCGCCGGGCGCGCCGGCGCCGAGGAAGACGACGACGTCGACTTCGTGGCCGCCCCGCGCCAGCCCAGCCGGCCCGGCAAGCGCGCCCGCTCCGCCGCGCAGGGCCGCCTCGACCTGGGGCCGACCGGCGCCTACGAGACGCCGCCGCTGACCCTGCTCGACCTGCCGAAGGACGCCGGCCGCCACGAAAGCCTCAACCGCGACGCCCTGGAGAAGAACGCCCGCCTGCTGGAAGGCGTGCTCGAGGACTTCGGCGTGCGCGGCGAGATCGTCAAGGTGCGGCCCGGTCCGGTGGTCACGCGCTACGAACTGGAGCCGGCGCCCGGCACCAAGACCAGCCGCGTGGTCGGCCTGGCCGACGACATCGCGCGTTCCATGAGCGCGGTTTCCGTGCGCGTCGCCGTGGTGCCCGGCGACAGCGTGATCGGTATCGAGCTGCCCAACGCGCGGCGCGAAACCGTCTACCTGCGTGACCTGCTGGCCTCCGAGGACTACGAGAAGAACGGCGGCAAGCTGCCGCTGGAGCTCGGCAAGGACATCGGCGGCATTCCCTCGCTGGTCGACCTCTCGCGCATGCCGCACCTGCTGGTCGCCGGCACCACCGGGTCGGGCAAGTCGGTGGCGATCAACGCCATGATCCTGTCGCTGCTCTATCGCCTCGGCCCCGACCGCTGCAAGTTCATCATGGTCGATCCGAAGATGCTGGAGCTGTCGGTCTACGACGGCATCCCGCACCTGTTGGCGCCGGTGGTGACCGAGGCCAAGAAGGCGGTGGTGGCGCTGAAGTGGACCGTGCGTGAGATGGAGGAGCGTTACCGCGCCATGTCGCGCCTCGGCGTGCGCAACCTCGAGGGATACAACGCGCGCGTCGAGGAGGCCCGCCGCAAGGGCGAGGTGCTGACCCGGCGCGTGCAGACCGGCTTCGATCCCGAGACCGGCCAGCCGATCCACGAGGAGGAGCCCTTCGACCTCGACCCGCTGCCGCTCATTGTCGTGGTGGTCGACGAGCTCGCCGACCTCATGCTGGTCGCCGGCAAGGACGTCGAGGCGGCGATCCAGCGCCTGGCGCAGATGGCGCGCGCGGCCGGCATCCACCTCATCGTCGCCACCCAGCGACCCTCGGTCGACGTCATCACCGGCACCATCAAGGCGAACTTCCCGACCCGCATCTCGTTCCACGTCACCTCGAAGATCGACAGCCGCACCATCCTCGGCGAGCAGGGCGCCGAGCAGCTGCTCGGCCAGGGCGACATGCTCTACATGGCCCAGGGCGGGCGCATCCAGCGCGTGCACGGCCCGCTGGTCACCGACCGCGAGGTGGAGGACGTGGTCGCGTTCTTGAAGAAGCAGGGGGAGCCTTCCTACATAGAATCCATCACCGAGGACGGCGAGTCGGATTTCGACGGTGCTGGCGGCGGTGGTTTCGGCGGCGAAGGCAGCGGGGATGATCTCTATGACCGCGCCGTACAGGTTGTGTTGCAGCATCGTAAGGCGTCGACGAGTTTCGTGCAGCGCCATCTGCAGATCGGCTACAACCGCGCCGCCCGCATCATCGAGCGCATGGAGGAAGAGGGCTTGATCACAGCCGCGAACCACGTGGGCAAACGCGAAGTCCTGCCGCCGGGCGGTGAGGGATGAGCCGCGCCGCCCGGCTGCGGCGTGCGCTGCCGGCCGCGCTCGGACTCTGCGCCGCGCTGCTCGCCGTGCTGCCGGCGGCGGCCGCGGGTCCCACCCAGATCGCCGCCCAGGCCGGCCGGCTGTCGCCCGACGAGGTCGCCGCGCTGACCCGCGTCGAGCGCTACCTGAACGACATCAAGACGATGCAGGCCCGCTTCGTGCAGGTGTCCTCCAATGGCGCCTACGCGGAGGGCGAGGTCTATCTGGACCGCCCGGGCCAGATGCGCTTCGACTACGATCCGCCGACGCCGGTGCTGATCATCGCCAACGGCCTCTCGCTGCTCTACTACGACAAGGAACTGAAGCAGGCGACCTTCCTGCCGCTGTGGGAGACGCCGCTGTGGTTCCTCATCCGCGAAGAAGTGCGCTTCGACGACAACGTCGATATCCTCGGCATCGAGGAGGCGCTGGGCACCCTGCGCATGACCCTGCGCGACCCCGAGGCACCGGACGGCGGCGAGGTCACCCTGGTGTTCTCCGACGAGCCTCTGGCCCTGAGAAAGTGGGAGCTGGTCGACCCGCAGGGCATCGCCACCCAGGTTTCGCTGGTGAACCCGGTCTACGGCGGCCGGATCGACTCCGACCTGTTCGAGTACCGCGATCTCGAGATCTATCGCGGCGGACGACAGCCCAACCAGTAGACGGCGGGCCGCGCGCCGGCGCAACCCAGCCCCGCTTTGCGGGCGCTTGTCAGCGGCTCGGTGCGGCGCTACCTAGACGCTTATGACCGAAATCGCTCCCCTGCCGCTGGTCGGCGTGCCTGCCTGCGTGCGCGATGTCGACGGACAGCCGTTCCATACCGTCGGCGATAAGTATGTGCGCGCGCTCGCAGTCTCGGCTGGCGTGGCGCCGCTGATGATCCCCTCGCTCGGCGAGGACCTGGTCGACCTGCGCCGGTTGCTGAGCACCCTCGACGGCGTGATGATGACCGGCAGCCCCTCGAACGTTCATCCCAGCCACTACGGCCAGGTGGAGACGCCGGAGGCGGAGCCCTTCGACCCGGCGCGCGATTCCACCAGCCTGGCGCTGATCCGCCTGGCGCTGGCCGAGGGCGTGCCGCTGCTCGCCATCTGCCGCGGCTACCAGGAGCTGAACGTGGCCCTCGGCGGCACGCTGCACACCCGGGTTCACGAGCAGCCCGGCCGCATGGATCACCGCCGCCCGCAGCATCCCGAGCTGGATGTGCAGTACGGGCCGCGCCATCCGGTGACGCTGCGGGCCGGGGGACCGCTGGCGGCTCTGGCCGCGACGGCGGGGATCGACGGCCCTCTGATGGTGAACTCGCTGCACTGGCAGGGCCTCGACCGGCTTGCCGAAGGCCTCGTCGTCGAGGCCGAGGCGGAGGACGGCACGCCGGAAGCGGTCAGCGTCCGGGGCGCCCGGGCCTTCGCGCTGGGCGTCCAGTGGCATCCGGAATACAAGGCCTGGGAGAATCCCTTTTCGCGCCAGCTCTTCGCCGCCTTCGGGGCGGCGGCGCGGGCGCGGGCGGCCGCCCGGCGCTCCGAATCCGTGTTCCCGGTGGCGGCGCTGGGGCAGGCCTGAGGCGCTCAACCGGGTCCGTGACCGGCGGTGGGAGGATTCCCACCCGCCAAGCCGGTCGGACGAGGCCGGTTCCGCACCTCTGTGCAAGTTTTTGCGGATTCGCGAGAATCGTCACCGGCAGCGAAGAAGTGTGATTGCAAACGCGGCGAACGGTCCTAAATTAGAGTGCAGAAGCCGGCGCCGCAAAGTCGCCGGCCCTTGCGGAAGGATGCATTCCCCTGCCTTCCTTTCGCGTCTCCGCGGAGAAATGGAGCGCCCGGATCCCCCCCGACCGGGCGTTCCTCTCTCCGGCCCCCGGAATCGGGGATTCCTGTACCTCCGCGCTTCAAACTGCCCAATGAATTCCTTGGCTTGCCAGGCGTCGGTAAATTCATTACGAAACTGGAACGAATGCGGTAGAGACATTTCGTATCCGGAATGACCCTCCGCGCCCGCCTGGAGCGCCCATGCCCCTTCGCATCGCCACCTGGAACGTGAACTCCCTGCGCCAGCGCCTCGCCCACCTGGCGCGCTTCTGCGACGACTTCGCCCCCGACGTGGTCTGCCTGCAGGAGATCAAGGTCTCCAACGACGAGTTTCCGCTGGAAGAGGTGCGCGCGCTCGGCTTTCCGCACGTGGTGGTGCATGGCCAGAAGGGCTACAACGGCGTCGCCATCCTGTCGCGCCGCCGCCTGACGGCGCCGCGCAAGGACGTCTGGTGCGACCGCGACGACTGCCGCCACGCCGCGGCCAGCGTCGGCGGCATCGAACTGCACAACTTCTACGTCCCCGCCGGCGGCGACGTTCCGGACCCGGAACAGAATGACAAGTTCGCCCACAAGCTACAGTTCCTGACGGAGATGGCGGCCTGGGCGCGCCGCGAGAAGCTCGCCGAGCGCAAGGCCGTCATCGTCGGCGACCTCAACGTGGCGCCGCTGGAGAACGACGTGTGGAACCACAAGCGCCTGCGCCGCAGCGTCGGCCACACCCCGGTGGAGGCCGAGCACATGGCCCGGCTGTGGACGGCCGGGGAACTGATCGACGTGCCGCGCCATTTCATTCCGGAGCCGGAATCGCTTTACACCTGGTGGGGCTACCGCTTCCCCCAGGCCTTCGCCAAGGACTACGGCTGGCGCCTCGACCATGTCCTGGTCACGCCGCCGCTGCGCAAGCGGCTGAAGTCCTTGCAGATCGTCCGCGATACGAGGAGCTGGGAAAGGCCCTCCGACCATGTGCCGGTGATGCTCGATCTGGCGTGACGGCCGGGCAGCCGGTGTCCGTACGCTGATCCGAGCGATCAGGTCGAACCCGTACGGAAGCGGTACATGAAGTAGCGGCCGGGCTGTACGCCCGGCGGCAGGTCCAGCGCCTCGACCGTCGGAAGATATAGTTCCTGGTCCGAAACGATCACGCCGCCGGGCTGCAGGAACCACGGCAGACGGGTGGAAAGCATCGCCGCCGTACAGGCATCGCGGACCGCCTTGCCGCTGCCGAGGTCGGCGTGCACCAGGGCGACCGCCCCCGAAAAACGGCGGTGCACCGCGTCGAGCGTATCCTCGAGCAGCCCCTCAAACAAATGTTTCGCATCCGGAATGCAATCGGGATGGGCGGTGACCTGGCGCTCGAAGACGAAGATCTCTCGGTCGGGGCAGATCTCGCGCAGGTGATCGTACGTACGTCCGTTGCCGAGGCCGAGCTCGAAGACCGGCCCCGGCAGGTCGCGCAGCGATGCCACGGCGAGATTTAGGCAGTCGCGCTGCGCCTGGAGACGCCGCAGGAAGCTGTCGAGCCGGCTCATGCCGGCCCCGGCCGAAAACGCCGGCCGGCCGCAGAAGCCGGTGATCGCGTCATCGCGCCGCCTGGACCTGGCGCAGTTGGGCGGTGGTCTGCTCCAGGCGATGCGCCAGCACCCGCATGATCTCCACCCCCATCTCGGGGAAGTCCATGAGCATGCGCAGGAACAGGTCGGCGGTGATCTTCAAGGTCGTCAGTTCGGTCTGGGCCTGGACCGTCGCGGTGCGCGGAATGTCGCAGAGAATGGCGATCTCGCCGATGATCTCGTTTTCCGACAGCGCCGCCACCCGCAGCGGGCCTCCCTCGCTTTCGATCAGGATGTCGGCCGTTCCCTTGAGGACGATGAAGGCCGCATCACCCCGCTCCCCCTGGCTGAACAGCACCTGGCCGGGGCGATAGGTCACCCTCTCGCTGGCAAAAGCCATGAGCTTAAGCTTGGCCGGCTCGATCTTCGCGAAGATCGGAATGCGCCGCAGGATTTCCACCTCCTGGTCGATGCTCATGGCCTTTTCCTTCTAGCCTTCCCTTTGTTGATCGTTCCCGTCGCCGCCCTCAGGGGACCGCTGACCGCGGACGCTACTCCGCCGCAACCAGTCCCTTGAAGGCCGAGTCGCGCCGGGTGAGTTCGTCGTAGCTGCCCTGTTCGACCAGGCGACCGTCGCGCATCACCAGAATGGAGTCAAAGTGCACCGCCATCTCCGGGCGCTGCAGGGTCCAGATCACGCCCTTGTCGCGGCGCAGGTCGAGGATGCGCCGCACCAGGCGGGTCTGGCTGCTGCCGTCGAGCACCGAGAGAGCCTCGTTGACCACCAGGATGTCGGGCCGCTTGAGCAGCGCGCGGGCGAGCGCCAGCTTCTGGCGCTGGGCGCCGTTCAGCCGTCCGCCGCCGACGCCGACGTTGTAGTTGAGACCGACCTCGATGACCGCCTCGCGCAGGTCCAGGTCGTCGACCGCCTCGGCGAGCGCGTCGCCGACGATCTGCTCGGCACCGGCCTGGCCGAAAGCCAGCCGCCCGAAGAGGATGTTGTCCTGCAGCGAGGCGGCCGCGTTGTAGGCGTCGGCACGGTAGAACTCCACCGCCTCCGGCGAATCGCGCTCCAGGCGCTCGGCGAGGCGCCGGTGCGCCTCGACCAGTCGCTCCGCCATGCGGTCGTCGATCAGGCCGAGGCGGTGGCGCGCTTCGACATAGTTGAACGGCAGGCCGAGCAACAGCTGTCGCGCCGCATCGTCGAGCGCCGCGACCCCGGCGTTCTCCACCCGTGTGACGATGGTGCGGAACTCGGGCAGATCGTCGTCGCCGATGAAGCTGAACTGCTCGAAGAAAGGATGGCCGGGGGGCAGATCGGCGAAGATCTCCACCATGGTCTTGGCGATCGCCACGCCCATGCCGATCAGATCCCCGGTCAGGCCCTCCTCGGCCAGCACCTCGGCGACCGCGGGGTTGCTGGCCAGCGCCGCCGAGGCGAAGGCCGGCGTGCGCGGCGTGCCGAACAGCAGGTTCTCCGCCACGCTGGCATTGGGGTTGTAGCTGTCCTCGGCAAAGCGCACGACCAGGGAATCGTTGCCGTTGTCGCGCAGCCGCTCGATCAGCGCGCGGCGCGCCCGCAGAATGCCCTCGGCCAGGTCCGGCCGGCGCAGCGGATCGATGGTTCCGGTGAGACCGAAGCGATAGACGTCGTTGGTCAGCTCGACCACGCCCAGCACCTCGATGAGGCGCCCGGTGATGTCTTCCGCGCCGGTGGCGCCGGCGGCCTCGTAGTCGATCCAGTCGGCGTTGATGTCGTAGTCGGGGTTGCCGGCACGTCGCGCCTCGGCGAGGTCGAATGCCGTTGCCGCCGTTTCCGCTTCCGCCGGGCGCAGTGGCCGGTGCTTCAGACCGTAGAGCAGGTTGTCGCGCAGCGAGCCGGCGAAATGATAGGCGCTCTGGCCCACGTAGCCGATGCGCCGACCCGTCGTCGCCGCCGGCAGGCGATCGATGTCGCGTCCGCCGACGCGCAGGCTGCCGGAGCTGGGTGCCATCAGGCCTGCCAGCAGGTAGCTCAGCTGGTCCATGCCGCTGCCGCTCTGGCCGACGACGGCGACCTTGTCGGCGACGCCGAAGGAGAAGCTCACCGCGCGCAGCACCGGCAGATCGTTCTCGTCCAGCAGGGTCAGTGCCGAGGCCGTAATGTCCCCCTCGAACGGCGGCCCGGGCTCGTTGTCCGGCGACTGCCGCGCCGGGTCGATGAGCTGCGCCACCTGGAACTGGTCGATCACCTGCTCGTACTTGATCTGCACATCGAGGCGCTGCTGATCCCAGTCGATCAGTTCCTTGATCGGCGAGGGAAGATCCTTGTAGGCGGCGATCACCGCCACCAGGGCACCGATATCGAGGTGGCCCGAGATGGCCAGCAGGCCGCCACCGGCGTAGAACACGAAGGGAGTCACCTGCGCCAGCAGGTTGTTCAGGAATTTGACGAAGAACTTTCGCTGATAGATCTCGAAGCGAATGCTGAAGATGCGGCCCAGGCGCGCGCTCAAGTCCGCGCGTTCCAAATTTGTCGTGTCGTGGGCCTGCACCTCGACGCCGCCGTCGATGATCTCGCCGATGCGCCCGGCCAGCTGGCGGGCGGTCAACTGACGTTCGCGCCCGAGTTCGAGGATGCGCCGGCGCAGGCGCGGGATCAGGTAGGACTGGAACATCACCACGCCCGCCGCGACGAGGCCGAGCCAGACCGACTGCACCATGATGAACAGCAGCGCGGTGAGCGCCTGGCCGCCGAGAAACAGCGGCGTGGCGAAAGCGTCGCCGATGAAGCCGCCGAGCGGCTCCACCTCGTCCTTGATCATGGTCGCCATTTCCGACGGCTTCACCCGCTTCAGATGCGGCAGCGGAAAGCGCAGGATGCGGTCGGCGAGTTCGAAGCGCAGGCGCCGCAGCAGGCGCTCGCCCATGCGGCCCTTGCGGGTGTTGATCACCAGCTTGAACAGCCCGTTGACCAGCACCAGCGCCAGGAACGTGAAGCTGAGCGCCAGCAGCATGTCGGGCTGCACCAGATCGAAGCCGTCGAACAGCGTCACCGGACGGCCGAAGAGGGCCTCGCCGAAGGGCAACTCGAACTGCAGATACGACTGGGTCGCCCCCGGCTGCTCGAAGCCGTGACCCTGGATGCCCTGGTTGACGATCTGCTTGGGCAGGTTGAGGGAGAGGTAGTAGAACGGCAGCGAGGCCAGCACCAGCAACAGGATGGTGAACTGCTCAGGCCGGCTGTGGCGCCAGACATACTTGAATATGTTAGGTTCCATGCACCCTCTTCGCCGCACCGCGCCACCCCCGCGCCGTGGCGCGACACCGGGGGAAGGGGCGCGGCGGCCACTCGCGTCTGCCGCAACTTAGAGCATGATCGGCAGGAAATGAATATGCCGAAAGGGCGCCATTCCGGGCCCTCGGCGCCGCCCGCCGGGGCCGGACAGACGCCCCTTTCCGGCGCGGGCCGGCCTGTGCCATAGTCCCGCGGCGGTCGGCGGAGAGGGAGAAGTCGCCATGCGGGACGGTCGCAGGGGCAAGCGCGTCCTCATCTACAGCCACGACAGCTTCGGCCTGGGCCACCTGCGGCGCTGCCGCGAGATCGCCCATACCCTGGCCGACGCTCACAAGTCGCTTTCGGTTCTGATCCTCTCGGGGTCGCCGATCATCGGCTCCTTCGACTTCCGCTCTCGGGTCGATTTCGTGCGGGTGCCCGGGGTCATCAAGCTGCGCAACGGCGATTACACCTCCCTGGCGCTGCACATCGACGTCGAGCAGACCATGGCGATGCGGGCCTCGATCATCGAGCACACCGCCGAGGTCTTCGACCCCGACCTCTTCATCGTCGACAAGGAACCGCTCGGCCTGCGCGGCGAGGTCGAAGCCACCCTGGCGATGCTGCGCGAGCGCGGCACGCCCTGCGTCCTCGGCCTGCGCGACGTGATGGACGAACCAGGTCTGCTGGCGCCGGAATGGGAGCGCAAGCAGGTGGTCCCCGCGCTGCAGCGCTATTTCGACGCCATCTGGGTCTACGGCCTGCCGCAGATCTGCGACCCGCTGGAGGGGATCGAGCTGCCGGATTCGGTGCGCAAGAAGATGACCTATACTGGCTATCTGAAGCGCCATCTGCCGCGCGTGCGCCCCCATGTGACGCTGGAGAAGATCGAAGACCCCTTCCTGCTGGTCACCGTCGGCGGCGGCGGCGACGGCGAGGCCATCATCGACTGGGTCCTGCGCGCCTACGAGGCCGACCCCAATCAGCCGCATCCGGCGCTCCTGGTGCTCGGCCCCTTCATGAACAGCGAGGCACAGGGCGACTTCCAGTCGCGCGCCGCGAAGCTGGACAACGTCGAGACCGTGACCTTCGAAACCCACCTGGAAAGCCTGATGGACCGCGCCGTCGGCGTGGTCTGCATGGGCGGCTACAACACCTTCTGCGAGGTGCTGTCGTTCGACAAGCGCGCGCTCGTCATCCCGCGCACGGAGCCGCGCATGGAGCAGCACATCCGCGCCTCGCGGGCGCAGGACCTGGGCCTGGTGCGCATGCTGCGCGACGACGGCCGGCGCGACGCCCAGCTGATGGCCACCGCCCTGCGCAACCTGCCGCAGCAGCGCCTGCCCTCGGAAGTCGTGGTGCCGGGCCTCCTCGACGGTCCCGCCAACATGGTGCGGCTGGCCAACTACTGGCTGAAACACGGCGGCCGGCAACTCAGCCTCGCAGAGTCGCGCAGCAAGGGACGGCTGTGACGGCGGCCAACCCGCAGACAGACCTCGCCACCGCCACCGTCCACGCTTCCGAGGCCCGCCCGGCGGCGCCGGACGGGGCCGTCGCGGTGGTGCTCAAGGGCTATCCGCGGCTTTCGGAAACTTTCATCGCCCAGGAGATCCGGGCCCTCGAACGCCTCGGCCTTGCGCTGCGCCTGGTCTCACTGCGCCACCCTACCGACGCCAAGCGCCATCCCGTCCACGATGAAATCCGCGCACCCGTCGGCTACCTGCCCGAATACCTCTACCAGGAGCCGATCAGGGTCCTGTGCGGCTGGTGGCGGGCGCGGCGCCGGCCCGGCTACGCCGCTGCCCGCCGCGCCTTCCTCGCCGACCTGCGGCGCGACCTGACGCCGAACCGGGTGCGCCGCTTCGGCCAGGCCTGCGTGCTGGCGGCCGAGCTGCCCGGCGAGGTGACCTGGCTCTATGCCCATTTCCTGCACACGCCGGCCTCGGTCGCGCGCTACACCGCGCTGATGACCGGTTTGCCGTGGAGCGTTTCCGCCCACGCCAAGGACATCTGGACCATCCCGGACTGGGAAAAGCGGGAGAAGCTGGCCGAGGCGCGGTGGCTGGTGACCTGCACCGGCTTCGGGGCCGCCCATCTGCGCGCCCTGGCGCCCGAGCCGCAACGCGTCACCCTGCTCTATCACGGCCTCGACCTCGACCGCTTCGCCGCCGCCGCGCCGGCCCCCTCCGCGCGCGACGGCAGCGACGCCGGCACGCCGGTGCGCCTGCTTTCGGTCGGGCGCGCGGTAGAGAAGAAGGGCTACGACCTGCTGCTGCAGGCGCTGGCCAGGCTGCCCGGAGGCCTGCACTGGCGGCTCACCCATATCGGCGGCGGCCCGCTGAGCGCGGCGCTGCAGCGCCAGGCGCGGGACCTGGGGCTGGCCGGGTGCATCGACTGGCAGGGCGCCCAGGCGCAGACCGAGATCCTGCGCCACTACCGCGGCGCCGACCTCTTCGTGCTGGCCAGCCGCATCGCCCGCGACGGCGACCGCGACGGCCTGCCCAACGTGCTGATGGAGGCGCAGAGCCAGGGCCTCGCCTGCCTCGCCACCCGCGTGGCGGCGATCCCCGAGCTGATCGAGGACGGCCGCAGCGGCGTGCTGGTGCCGCCCGAGGACCCCGATGCCCTCGCCGCCGCCCTCGCCCGGCTGATCGCCGATCCCGCAGAGCGCCGGCGCCTCGGCACCGCAGGACTGCAGCGCATTGCCGCGGATTTTGATATGAAGGCCGGGATCGGCACCCTGGCACAACTGCTGGGCGCGGGCGCGGCCGACCGAGCCGGCGCCCGCAAAACCGCCGGTTAGCTTGACGAAACAGCCTGTAGATCCCTCGCCGGACCCCCCTCTATGCGCATCGCGTTCTATGCCCCGCTGAAGCCGCCGAGCCATCCGAACCCTTCCGGGGACCGGCAGATGGCGCGGATGTTCGTGCAGGCCCTGGAGACCGCGGGCCACCAGGTGGAACTGGCCAGCCGCCTGCGCAGCCGCGAGGCCGACGGGGACACGGAACGGCTGGCACGCCTGCAGCGGCTCGGCGACAAGCTGGCCGACCGCCTGATCCGGCGCTACCGGGCGCTGCCGGCGCGGCGCCGGCCCCAGCTCTGGTTCACCTATCACCTCTATTATAAGGCGCCGGACTGGATCGGCCCCAAGGTCGCCAAGGCGCTGCGCATCCCCTACGTGGTCGCCGAGGCCTCGGTCGCCCACAAGCGCGCCACCGGCCCCTGGGCGGCGGGCCACCGCGCGGTACTGGCGGCGCTCGACCGGGCCGCCGCGGTGATCACCCTCAATCCGCTGGACGCGAAGCTGATCCCCGACCAGGACAAGGTGCGCCCGCTGAAGCCCTTCATCGACACCGCGCCCTACGAGGCGGTGCGCCCGCTGCGCGACGACTACCGCGCGGTGCTGGCCAGCGAGCAGCAGCTCGATCCCGAACTGCCCTGGCTGCTGGCCGCCGCGATGATGCGCCCGGGTGACAAGCTGAAGTCCTATCAGATCCTGGCGCAGGCGCTGCGCGCCATCCCCGACATTCCCTGGCAGCTGGTGGTGGCCGGCGAGGGCCAGGCCGCCGACGCCGTGACGCAGGCCTTCGCCTGGGCGCTGCCGGGACGGGTGCGCTTTCTCGGGCTGGTGCAGCCGGAGGTCATGCCGGCGCTCTACGCCGCCTGCGACCTGCTGGTCTGGCCGGCCGTGAACGAGGCCTTCGGCATGTGCCTGCTGGAGGCGCAGGCGGCAGGCATTCCCGTGGTCGCCGGACGCAGCCCGGGGGTCGAGAACGTGGTGGCCGAGGGGGTCACCGGCTACCTCAGCGACCCGGGCCTCGCCACCTTCGCCGCCAGCGTCCGCGAGATGCTGTCGCAGAAGGCCAGCCGTCTGGCCATGGGCGCCGCCGGACCCCGGTCGATCGCCGAGCACCACAGCCTGCTGGCCGCCGCGCGCCGTCTCAACGCCATCCTCGAAGAGGCGAGCCGCAGCAAGGCGGGCGGACGGTGAGCCGCCTGCTGCTGATCCGCCATGGTGCCACCGCCTGGAACGAGGCCGGGCGCATCCAGGGGCGCAGCAACACCCCGCTGTCGCCGGCCGGCCGCGCCGCGGTGGCTGCCTGGGTGCCGCCGCCGCAGGCGGCCGGGGCGCGGTGGCTGTGCAGCCCGCTCGCCCGCGCGCGCGACACCGCCGCCCTGCTGCACGGCGGGGCGGTCGTCGAGGAGCCGCGCCTGATCGAAACCGACTGGGGCGAGTGGGAAGGCCGCACCCTGGCCGAACTGCGCGCCGAACTGGGCCCCGCCATGGCGGAGAACGAGGCCCGCGGCCTCGATTTCCGCCCGCCCGGCGGCGAGAGCCCGCGCGACGTGCAGCACCGTCTGCAGCCGCTGCTGGCGGCGCTGGCGGAGGAGCCGGACGCCGTGGTGGCCGTCACCCACAAGGGCGTCATCCGCGCGGTCTACGCCCTGGCCAGCGGCTGGGACATGCGCGGCAAGCCGCCGGTGAAGCTGTTGAACGCCTGCGCCCACGCCTTCACCCTCGCCCCCGGCGGGCAGCCGCGCGTCGAGAGCCTCAATCTGCCGCTGGCCGAAGGTGCCGGGCGGACGGGCGGACGGGCCGGCGGACGGGCGAGCGAGCGGATGCCGTGAGCGCGCGTGCCGACGTCCTGCTCTACGTGCAGCACCTGCTCGGCATCGGCCACATCCGCCGCGCCGCTGTGCTGGCCCGCGCCTTCCACCGCGCCGGCCTGAAGGTCGTCTTCGTCACCGGCGGGCTGCCGGTCGGCGACCTCGGTCTCGAGACCGTTCCCGGCGGCATCGAGGTCGTGCAGCTGCCGCCGGCGCGCAGCCAGGACGACAGCTTCGCCGTCATCCTCGACGAGCACGACCGGCCGATCGACGAGGCCTGGATGGCGCGGCGCCGCGCCATGCTGCTGGAAGTCTATCGCCGCACCCGGCCGCGGGTGGTGATGACCGAGCTCTATCCCTTCGGGCGGCGCAAGATGCGCTTCGAGCTGGACCCGCTGATCGAGGCGGCGCGCGGCGACGATCCGCCCGCCCTGATCGCCTGCTCGCTGCGCGACATCGTCAACCGCCCGGAGCGCCCGGAAAAGACCGCCTGGATGGTCGACCACTTCACACGCCTCTACGACCTGCTCTACCTGCACGGCGATCCGCGCTTCTTCCGCCTGGAGGACAGCTTTCCGGAGAGCCCGGCGGTGGCCGAGCGCCTGCACTACACCGGCTACGTGACCGAGGCGGCCCAGGCGGTGGCGGCGGCGCGGGCCGGCCGGGGCGATGCAGGCCGGGACGATGCAGGCCGGGACGAGGTGATCGTTTCGGCCGGCGGCGGTGCGGTGGGTGCGGACCTGCTGCGCTGCGCCCTGGCCGCGCGGCCGCTGTCGCCGCTGGCCGCGGCCCCCTGGCGTCTGCTGATCGGCCCCAACATGCCGGAGGACGAGTTCCGGGCCATCGCCGAAGCGGCGCCCGCCGGCGTCGCCGTGGAGCGCGCCCGCAGCGACTTCGTGGCGCTGCTGACCCGCGCCCGGCTGTCGATCAGCCAGGGCGGCTACAATACCCTGATGGAGGTGCTGGCCAGCGGCGTGCCCGGTGTCGTGATCCCCTTCGCCGGCGGCACCGAGACCGAGCAGACCCAGCGCGCCGGGGTGCTGGCGGCGCACGGCCTGATCACCGTGGTCGACGAAAATCGCCTGGCTCCGTCGAGCCTGGCCGAGGGGATCGCCCGCGCCCTCGCCGCGGTCGAGACGCGCGGCAACGGGGGCGGCGGGGCCCCGTTCCGCCTCGACGGCGCCGAGGAGACCGCGCGCCACCTCGCCGCGCTGCTGCGGGAGAGGGCGGCATGAGCGGCCGCGACGCCGACGCCTGGGCGGACCTGGACCGCGAGCTCGACGCCTGGGCCGATGCCGGCCGCCGGGCCGGGTTGTGGTGGCGCGACGACGACGCCGGACCTGTCACGCCGGCACTGCGGCGCCTGCTCGACCTCGCCGCGGCCAAGGACGCCCCCCTGGCGCTCGCCGTCATCCCGGCGGCGGCCGGCGACGAACTGGCGGCGGTGCTGGCCGCTCACCCGGCGAAGGCCTGGGTGCTGCAGCACGGCTACGCCCACCGCGACCACGCGCCGGCCGGCGCCAAGAAGTGCGAACTGGTCGACCCGGCGGCGCGCCCGGCGCTGCTCGACGAGCTGAGCCGGGGCCGCGCCATCCTCGACGGCCTGTGCGGCGCCCACGCGCTGCCGGTGCTGGTGCCGCCGTGGAATCGCCTCGCCGCCGGCCTGACGCCGCGCCTGCCCGGCCTCGGGTTTTCCGGGCTTTCGGCCTGTAAGGCCCGGGCGTCGGCGCAGCCGGCGCCGGGCCTGCTGCAGGTGAACTGTCACCTCGATATCATGGCCTGGCGCCCGCAGCGGCGGTTTCTCGGCACCGGTGCGGCGCTCGAGGCACTGACCGGCCACCTCGCCGCGCGGCGTCTGGGCGGCGCCGATCCCGAGGAGCCGAGCGGCATCCTGAGCCACCACCAGGTGCACGACGACGCGGCCTGGGACTTCCTCGGCACACTGCTGGCCCGCCTCGCCGCGCACCCCGGCGCCCGCCTGCTCACCGCCACGGAGATCTTCGCCGCCGGCACCGCTGCCCGGGACGCGGGCCGCCCGACCTTCCGGGAGAGAACGCCGTGAGACTGCTGCGCTACCCGCCCAAGGTGCTGATCGGCGACTATCTGCGCAGCGCCGCCGGGCTGTTCGTCGGCATCGGCGTGCTGGCGGCGGTGCCGCCGAACCTGCCGGTCGTGATCATCTTCGGCTCCACCGCCGTCCTGTTCGGCGTCTTCGGCCTGCGCACCGCCCTGCGTCACGGCCTGCGCGTCGCTGTCACCGACGACGAGATCGCCTGCCGCGGCGTCACCACCAAGGTGATTCCCTGGGCCGAGATCGCCGAGGTGCGCCTGCGCTACTTCGGCACCCGGCGCAGCAAGTGGCGGCCCGTGCCCAGCGGCTTCATGCAGCTCACCCTGAAGGGGACCGGCGGCGCCATGACCTTCGAGTCCAGCATCGAGGGCTTCGACTGGCTGGCCGGCCGGGCGGCGGCGGCGCTGCGCGAGCGCGGGCTGGCGCTGGATCCCGCCACCGCCAGCAACCTGATCGAGCTGGGCATCGACCCCGACGAGCCTCCCGACGAGCCCCCCAGGAAGTCCGGGGGCGGCTCCGGCGGCGGGCGGCCGGCAACTGGCGGGTGCGATTCGCCGTCAAACGTCCTATAAACGCTTCGCAAAGAACAAAAAGCCGGCGATCATCGCGGGGGACGGGGAAGGAACTTTGCGGGACCTGTTGCGCATTAGGGATCTGCGGATCAGCTTTGTGCTGCCGGAAGGCCGGCTCGAAGCGGTCCGCGGTGTCAGTTTCCGCGTGCCGGCCGGCCGGACCGTCGCCCTCGTCGGCGAGTCGGGCTCCGGCAAGTCCGTGGTCAGCCAGGCGATCATGGGCATCCTGCCGCGCACGGCGCGCATCGACGCCGGGCGCATCCTGTTCCACGACCCGGTGCTGGCGGCCGACCGCGCCGAGGGCTTGATCGATATCGCCGGCCTCGCCCCCGACAGCGCGCAGATGCGCGCCATCCGCGGCGCCCGCATCTCCATCATCTTCCAGGAGCCGATGACCTCGCTGTCGCCGGTGCATACCGTCGGCAACCAGATCGGCGAGGCGCTGCACCTGCACCGCAAGGTGAGCGACGCCGAGGGCCGGTCCCTGGTCACGGAAATGCTGCGCCTGGTCGGGTTCCCGGATCCCGAAAGGGCGCTGAAGACCTATCCCTTCGAGCTGTCCGGCGGTCTGCGCCAGCGCGCCATGATCGCCATGGCCCTGGTCTGCCGGCCGGCCCTGCTCATCGCCGACGAGCCGACGACGGCCCTCGACGTCACCATCCAGGCGCAGATCCTGAAGCTCATCAAGGACCTCCAGGCCGAGCTCGGCATGGCCGTGCTGATCATCACCCACGACCTCGGCGTGGTCGCCAACGTGGCCGACGAGGTGGTGGTGATGTACCACGGCGAGGTGATGGAGAGCGGCACCCTGGAGGACATCTTCCGGGCGCCGCAGCACCCCTATCTGAAGGCGCTGCTGCGCGCGGTGCCGCGCTTCCACATGAAGCCGGGCGAGCGCCTGGTGCCAATCCGCGAGATCCGCCAGCAGGAGTCCGGCAGCTTCCTCGGCAACGGCGCGGAGGAACGCGGCGGCGGACCGTCGGCCGGCGCGGAGAGCTGTCCCGGGAATCAAGGTGCCGCCGGCGGCACCATCCTGAAGGTCGAGCACGTCACCAAGACCTTCAACATCCGCAAGGCCGGCACCTTCGGCGTCGGAGGCGGCGAGGACGCCGGCCTGCTGGCGGTGGACGACGTCAGTTTCCAGGTGGAGCGCGGCGAATGCCTCGGCCTGGTCGGCGAGAGCGGCTGCGGCAAGACGACGCTGTCGAAGATGCTGCTGCGCGCACTGCAGCCGGACAGCGGCCGCATCGTCTTTACCGACTACACCGTCGGCGGCGGCGAGGAGATCGACGTGCTGGCCCTGGCCGGCGACCGCCTGATGGAGTTCCGCAGGAAGATCCAGTTCGTCTTCCAGGATCCCTTCTCCTCGCTGAACCCGCGCATGACGGTGGGCGACATCCTGGCCGAGCCGCTGGTCATCCACGGCATCGGTACGGCGGCCAAGCGGAGGCGCATCGTCGAGGAACTGATGGGCGTGGTCGGCCTCAACCGCCAGCACGTCAGGCGCTACCCGCACAGCTTCTCGGGCGGCCAGCGCCAGCGCATCGGCATCGCCCGCGCCCTGGCGCTGCGGCCGCAGATGCTGATCTGCGACGAGCCGGTCTCCGCCCTCGACGTGTCGATCCAGGCCCAGGTGCTCAACCTGCTGAAGGACCTGCAGCGCAACCTCGGCCTCACCTACATCTTCGTCAGCCACAACCTCGCGGTGGTCGACTACATCGCCGACCGCATCGCCGTGATGTGCAGCGGCCGCCTGGTCGAGTTGGCGCCGCGCGAGCTGCTGTTCCGCGACCCGGTGCATCCCTACACCAGGGCGCTGCTGGCGGCGGTGCCGGAGCCGAGCCTCGAGCAGCGCCTCGACCTGACGGCGCTGATGGAGGGCCGCGCCTCGAATCCCGCGGCCTGGCCGCCGCCTTTTCGCATCGACGGCGAAAGCCGCCTGACCATGGTCGACCTCGGCGGCGGCCACTACGTGCGGGCCTCCGACGAAGGCAGCGGCGCGCTGCTGCGCGACCGCATGCACAGCTCCTCCGGGACCGCAGGGGCGCGTGACGTCCAAGAGAAAGCGAAGATCTGATTCGATGCTGAGTTACTTCGTCCGCCGCGTCCTGGTGATGATCCCGACTCTCCTGGTCATCAGCCTTGTGGTCTTCGTCATCATCCAGCTGCCGCCCGGCGACTACCTGGAAACGATGATCAGCGAGCTGCAGGCTCAGGGCGAGAACATCGACCCCGCGCGCATCGCCTTCCTGCGCGAACAGTACGGCCTGGACAAGCCGCTCATCGAGCAGTACTGGCTGTGGCTGTTCGGCCTGCTGCAGGGCGACCTCGGCTATTCCTTCGAGTTCGAGCTTCCGGTCGCCGACGTCATCGGCAGCCGTTTCTGGTTCACCGCCATCCTGGCGCTGTCGACGACCCTGTTCACCTACATCGTCGCCTTCCCGATCGGCATCTACTCGGCGGTGCGCCAATACTCCGCCGGTGACTACGCGGCGACCTTCTTCGGGTACTTCGGTCTCGCCATGCCGAACTTCCTCTTCGCCCTGGTGCTGATGTACTACCTCAACATCTGGTTCGGCCTTTCCATCGGCGGCCTGATGGACCCGCAGTACATCGACGCCCCCTGGTCGTTCGGCAAGGCGATGTCGGTGCTCAACCACCTGTGGATCCCGATGATCGTGATCGGCACCTCGGGCACCGCGGCGATGATCCGGCGCCTGCGCGCCAACATGCTGGACGAGCTGCAGAAGCAGTACGTGGTGACGGCGCGGGCCAAGGGCCTGTCGCCGATCAGGACCATCCTGAAGTATCCCCTGCGCATGTCGCTGAACCATGTCATCGCCGACATCGGCATGATCCTGCCGGCGATGGTGTCGGGCGCGGCGCTGGTCTCCATCGTCATGGGCCTGCCGACCAACGGGCCGCTGCTGCTGCGTTCGCTGCAGAGCCAGGACATGTACCTCGCCGGCGCCTTCCTGATGTTCGAGGCCCTGCTCGTCGTCGTCGGAGTCTTCGTCTCCGACGTGCTGCTGGCGATGCTCGACCCGCGGATCCGCCTGGGCGGAGGGGCGACGAAATGAGCGACCGCGACCTCACCCCGGGCGAGCCCCTGCCGCACTACGTCAATCGGGAACCCTTCGACCCCTATGCCGTCGAGAAGCTGACGCCGCAGCAGGAGCGCTACTACCAGGCCTCCGAGTGGCGCATCGTGTGGTGGCGCTTCCGCCGCCACCGTGTCGCCGTGTGGTCCGGCGCTTTTCTGCTGTTCATGTACATCGCGGTGGTGATCTGCGAGTTCCTGGCCCCTTACGACCTGCACAGCCGGCACACCCAGCACATCTATGCGCCGCCGCAGGCGCTGCACCTGTTCCACGACGGCCAGTTCGTCGGGCCCTTCGTCTACGGCTACGACTACAAGCTCAACATGGAGAACCTGCAGCGCGAGTACCTGCCGAACCCGGACAAGGTGCAGCCGCTGCGCTTCTTCTGCCGCGGCGACAGCTACCGCTTCTGGGGCCAGGTCGAATCCGATCTGCATTTCTTCTGTCCCGCCGAGGGCGGCACCGCCTTCCTCTTCGGCACCGACCGCCTGGGCCGCGACATGCTGAGCCGTGTCATCTACGGCGCCCGCATTTCCCTGACCCTGGCCTTCATCGCCACCGGGATTTCTTTCGTGCTCGGCATCGTCATCGGCGGCATGGCGGGTTATTTCGGCGGCTTCATAGATGCGGTGACGCTGCGCGCCATCGAGATCATCCGCTCGTTTCCGGAGCTGCCGCTGTTCATGACGCTCTCGGCGCTGCTGCCGGTGACCTGGAGTCCCATCGGCGTCTTCGCCGGCATCTCCGTCATCATCGGCCTGCTCGAGTGGCCCGGCCTCGCCCGCGCGGTGCGCGCCAAGTTCCTCTCCCTGCGCGAGGAGGATTTCACCACCGCCGCGCAGCTCATGGGCGCCTCGCCGACGCGCATCATCGGGCGCCACCTGCTGCCGAGCTTCACCAGCCACCTGATCGCCTCGCTGACGGTGTCGATCCCGACGGCGATCCTCGGCGAGACGGCCCTCTCCTTCCTCGGCATCGGCCTGCGCCCGCCGATCACTTCCTGGGGCGTGGTGCTCTACGAAGCGCAGGACTTCAACGTGGTGGCGGTCTATCCCTGGCTGCTGCTGCCGGTGGTTCCGCTGTTCCTGGTGGTGCTGGCCTTCAATTTCCTCGGCGACGGCCTGCGCGATGCCGCCGATCCCTATAACTGACGCTCATTCGGCGACGACGACGACATCGACGGGCGCGCCGAGGCCGGCGATGCACACCCCCTTCACCAGCCTCCTCTCGGCCGCGGGCGCGTAGCCCTGGGCGATCGCGCGCTCGTAGCTGGCGCGGTCGCAGAGCGCGCGCACGCCGAGTTCCTTGTTGTGCTTCTCGAGCTTGGCCGAGAGGTTCACCGCCTCGCCGATCACGGTGTACTCCAGGCGGGTGTCGTCGCCGACCGCCCCGAAGAGCACCGTACCGCTGGCGACGGCCCCGTTTACCAGCGGGCAGCGGCGTCCCTGGCGCGCGCAGTCGGCTTGCCAGGAAGCCGCCTCGGCCATCGTCGCTTCCAGCGCGCCGAGGGCATCGGCGGCCGGACTCGCGGACGGCCGCACGGCGCCGAAGGTCGCCATGATGCCGTCGCCGAGGAACTTGTCGATGGAGCCGCCGTGGCGCCGGATCACCGGCACCAAGCGCTGCTGGTATTCGGCCAGCAGTCGCATGACCTCGTCCGGCGCCGCGGTGCCGGCCAGTTCGGTGAAGCCGCGCATGTCGAGGTTGAGCACCGCGGCTTCGCGCATCTCGCCGCTGCCGGCGCGGATGTCGTCCTCCGCGCCCTTGATGCGTTCGGCGATCTCCGGCGCGAAGAAGCGCGACAGCTCGCGCGCCGCGGTCTGCTCGGCGACTGCGCGCACCAGCAGGTCCTTGCCGCGATGGAGCGCCACGGCGATCAGCGCGGTGACCACCAGGATCGAGATGATCTTGTCGAACTCGGCGCCCAGCAGCACGCTGTTGGAGGTGAGGTAGGCGACGTAGTCGCGGGTGATCATGGTGTCCGTCGGATCGGCGAGGATGACGTAGAGGATCAGCGCGCCCCAGCCGAGCGCGGCCAGCGCCCCCGCCAGGATGACGAAGCGGGCATCGAAGCGCAGCGCCCTGAGGGCAATGAAGATGAACACGTAAAGCAGCGTCGGTGCCTTGAGATAGAACGACGCCGGCTGTGCGTACTGGATGTGGAAACTCCAGATCAGCACCATCAAAAGCGCGACGTCGAAGAACACCGAGGCGGCCAGTGCCCAGCCCGGCAGGCGGCCGAGGTGCGACCAGGCGACACGCACCAGGGTCAGCGCCAGGTAGACGGCGAGCGCCCAGGGCACCGGCGCGAAGTCGAGTTCCGCCGGCTTGGGCGACAGAGCGTAGAGCGTGCCGAAGGTGAGGACGATGGCGAGCTGCACCCAGGAGATCAGACGCTCGGTGGCGTCCTCCTGGCGGCGCACGGCGAGGCGCACCCGCTCCGGCAGTCCCGCTTCGGGATCCTTGCGCCACCAGCTCAGCATGTTCGCTTCCCGCTCACCCGTCGTGTCGCCGCCGGCGCTGCGGCCCGTCGTTTGGAGATATGGCGGGGTCGGGCACTCACCTGCACGTCACTTCTGCGTGAAAGCCCCGCGGCCGCCCCGTCAGGGGTGCAGCACCAGGCCTTCGAAGGCCACCTGGGTACCCGGGCGCGCCGCCTCGGCCTGGCGCGCGACCTCGTCCATGAAGGCGTCGTCGTGGCTCGGGTCGTGATGGAAGATGACCAGCTGGCGGGCCCCGGCCTTGTCGCAGAGCCGCATGCCTTCCTGCCAGGTCGAGTGTCCCCAGTTGCGGTACTTGGGAAACTCCTCGTCGGTGTAGGTGCTGTCGTAGATCACCAGGTCGGCGCCGTCGATGAGTTCCAGGATGTGGCGGTCGAGCCGGCCTTCGACATGCTCGGTGTCGGTGACGTAGCAGAGCGAGCGGCCGGCGAACTCGACGCGGTAGCCGGTGGCGCCGTTGGGGTGGTTGAGCGGCGCGGTGATGAGGCGCACGCCCAGCTTCGGCTCCAGCACGTCGCCGGCGGAGAAGTCATGAAACGAGACGTTGGCCGCGAAGATCTTCGGCGGCACCGGAAACAGCGGCGCGTTCATGAATTGCACCAGGACATCGTGCAGCGTGAGTTCCGGGATCAGGTGGCCGGCCCAGAGGCGGATGCGGTTGGCCTTGTCGAACAGCGGCGCGAAGAAGGGCAGTCCGACGATATGGTCGTGATGGGTGTGGGTAAGGAAGATGTCGGCTTCCAGGGCGCCGTTCCGGCACAGCTGCTTTCCCAGCGGCCGCAGCCCCGTGCCGGCGTCGAAGATCAGCAGCTTGTCGCCGCAGCGTACTTCCAGGCAGGAGGTGTTGCCGCCGTATCGCAGGTAACTCTCGCCAGGGCAGGAGATTGAGCCGCGGGTACCCCAGAACCTGACGTAAAAATCGGAACCGTTCTGCAAATTGCGAGTATCCCTTCGCTCCGGCACCCTTTATCTAGGCCTGCAGATCCGGCGGCCCATTGAAAATGCTTTGCAACAATTGCCGTACTCTAACCAATTTGGCCGAGGACGCCCCAATGAAATTTAGCCTTGGCTCAAGGCTCCGGCCCGGGCCGCGGCGGCGCCCGGACCCCGCATGACGACGCCCGAGCGCACGCATAAGCCACTGGTCGCGCTCGGCCTCGCGCTGGTGGTCTTCGCCGCCTTCAGCCAGTTCAAGCTGCCGGTGGTGTTGCCGGTGCTGCTGGAGGACTACGGCTACGGCCGCGTGCTGGCCGGCGGGTTCATGTCGATCTTCGCCGTCTTCGGCATCCTGCTGTCGGTGCCGATCGGGCGCGCGGTCGCGCGGCGAGGCGCCCTGCTGCTGGTGCTGGCGGCGCTGGCGCTGATGGCGCTCGGCACCGCGGTCTGCCTGGCGGCACCGCAGTCCGGCGCCGTCATGCTGGCGGGACGCGGCCTGGAAGGCGCCGCCTTCGCGATCATCGCCGTCGCCGGTCCGGCGCTGGCCACCGCCAACGCGGCGCCGCGCCACCGTGCCCTGGTCATCGGCCTGGTGTCCGCCTGGGTTCCCTGCGGCCAGATCCTGGCGGCCCTTATCGGCCCCCTGGCCCTCAACGCCGGCGGCTGGCAGAGCCTCTGGGGGGTGAGCCTGCTGCTTGCCGCCCTGCTGGCCGGCTGGACCCTGCATGCCCTGCGTCGCGGGCCGCGCGGCACCACGCGGCGCGCGGCCGCCGCTGCGGCGGCGCCGGCGCCCTGGAGCCGGGCACAGTGGCGCGCGCTGCTGCTCACCGGCGGCGTCTTCATGCTGTGGAGCGGCCAGTACCTCGCCTACATGACCTGGCTGCCGCTCTACCTCGTCGAGGTGCAGCAGCTGGCGGTCGAGACCGCGATCGGCGGCTATCTCATTCCGGTGGTCCTGGTCGCCGTCTTCAACCTCACCACCGGCGCGCTGCTGCAGCGCGGCTGCCGCGCCCAGCACCTGCTGCTCGGCGCGGTGATCGTCCAGGCCGCCGTGTGGTGGCTGTTGCCGGTGACCGGCGGTGGCCTCGGCGGCCTCGCCTCGCTGGCGATCTACGGCATCACCGCGGGGATCGCGCCGACCTGCCTCTTCGCCCTGACCGCGCATCTCGTGGCCAGCCCCGGCGAGACGGCACGGGCCTTCGGCGTCACCATGACCGGGCGCAATCTCGGGGTGCTCGGCGGGCCGCTGCTGCTGGCGCTGGCGGTCGAGGCGAGCGGCGGCTGGCAGGCCGGCAGCCTGCTGTTCGCCGGCATCACCACAGCCGCCGTCGCGCTGGCGCTGGTGCTGGTGCGGGTAGTGCCGGGGGTCGAGGCGGAGAGCCGGGCGGCCGCCGCGGCCGACTGAGCCGCCGGCAAGACGGCTACGGCACCAGGCGGTAGCCGCCGGGTTCGGTGACCAGGATCTCCGCCGTCGAAGGATCCGCCTCGATTTTCTGGCGCAGGCGGTAGACGTGGGTTTCCAGGGTGTGGGTGGTGACCCCGGCGTTGTAGCCCCAGACCTCGCCCAGCAGCTTGTCGCGGCCGACCACCGCATCGCCGCTGCGGTAGAGGTACTTCAGGATCGAAGTTTCCTTCTCGGTCAGCCGCACCTTCTTCTTCGACTCGCCGTGGGTCAGCAGCTTGGCGCTGGGGCGGAAGGTGTAGGGGCCGATGGTGAAGACGGCGTCCTCGCTCTGCTCGTGCTGGCGCAGCTGCGCGCGCATGCGCGCCAGCAGCACGCCGAGTCGAAACGGCTTGGTGACGTAGTCGTTGGCACCGGCATCGAGCGCCAGGATGGTGTCGGCGTCGGACTCGGCGGCGGTCAGCATGATGATCGGCGACTTCACCCCGCCGCGGCGCATCAGGCGGCAGACCTCGCGCCCGTCCATGTCCGGCAGGCCGACGTCGAGCAGGATGAGGTCGAAGTAGATCGCCTTGGCCTGGGCGATGCCGTCGGAGCCGGAGGCGGCCTCGGCGGTATCGAATTCCTCATGCAGCCGCAGCTGCTCGCTCAGCGATTGGCGCAGCGCCTCGTCGTCGTCGATCAAAAGGATCTTCTTGCCGCTGGCGGCGTTCATCCTGCGAGGTCCATTTCAAAAAACCACCGGAAATCCTGTGAATTCCTCAGATACCACCGCCGCTGCGCGCATTCAAGCAAGCCGCCCGGCGAGCAACTGCCGCACCGCGCCGTGCAGCGGGTGGTCGCGGTCGCCCAGCGCATCGACCGCCGAGAAGTGGTGCAGGCCGGGCATCGCCACCTCGGCGAGCGGCAGGCCGCGGGCCTGCCAGGCGGCCGCGTACTCGGCGTGCTGGCGCAGGAATTCCCGGGTTTCCTCGGCGCCGACCGCCATCAGCAGCGGCGCCGACCGCGCCGGCAGCCGGTGCAGCGGGCTCCAGGGCCCGACCTCCGCCGCGGCGATGCCCAGCACCTTGTTGTGGTAGCTGAGACGGATCGGCTCCAGGTCGTAGACCCCGGAGATCGAGCAGGCCCCGGCCAGCAGGTCGCCCGGCAGGTCCGGATCGAGGGCGGTCCAGTCGGTCGACAGCGCCATGACCGCCAAATGGCCGCCGGCGGAGTGCCCGGCGACGACGATCCTGCGCGGGTCGACGCCGAGGGCCGCGGCATTGCGGTGCAGCCAGGCCTGCGCCCGGCGCACCTGGTCGATCATGGTGCCGATCCCGGTATCGGGGGCGAGGCCGTAGTTGAGGCTGGCGAAGGCGATGCCGGCCTCGACGAAGGGCGGCGCCAGGTAGCTGTAGTCGCCCTTGTCCAGCGCCTGCCAGTAGCCGCCGTGGATGAAGGCCAGTAGCGGCGCCGCGGCGGCGCCTGGCACCGGGAACAGATCGAGGGTCTCGGCCGGATCCTCGCCGTAGGGAAGGTCCAGCTGCGCGGGCAGGGCGGCGCGCACCGCCGCGCTGTCGCGCGCCCAGCGCTCGAAGAACGCCGGATGGTCCGGCCAGCGGGCGCGCAGGTTCACCTCCCGGTCGAGCGCCGCCTGGTCGTAGTCGCGAAAGATCCTGGCCGCGGTGCCGGGTCCGGCGTTCGCCATGCGCGGTGGTCCCCCTGGTTCTGCCGGCCCCGCCGCAGGGACCGCTTCGCTGCACCCGCGAAGGACTGGCGTTTTCGGCCGGCGGAGCCTATCTGTTGCGTGAAACGGGCCGCCGCGCCGCCAGGCGCCGGCACCCCCGAGGCGGGCGCAACCGTGACATGGGCGCGGCCGGCCCGTAAAGTGCCTATCGACAACCTCATGGCCGAGATGCAGCAGAGCGCCGAAACTCCTGATTCCCGGGCGAAAACCCCCGATGCCGCGGTACTCCAGGCGGTCGAGCGGGCGCTCGCCGAGCTGCGCCGCGGCGCCAGCATCGTGCTCTACGACTGGTCGGGGCAGGGCGCCCTGGTGCAGGCCGCCGAGCAGGCGACGCCGGAGGGCCTCGCGGCGCTGGCCGCGCTGACCGGCACGCGCCCGCTGCTGCTGCTGACCGCGCGGCGGGCCCAGGCCCTCGGCCTGCCCGGCGCCGGACCGCTGATCGCCAGCGGCGGCGTCATGGCGCTGGCCCTCGAAGAGCGGCAGGAGGAGCGGCAGGCCGCCAGCGTGCGCGCCCTGGCGGACCCCACCGCGCCGCCGGACCGCCCCTTCGCCGCACCCGGGATCGCCACCGCACCGGCGGGCCTGCCCGCCGGCCTCGACGTCGCCGCCGTGGAGCTCACCAAGCTGGCACGCCTGCTGCCTGCGGCCCTGCTGGCGCCGCTGGCCGGACAGCCGGTGCAGAGCCCGGTGGCCTGGGCCGACGCCCGCGACCTCATGGCCGTCTCGGCGGCCAACGTCGCCGAATACCGCTTCGCCGCCGCCCGCGGCCTGACGGCGGTGGCCGAGGCGGCGGTGCCGCTGGCCGGCGCCGAGCAGGCCCGCATCGTCGCCTTCCGCCCCGACGACGGCGGCATGGAGCACTTGGCCATCGTCATCGGCGAGCCGGCAGCGGACGCGCCGGTGCTGCTGCGGCTGCACTCCGAATGCTTCACTGGCGACCTGCTGGGCTCACTGCGCTGCGACTGCGGCGACCAGCTGCGCGGCGCCATCCAGGCCATGGCCGCGGCCGGCGCCGGCATCGTGCTTTACCTGATGCAGGAGGGCCGCGGCATCGGCTTGGTGAACAAGCTGCGCGCCTACACCCTGCAGGATCTCGGCGCCGACACCCTCGACGCCAACGAGCAGCTCGGCTTCGACGCCGACGAGCGGGTCTACCTGCCGGCCGCGCAGATGTTGCACCACCTCGGCTTCCGCAAGGTGCGCCTGCTCACCAACAACCCGCAGAAGGTCGCCGCGCTCAGCCGCTTCGGCATCGCCGTGGAGGAGCGGGTCGGCCACAGCTTCCCCTCCAACGGCCACAACGATTTCTATCTCGCCACCAAGGCCAGCCGCTTCGGCCACCTGTTCTAGGGCGGCAAGACCTTCGCGGCGGCCCGGCCGCAGGCGGGCAGAAGCTGCAGGCCGGGCCGAGACGGCCTGTGAAGTAATGCATCCATCCATTTGAAATCATTGAGTCGCACCTTCTGGCCCGGTTCTTGCGAAAACCTTCGCCGGAGGGCTTATGAATCACCTGGAATTCGCCGGAGACTATCGTCAGCCGCGGCTCGGCGCGCATCCGCGCGCGCACGAACCCGCCGGCGCCGGCGAGGCTGAGTTCACCTTCGGCGACTTCATCGACATCATCAATCCGCTGCAGCATATCCCCCTCGTCTCGACGCTCTACCGCGAGATCACCGGCGACGAGATCAGCCCCCATGCCCGCATCCTCGGCGGCACCCTGTTCGGCGGCGCCGGCGGCTTCCTGTCGTCGATCGCCAACGTGCTCTACGAGGAGATCGCCGGCGAGGACGTCGGCGAGACCGTGATCGCCTTCTTCACCGGCCCCGGTGAGCCCGGGGAAGAGGATCCCGGCGAGCCGCAGTTCGCCGATGTCGACGACGGCGTCTTCCCCGCCGCCGGCGACGATGCGATGGCGCTGCCGGCCCCGCTGGAGACCTCCGCCGGGCCTGCCCAGGCGCTGCCGCCGGCACCGCAGACTGGCGCAGACGCCGCCGCCGTCCTGCCGCAAGCGGCGCCCGGTGTGCTGACCGGCCAGGACGCCCTCAATGCGCTATTCCTCGATCTGCGCGGCGGCGCGGCGACCCCGCCGGCTCTGCCGCTCGCCCCGGCGGAGGCCCCGGCGGAGGCGCGCTCGCTGCCGCTGCCCGGCCGCGCGGGCCAGGAGGGCCAGGCCGCCGAAGCCATGAAGGCCTATCCGCTGCCGCCGCGCCATGTCCGCGTGACACCGCCCGCCCCGCCGCCCGCCGCCGCGGAGCCGGCGGGCAGCGCCGAAGCCGCGCCGCACCCCCTGGTCTTCGCCCAGGAGTCCGCGGGGGGAGATGTCGCCGACCGCATGATGCAGGCGCTCGACAAGTACCGGACCATGGCGCAGCAGGACCGCGCCGCGACCCGCCGCGACAGGGACGAGTCCGAAGAGGAACTGCGCTGGCAGTCGGATCCCGCCGGATCCTGAGCCGACAACTTGAGTGCTTTGCCGCGACCCTGGCCCTGGCCCCCGTGCCGGCGCTAGTCTGCCGGCCATGACGCCTCCCCATGATGACAACGGACCTGATCTGGAGGTCTTCGCAGAAGACGGCGAGACCCGCGCGCGCTGGGGCGATTCCGCCTGGCGCTGCGCCGTCGGCCGCGGCGGCCTCGGCCGCAAGCAGGGCGAGGGCGACGGCGTCACCCCGGTCGGCCGCTGGCCGATGCGCCGGGTGCTCTACCGCGCCGACCGCCTGCCGCGCCCGGATACCGCGCTGCCCTGCCGCGAGATCGCCGACGACGACGGCTGGTGCGACGACCCGGCCGACCCGGCCTACAACCGCCCGGTGCGCCTGCCCTACGCCGCCGGCCACGAGCGTCTCGCCCGCGAGGATCACGTCTACGACCTGGTGGTGGTGCTGGGCCACAACGACGACCCGGTGGTGCCCGGCGCCGGCAGCGCCATCTTCCTGCACTTGGCCCGCGACGACTGGAGCCCGACCGAGGGCTGCGTGGCGCTGAAACTGCCCGATCTGCTGGAGGTCCTGAGGACCGCGGGCCCCGGCAGCGCCGTGGTAGTGCGCGAGGCGTGACCCCGTCGCGGCCGGGCCGGCGGCGGGAAATCGCCGGGCGGCGACACCTTGCCGGCTGCCGCCGCGTACATCATGTCATGGGTAATGCGACAGCGCGGGAGGCCGCAGCCATGAAACCAGCACCACGACGTAGAACGGAAATCGCCGCCGCGGTGGCGGTGCTCCTCCTTGCCACCGCCTGCGCCGGCGGGCGTTCGGGCACCGTCTACCACAGCAACTTCACCGCCGGTTACGACCCGCAGAGCCTGGGCGCGGCGATGTCGCGCGCGCCGCTGCTGGTGGAGGCCTACGGCGGGCCGGCCCCCGAGGCGGGCGAGGACAGCCTGGCGCGAACCGTCGCCTTGGCGCTGCGCCGGCATGGCCCCTCGTGGCTGCCGCGCAATTATACGGACTCCGCCGAGGATGCCGGGCGAGCCCCCTATCGCCTGCGCGTCGTCTATGACACGCCGCGGTCCTTCGACCGCCAGCAGCTCTGCGGCGAGGCGTTGAGCGCAGAAGCCGTGGAAGCGGCGCGGCCCGCCGGCGCTGCCGCGGGCGATCATGTCGTCGCCGGCCTGTGCCGCGGCGCCACCCTGCTGGCGGTGGCCGAGGGTGCGCCGGCCACCGGCGCCGGGCCCGGCAGCGAGGCCTTCGCCGGCTTCATCGGCCTGCTGGGGCGCGAGGCCCTGCCGCGCCGCAACCCGGTGCTGGACGACGACTGTATCTTCCGCCGCTGCGACTGAGCAGCCGCGGGCCCCATGTCAGGCCGGCGGCTGGCGAGTGCCGAAGATGCCGGTGCCGACGCGCACCAGGGTGGCGCCGAAGCGCACCGCCGTCTCGTAGTCGCCGCTCATCCCCATGGACAGGCCGGCAAGGCCGTTGCGCCGGGCGATCTCCCGCAGCAGGGCGAAGTGCAGTGCCGGCGCCTCGTCGAGCGGCGGGATGCACATCAGGCCCCTGACCGGCAGGCCGACGCCGCGGCACTCGGCGATGAAGGCATCGGCCTCGCCCGGCGCGATGCCGGCCTTCTGCGGCTCCTCGCCGGTGTTAACCTGGATGTAGCAGTCCGGCGCCACGCCCAGTTTCTGCGCTTCCTTGGCCAGCGCATGGGCGAGCTTCGGCCGGTCGAGCGTCTCGATGACGTCGAACAGCGCCAGCGCGTCCTTCACCTTGTTGGTCTGCAGCGGCCCGATGAGGTGCAGACGCAGCGCGGGGTGCGCCGCCTTCAGGGCCGGGAACTTGCCTTGCGCCTCCTGCACGCGGTTCTCGCCGAACACCGCCTGGCCGGCCGCCAGCGCCGCCTCGACGGCGGCGGGCGGATGGGTCTTGCTGACCGCCACCAGGGCGATCTCGCCGGCGTCGCGCCCGATCTCGGCGGCGGCCGCGGCGATCTTCGCGCGCACCTCGGCCAGCCTGACGGAGATTTCGGCTGCGTAATCCTGTGTCATGGTGATCCGCTCCCGGGGCCGTCGCACCGCCGCCTCAGAGATAGCCGTAGCGCTTCATCTGCGTGCCGTGGTCGCTTTCGATGCGCTTCGCCTGCTCCGGCGTCAGCTTTTCCTGCCAGCCGCCCGCGCGCCCGGAGCGAAAGAATCTTTCGCTGTGCAGCGAGCGCTCCACGAAGCCCTGCTCGGCCTCCATCGCCTGCAGCTGCTTGAAAGTCGAGAACTCCACGGCCCTGGCGATGCGGGCCGCGTCGGTCGCGATGCCGAAGTGGCGGGCGATGCGGCCGAACTGGTCCAGCGGATCGGCCAGCAGGTCCTCGTAACGCACCACGAAGATGCCGGGGTGATTCCACTTGGTCCAGGACTCGACGTGGTTCGACCAGCTGCTCTGCAGCTCGTGCACGATGGTGCCGGGCATCGGTGCACCGATCGCCAGGGGGTCGGCCATCATCTCGATCATCCCGTCGAGGGTCTTGCCGAAGTGGTCGGCGGCCGAGATCGCCACGTCGCGCGGGTCGCGGAGGATGTAGACCGCGCCGAAGGTGGCGGACATCGAAAAGATCGGATGCCCGCAGTCCTCGCCGAGATAGCTGTGGGTCTTCATCGGCACGACGTTCTTGTTGAGGCTCACCACGCGTTCCTGTGCCTTCACGCGCAGGGCGGCGATTTCGCGGGCGGGGAGGTCGGCGACCTTGCCTTCGACGAATGGCCGGAACCAGATCTCCGCCGGCTCGCTGGGGCAGACCTCGCCGATGCGCTTGAGGGGCAGCGGCGCGGGCGCGTCGAGGATCAGGTTGGCGAGGAAGGCGCGCATCCAGGTGTTGCCCGACTTCGGATAGGACGCCAGCCAGAGGATTCCGGGCATGAGTCAGGATGCCTTTTGCCTGTCGGCGGGCGGCAGGTAGCCGAAGCGGCGCATCTGCTCGGCATGCGCTCGCTCGATGGCGGCGGCCTGTGCGGGCGTCAGGGTGTCGCGCCAGCCGCCGGCGCACCCGGAGCGGAAGAAGCGCTGGCTGTGCACCGACTTCTCGATGAAGCCGCTCTCCGCCTCCTGCTTCTGCAGTGTCTTGAAGGAGGAGAACTCCACAGCGCGGCGGATGCGCGCGTCGTCCTGGGTGATGCCCAGCTTGCGCGCGACCATGCCGAGCTGGCCGAGGGCGTCGGCGAGCATGTCCTCATAGCGCAGCACGAGGATCGGGCTGTGCTTCCAGCGCAGCCAGGAACGTACATGGTCGGACCAGCCGCCCATCAGTTCGTGCACGGTGTTGCCGGCCATGCCGCGCCCGCGCGAAGTCTTGTCCGCCATCATCTCGATGGCCTGGGCGATGGTCAGGCCGTAGTGGTCGGCGGCCGAGATCGCCACGTCGCGCGGATCGCGCACGATGTAGATGACGCCGACCGAGGCCTTCACCGAGATCGTCGGATAGCCGTGGTCCTTGCCGTAGAGGCTGTGCGTCTTCATCGGCATGACGTTTTTGTTGAGGCTGACGGCGCGCTCCTGCGCCTTCACCCGCAGGGCTGCGATGCGCTTCTCGCTCAACTCGCGCACCGGCTTGGAGGTCAGCGGCTTGAACCAGACCTCGTTGGGCTCGCTGGAGCAGACCTCGTTGATGCGCTTCAGCGGCAGCGGCTCGGGCTCGTCGAGGATGAGGTTGGCGAGAAACGCCCGCATCCAGGTGTTGCCGGACTTCGGGTAGGAGGCGAGCCAGAGAATGCCGGGCATGTGGGCTGCTGGAATCCGAAGCAAGGGTCGATACCGGCGCGGGCCGCCGTCTGTCCGCTATGGCCGCGCCGACATCCCTCTAGGCAAATGCGCCCAGTCATGCAAGGCCGGCATGCAAGGCCGGCGAAGCCGAAGGTTAACGGGTCGTTTAAATTATACACGGGTAAGGCGAGCGATAGAATGAACCAATCCTATGGCGAGTGCAATTGAGCTGACTCGTGATTGCAGCCGCCACCGTGAAGTGCTTGGCGTCGCGGCGAAAAGCCCTCCTGTTGCCGTGAGAACACAGTGTGTCGGAAAAACAACTTAACACCCCTGCCGACCCTTGCGAAGCGCCGCGGGTCCTAGTACGAACAGTCCATCCCGTGGCTTGGGGTACCCACAATAGACACCGTATTTGGAGCTTTTCGGATGAAAAACGTATTGATGGCTAGCAGCGCCATTGTCGGGGCCGCGGTCCTGGTGGCCAGCCCTGCTGCCGCACAGGAGCTGAAGCTCTCCGCGTTCCAGCAGTTCATGGTTTCCGCCGGCGATGCCGACAAGAGCGTCGGTGGTGACTCTTCGGATCGTGGTTTCGGCTTCGCGACCAACACCGAAATCCACGTCACCGGCACGATCATGGCCGACAACGGCATCACCTTCGGCTTCCGCGTGGAGCTCGAGGCTGACGCGGGGTCGACCAACAACGTCGACGAGAACAGCATCTGGGCCCAGGGCAGCTTCGGTAAGCTCGAGTTCGGCAACAACGACGGCGCCGAAGACTTCATGATGGTCAACGGCTCGAACTCGGGCGTCGACTACGGCGGCGTCGGCAACCCGACCTCGAACTTCCTGAGCAGCGCCTTCGCCGGTGCGGCCCGCACCTCGGTCGACTTCCGTGGCGGCGTTGACTCCTCGGACGCGACGAAGATCACCTACACCACGCCGAACTTCAACGGCTTCAGCGCCGGCATCAGCTACACGCCGGACACCTCGCACGACGGCGCGGGCAACAGCTTCAACGACGCTGACTCGACCGGTATCCACGACCACGTCGGTCTCGGCCTGAAGTACTCCGGCGAGTTCAACGGCGTCGGCCTCGACCTCGCCCTGGTCGGTGCCTTCGGCCACGCTGATGGCGAGCCGGAAGACACCGCCTATGGTATCGGCGGCGGCATGGCGGTCAGCTTCTCCGGCTTCACCATTGCGGCCGGTGTCGTCTGGGACGACAAGGACGGCGGCAGCGACGGCAGCGGCAACGCCACCGGCGAAGGCTGGGCGGTCGACCTCGGTATCGGCTACGGCGCCGGTCCGTGGAACTTCTCGATCAACGGCATCTACTCCGATGACGACGATACCGGTGACGAGTTGCTCGGTGGCTCTGCCAACGTCGGCTACAACCTCGCCCCGGGTGTCAGCGTCTTCGTCACCGGCTATGTCGGCAGCGAAGATCTCGGCAGCGGCGGCGACAACGACATCGTCGCGATCACCAGCGGCCTGAAGGTTTCCTTCTAAGCCGGATCGCGCGACTTCGGTCGTTTGAGGGGGCGGCACCTTCGGGTGCCGCCCTTTTTCTATGCCGCGTTCCCGGCCCCGCGGACAGGGGTGGGCCAGCCGGCCTTCCCCATTTCTTTTTTGCCCGCCCCAGGGCCCTATGATATCTACTCCGCAGGCAATCCTGGGCGGTTGCCGGTCCGGCCCGGCCGGAGCGGTACCGCCTGCAGCACGCAGGGACGCGGGAAGCGATGACACGAACGGCCTCCGGGGCGATCATTGGCAGGAACACGGTCGGCCGCTGGCTGGCGCTGGTGCTGGCCCTGGGCCTTTTGCCGGCCCTGGGCGCCTGCGGCGGCGAGGCCGTGTACCCGGACGAGCTCGAGGAGCGTTACGCCCAGACCGGCGGCTCGATCCTCGGAGGCAGCGGCGGCATCGGCCTCGGCGGCGAGGACCGGCCGGAGGCCGGCAGCGGCGGCGACGGCGGCATCGGCGTCAATTCCTACCTGTGGCGCGCCTCGCTGGACACCGTCTCCTTCATGCCGCTGGCCTCGGCCGATCCCTTCGGCGGCGTCATCATCACCGACTGGTACTCGCCGCCCCAGGCCACCAACGAGCGCTTCAAGCTGAACGTCTACATCCTCGGCCGCGACCTGCGCGCCGACGGCGTGCGCGCTTCGATTTTCCGCCAGCTGCTCGACCCGCGCACCGGCAACTGGGTGGACGCCTCGGTCGAGCCGCAGACCCAGACCGACGTGGAGAACGCCATCCTCACCCGCGCGCGCGAGTTGCGCATCGCCTCCATCCAGTAACGCCGGCGGCGCCCCGCCGGCCGGCGCCGGAAGTCTTGCCACGCCTGGCCAGGGTTCCCGCGCGGCGGAGCGGCGCCCGCGGCCGCCGCTGCTAGAGCCCCGAGATGACCCGTTACAACGCCAAGGAAACCGAGCAGAAGTGGCAGCGGCGCTGGGCCGGGGCCGGCTGCTTTGCCGTGCGCGAGGACGGCGGCCGCGACAAGTACTATGTGCTGGAGATGTTCCCCTACCCCTCGGGGAAGATCCACATGGGCCATGTGCGCAACTACACCATCGGGGACGTGGTGGCGCGCTACAAGCGGGCCAAGGGCTTCAACGTGCTGCACCCCATGGGCTGGGACGCCTTCGGCCTGCCGGCCGAGAACGCGGCCATGGAGCGCGGCATCCACCCGGCGAGCTGGACCTACGACAACATCGCCGCCATGCGCGGCCAGTTGCAGCTGATGGGCCTGTCGATCGACTGGGACCGCGAGATCGCCACCTGCCATCCCGGCTACTACGCGCACCAGCAGCGCCTGTTCGTCGAGATGATGGAAAAAGGCCTGGTCTACCGCAAGGAATCCTCGGTCAACTGGGACCCGGTCGACCAGACCGTGCTGGCCAACGAGCAGGTCATCGACGGCAAGGGCTGGCGCTCCGGCGCCCCGATCGAGCGTCGCAAGCTGTCGCAGTGGTTTTTCCGCATCACCGCCTATGCCGACGAACTGCTGGCCGCCCTCGACGGCCTGGAGCGCTGGCCGGAAAAGGTGCGCCTGATGCAGCGCAACTGGATCGGCCGCTCCGAAGGTGCCACCATCCGTTTCCGCATCGAGGGGCGCCGGGAAGGCGACAACGACCGCCTGACGGTTTTCACCACGCGGCCGGACACGCTGTTCGGCGCGTCGTTCTGCGCCGTCGCAGCCAACCATCCCCTGGCCACCGAAATCGCCGCTGGCGACCCCGCCGCCGCCACCTTCGTCGCCGAGTGCAACCGCCTCGGCACCAGCGAGGAAGCCATCGAGACGGCGGAGAAGCAGGGCTACGATACCGGCCTGACGGTGCGGCACCCCTTCCTGCCGGACGTCACACTGCCGGTCTACATCGCCAACTTCGTTCTGATGGAGTACGGCAGCGGCGCCATCTTCGGCTGCCCGGCCCACGACCAGCGCGACCTCGACTTCGCCCGCAAGTACGGCCTGCCGGTGGTCCCCGTGGTGCTGCCGCCCGATGCCGACCCCACCACCTACCAGATCGGCGACGAGGCCTTCACCGGCGACGGCCGCGCGTTCAATTCGGATTTCCTCGACGGCCTGGCGGTCGACGCGGCCAAGCGGGCGGCCATCGAGCGCCTGGAGGCTCAGGGCGACGGCGAAGGCACCGTGCAGTACCGACTGCGCGACTGGGGCATCTCGCGGCAGCGGTACTGGGGCTGCCCGATCCCGGTCGTCCACTGCGCCGCCTGCGGCCCGCAGCCGGTGCCGGCCGCCGACCTGCCGGTCGTGCTGCCCGACGACGTCGCCTTCGACCGCCCGGGCAATCCGCTGGCGCACCATCCGACCTGGAAGCAGACGACCTGCCCGAGCTGCGGCGGCGCGGCCGAGCGCGACACCGACACCATGGACACCTTCGTCGATTCCTCCTGGTACTTCGCGCGCTTCTGCAGCCCGCGCGCGGCCGCGGCGATGGACCGCGCGGCGGTCGACTACTGGCTGCCGGTGGACCAGTACATCGGCGGCATCGAGCACGCCATCCTGCACCTGCTCTACGCGCGGTTCTTCACCCGCGCACTGAAGGAATTGGGCTATGTCGGCGTCGCCGAGCCCTTCGCCGGCCTGTTCACCCAGGGCATGGTCTGCCACGAGACCTACCGCGACACCGACGGCAAGTGGCTGTTTCCGGAGCAGGTGGAGAAACTGCCCGAGGGCGGCGCACGCCTCGTCGACGGCGGCGCGCCGGTTGCGGTCGGCCGCGCCGAGAAAATGAGCAAGTCGAAGCGCAACGTCGTCGACCCCGAGGCCATCATCGACACCTTCGGCGCCGACACGGCACGCTGGTTCATGCTGTCGGATTCGCCGCCCGAGCGCGACATGGAGTGGACCGACGCCGGCGTCGAGGGCGCCTGGCGCTTTACCCAGCGCCTGTGGCGCCTGGTCGAAGAGAATCTCGAGACCCTGCCGGCCCCCGGCGCGCCGCCGCCGGGCGAGCTGTCGCCGGCCGCTGTCGAGCTGCGCCGCAGCGTCCACAAGACGGTGGCCGCCTGCGGCGAGGATCTCGAACAGTTCCGCTTCAACCGCGCGGTGGCGCGCATCTATGAACTGGCCAACGCGCTGGCGGGCTTTGCGGCCGGCGACGCCGGCGCGCGCTGGGCCCTTCGCGAGGGGTTGGACCTGCTGGTGCGCCTGCTGGGGCCGATGATGCCGCATCTGGCGGAAGAACTCTGGGAGCGGCTCGGCCACGACGGCCTGCTGGTCGACCAGCCCTGGCCGGCGGCTGACCCCGCGCTGGTCAGCGACGCGACCGCCGTTCTCGCGGTGCAGGTGAACGGCAAGAAGCGTGCTACCATCTCGCTGGCCGTCGACGCCGGCGACGAGGAGGCCACGGCGGTCGCGCTGGCGGAGCCGGCGGTGCAGCGGGCGATGGACGGCAAAGCGGCGCGCAAGGTCATCGTGGTGAGGAACCGGATTGTCAATGTCGTGGTCTAGACGCAACCTCTGCCGCGCGTTCGGCATGGCGGCGGCGTTGCCGCTGAGTGGCCTTTCCGGCTGCGGCTTCCGGCCGCTCTACGGCAACGGCGACGACCATGACGTGGTCGCCGATCTGGCCTCGGTGCGGGTCGATCCGCTGCGCGACCGCGTCGGCCAGCAGATGCACAACTTTCTGCGCGACCGGCTGAACCCGGACGGTCAACCCGTTTCGCCGGAGTACCGCCTGCGGGTCGACCTGCGGGAGACGCGCAGCGAACTGGGCGTGCGCCGCGACGAAACGGCGACCCGCGCCAACCTGCAGGTGGTGGCCGATTTCTCACTGCTGCGCTACGACGGCAACGCGTCGCTGCTCGCCGGACGCTCGTCTTCCACCACCAGCTACGACATCCTGACCAATCCCTTCGCCACCACGGTGTCGGAAGACGACGCGCGCGAGCGGGCCCTGCGAGAGGTCGCCGACGACATCCGCACGCGCCTGGCGCTGTTCTTCTCGCGCTAGGCGGATCAAGGTCGCGCGGTGAAGCTGGCAGCCAGAGAGGCCGAACGCTTTGTCGCCGCGCCGGACGCTGCCGTACGCGCGGTGCTGCTCTACGGTCCTGACGCCGGCCTGCGCCGCGAGCGCAGCGCCGCGCTGCTGGCGAAGATCGTCGCCGATCCGAAGGATCCCTTTTCCGTCAGCGAGATATCTGCAGGCCAGTTGAAAGACGACCCGGCGCGGCTGGCGGACGAGGCCGCCGCCCTCACCTTCGGCGGCGGCCGGCGTTTCGTACGCGTACGCGATGCGTCCGACAAGGTAACAGCGGTGCTGAAGGACTTCCTTGCCGGGTCGCCGGGCGACGCCTTCGTGGTCGTCGAGGCCGACGACCTGCCGGCACGCTCGACCCTGCGCAAGCTGTTCGAGGCCGACAAGGCGGCGGTGGCGCTGGCCTGCTACCACGACGACGCGCGCGGGCTGGAGGCGGTGGTGCGCGGGTTCTTCGCGGCGGCCGGCCGCGGGATTACCCGCGAGGCCGTCGCCTTTCTCGCCGGGCAGCTCGGCGGCGACCGTGAGCTGACGCGCCGGGAACTGGAGAAGGTGCTGCTGTTCAAGGGGCCCGCTGGGGAGCAGGACGGCGGCGAGGTGACCCTGGAGGACGCCGAGGCCTGCGTCGGCGACTCCGCGCTGCTCAGCCTCGACGACGTGGCGCTGGCGGTCGCCGGCGGCAACCTGGCGGCGCTAGAGCGCGCGCTCGCCCGCAGCCTGCGCGAAGGCAACGCACCGGTTTCCATCCTGCGCGCCGTGGTGCGGCACTTTCAGCGCCTGCACGCCGTGGCCGGCGGGCCCGGGTCGGCCGAGGAGGCCATGCGGCGGCTGCGGCCGCCGGTGTTCTGGAAAAGCGCCGCCGCCTTCAAGGCCCAGGCCGAAGCCTGGCGGCCGGACGCGCTGGCGCGGGCCATGGACCGGCTGATGGAGGCGGAGGCCGCCTGCAAGCGCAGCGGCGCGCCGGCGGAAGTGCTGGCGTCGCGGGCGCTGCTGGAGATCGCCGCCAACGCCCCGGGCCGGCGCCGCCGCGCCGGCTGACTTCAGGCGCGCGCTACCGGCGGCGGCATCTGGTTCAGCCGGTGCAGCACGTCGTCGAGCTGCTCCAGGGTCTTGTAGTGGATGGTCAGCGAGCCGCCGCTGCCCTGGAACTTGATCGACACCTTGAGGCCGAGCAGCGCCGTCAGGTCGCGCTCGAGGGCCAGGGTGTCGCTGTCCTTACCCTTGTCGCCGCGGTCGTCGGCGCCGGCCCGGCCCGCCTTGCGCGGCGCGGCGGCCTTGGCGTGCTGCACCAGGCGCTCGGCCTGGCGGACGTTGAGGCCGCGGCGGATCATCTGCGCGGCAAGGCCCTCGGCGTCGTCGCAGCCGATCAGGGCGCGGGCATGGCCGGCGGTCAGCTTGCCCTCGTCGAGCAGTTCTTTCACCACTGGGGGCAAGCTCAGCAGGCGCAGGGTGTTGGCGACGTGGCTGCGGCTCTTGCCGAGGGTGCGCGCCAGATTCTCTTGCGTGTGTTGGAACTCGTCGATCAGGCGTCGGTAGCCCTCGGCCTCTTCCAAAGGGGTCAGGTCTTGCCTTTGGACGTTCTCGACGATCGCCAGCTCTAGAGATTCGGCGTCGGTGAGGTCGCGGATGATGACCGGAACCTCGTGCAGCTTGGCGATCTGCGCGGCGCGCCAACGCCGCTCGCCGGCGACGATCTCGTATTCGTTCGGCCGCTCCGCAAGGCGGCGCACCAGGATCGGCTGCAGGATGCCCTGCGCCTTGATGGACTCCGCCAGCGCCGCCACCGCCGCCTCGTCGAAGCGGTGGCGCGGCTGGAAGCGGCCCGGGCGCAGCTGCTCGACCGGCACCGTCTTGGCCGAGCGCACCTTGTCGAGCGAGGCGTAGTCCTCGTTCTCCTCGCCGAAGAGGGCGGCGAGGCCGCGGCCGAGATTGGTCCGCTTGCCCTGTTCCGATGGTGGCCCGTCCGTCATGCCTCGCTTCCCGCCGGTCCGCCGGTCCGGCGCCCTTCCCTTTTATTCCGTTTGCGGAACAATCTCGTCTCCCGCCTTCGTTTCCCGCCGCGTCCGGGGCCTCAGGAGGCCATGGCCGGCTGGCCCGGCAGGCTGTTCTCGCGCTGCAGGATCTCCCGCGCCAGGCGCACGTAGGCCTGGGAGCCGGCGCAGCGCAGGTCGTAGAGCAGCACCGGCTTGCCGTGCGAGGGCGCCTCGGAGACCCGCACGTTGCGGGGGATCATGGTCTTGTAGACCCGGTCGCCCAGGTAGGAGCGCACGTCAGCAGCGACCATCTCGCAGAGATTGTTGCGGCGGTCGAACATGGTCAGCACCACCCCCTGCAGGGTCAGGCCGGGGTTGAGGCCGCGGCGCACGCGGTCGATGGTGCGCATCAGGTGGCTGAGCCCCTCCAGTGCGTAGAACTCCGCCTGCAGCGGCACCAGGATCGAATCCGCCGCCACCAGGGCGTTGAGGGTCAGGAGACCCAGGGCCGGCGGGCAGTCGATGATCACGAAGTCGTAGCTGCCGCGGGCCGCCTGGATGGCGTCGCGCAGGCGGTATTCGCGCCGTGGCACGTCGATCAGCTCCAGCTCGGCGCCGGAAAGATCGACCCCGGAGGGCACGATATCCATGCCCGGAACGAGGGTCCGGGCGATGGCGGTCTCCAGTGACAGGCCGTCGAGCAGCACCTGGTAGATGCTGTGGTCGCGCTTGTCGGCGGCGACCCCGAGGCCGGTGCTGGCATTGCCCTGGGGGTCCATGTCGACGATCAGCACGCGCTTGCCGCAGGCGGCCAGGGCGGTCGCCAGGTTCACCGTCGTCGTGGTCTTGCCGACGCCGCCCTTCTGGTTGGCGATGGCCAGAATCCGGGTCACGACCGGTGCCGGCGACACTGTGCCGCGCTCCGGGGTCGTTTCAACATGTTGTAGGTTCAAGATGCTCCATCCCCAAGAGATAGAAGCCTGAGACGCAAGATTGAGGCTTTGGGGTCTGTCTCGCTCTCAAAGCGCTCTGTTTGCAGTCTCCACTTTTTCGCCGCAGCGGTCAATTCTTCATCGGCCCGCCGCCCCTTCAGAAACAGGCCGACCGGTGGATTCTTCCCCGGTTGCGGCCGCAGGAAGCGTTCGCCGAGCTCGAGAATCCGTGGCAGCGGCGCGAAGGCGCGGCAGGTGACCACGTCGACGGCCATTTCCGGCAGTTCCTCGACACGTTGGACATGCAGCTCCGCGGCGGTGCCGGTGGCGCGCAGTACCTCGCGCAGGAAAGCCGCCTTGCGCTGGTCGGACTCGACGAGGTGGACCCGCCCGCAGCCGAGGATCGCCAGCACCAGCCCGGGGAACCCCGCCCCGGAGCCGAGATCGAGGATGACGCGGGTCTCGGCTTCCGGCGGGCTCGGCAGGTAGGCCCTGAGCTGCGCCGAGTCGAGGAAATGGCGGCGCCAGAGATCTTCGAGCGACCGCGGGCTCACCAGGTTGATGGCCCGGTTCCACTTGACGAGAAGGTCGGCGTAGGCGCGGAACCGCTCCAGTGTTTCACGTGAAACAGCGGTGTGGGCCTGGAAGGCCTCCGGAGTCAGTGTGGGCACGCCGGCACCGGGCTCACGCGGCGCTGTCCCGGGCGCCCGCCGTCCCCGCCGGGCGCTGGCGTTTCTTCACATGCCGCAGCAGCGCCAGGGTGGCGGCGGGGGTGACTCCGGGGATCCGCGCGGCGGCGCCCAGGGTCGCCGGCCGACTCTTGGTTAACAACTGCCTGACTTCGCTGGAGAGCCCGCCGATCGCCTGGTACTCGAGGTCCGCCGGCAGTTCCAGGGCCTCGTCCTTGCGGAAGGCACGGATGTCGGCCTCCTGGCGCGCAAGGTAGCCCTGGTAGCGCCCCTCAATCTCCACCTGGCGCGCCACCGCGGCGTCCAGGCCACGCAGCTCGGGCCAGATCGCCGCCAGGCGCTCGAGGGTGACGTCGGGATAGCGCAGCAGATCGAAGGCGCTGCGCCGGACGCCATCCTGGTTGATCCCGAGACCGGCCGCGGCCAATTCGTTGGGCGTTGCCGTCAGGGATTCCGCCAGGGCGCGGCCGGCCGCCAGGGCCGCCATCCGGGCCTGAAAGGCCTCCCGGCGCAGGGCGCCGACGCAGCCGAGGGCAATGCCGCGATCCGTGAGCCGCTGGTCCGCGTTGTCTGCGCGCAGGCGCAGGCGATACTCGGCCCGGCTGGTGAACATCCGGTAGGGTTCGCTGACGCCGCGGGTCACCAGGTCGTCGACCAGCACGCCGATGTAGGCCTCGGAGCGGTCGAGGGTGAACACCTCAGCCGCCGCCGCCTCGGCGCCGGCCTGCCCCGCCCGCAGCGCCGCGTTCAGCCCGGCCATCAGGCCCTGGGCTGCCGCTTCCTCGTAACCGGTGGTGCCGTTGATCTGCCCGGCCAGGAAGAGTCCCGGCAGGCGGCGGGTCTCCAGCGACACCTTCAGCTCCCGCGGGTCCACATAGTCGTACTCGATGGCGTAGCCCGGCTGCAGCATCCGGGCGTTCTCCAGCCCCGGAATGGTCTTCAGCAGCGCCGCCTGCACGTCCCTCGGCAGCGAAGTGGAGATGCCGTTCGGGTAGACTGTCGGGTCGTCGAGGCCCTCAGGCTCCAGGAAGATCTGGTGCTGCCCGCGCTCGGCAAAGCGTACCACCTTGTCCTCGATGGAGGGACAGTAGCGCGGCCCCACGGACTCGATCTGCCCGGAATAGAGCGGCGCCCGGTGCAGGTTGTCGCGGATCAGGGCGTGGCCGGCGCCGGTGGTGTGGGTGATGTGGCAGACGATCTGCGGCTGGACGATCGCCGCCGTCAGGCTGGAAAAGGGCTCCGGCGGCAAATCGCCGGGCTGCGCCTGCAAGGCCGAGGTATCGATACTGCGGCCATCGAGCCGCGGCGGCGTGCCGGTCTTCAACCGTCCGAGTTCGAAGCCGAAGCGCGCCAGGGTCTCCGCCAGCCCCACCGCCGGCGCCTCGCCGACCCGCCCGGCCGGAATCCGTTCCTCGCCGATGTGGATAAGGCCGCGCAGGAAGGTGCCGGTGGTGAGCACCACCGCCCCGGCGTGCAGGCTCCGCCCGTCGCCCAGGACGACACCGCGGCAGCGCCCCGTCCCGTCGACGGCGAGGTCTTCGACCGCCGCCTCGACGATGGTCAGGCCCGGCTGCGCCGCCAGCGCCGCCTGCATGGCCTCGCGGTAGAGCCTGCGGTCAGCCTGGGCGCGCGGGCCCCGCACCGCCGGTCCCTTGCTGGCGTTGAGCACGCGGAACTGGATGCCGGCGGCATCGGCCACGCGGCCCATGAGGCCGTCCAGGGCATCGATCTCCCGCACCAGGTGCCCCTTGCCGAGGCCGCCGATCGCCGGGTTGCAGGACATCACGCCGATGCTGTCGCGCCGGTGGGTAACCAGCGCGGTGCGGGCGCCGAGGCGCGCGGCCGCCGCTGCCGCCTCGCAGCCGGCATGGCCGCCGCCGACCACGATGACGTCGAAGCTGTCGGTCTCTGAAGAGCTGTCGGTCCCTGGCATCTTCGCTTCCGCCGCTGCCGGCATTCCGGGAATGCTGCGGGTTATACCAAGCCGCCGGCCGCATTCAAGTATCCCGCGCGGATCGCGTCATGCCCGAGCCGGAAAAGGTAAAAGGCGCTTAGCTATGTTTCACGTGAAACACTCCGTACGCCCACATCATTTGCCGATACAGAACTCCGCGAACACAATATCTAGTAGGTCCTCCACATCGACCTGGCCGCTGATCCGGCCCAGCGCCCGCAGCGCCAGACGCAGCTCCTCCGCCGCCAGCTCCGGCAAAGCCGCCTCTCCCGCCCGCGCGAGGGCCTCTCGACAGTCCTCCAGGGCGCGGCGGTGGCGCAGCCGCGTGATCCCCGCCCCGGCCGCCTCACCACCGCCGAAGCTCTCGTCCGCCAGGTCGAGGAGACGCGCCAGCGCCCGGTCCAGCCCGGCGCCGGTCTTGGCCGAGACGGCCAGCGGATCCCAGTCTGCGAGCGCCGCGCAGAGGCGCGCCACCGCTGCCGCCTCGCAACGGTCGGCCTTGTTCAGCAGCAGGATGGAGCGGCTGTCGTGGAGCGCCCGCGCGGCATCCAGGGCCGTGTCGTCCGCCAGCGCCGCCTCCAGGTCCACCAGCAGCAGCTTCACGTCGGCCAGCGCCGCCCGCGCCCGCGCCCGTGCCATGCCCTCGCGCTCAACGGCGGCCTGAGCGACCTGGGCGCCCTCGGCGGCGGACGCATCGCCCTCCAGGTCCCGCAAACCGGCGGTATCCGCCAGCACCACGGGGTAGCCGCCGAGGTCGAGGTGCACCTCGACGACGTCGCGGGTGGTGCCGGCCGCCTCCGAAACGATCGCCGCGTCGCGCTGCGCCAGGGCGTTCAGCAGCGACGACTTGCCGGCGTTCGGCGCCCCGAGGATCACCACCGACAGGCCCTCGCGCAGCCGCTCGCCGCGATGGCGGTCGTCCAGCGCGGCGGCGATCTCCGCCGCCACCGCCGCGGCCTCGCCGAGGGCCTGGGCCTCCAATTCGGCCGGCAGCTCCTCCTCGGCGAAGTCGATGGCCGCCTCGAAGTGGGCCAGCACCCGGGTCAGGCGCGCCGCCCAAGCGCCGCTGCGCCGGGCCAGCCCGCCCTCCATCTGCCGCAGGGCCTGGCGGCGCTGCGCCTCGGTGTCGGCGTCGATGAGGTCGGCCAGCCCCTCGACGGCGCTGAGGTCCAGCTTGCCGTTGTCGAAGGCGCGCCGGGTGAACTCGCCGGGCTCGGCGGGCCTGAGGCCGGGAATCCGCGCCAGCGCCGCCAGCGCCGCCGCGATCACCGCCCGCCCGCCATGCAGGTGCAGCTCCCCGAGATCCTCGCCGGTGAAGCTGGCCGGGCCGGGAAACCACAGCAGCAGGCCGCGATCGATGGTCCGGCCGTCGCCGGGATCGACGATCGCCCGCAGCGCCGCCCGCCGCGGAGGCGGTAGCGGGCTACCCCCCAGCGCGGCCAGCGCCGCCCCGGCGGCGGGGCCGGAGACGCGGATCACAGCCACCCCCGCCCGGCCGGCGGCCGTCGAAGGGGCGAAGATGGTGTCGTCTGTCATGAATCATGCAACGCGGGCGGGCGCCGGCGCGGGCTCACCGCTCCGGCGGCGCCTCGTCGTCGGGGCGCAGCATCAGGCGCCTGACCCGGCCGCCCTTCACCAGATGGGTCTGCAGGATCTCCTCGGCGTCCTCGACACTGCGGTAGTGATACCACACCCCTTCCGGGTAGATCACCAGGGTCGGCCCGAGTTCGCAGCGGTCGAGACAGCCGGCCTGGTTGATCCGCACGCCTTCGAGACCGAGCTCCTTGGCGCGCGCCTTCAGGTAGTTCCGCAACCGCACAGCGCCCTTTTCCTTGCAGCAGCCACGCTCGTGCCCCGGCGGCCGCTCGTTCATGCAGCAGAACACGTGGCAGCGGTAGTACGGCGCGGGATCGCCCGAAGCGTCGTCCTCCGCGTCTCCGGCCGCCGCGGCCTGGTCCAGGGTGTCCGTCATGCCCTACTCGTTTCCCTCCTTCTTCTCGCCGGCCGCCGCCATGCGGGTCCAGAAGGCCTTCTGCAGCTGCTCCCAGCCCTGCAGACCGGCTGGCAGCCAGGTCTTGAACAGCTGCTCCGGCTCCATGGCGTGGAGGTTCGCCATCATGCGTTTCTGCATCTCGGCCATCAGCGCCTCCTGCATCGGCGCCACGTCGGGCAGGCCGAGAAAGCTGCGGGCCTCTTCCGGGGTGCAGTCGATATCCACGTGAATCTTCATCGCCGCCGCCTTTCCCTCGCGCCGCGCCCGCCGGGACCCCCGCGGGCGGACCTGCCGCAAATCCACTGAGCGATTGTGGTTGAGCCGCCCTTGACCTCCGGCCCATATAGGAAACCTCAGACTATATGCCACCGTTCCACCGCCGCAATCCCGCGGCGGCGGAAATCGCGGGCCCCGCCGCCGCGGCACGGCCCGGGAAAGGACGCCGATCGATGACCGACGCCAGCTCCCGCGCCACCTCGGAGACCGCACCGCAGACCACGTCGCCGGGCAACCTCCTGGGGGCGGAAACCAGCCCCTACCTGCTGCAGCACCGCGACAACCCGGTGGCCTGGCGCGCCTGGGGCGAAGCGGCCTTCGCCGAGGCGCGCGCGGCGAACAAGCCGGTGCTGCTGTCGGTCGGCTATGCCGCCTGCCACTGGTGCCACGTGATGGCGCACGAGTGCTTCGAGGATCCGGCCATCGCCGAGACGATGAACCGGTTATTCGTTAACATCAAGGTGGACCGCGAGGAGCGGCCGGACGTCGACAGCATCTACCAGGCGGCCCTCGCCCTGCTCGGCGAGCACGGCGGCTGGCCGCTCACCATGTTCCTCACCGCCGAGGGCGAGCCCTTCTGGGGTGGCACCTACTTCCCGCCGGAGCCGCGCTACGGCCGGCCCGGCTTTCCCCAGGTGCTGGCCGCGGTAGCGGAGATCTACGCCGGCGACAAGGACCGCATCGCGAAGAACACCACGGCCCTGAAGGACGGCCTCGAAAAGCTGTCGCGCAATCAGCCGGGCGGCACCGTCTCCCTGCAGACCCTCGACGAGATCGCCGTGCGCCTCGCCGCCGAGGTCGACCGCGTGCACGGCGGCATCGGCGGCGCCCCGAAATTTCCGCAGCCGGCGATCCTGAAGCTGCTGTGGCGGGCGTGGAAGCGCAGCGGCATGACGGCGGCGCGCGACGCCTGCGAGCTCACCGTCTCCAGGATGTGCCAGGGCGGCATCTACGATCACCTGGGCGGCGGCTTCGCGCGCTACACCGTCGACGCCCGCTGGCTGGTGCCGCACTTCGAGAAGATGCTCTACGACAACGCCCAGCTCATCGAGGTGCTGACCTGGCTGTGGCAGGACACCCGGCGCCCCCTCTACGCCGAACGCCTGCGCGAGACCGTCGCCTGGGTGCTGCGCGAGATGATCGCCGACGCCGACGGCAGCGGCAAGGCGCCGAGTGGCGCCTTCGCCGCCACCCTGGATGCCGACAGCGAGGGCGAGGAAGGCAAGTTCTACGTCTGGACCGAGGCCGAGATCGACCGCCTGCTCGGGGCCGAGGCCGGCCTCCTCAAGGCGCACTACGACATCCGGACCCAGGGCAACTGGGAGGGCAAGAGCATTCTCAACCGCTCGGCGCGCCCGGAGCCGGCGGAGCCTGAGACCGAGGCGCGGCTCGGCGCCTGCCGGGAACGTCTCCTCGCGGCGCGCGCCGGGCGGGTCTGGCCGGGCTGGGACGACAAGGTGCTGGCCGACTGGAACGGCCTGATGATCGCCGCCCTGGCCGAGGCCGCCGGCGCCTTCGCAGAGCCCGCCTGGCTGCAGGCGGCCGAGACCGCCTTCACCTTCGTCCGCCGCGACATGCAGCGCGACGGCCGCCTCCATCACAGCTGGCGCCACGGCCGGCTGAAGCACCCGGCGACGCTGGACGACTACGCCAACATGGCGGCGGCGGCCGTGGCGCTCTTCGAGGCCACCGGCACGGCCGATTACCTCGCCCAGGCGGAAGACTGGACGGCGGTGCTCGACCGGCACTACTGGGACGGCGAGAACGGCGGCTACTTCCTCACCGCCGACGACACCCCCGGCCTCATCCTGCGCAGCAAGACGGCCTACGACAGCGCCGTTCCTTCCGGCAACGGAACGATCCTCGGGGTGCTTGTCCGCCTGTTCCACCTGACCGGGCGCGACACCTACCGCGCCCGCGCCGAGGACCTTGCGCAGGCCTTTACCGGCGAGCTCGGCCGCAACTTCTTCCCCCTGGCCAGCCTGCTGAACAGTGCCGAGCTGATGATCTCCGCCACCCAGGTGGTGGTGGTCGGCCGCCGCGGCGAGGCGGCCACCGACGCCCTGGTCGCGGCCGCGGCCGGGCGCTGCCTGCCCAACCGCATTCTCCAGGTCGTCGCCCCCGGCGAGGCCCTGCCGCAAGGACATCCCGCCGCCGGCAAGGGCCAGACCGCCGGCAAGCCCACGGCCTACGTCTGCCACGGCCCCACCTGCTCGCTGCCGATCACCGAGGCGGCGTCCCTGGCGATGGCCCTCGCCGGCCCGGAACGCACACCGTGACCCGCCGCCTCACCGTCGAAACGCCGACGGGGCCGGTCACTCTCAGCGAGAACGACGGCGCCATCGTCGCCGTCACCTGGGGCGGCCGCGGCACCGACGACAGCGCCCTGCTGCGCAACGCGGCCGAGCAACTGCGCGACTACTTCGCCGGCACGCGCCGGACCTTCGATCTGCCCCTCCAACCGCGCGGCAGCGACTTCCACCTCGCGGTCTGGCGCGAGATGCAGGCGATCCCCTACGGGCAGACGAAGTCCTACGGCGACCTCGCCCGGGCGACCGGCGGCATCGCGCGAGCCGTCGGCACCGCCTGCGGCGCCAATCCGATCCCCATCTTCATTCCTTGCCACCGGGTGCTGGCCGCCGACCGCCAGCTCGGCGGCTTTTCCGGCGGCGAGGGGCCCGAGACCAAGGCCTGGCTGCTGACACTGGAGGGCGCCTGGCCGGTGCAGCACGCGCTGCCGCTGTGAGTGGTTCTGCAGCGGCTGCAACGCCGCGGCGTTTCGGTTAAGCTGGCCGAAAGAAATCGCTGCGGCCGTCCGTCGCCGACGCCAACGAACATCGAAGGGGACACACATGGGTGAAGTCACCATCCGCACCGGCGACGGCAGTTTCAACGCCTACCTCGCGCTGCCCAGGTCCACGCCGGCGCCGGGCATCGTCGTCGCCCAGGAGATCTTCGGCGTCAACCAGGTGATGCGCGACACCTGCGACTGGCTGGCCGGCCAGGGCTTCGTCGCCGTCTGTCCCGATCTCTTCTGGCGCATCGAACCCGGCATCGACATCACCGACCGCACCCAGGCGGAGTGGAACCGCGCCTTCGAACTCTTCGGCCTGTTCGACGTCGACAAGGGCATCGCCGACATGCAGGCGACCCTCGCCACCCTGCGCGGCCACGAGGCCTGCAGCGGCAAGGCCGGCAGCGTCGGCTACTGCCTCGGCGGCAAGATCGCCTTCCTCATGTCGACGCGCTCCGACTCCGACGCCAACGTCGGCTACTACGGCGTCGGCCTCGGCGACCTGCTGGGCGAGGCCGGCAATATTTCCAAACCGCTGATGCTGCACGTCGCCGAGAAGGACAAGTTCTCCTCGCCCGAAGAGATCGCCAAGGTGCGCGACGGCCTCGCCGGCAACCCGCGGGTCACCGTCCATCTCTATGCCGGCCAGGACCACGCCTTCGCGCGCCTGGGCGGCGAGCATTACGATGCCGCCTCCGCCAAACTCGCCAACGAACGCAGCGTCCAGTTCTTCAAGGAGCATCTCGCCTGATGGTCAAAGCGATCCGCATTCACGGGCCCGGCGGCCCGGAGGTCCTGCGCTACGAAGACGTCGAAGTGCCGGCGCCCGGGCCGGGCGAGGTGCTGCTGCGCCAGAAGGCCTGCGGCCTGAACTACATCGACGTCTATCACCGCATGGGCGCCTACCCGCTCGACTATCCCGCCACCATCGGCATGGAGGGCATGGGCGTGGTCGAAGCCGTCGGCGAAGGCGTCACCGCCTTCAAGAGCGGCGACCGCGTCGCCTATGCCGATCTTCCCCCGGGCGCCTACGCCGAGGCGCGGGTGATGCCGTGGCATCGCCTGGTGAAGCTGCCGGACGCCGTCGACGACACCACGGCCGCGGCGATGATGCTGCAGGGCATGACCGTCGAGTACCTCATCCGCCGCACCTTCAAGGTGTCGAAGGGCGACACCGTGCTGTTCCATGCCGCCGCCGGCGGCGTCGGCCTCATCGCCTGCCAGTGGCTGAACCACATCGGCGCCACGGTCATCGGCACCGTCGGCTCCGAGGAGAAGGCGGCCCTGGCAAAGGCGCACGGCTGCCATCACACCATCGACTACCGCCGGGAAGACTTCGTCGCCCGAGTGAAGGAGATCACCGACGGCAAGGGCGTGCCGGTGGTCTACGATTCCGTCGGCAAGGACACCTTCGATGGCTCGCTCGACTGCCTCAGGCCGCGCGGCATGATGGTGCTGTTCGGCGCCGCTTCCGGACCGGCGCCGGCCATCGACCCGAACGTGCTGAACAAGAAGGGCTGCCTCTACCTCACGCGGCCGAGCCTCATGGTCTACAACAAGGCGCGCGAAGATCTTGAGGCCTGTGCCGCGGCGCTGTTCGAGGTGGTCACCTCCGGCAAGGTGAAGATCGAAGTCAACCAGACCTACCCCTTGAGCGAAACCGCCCAGGCGCACCGCGATCTCGAGGGCCGCAAGACCACTGGCTCGACGGTGCTGCTGCCGTAGCGGCAAGGTCGCGGCACAACGAAAACGGGCCCGGCATGACGCCGGGCCCGTTGCGTTTTCGCAGCGGCGAGGCGCCGGCCTACTGGTTCATGGAGTCGAAGAAGTCCTGGTTGGTCTTCTGGTGCTTCAGCTTGTCGACCAGGAACTCGACGGAGTCGGTGACGCCCATCGGCATGAGGATGCGGCGCAGCACCCACATCTTCGACAGCGTGCCCTTGTCGACCAGCAGTTCCTCCTTGCGGGTGCCGGACTTGCCGATGTCGATGGCCGGGAAGGTGCGCTTGTCGGCCAGCTTGCGGTCGAGCACGATTTCCGAGTTACCGGTGCCCTTGAACTCTTCGAAGATGACCTCGTCCATGCGGCTGCCGGTGTCGATCAGCGCCGTCGCGATGATGGTCAGCGAGCCGCCTTCCTCGATGTTGCGGGCGGCGCCGAAGAAGCGCTTGGGACGCTGCAGCGCGTTGGCGTCGACACCGCCGGTCAGCACCTTGCCCGAGCTCGGCACCACGGTGTTGTAGGCGCGCGCGAGGCGGGTGATGGAGTCGAGCAGGATCACCACGTCCTTCTTGTGCTCGACCAGGCGCTTGGCCTTCTCGATCACCATCTCGGCGACCTGCACGTGGCGCTGGGCCGGCTCGTCGAAGGTCGAGCTGACGACCTCGCCCTTCACCGAGCGGTCCATGTCGGTGACCTCCTCCGGGCGCTCGTCGATGAGCAGCACGATGAGGAATATCTCGGGATGGTTCTTGGCGATCGACTGCGCGATGTTCTGCAGGATCATGGTCTTGCCGGTGCGCGGCGGCGCGACGATCAGCGCGCGCTGGCCCTTGCCGATCGGCGCCGTCAGGTCGATGACCCGCGGCGTCAGGTCCTTGATGGTGGGGTCTTCGACTTCCAGCTTGATCTTGTTGGTCGGATAGAGCGGCGTCAGGTTGTCGAAGTTGATGCGGTGGCGCGAGTTCTCCGGCGGGTCGAAGTTGATCTGGCTGACCTTCAGGAGGGCGAAGTAGCGTTCGCCGTCCTTGGGCGAGCGGATCTGCCCTTCCACCGTGTCGCCGGTGCGCAGGCCGAAGCGGCGCACCTGGCTGGGGCTGACGTAGATGTCGTCGGGGCCGGCCAGGTAGTTGGACTCGGGCGAACGCAGGAACCCGAAGCCGTCCTGCAGGATCTCCAGGACCCCGCCGCCATAAATCGGCTGGTCGTTCTCGGCGAGGTGCTTGAGGATCGCGAACATCATGTCCTGCTTGCGCAGGGTGCTCGCGTTCTCGACTTCCAGCTCCTCGGCAAAGGCCAGGAGATCGGCCGGACTCTTGGCTTTCAGTTCTTGAAGGTTCATGGGCGCTTACGCCTGTGCTCGCTATGCATCGGAAAAGGGGGATTCTCGGGACGGCACCGGGACCGCGGGGACTGCAGCTTCAAAGGTGCTGAGGGTGCGGACTGAGGACCGCGGACGCGGGAAAGGTCTGTATCGCTGCAGCCTACGCCTGGCTGGTTACCGATTCATTAACCAAATATGGGACGCACACTGCCGGACGGCAAGGTGAAGAAGACTTCTGACGGTTAATCCACCCCGCCGCGGAAGTCAAGCAATCCCGGTTTCCCTGGGGTCGCCCCTGAGGTCCTGCTACGCCCGCTAAAACGGCCGCACCACGACGAAAATCACGATGGCGACCATCAGCACCGCCGGCACCTCGTTCATGATGCGGTAAAAGCGGGCCGAGCGCCGGTTGGCGTCGGCGGCGAAGTCGCGCCGCCAGCGGGCCGCCAGCATGTGCAGCGCCGTCAGCGCCACCACCGCCGTCAGCTTGGCGTGGAACCAGCCGTCGCCCCAGGCCTCCAGGTGGACCGCCAGCGCCAGCCCCGCCGCCCAGGCAACGACCATTGAGGGATTCATGATGCCGCGCAGCAACCGGCGCTCCATCACCTTGAAGGTCTCCGACTGGCGGCTGCCCGGCTCGGCCTCGCAGTGATAGACGAACAGCCGCGGCAGATAGAGGAAGGCGGCCATCCAGGAGATCACCGCCAGGATGTGCAGCGCCTTCACCCAGAGGTAGGCCTCGCCCAGGAACCCCGCCATGGCCTCGCCCGCTCCCGCTACGATGCCGCGGCGGGCTGAGCGCAGCCGCGCCAGGCGGCCGGGCAGATGCGCCCGCCGGCGTGCGAGCAGACCGGCCGCTCGGAGGCGAGGGCCTGCGCGACAAGGCCGGCCAGGCCGTCGATAAAGGGTGCGTCGCTGCCCGCCGTGGCGATGCGAACATAGGCCGGCGCGCCGGCCTTCTCGGCAAGATGTCGGTACTCGATGTCGAGCTCCACCAGGGTCTCGGAATGCTCCGACACGAAGGCGATGGGGACCACGACGATGGGGCAGCCTTCCTCGCCCGCCTTCGTGATCTCGCTGTCGGTGGCCGGGCCGATCCACTCCAGCGGGCCGACGCGGCTCTGGTAGCAGATGCGCCAGTCGAGGTTCACCTCGCCGAGGCGGTGCAGCACCGCGGCGACGCTCTGCTCCACCTGCCACTGGTAGGGATCGCCCTGCTCGACGATCTTCTTCGGCAGGCCGTGGGCGGAGAACAGCACCCGCGGCGGCCGGTCGTGGCCGAGGCCGCGCAGGGCCTCGCGCAGGCGCTCGACGACGGCATCGACGAAGCCGGTTTCCTGCGGATAGCAGCACAGCGTGCGGGTTTCCGCCGCGATCCCGGCGGCCCGCGCCGCCTCGTGCCACTCCTTCAGGGAGGACGCCGAAGTGGTGGTGGAATACTGCGGATAGAGCGGCAGCAGCACCACCCGCTGCGGCCCGAAGGCGGCGACCTGGCGTGCCGTCTCGGCGGCGCGCGGATGCCAGTAGCGCATGGCGATGAACACCCGCGCGTCGTCCAGGCCCCGGCGCTGTAATGCCGCCGTCAGCGCCGCCGCCTGCGCCTCGGTGTTGGGCAGCAGCGGCGAGCCGCCGCCCATCTCGCGGTAGATCTCCCGGGCCAGCGGCGCGCGGCGCCGCGAGATCACCTTGGCCAGCAGCCAGCGCAGCGGCGTCGGCAGGCGGATGATCGCCGGGTCGAAGAACAGGTTGAAGAGGAACGGCTCGACGGCCTCCGGCCCGTCCGGGCCGCCGAGATTGAACAGCACCACCGCGGTCTTCGCCATCCGCCCGTGCCCGTCTAGCTTTGCCAGGCGCGGATCTGCGCCAGCATCTCGGCGACGTGCTCCGGCGGTGTCTCCGGGACGATGCCATGGCCCAGGTTGAACACGAAGGGACCGCCAGCGAGCGCCGCCAGGATGTCGTCGACGCCGCGCCGCAGGCCCTCGCCGCCGGCGACCAGCAGCAGCGGGTCGAGGTTGCCCTGCAGGCAGGCCTTGGGCTGCAGCACCTCGCGCGCCCAGCCGAGCGGCACCGTGGTGTCGAGGCCGAGGGCGGCGGCGCCGCATTCCTCCGCGTAGGTCCGGTAGAGCACCCCGGCGCCGCGCGGGAAGACAATTACCGGGATGCCCGGCCGTTCGGCGGCGAGCCGCGCGACCAGGGCCTTGACCGGCTCCAGGCACCAGCGCCGCAGCTGCGCCTCCGGCCACACCCCGGCCCAGGAATCGAAGATCTGAACCGCCTCGGCGCCGGCGTCGATCTGCGCGATGAGGTAATCGCCGGTCGCCACCGTCAGCAGGTCAATGAGCCGCTGCATCTCCGTCGGAGCCCCGTAGGCCCAGCGCTTTCCCGTGGCGAAGTCGCGGCTGGAGCCGCCCTCCAGCATGTAGCTGGCCACCGTCCAGGGCGCGCCGGCGAAGCCGATCAGGGCGGTCTCCGCCGGCAGTTCGCGCGACAGCCGGCCGACGGTCTCGTAAACCGGCGCCAGCGCCGTGTGCAGGCCATCGCAGGACAGGCGGTCGAGATCATCCGCGCCCTCAAGCGCCTCGAGGCGCGGCCCGATCCCCTCCTCGAACCAGACCTTCTGGCCCAGCGCATGGGGTACCACCAGGATGTCGGAAAACAGGATCGCCGCATCGAAGCCGTAGCGCCGGATCGGCTGCAGGGTGACCTCCACGGCCATGTCCGGCGTGAAGCAGAGGTCGAGGAAGCCCTTCGCCTGCGCGCGCAGCGCCCGGTATTCCGGCAGGTAGCGCCCGGCCTGACGCATCAGCCAGACCGGCGGGCTGGCGAGCGCTTCGCCCTTGAGGGCGCGCAACATCGTCTTGCTCGGCTGCGGCTGAGGTGCGGTTTTCGGGGCCTGGCTCATGCGATCTCGGAGTCTCGGTGGAAGGACGTCCCCGGGAGGCCTGCAGCGTCCCGGTCCCGACAAGATGGCCCGTTCATCCCCGCGAGCAAAGCCTTCTTCCTTAAGAAATTATTACTTAAGAGTTTTAGTGACTGTAGTTGATCCCTGTGAATCCCGGGGATCGGCATTGTTCGCCTGACTGTCCCGGGAGTCGTCCGCAAGGCCGGGGCGACCGCGGATTTCTGTGAGGCGATGGCCGGCAAGCCTGGGGATTGCGGTGACTTGCGCGCCGCCCGCCGGCAGGGGATAACGGGGATAAGCTGCACGCCGTGGCCGTCTTTCACGGCTTCGGCACGGCTGTGGACGCAAGTTGTTCCTCCCGTCGGAAAGCTCGGGAGCAAGAAGAGGTGAAGGTGGCGAAGATTTTTGCGATGCCCGGCTGGGGCGCGGTTGTCCCCGATCTTCCACCGGCGCGAACCGGTCGTGCACAGCCTTTGCCGGCCGACTCGGGAAGGCGACGTCGATGACCAGCCATCACCTGCACCTGGTCTCCGATGCCACCGGCGAGACCATCAACTCGGTCGCCCGCGCCTGCCTCGTGCAGTTCGGCGGCATCGAGCCGATCGAGCACGTCTGGAGCCTGGTGCGCACCCCCGGCATGATGGTGAAGGTGGTGCAGGGCATCGAGGCCAATCCCGGACCGGTGCTCTACACCATGGTGAACCAGGAACTGCGCGACCAGCTGACCGGCCGCTGCGCCGCTCTGGGGCTGCCCTGCATTCCGGTGCTCGATCCTGTGATCCACAGCCTCGCCAACTACTTCGGCGTCGAGATCCGTGGCACGCCCGGCCTGCAGCACGTCCTCGATGCGGAATACTTCAGCCGCATGGACGCCATGACCTTCGCCCTCGCCCACGACGACGGCCAGCACAGCAGCGACATCGCCAAGGCCGACATCATCCTGGTCGGGGTATCACGCACCTCCAAGACGCCGACCTGCATGTACCTGGCCAACCGCGGCATCAAGGCGGCCAACGTGCCGGTAGTGCCCGGCTGCCCGATGCCCGAGGAGTTGTTGCACGCCAGGGGGCCGCTCATCGTCGGCCTGACGAAGGACCCCGCCAGCCTGGTCCAGGTGCGTCAGAACCGCCTGCGCATGCTCACCGACGACCGCCAGGAAACCGACTACGTGAACCTCGAGGCGGTGCGCCAGGAGATCGCCCAGGCCCGGCGCTTCTGCGTCGAGCACGGCTGGCCGCTGATCGACGTGACGCGCCGCTCCATCGAGGAAACCGCGGCCACCATCATGAACTACTACGCCAAGCACATCGGCGCCGAGGCTTGATGGCCGCCGCCGCCGACAACATCGCTCCAGCTCCGCTGACGCTGCCGGGCGCGCCGGCGGTGGTGCTCGCCTCGGCGAGCGCGGCGCGCGCGCGCCTGCTGGCCGAGGCCGGGCTCGACGTCCATTGCCAGGCCGCCGCCGTCGACGAAGAGGCGATGAAGGCGGCCCTCAAGGCCGAGGGCGCCACACCTGCACAGGTGGCCGAGACCCTGGCCGAGCTGAAGGCACAGCGGGTGTCGTCGAAGCATCCCGGTGCGCTGGTGATCGGCGCCGACCAGATGCTTAGCTGCAACGACGTCTGGTTCGACAAGCCGCCCGACCGCGATCATGCCGCTGCCCAGCTGCGCGCCCTCAGCGGCCGCACGCACAGCCTCTGGACCGCCGTTTGCGTGGTGCGCGACGGCAGCCGCCTGTGGCACCACAACGCCGCCGCGCGGCTGACCATGCGCCGGCTCAGCGACGGCTTCATCGAGGCCTACCTGGCGGCGGCCGGCCCGTCGGTGACCGCCGCGGTCGGCGCCTACCAGCTCGAAGGCCTCGGCGCCCAGCTCTTCGCGGAGGTCGAGGGCGACTTCTTCACCGTGCTCGGCCTGCCGCTGCTGCCGCTGCTCGACTTCCTGAGGCTCAACAAGGTGCTGCCGGCATGAGCGTTGCTGCTACGCTTTCCGGCAAGGCCCAGGTCGCCGGCGTCGTCGGCTGGCCGGTCTCGCACTCGCGCTCGCCGCGCCTGCACGGCTACTGGATCGCCGAGCATGGCCTCGACGCGGCCTACGTGCCGCTGCCGGTGGCGCCGGAGAGCCTCGAGGTCGCAGTGCACGGCCTGGCGGCGGCCGGCTTCGCCGGCGTCAACCTCACCATTCCCCACAAGGAACAGGCGCTCGCGCTCTGCGACGAGGTCGATGCGGTCGCCCGGCGCATCGGCGCCGTCAACCTGCTGGTCTTCTCCGGCGGCGCGATCCGCGGCAGCAACACCGACGCCTTCGGATTCATGGCGAACCTCGCGGCCACGGCGCCGGTGTGGTCCGCGGCAGCGCCGGTGCTGCTGCTGGGCGCCGGTGGCGCGGCCCGTGCGGTGGCGGTCGGCCTGCTCGATGCCGGCGTGTCGGAACTGCGCCTCTGCAACCGCAGCCGCGCGCGCGCCGAGCGCCTGGCCGACGAACTCGGCGGCGCGATCGACGTGGTGCCCTGGGAAGACCGCGCCGCGGCCCTGGCCGGCGCCGGCCTGGTGGTGAACTCGACCAGCCTCGGCATGACCGGGCAGCCGCCGCTCGACCTGCCGCTCGACGATCTCGCGGCCGAGGCGACGGTCTGCGACCTCGTCTACAGTCCGCTGGAAACGCCGCTGCTGGCGGCGGCGCGCGCGCGCGGCTGCACCGGCGTCGACGGCCTCGGCATGCTGCTGCACCAAGCGCGGCCCTGCTTTGCCGCCTGGTTCGGCCCCGATCCGCAGGTCACCGAGGCGCTGCGCCGCTTCGTGCTCGGCGACGGCTAGGCGCGCCCGATGCAGGTCATCGGCCTCACCGGCTCCATCGGCATGGGCAAGTCCACCGCCGCGGCGATGCTGCGCCGGCTCGGCCTGCCGGTGCACGACGCCGACGCCGCGGTGCATCGCCTGATGGCGCGCGGCGGCGCGGCGGTCGCCGCGGTCGCGGCCGCCTTCCCCGGGGTTGAGCGCGACGGCGCCATCGACCGCGCCCTGCTCGGGGGCCGGGTGCTCGGCGATCCGGCGGCGCTGCGGCGGCTGGAAGGCATCCTGCATCCGCTGGTGCGCCAGGAGGCGCGGCGCTTCCTCGCTTTGCAGGCCCGCCTGCGCCGGCCGCTGGCGGTACTCGACATCCCGCTGCTGTTCGAGACCGGCGGCGAGCGCCTCTGCGATGCGGTCATCGTGGTCTCCGCGCCGCCCTTCATTCAGCGCGCCCGGGTGCTGCGCCGGCCCGGCATGACCGAGGCGCGCATGCGGGCGATCCTCGATCGCCAGCTGTCCGACGCGGAAAAGCGCCGGCGTGCCGACTTCGTGGTGCAGACCGGGCTCACCAAGGCGCACAGCTTGCGCCAGCTGGCCGCCATCGTCAGACTGCTGCGGTCCGGTCGCGGCCGCCCGCGCAGCCGCCGGCGCTGGGTGCCCGGCGCCGCCGCCAGGAGGGAGTGCTGATGCGCGAGATCGTTCTCGACACCGAAACCACCGGCCTCGACCCCTCGGCCGGCCACCGCATCGTCGAGGTGGCGGCTCTGGAACTGCTGCACCACCTGCCGACCGGGCGCAGCTTTCGCGAATACGTCAATCCGGAGCGCGACATGCCCGAAGAGGCCGAGCGCATCCACGGCCTCAGCGCCGACTTCCTGCGCGACAAGCCGCTGTTCCCGGAGATCGCGCCGGCGTTCCTCGACTTCATCGGCGACGCCCGGCTGGTGATCCACAACGCCGCCTTCGACATGAAGTTCCTCAACGCCGAGCTCGGCCGGGCCGGCTTCGAGCTCATCGCGCCGCAGCGTGCCGTCGACACCGTATCGCTGGCCCGCGAGCGCTTCCCCGGCGCCCAGGTCAGCCTCGACGCGCTCTGCCGCCGCTTCGAGATCGACAACTCCGCGCGCAGCTTCCACGGCGCGCTGCTCGACTGCGAGCTGCTGGCGGAGGTCTACCTGGAACTGCGCGGCGGGCGCCAGCCGGGCCTCGTGCTGGAGAGCCGGCGCAGCACCGTCCAGGTGGCGAGGCCGGCGGCCACCACCGCCCGGCCGCCACGCCCGCACCAGCCGGCGCCGGAAGAAGAGGCCGCCCACGCGGCCATGCTGGACAAGCTGTCGGACCCGATCTGGCGCGCCTGAGCCGGGAGCGTCTGAATCGCGGGAGCCCGAACCCTGGCGCGGGCGCTCAGGCCTTGCCGTTCGCCTCGGCGTCGCCGCTGCCGTTGCTGCCCTCGGCGCTTGCCGGGGCCGCCGCCTGTGCCGCCGCCTGCGCCTGGGCGCGGCGGCTGACATAGAGCTGGGCGAAGTCGATCGGGCTCATCATCAGCGGCGGAAAGCCGCCGTCGCGGGTGTCGTCGGCCAGGATCGCCCGGGCGAAGGGGAAGAGGTGGCGCGGCACCTCGACCATCACCAGACGCTCGCGCATGTCCTCGGTCAGGCCCTCGGCGAGGCTGATGACCGCGGCATAGTCCAGTTCCGCCATGAAGGCCGTGGTGTCGCCCACCTTCGCCGAGGCCCGCAGGGCCAGCACCACCTCGTAGACCCGGTCCTGCAGCTGGGTCGGCGTCACCTCGACCGAGACGTTGAGGTCGGGCTTCTCCGTGCGCATGGTGCCGTAGATGCCGGGGGCGTTGGGATTCTCGAAGGAGTGATCCTTCACGTACTGGGTATTGATCGTCAACGGCGGCTGCGCGGCTTCTTCGGCCATTTCCGGCTCCTCTGGTCACGGGCGGGCTTGGCTATCACGGATCGCGGCGCCAGACAACACGGTGGCGGGTCGTTGTCCGCCGTTGCCGGCGGGCTCAGTAGGCGGGCACGGCCGCGCCGGCACGGGGATCGAAACGCAACGCGGTGCCGTTGCCGACCGCCTCGCCGGTCAGCCCGCGGATGAAGCCCCAGTGGCTGACCACCAGCAGGCCGTCCCAGTCCTCGGTGGCGAGCCGGGCGCTGCGGAAACTGTGGCAGCGCTCGGCCAGGGCCGTCTCGCTCTCCTCCGCTTCCGGCCACCAGCGCTCCGGCAGGTCGCCGAAGCTGAAGTGCGGCCAGCGCTGCGAGAGTTCGCTGCGATGGCTGCCGATGTCGCAGGTGAAGCTGTAGCGCTCGCGCACGATCGGCTCGATGGCGACCGGCAGGGCCAGCGCCTCGGCGATGATCTCGGCGGTGTGCAGGGTGCGCCAGTAGGGGCTGGCGACGATGCGGCGGATGCCGCAGGCGGCAAGCTGCCGCCCGGCTTCCCGGGCCTGGCGCTCGCCTTCCGCGGTCAGGCGCGGGTCGACGATGCCGGGATCCTCGCGGGTCTTGGCGAAGTGGACGTTGAAGTGGGACTGGCCGTGGCGGATCAGGATCATCGGCCGATCCTCCTCTGTGGCGGCTCGCCATCCTCCCCGGCGCCGCCCTCTCCGGTGTCGTCGTCACCTGGGGTCAGGTCTTGATAGTCGCCATCGATCACGCCGCCGCGGCCGCGGTGCGGCGGCGCGCCGCCCGGCCGGCGCGGATCGACCTCGACGCCGTCGACGAAGATGCGCGCCTCGCCGCGGGCCGCCTTGGCGGCCAGGTGGCGCGCGATCAGCCAGCGCAGCGCCTCGCGCAGCGGCGGCACGAAGAGCAGCAGGCCGATGGCGTCGGTGACGAAGCCCGGCACCAGCAGCAGGGCGCCGGCCAGCACCAGGCAGACCCCCTCGAACATCTCGCGGGCCGGCAGTTCGCCGCGGTCCATCTGGGCGCGGGCGCGGGCGAGGGCCGCCAGGCCCTGGGTGCGCAGCAGCAGCGAGCCGGCCAGTGCCGTGGCGATGGTCGCCGCGATGGTCGGCCACAGGCCGACCGCGCCGCCCACCTCGATGAACACGGCGATTTCCAGAAGCGGCAGCCCGATGAAGACGACTGCCAGCAGAATCAGGGCCATGCTTGCTCTTTCCCTGCCGATTACCTACATAATGCCTGTGACCCGGCGGCTAGGCCAGTCGGGCGCCCCTTGTCCTTGCCGGCCCCCACTTCCGCCGGCGTGCGCCTCGACGATTGTGAGCGGATGAGCGACGCCAATTTCATAGAGATAGTCATTCTCGCTGCTGTCGCAGCTTTTTTTATCTTCAAGCTCCGTTCGGTGCTCGGGAAGCGAACCGGGCATGAGGAACGCTCGGAATACGATCCTTTCAAGAAGGATGCCGGCGACGACAAGGTGATCAAGCTGCCCGACCGCGCCCAGGACCGCAACGGCGAGGGCAAGCGCCTCGAGGAGGACGAACTGCTCGAGGAGGCGCAGGCGATGGCCGAAGATGTCGCCGACACGCCGCCCGACAGTCCCCTGGGCGCCAGCCTCACCCAGATCAAGCTCGCCGACCGCAACTTCGACAAGGACCAGTTCCTCGCCGGTGCCCGTGCCGCTTTCGAAATGATCGTCGCCTCCTTCGCCGCCGGTGACGCCAAGGCGCTGCGGCCGCTGCTCGCCAACGACGTCTTCGACGACTTCTCCGGCGCCATCAAGGAACGCGAGGCGGCCAACGAAACCCTGGAGACGACGCTGATCGGCATCACCTCGTCCGAGATCATCGAGGCCGAGCTGCGCCAGAAGACCGCCTTCGTCACCGTGAAGTTCGTCTCCGAACAGGTCAACGTCACCCGCGACTCCGAGGGCCGTATCGTCGACGGCGACCCCAATCACGTCGCCAAGGTCACCGACATCTGGACCTTCGCCCGCAACACCCGCAGCCGCGACCCCAACTGGGCGCTGGTTGCCACCCGCAGCCCCAACTGAGCCCGCTCCGGTGGGACGCCTCGTCGCCCCGCAAATCCTGAAGGCCGCCACCCTGCTCGCGGCGCTGCTGCTGGCCGCCTGCAACGGCGAGCCGCCCCAGGAAGCCAAACCGGAGGAAGCGACGAGGCCGGCGGCGGAAGCCCCTGCCCAGGCAACTCCCGAGACCGCTCCCGAGGCGCCCCGTCTGCTGCTGGAGCCGGTCGCCTTCGCCGAACTGCCGGACTGGCAGGCCGACGAGGTCAGCGCCGCACTGCCGGCGCTGCGGCGCTCCTGCGGGCGCCTCGCCGCGCAGCCCGACGACCGCCCGCTGGGTCCGGAGGGACTCGCCGGCAGCGTGGCCGACTGGCGCCGGCCCTGCGCGGCGCTGGACGCGGCGCCGGCCGGTGACGACGCGGCGCTGCGGCGCCTGCTGGAAGAACACTTCCGCCCCTTCGCGGTCTCCAACGCGGGCGCCCGCGACGGACTCTTTACCGGATATTACGAAGCCGAACTGACCGCGGCGCCCGGGCCCGGCGTGCCCGGGGCGACGCCGCTCTACCGGGTTCCCGACGACCTGGTGACCGTCGATCTCGCCCTCTTCCGCGCCGACCTGCGCGGCGAGCGGCTGATCGGGCGGGTCGAGGACGGCAAGCTGGTGCCCTACCTGACGCGCCGGGAGATCGACGCCGGGGCGCTGGCGAACCGCGGCCTGGAACTGCTCTGGGCCGCCGATCCGGTCGACGTCTTCTTCCTTCACGTGCAGGGCTCCGGCCGGGTGGTGTATCCCGACGGCCAGGTGCGGCGGGTCGGCTTTGCCGGCTCCAACGGGCACGGCTTCTACGCCATCGGCCGCGCCCTCATCGAAGAGGGCATCGTGCCGCGCGAGAAGTCCTCGATGCAGGCGATCCGCGACTGGCTGCGCGCCAACCCCGAGAAGGCGGCGGAGCTGATGCAGCGCAACGCGCGCTACATCTTCTTCCGCGAGATCGACGGCGAGGGGCCGATCGGCGCCCAGGGCGTGCCGCTGACGCCGGGCCGCAGCCTGGCCGTGGACTCCGCCCTGTTGCCGCTGGGCGTGCCGCTGTGGCTCGACACCACCTGGCCGGCCAGCGACCGGCCGCTGCGCCGCCTGATGGTGGCCCAGGACGTCGGCAGCGCCATCAAGGGCGCCGTGCGCGGCGACTTCTATTGGGGCTCAGGCGAGCCGGCGCTGGAACAGGCCGGCCGCATGCGCCAGCAAGGCCGCTACTACCTCTTCCTGCCAAGGGCCGTCGCCGAACGCCGCGAACGGGCGAGTTGACCTCCGCCGGCGCGCGAACACCAGAGTTTCTTTGAACGGCGGGCGTGCATTTCGGTTGGCCTTGGCCGCCGCGCGGCGGCTACACTGAGGCGATGGCCGGCAGGCGACGGAAAAGCATGAACGTAACGGAAAGCCGCCGGACGGCGGGGCGCATCGGCCGCCTTGCCGCCGCGCTCGCCTTGCTTTGGACGGCGGCGCTGCTGCCGGCCTGTGCCGGGGCGCCGGAGGCCTCTCGGTCGACCGCTTTCGATGCCGGCAGCGGCAAGGCCATCGTCGTCATCGGCACCTTCGTGGACCGCATACAAGAGGAAGGAGTGGTCTCGGGCCGCAGCCTGTCGACCTACTGGGTCGAGTACGATCCCCACGCCCGCCGCCTGGTGCCCGACGGCAAGACCTTCCTCACCAGAATCGGCGGCGGCGTGCTTTCCGAGCCCGGGTATACGAAGCCGACGGTTTCGGTGCTGGAGATCGATCCCGGGGACTACGCCCTCGTCGGGGCGGGGTTCCCGCACCTGATGACGACCTACGTCGGTTCCCGGCCCACCAACCTCCACAACGACAGCATGGGGCGCCGTCGTTCCTGGCACCGCACCGTCGATCCCCGGGTGCACATCGACCCCACGGCGGCGGTCGATCCCAGGCAGAACTTCCTGTTCACGGCGCTGCCCGGCCAGGTTCTCTACATCGGGCATTTCGAGTTTGTGAAATGGTCGCATTCCGACAGCCTTGGCGGCATCAACTACTTCCAGGACGAAGCCGCCGCCCGTAAGGCGTTGGAGAGCTTTCCCGGGATCACGGGCGCGATGATGACCTATGATTTCGCCAAGCCGCCGCAGTCGGTCTCGCGCTGACCGGGCCCCGACACCCTCCCGCCGCTTGCTTTCCACAATTGGTAATACCATTATCGCCCGCAAGGAAATCGGGAGATCTGTCCATGGCTGAAGGGCATCCGCGCGTCGGGCTTTTCGTGACCTGCCTGGTCGACTTGATGCGGCCCTCGGTCGGCTTCGCCGCGGTGAAACTGCTGGAGGATGCCGGCTGCACCGTCGAGGTGCCGCAGGCGCAGACCTGCTGCGGCCAGCCGGCCTACAACTCCGGCGACCGCGCCGACGCCCGCGCCCTGGCGGCGCAGACCATCAAGGCGTTCGAGGGCTTCGACTACGTGGTGGCGCCCTCGGGCTCCTGCGCGGCGATGCTGCACGAGCACTACCCGGCGCTCTTCGAGGACGACGCGGAGATGCGGGCGGCGGCGGAGGATCTCGCCGGGCGCACTCACGAGCTGGTCTCTTTCCTCACCGACCTGCGCGGCGTCGCCGCGGTCGAGTCCGGCTTTCAGGGCAAGGTCACCTACCACGACTCCTGCTCGGGCCTGCGCGAGCTCGGCATCGAGGCGCAGCCGCGTCGCCTGCTCGCCTCGATCCCGGGGGTGGAGCTGACCGAGATGGCGGAGCGCGACGTCTGCTGCGGCTTCGGCGGCACCTTCTGCGTCAAATACGCCGAGATCTCCGACAAGATCGTCACCGCCAAGACCGACAACATTCTCGCCTCCGGCGCCGGCACCCTGCTGGCCGGCGACCTCGGCTGCCTGATGAACATGGCCGGCAAGCTGCAGCGCCGCGGCGCCGGCATCGAAGTGCGCCACGTCGCCGAGGTGCTGGCCGGCATGACCGATCAGCCGGCGATCGGCGAGTCCGCCGACGAACGCGCGCGCCGGAGGGTCTGAGGCCCATGCAGAGCCGTTCCCACGCTTTCAAGGACAACGCCCGCGCGGCGCTCGCCAACCAGACCCTGCAGAAGGCGATGAAGCACGTGAAGTCCGGCTTCATCGACAAGCGCGCCAAGGCACGCGCGCGCCTGCCGGAATTCGACGACCTGCGCGACGCCGCGCGCGACATCAAAAACCACACCCTGGCCAACCTCGACTTCTACCTGGAGCGCTACGAGGAGAAGGTGATCGCCAGCGGCGGCCAGGTGCACTGGGCGCCGAGCGCCGCCGACGCGGTGAAGGCGGTGCTCGACATCTGCCGGCGCGTCGACGCCCGCGTGGTGACCAAGGGCAAGTCGATGATCTCCGAGGAGATCGCCCTCAACCAGGCGATGGAGGAAGCCGGCCTCGACGTCGTCGAGACCGATCTCGGCGAGTACATCATCCAGCTGCGGAAGGAGCCGCCGAGCCACATCATCGCCCCGGCGGTGCACCTGACCAAGGAGCAGGTGGAGGCCGACTTCCGTCACCATCACCGCGAGCTGCCGTCCGAGCGTTCGCTGAGCGAGCCGCTGCAGCTGGTGGCCGAGGCGCGGCAGATGCTGCGCCGCCGCTTCCTCGAGGCCGACGTCGGCATCACCGGGGCCAACTTCCTGGTGGCGGAGACCGGCACCTCGATCATCGTCACCAACGAAGGCAACGGCGACCTCACCCAGACCCTGCCGCGGGTCCACATCGTCGTCGCCAGCCTCGAGAAGGTCGTCCCCAACCTGGAGGACGCCACCACCATCCTGCGCGTGCTGGCGCGCTCGGCGACCGGGCAGGAGTTCTCGTCCTACACCACCCTGTCGACCGGCCCGCGCCGGCCGGAGGATCCCGACGGGCCGGAGGAGTACCACGTCATCCTGCTCGACAACGGGCGCTCCAACATGCTGGGCAGCGAGTTCCAGGACATGCTGCGCTGCATCCGCTGCGGCGCCTGCATGAACCACTGCCCGGTCTACCACGCGGTCGGCGGCCACGCTTACGGCTGGGTCTACCCCGGCCCCATGGGGGCGGTGCTGACGCCGAACCTGATCGGCATCGACGAGGCCGGCCACCTGCCCAACGCCTCGACCTTCTGCGGGCGCTGCGAAGCGGTCTGCCCGATGCGCATCCCGCTGCCGAAGATGATGCGCCACTGGCGCGAGCGCGAGTTCGAGCGGCACCTCGGCCCGCCGGCGGTGCGCGCCGGCCTCGCGCTCTGGGCCTTCGTCGCCAGGCGGCCGAAGCTCTATCACCTGTTCACGGGCTGGAAGGCCCGGCTGCTCGGCCGCTTCGGGCGTGCCCGGGGGCGCTTCGACGCGCTGCCCTTCGCGCGCGGCTGGACCAAATACCGCGACTTCCCGGCGCCGGAAGGCCGCACCTTTCAACAGCTTTGGGCCGAGCGCCGCGGCGGAGGGCCGTCGACATGAGCACCGCCCGGCGCCAGATCCTCGCCGCCCTGCGCCGCTCGCTGCGGCGCGAACAGCCGGATGCCGAGACCCGCGCCGAGCTGGAGCGGCGGCTCGCCGCGCCGCGCCCGAACCTGGTGCCGCAGCGCGCCCAGGTCGGCCCCGCCGCGCAGCTCGACCTCCTGGAGGCGATGCTGAAGGAGCTCTCGGCGACGGTGGTGCGCCTGGACGACGAGGCCGCGGTGCCGCAGGCGGTCGCCGACTTCCTGAAGCAAGAGAACCTGCCGCCGAAACTGCGTCTGGCGCCGCGCGACGACCTGCGCCGGCTGCCCTGGGACGGCCAGCCGCTGCTGGAGGTCGAGGAAGGCATCGCCGAGGCCGACGACGGCACCTCCGTCACCGGCGCCTTCGCCGGCATCGCCGAGACCGGCACGCTGCTGATGGCCTCGGGCCAGGAGGCCCCCGTCACCCTCAACTTTCTGCCGGAAAATCATCTGGTTGTGTTGCGCGCTTCGCAGGTCGTGGGAACCTACGAGGAGGCCTGGCAGCGCCTGCGCGCGCGCTTCGGCGCCGGCACCCTGCCGCGGGCGGTGAACATGATCACCGGGCCGTCGCGCACCGGCGACATCGAGCAGACCATCCTGCTCGGCGCCCACGGGCCGCGCCGCCTGCACGTGCTGCTGGTCGACGACCGCGAGCGCGCTTGAACGGCAGGGGTCGCGGCATGACCGGCAAGCGTAAGACCCCACGCCATCTTCTCTCCCCCGAGGACCGGCGCCTCTGGCAGCACGTCACCGCCCAGGCCGAACCGCTCGCCGGGCGCGACCGCCTGCACTCCCGCGTCGCCGACCTGCTGCCGGACGAGCCGGCGCCGGCATCGGGGCCGCTGCGGCGGGCCGCCGCGCCCGGCCCGCGCCGCGCCCTGGCG
>JBHJOA010000006.1:0-65540 GCA_050330205.1 Kiloniellaceae bacterium
CCGCCACGATCGGCGACCACGCTGGTCAGGATGGTGGGCACGCCGAAGACCTTCGCGGCCTTCGCCAGCGCAGCCGAATTGTTGACCACGGTATGCGGATCGTGGCTGTTCAGGTTCGCCAGCTGGTAAGGCTGGTGGTCGATCAGAACGAGTACCGAGTCTTCTGGACGAAGGAGAGAATCCAAGCCGTTGCGAAAAGTCATCCAGATCTCCTAGATCTTGAGGGAAGCGCTCATTGGCTGCTGGAAACTAGCGAACGCTCTTGATCGCTGCGGTGCAGAAACTGCCGGACCGGTGCCGTTCTTGCTTCCTTTCTGCCTCGTCGCTGCGCGGAGACTTGAGTTCATTCGGTTTCTCGGGGAGGCTGCGACTGAATTCGACCATCTGCCGACAGGAATGTGTGACTGCCCATCTGGCGAGCGCAGTAAGCGACAATCTCCATCAGTGGTCCGACGAGAGAGGATGATGCGCATGAGTTGGAACCCGGCAATCGAACCAGGCTGTCCGGACGAGGTCGAGGTCGACGCGATCGAAACTCTCATCGTCCCACGTTCCCGGGACCTTGGCGGTTTCGAGGTCCGGCGCGCCTTGCCCGCACCGAAGCGGCAGATGGTTGGGCCGTTCATCTTCTTTGATCAGGCCGGTCCGGCCGAGTTTCTGACTGGGCAGGGCGTCGACGTCCGACCGCATCCGCATATCGGCCTCGGCACGGTTACCTACCTGTTCAAAGGCGACTTCCATCACCGCGACAGCACCGGTGCCGACCAGATCATCAGCCCCGGCGCGCTGAACTGGATGGTCGCCGGGCGTGGCGTTACCCACTCTGAGCGCACCTCCGCAGCAGCCCGCAGTGGTCCGAACAGCCTGTTCGGGATACAGACCTGGCTGGCCCTGCCGGACAGCCACGAGGACGTGGCGCCCAGCTTCGAGCATCACGGCAAGGATTCGCTGCCGATGATCGACGATCATGGCGTCTCGGTTCGGCTTATTCTTGGAAACGCCTACGGCAAGGTGGCTCCCGCGACCATGTTCTCGGAAACGTTCTACGCAGACGTAAAACTCGAGCCGGGAAGCCGCCTGCCGATGCCGGATGACCACGAGGATCGGGGAATCTACATCGTCGAGGGCTCGATCTCGGTCGCGGGACAGGAATTCGAGGCGTCGCAGATGATGGTGTTTCGGCCCGGCGACCGCATCACGGTGGCCGCCGGAGACCAGGGCGCGCGGCTGATGATCCTCGGCGGCGCGACTTTCAGCGGACCGCGCTACATCTGGTGGAACTTCGTCGCCTCGTCGAAGGAGCGCATCGAGCTCGCCAAGGCGGAGTGGCGCGCCGCGAACTGGGGCAAGGGGCGCTTCGACCTGCCTGTCGACGACCGGAATGAACACATTCCCCTTCCGGATTGACCGAAAACAGCGTGGAGAAACCGAAATGAACAAGTGGCCCCATCTCGACTACCTCAGCTGGCGCGAAACGTGTTCAGCCTTGCATCTTTATCTCCAGATCGCCGGCAAATACCGGCTGGCGCACACACCGTGGCTCAACCATTCGTGGAACGCGACCTTCTATGTCACGCCGAGGGGGCTGGCGTCCTCGCCCATCCCGGACGGCCCGGGCATCGAAATCCTGTTCGATCTTCGCGAACACAGGGTCGTGGGCAACTGCGGCAACGGCCGCAAGGCTTCGTTCGCGCTCGAACCGATGACGGTCGCAGCCTTCCACGCCAAGTTCGTCAGCTTGATCACCGAGCTTGGCGGCACGCCGACTTTCCACGGCTCGCCGAACGAGGTGCCGTATCCTGTCCCGTTTGCCGAGGATGATCGCGACCGGCCCTATGACCGGGAAGCCGTGCAACGCTACCATCAGGCCTTGGTGGCGGTTGACAGGATGTTCAACAGATTCCGGACCTCCTTCCTCGGCAAGTCCAGTCCCGTTCACCTGTTCTGGGGGGCTCTGGATCTTGCCGTCACCCGCTTTTCGGGCCGGCGCGCGCCGCTCCACCCGGCGGGCATCCCCGCCTTGCCTGACGACGTGGCGCAGGAGGCCTATGACCGCGAGGTGTCCTCGGCGGGCTTCTGGCCGGGCGGCAACGGCATCGACTACCCGGCATTCTATGCCTATGCTTATCCGGCGCCAGGCGGTTACCGCGCCGCAACAGTACAGCCCGATGCCGCGTTCTGGCACGAGGGCCTGTCGGAATTCGTCCTCCCCTACGATGCGGTACAAATGGCCGCCGACCCCGACGAAGCGCTGATGGCTTTCCTGGTCTCGACCTATGAGGCGGCGGCCGATCTGGGCGGATGGGACCGCGATCTTCTGGAATGCGCGCACGGGCGGCCGCGACAGGTGCGCGCGCCCGACGCGGCGCTGGCAGGGAATGCGCTTCCCGGCACCGATGAAAACGTCGAGCGCCAGGATGGCGCATCGAAGGGGCGATACCGGCTGGTCGTCGATGGCGTCGAGGCAGAGATGACCTACAGCCGGGCCGGCGAAGGTTTGATCATTATCGACCACACCGAAGTGCCGGCGGCCTTGCGCGGCCGCAAGGTTGGCCAGCGACTGGTGCGCCAGGCGATCGAGGATGCGCGGCGCGACGGTGTCGCCGTCATGCCGCTCTGCCCCTTTGCGAAGGCGCAGATCGGTCGCCACCCGGAATGGCAGGATGTGCTGCGTCGGTGATAGGAGGGTGGCGGCGGATCATGGCGTCGCTCTGCGGCATCTCGATCGGTCGGCCGCTACTCCCGAGGAAGTCGCCAGCCTGATCATGTTTCTCGCATCGGACAGGGCCGCCAGCATCAGCGGATCCGAGTTCGTCACCGATGGCGGGACGCCGATTGCTTGAGGTTGCGCGGTCACCGACGGCAAGTGGGATGGCACCTTTCCGTGATCCCAACCCAGAAACCAGACTTTCCCAAATCGGCCCCACACAGGTCACCCATGGACTTACGCGAAGGACGGCAGAGGCGCAGCCACCATACAGATGCGGCCAGGGAATGTCGGTATCGGAGGTTGTGAGCCAATGATACCGCATACAGTCGTGGGGCATTGGTTGCGGGGTTTCGCGGTCCCTGGGGATGGAAGAGGCGCGCCAGAGAGTAGGTCAAAAGGACCTTGATCGCAGTTGGGAGCGCTGGAGCGTATATGGTGGTGCGCCCGCGATTTGAACCTATCCTGCTCCGACATTCGGCCTTACGATGTGGTGCCAGAACGTGCAGCCGCTCGATTCTCACAATAGTTCGTCGTATCTGGTAGCACGAGATGATAAGTGCGAATGGCTAGAGGGCTGATTTTTGGGAATCGAACCAACACACTAGAGAGATTCGTTGGTAGTTTTGTTGGTATGCCCAGGCCCTTGGCGCGGAATTGTCAGCCTATATCAACGGGTTGGCGTATTGATTGGATTCCGCCCCTGGGCACCATTACATTTCCAAGCACTTGATCTACCGCCGTTTTTTCTGAGGTGGGACACTTTTGGCGGCCGGGTGGGACACTAGGAGTTCCATTCCCGTTTCCGGTCAGGCTTTTCCGGAGGGCCTTCTCGGTGTAGCGCTGGGCCTGTAGTTGCGGGAAAACCGGAAGCGCCCGCGCTTTGGCATTCAAGTCCCGGGACCTCGTTCGGTAAGATATAGCCAGCCGTCCCGCACCACCTGCCGTCCGCTGTATCTCCTACACCAGTTCCAGAGCGCGCTGGGGCGGCGGAATCTTCGCCTCCCGAAGCGCGGCATCCACCTCGCTGAGAATGGAATCGCGGCAGTCAATGTCGTTGGCGAACGACGGCACCCAGTAGCGAACCGCGTAGACGATGCCGTCGGCTGTGTAAGAGAGCAGCCGTGCGTCCGGTTCCGGCTCGGGCAGAATCAATTGCGAACGCTTGGCCGCGCTCACCAGTAGTCGCTTGGCACCGACCGCGTCGAGCCGGTGGTTCAGCGTGATCTTCACCTGGGCGCGGTAGTGCTTTTGTGGGGCACTGAAGTTGGTGAGCTTCTGGCGCGCGATCTGGCTGTTGGGCACGATCATATAGGTGGAGTCGCGGCTCAGCAGACGCGAGGTCCGCCAGCCGATTTCGACCACCCGCCCGTTGATGACGTCGTCGATATCCACCCAGTCCCCGATACGATAGGGCGCCTCGAGGCCGAGCGCGATTCCGGAGAGGGTGTCCGCTACGACGTTGCGAATCGCAAAGCCGATGACCGCGATCAGAATTCCCGAGCTTGCCAGGGCCCCGCTCACGGAATAGCCAAGGACGAGCATCGCCGTGGCGATCAGCGCCACGAAGAACAGGACGGCCCCGATGATCTCCTGCAACAGCCGCGGCACGCGTTGCCGCGACCGCGTCATGCGCTCAAGACCCACGCCGATCAGCCGCGATCCCAACCAGGCCGCGGTGAAGTAGCAGAATCCGCCGGTCACGACCCGGACGACCCCGAGATCGAGGTTGAGCGCGAGGGACTCCGCTACCGCTTCATATGAGGCATAGGCAAAGACGCCCACGGTGAAGAACGCCACCGGCGCCAGAATGTGGGAAAGCCTGCCTCTGCTCGCGCCGGCACGCATGCCGCTTTCCGCCTGCGCCGCTCTGACATGGGCCACATCAGGACCTCGCGGCGTCGGCCAGCGCCCGACCGTCTGCGCGGCTGCCGGGCGCCGATGGCTTTGCCCGAGAGGCCGGCGCGGACGGCAGCGGAACGGAGACCCGCGCCAGGTCGCGCGCGTAGTCGGTAATGCCATGGCGCGGAATGCCGATCACGGCCAACGCGCGGTCGTCGAGCTGTGCCAAGGCAGAGACCGTCCGGCGCTGCACCATGTTGCGCAACCGCAGTGCGAGAAAACGCAGAACTCGGAAGCTCAAGCGGCTGATCCAGGGCATGGCAGATTCCTTCTTCCAACACTGAGTACCAATCAGCGAATCCAGCCTGGAGGATCGCTGGCAGGGAACGATCCGATCGAGGAGATCTCGACGGCGTCCGGCACCTCGCACTGCGCCTCGGCGCACTGCTCTGCCGGGGTCGGTGCAACGATGTCGTCTGCTGCTGGCGCCGCCTGCACTGCCGTGCCTGGCGCGCCGGCGTCGTGCGGGCGATGCCCAATCCGAATCTCGTGCATGGTCTCTACCTTCCAGGGGTTTTGCGTCAACGACGCGGGAACGGATCGTGGTGCTCGCGGTGGCGGCCGTCTCCGAGCATTGGCCGCCACCGCCGAGCACGTCGGCTGCACTTGCGCTCACGAGCCTAAGCCGCTCCTCACCCGACAGAGGGCCGTCGAAGGGTCGCGGCCAGAGGCTCAGGAAAGAGCGATTGGCTCAGACTATTTCGGAGATAATAGCGGCGCCAAACAGTGCAGCCGAAATGGCAGCCAGGATGCGAACCTGCACCCGCGTCATTCGGCGCCAGGTATAGGACTCGCGCACATACTTCTCCGGATCATCCGGGGTAACGGGAGCGAAGGTCGAAACACCCTTAATGTTGCCGTGCATGGCCCTACTCCTTTTCGACTGGTTATCCGCAAACACCCGCTGATGCGCACGGTGCTGGTTCACTATTGAAATAGTGAGTTGAGAGCCATAGGTTAAATCGAATTAAAATTCTCAGATGATAGCTTCAGGCTATGGAATGAAATGAGGCCAACCCTTCGCCAACTGCAGTACCTGGTAGCCGTCGCCGAGACCGGGCACTTCGGCGAGGCGGCCAAAAGGGTGAACGTCAGCCAGCCAAGCCTGTCAGCGCAGATCGCTGACATGGAAACGGAGCTTGGAACGGTGCTGGTGGAACGGGGCCGTCACGGCGCGGTGCTGACCCCGAACGGCGAAGAGGCTGTGCGGCGGGCGCGGCTGGTCCTGCGGGATATGGACGACCTCAAGGCGGCCGCGCTTTCCCTTACCGATCACCTGACCGGCCGGCTGCGCCTGGGCGTCCTGCCGACCATAGGGCCCTACCTCTTGCCGCCCGCCGCTCGCCGCCTGCACGCAGCCTATCCCAGCCTGCGCTTCACTGTGCGAGAAGAGCGCGCCTCCGACCTGGAGACACACCTGCAGGAAGGTCGCTTCGACACCGTGATCTCGACGGTCGACGATCATAAGAACTGCAGGTCGGCATTCCTCTTCGAGGACCATCTGTGGATCTGCATGGCCCATGACGATCCGCTGGCCGGAGACTCCGGTCCGGTCGAACTGTCGGCGTTGAAGGGCCGCGAACTGCTGAGCCTCGGGTACTGGCACTGGCAGAGCCTGGACCTCAAGGTTCACGCGATCGCGGAGACTTCCGGTGCCGTCGTCAGCACCGAATACGAGGGGTCGACCCTGGACGCGATCCGGCAGATGGCGGAGATGGGGGCGGGCCTTGCCATACTCCCGAGTCTTTACGCGCTCACGGAGGTGCGTCGCGATCCACACATGATCATCAGAAGGATCAACGATCCTTTGGCCGTGCGGCAAATCTCCCTGATCTGGCGCGACACGTCGCCGCTTGATCGCAGTTTCACGACCCTGGCCGATGTGTTGCGGGATGTCAGCAACGCGATCCTCCGGAACGATCTGCCGTGACATTTCGTGGCGCCGCCAGCAGACGAAGCGACAGAAGAGACAACCAACACGCGATCTTGGGTTCGACCGGCGCGATGTCGACCTTGGCGTCGGCGCCCCGGAACAGGGACTCGCCGCGGCGAGCGTTCGCCCCGGCGCGCGCGCAGCTTCCATTTGTGGTCCAGGCAAACTCGGTCAGACACAATCGGTGAAGGTTTCGAGATTCTCGTGCCTTCCGCAATTAGCTAACCGTTTGGCAAGGCGCTGGCTTTCCACGGTTCTATGAGGCCGGCCTTGGGCACCATTCTCTGGATAGGCTCACCCAAATCAAATCAGTCGGCTATGTGGAAGCTGGACAACCTGGCGGATGCTACGGCCGGAAAGTTCGCGGCAATTTTCGAGCCGATCCACGCGTTCGGCTGTGGCGACCCGGTAAGCCGGGCCGGGCCGCCAGACGCCGATCGCGGCGCTGCCGGGACGGCAGCGCCGCTGTAGCGGGTCCACGCGTCGGTCAGGCCTGGATAAAGGCGAGCAGGTCCTGGTTGAGTTGATCCTTGTGCGTGTCCGCCAAGCCGTGCGGGGCGCCCGGGTAGACCTTCAAGGTGGCATTTCTGACCAACCTGGCGGCCGCGAGCGCTGCCGCATCGATCGGCACGATCTGGTCGTCGTCGCCGTGGACGATGAGTGTCGGCACATCGAACTTCTTGAGGTCTTCGGTGAAGTCCGTCTCGGAAAAGGCCTTGATGGAGTCGTAGGTATTCTTGTGGCCGCCCATCATGCCCTGCACCCAGAACGCGTCGATCAGGCCCTGGGAGACCTTTGCCCCCGGCCGATTGAAGCCGAAGAAGGGTCCGCCGGCGATGTCCTTGTAGAGCTGGGAACGGTCGGCGAGGCTGGCGGCGCGGAGCCCGTCGAACACCTCGATCGGCAGGCCGCCGGGATTGGCCGCAGTCTTCAGCATGAGCGGCGGCACCGCGGAGATCAGGGCGGCCTTGGCCACGCGCTTCGTGCCATGCCGGCCGATATAGCGGGCGACCTCGCCGCCGCCGGTCGAGAAGCCGACCAGCACCGCATTCTCGAGATCGAGCGTTTCGATCACCTGCGCCAGGTCGTCGGCGTAGCTGTCCATCTCGTTGCCGTTCCAAGGCTGGCTGGAACGGCCGTGGCCGCGACGGTCATGGGCGATGGCGCGGTAGCCGTTGGAGGCCAGGAAGAGCATCTGCGATTCCCAGCTGTCCGAACTCAGCGGCCAGCCATGGCTGAAGACGACCGGCTGTCCGCTGCCCCAGTCCTTGTAATAGAGCTTGGTGCCATCCCGCGTGGCGATGGTGTTGGCAACAGGGCCTTCATCCGGCATACCCGGCGTGGCGGACCCGGACTGTGCGGCGGCTGGTGTCGCCAGCACCGCAGCCGGCAGGCTTGCTGCGCCGGCGATGCCGATCAGGACGTTGCGGCGCGAGGCGGCGGGGAATGAATGTGAGCGTACCATTGGGATACTCCTTCGACAGATGGTTGGATGAAGTCTTCCCGTGGGTGCGCTCGGCCGTGGCGCCGAGGTCACCGGCGGGACGATTGGACGTAGTTCTCTTGGCAAAACGGGTGCTGGACTTGCACGGTCACTGGGAAAGGGCTTTGGCGGCGTCCTCGATCAGGCCCGCAACCGCGTCCGGCCGCGACATGAATACGGCGTGGCTGGCCGAGACCTCGATGGTCGTGCTGCCGGCGCGCGCCGCCATCATCCGCATAAGTTCGGGATGGATTGCCCGGTCCTCTGCCGCAATGAGCGCCCAACTCCTTTTCGTCTTCCAGGCGGCGTTCCGGATACTGGTCTCGAAGCTGGCCTTGGACGGAAACACCTGCGAGCGCGCCATGAAGTCCGCGTCGGCGGCGGGAACGTCTGCCGCGAAGTCGGCCGCATAGACGGCCGGGTCGAGATAGAGATAGTCGTCGGCGGTGGCGGTGATCCCGGTGGTTGCCGCAGGGATCCTGCGGGCAAGGTCGAACAGCGTTTCACCGGCGTCCGGCTGGAAGGCGGCGATGTAGACCAGGCCGGCGACGTTGGCCGCGCTGCCGGCTTCGGTGACGATCATGCCGCCGTAGCTGTGGCCGACCAGGATCGACTCGGCGTCCTGCAGATCGAGGATGCGCCTGGCGGCCCGCACATCGTCCTCCAGGGAGGTCATCGGCGGCTGAACGATGGTGACCTCGAAGCCCTTGGCGGTGAGCAGGTCGTGAACCTTGCGCCAGCCCGACCCGTCCGCGAGGGAGCCGGGAACGATGACGACGTTCTTGATCGTGGCGGCGGAGGCCGGCACGGCGGCGGCAAGCATGATCAGTATGCCGCCGGCGGCGGCAAGCGAGAGATGTCTCAATCCCATGTCACGTTTCCTTCTGGTGAGGCGCTCCCGGGACGGAGCGCGGATGAATGGTGTGAAGATGCGTCGGTTGCGGGTTGCACGTGTCCTCGAGGCCGGGGTCAACCGTCCTTGTAGTAGTAGCTGTAGCCGTTGAGCGCCGGCGCGCCGCCCAGATGGGCGTAGAGAACCCGGGAGCCTGGCGGAAAGAAGCCTTTGCGCGTCAGGTCGATCAGGCCCTGCATCGACTTGCCCTCGTAAACCGGGTCGGTGATCATCGCCTCGGTGCGCGCGGCCAAGCGGATTGCTTCGTTGGTCTCGTCCGAGGGGACCCCGTAGGCGGGATAGGCATAGTCCGCTTCGATGACGATTTCGTCCTCGCGGACGACGCGCCCAAGGCCGACGAGCCGTGCCGTGCCGTCGACGATCTGGCGGACCTGCGCGCGGGTCTGCTGCAGGGTTCCGGATGCATCGATGCCGATGACGCGCTCGGCCCTGTTCTGGGTGGCAAAGCCCACGATCATCCCTGCCTGCGTCGAGCCGGTCACCACGCAGACGACGATGTAATCGAAGGCAAAGCCGAGTTCCACCTCCTGCCGCGCCACTTCCTCGGCGAAGCCGACATAGCCGAGTCCGCCGAGCTTGTGGGCAGAGGCGCCGGCCGGGATGGCATAGGGCTTGCCGCCGGCCTCCTCGACGGACCGGATGGCATCTTTCCAGCTTTTTCGAATGCCGATGTCGAAACCGTCATCGACCATCCGGCTCTCGGCACCCATGAGGCGAGTCATCAGGATGTTGCCGACACGGTCGTAGACCGCGTCGAAGTGCGGCACCCATTTTTCCTGGACGACCACGCACTTCATGCCGATCTTCGCGGCCGTCGCGGCGACCATGCGCGTGTGGTTCGACTGGACGCCGCCGATCGACACCAGGGTGTCGGCACCGGACGCGATCGCATCCGGCACGATGTATTCGAGCTTTCTCAGCTTGTTGCCACCCAGTGCCAGGCCCGAGTTGCAGTCTTCGCGCTTGGCGTAGACCTGCACCTCTCCGCCGAGCGCCGCCGACAGCCGCGGCAGGTGTTCGATCGGCGTGGGGCCGAAGGTGAGCGGATAGCGTTCGAATTTCTGCAGCAGGGACATCGGGTTTCCTCGCGCCAGGTTGACGAGGAAACGATAGATATTTTGTTGTGAAAGGTGCTCTCTAAGATCGCGTTGATACTTATCAATAGCGCCATTATCATTTACAAAAGACGGGTATTATGGTCATATATCGGTAGAAAAATGGAAGAATCTTCCAAACACCTGATGGACCGGATCGATCTCAAGATTCTGCGCGCGCTCCAGGCCGAGGGACGCCTGACGAACGCCGAGCTTGCGGCGCGGGTGAATGTCAGTCCGGCCACATGCCACAGGCGCACGCAGCGCCTTTTCGAGGTGGGCGTCATCACGGGGGTCCGGGCGGAGGTCGCCCCCGCCGCCGTCGGTCTGGGCGCCCTTGTCATGGTCGGCGTCGTGCTCGACCGGTCTACGCCGGAGAGCTTCGCCGCTTTCGAGGACGCCGCGTTGGAGCTGAAGGAGGTTCTCGACTGCAACCTGGTGGCCGGCGATTTCGACTATCTGCTCAAGATCCGCGTTCGAGACATGGCGGATTTCAACAAGCTGCACGGCGACAAGCTGATCGCCCTGCCGGGCGTCAGGCAGACCCGAACCTTTTTCGTAATGAAAGAGGTCAAGGAGAACGCCCGCCTGCCGATCTGACAGCGCGTTCAGGCAGCGGCCATAAGTGCGAATGATTGGCATTTGTATCAGATCGGGGAGTGGGCTATGAAGCGCCCCAGGTAAGGGGACCACCGCCTGCGGCGGTGCTTGGCGTCGAGATCGCATGGGACGGAATGACGGAGAGCGGCAGGTACCGCCGCATGAACGGCCGTTCGCCCGCGCCGCCGGGCCGCGGCCCGTGAACGCCTGCTTCGCACAGCGGGATACGGTGGTGAACGCCCGCTTCGAGTTCCTGATACCCATATCGTTCTCCTTGCAGGACCGGTAGGACGTCCGAAAGCCAAAAAGCCAGAAAGCCGGGCGCCTCTGTTTTGCACGAACCGGGAGAGTTGTTATCCTGCGGCGGGCCGGCCGTGCCCGAACGCTTCAAGTACGATTGAGGAGGCAGCGATGCGACATGTCTACGTGCGTTGGCTCTGGTAGGGCATGAGCCTGCTGTTCGCCGCCGCGGCGATCGCCTTCGCGGTCCGTTGACGCGATGCAATGGGGCGCGCCCCGGGTGAGCGGGCAGGGAGAGAGTCCCGGGCAAGGATACTGTCCCGTATGCCGGGCCGAGGCCGTGGAACGCTTCCTCAGCGTCGAGGCGCGCGACTACTGGCGTTGCCGGACCTGCGCTGCGCGCTTCCTCGATCCCGCCCATCGGCCCGATCGCAGGGCCGAACACGATCACTACCTCTGCCATGAGAACGACCCCGACGACGCGGGCTATCGCCGCTTCCTCTCCCGGCTCGCCGGGCCATTGCTGGAACGGCTCGGGCCCGGGCTCTGCGGCCTCGACTACGGCTGCGGTCCCGGGCCGGCGCTGGCGGCGATGCTGCGCGACGCGGGCCACGACATGACGGTCTACGACCCCTTCTTCCGTCCCGACCCGGCGCCGCTGGGGCGAAGCTACGACTTCATCACCTGCAGCGAGGTGATCGAACACTTCCACGACCCGGCGCGGGAGTTCGACCGTCTTGATGCGCTCCTGCGTCCCGGCGGCTGGCTGGCGGTGATGACCTGCTTCCAGGACGACGACGCGCGCTTCGCCGGCTGGCACTACCGCCGTGACCCGACCCACGTGGTGTTCTATCGTGAGGCGACGCTGCGCCACATCGCCGCGCAGCGAGGGTGGCGCTGCGAGATTCCCGCCAAGGACGTGGCGCTGATGCGTAAGCCAGCCCGTGCCGATGGGGCGCCATGACGACCTGGCTGCACGACGAGCGGCTGGACGCCGTGGTCGCGGCGGTGTGCGAAAGTGGCGCCGGGTCCGTTCTCGACCTCGGCTGCGGTGACGGCGCCTGTCTGCTGCGCCTGGCGCCGGAGCCGGCGATCCGCCGCATCGTCGGCCTCGATCTCTCGGCCGAGGCGCTGCGGGCGCTCCGGCGACGGCTGCAGGAGATGCCGGCCGGGCAGCGAGACAAGGTCGAGCTGCGGCAACGGTCGTTTCTCGCCCCCGGCGCCGGGCTGGAGGGTTTCGACATGGCGATCCTGGTCGAGAGCATCGAACACGTCGACCCCGACCGTCTGACCGAGGCCGAGACCGCTGTGTTCAAAAGGCTCTCGCCGGCCGCCGCGATCATCACCACGCCCAACGCCGAGTTCAACCCGCTGCTGGGCGTGCCCGGGCATCGTTTCCGCCACCCCGATCACCGCTTCGAATGGGGCCGCGCGAAGTTCCGCGCCTGGGCCGAGGGCGTGGCGGCCCGCTGCGGCTACACCGTCTCGCATCGCGACCTCGGCGGCTCCCACCCGCAGCTGGGCGGCGCCAGCCAGATGGCACTGTTCAGTCGATCCGTCTGACGCCCGGGCTATCCCGTCGTGCCCACCCGCTCGATCAGTGCGCGTGCCGCCGCCGGCGCACGGTGCTTGGCGCCGGAGATGAAGTAGGCGAAGACGTCGCCGCGGCGGGCCCAGTTCTTCGCCTGCGCTGCCCAGCGGTTGAGCGCCTCGGCATCGTAGCCGGTTTCGACGTCGTCGCGGGTTCGCATCAGCCGGGCATAGGTGAAATCGGCCGTCGCCTCGTCGATGGCCGGGAAAGTGTCGTGGTCGGCGAAAACGATGGCGGCGTTGTGCTGTCGGGCGAGGTCGTAGAAGCGCGGGTCCTGGAAGCTGGGGTGGCGCACCTCCAGGGCGTGCCGCAGCGGCAGGCCGGCGGCCTCCCGCGGCAGCAGCTTCAGGAAGTCGCCCATGTCCTCGACATCGAACTTCTTGGTTTCCATGAACTGCCAGTTGATCGGCCCCAGGCGGTCGCCCAGTTCGTGCAGCCCCTGGCCGGCGAAACGGGCGATCGACTCGGCGGCGGCGGCGAGCTGCCGGCGATTGGTGCAGAACCGCGAGGCTTTCACCGAGAACACGAAGCCCTCGGGTGTCTCGTCGCGCCACTTCATCCAGCTTGCCGGCTTGAAGGTGGAATAGTAGGTGCCGTTGATCTCGATCGAGGTCAGCTTGCGGCTGGCGAATTCCAGCTCGCGGCGCTGCGCCAGACCCTCGGGATAGAAGACGCCGCGCCACGGCGCATAGGTCCAGCCGCCGATGCCGACGAAGATTCTGCCCTTTGCCACCGCTTCACCTTCTTGTCTCGCTTGGCCCGGGGGAACCCTCCTGCCATTGCCGGCGGAATGCAACGGTAAAGGGGCGGCCGGGCGCCGCCGCTCGCGACACTGCTGAAATCTCCTGACAGGGCAGAGGCCCGCCGCACCCAAGTCGCCCGCTTCAGGCTGCAGTCAGCTTGACTCCGGCACTTCGGCAGGCGGCGGCCATTTCAGCGGGCGGCTTGCCGCTGGTGACCACCTCAGTGAAGGCGTGCAGGGGAGCGATCTGCTGCAGCGCGTTCCGCCCGAGGTGGCGGTGCCCGATGACGAGAACCGCTCGCCGACCGCTGCGCAGCATCGCCCGCTTCACATTTGCGCTGCCGCGCCGGTCGTCACTTGCGCCGCTTGGCGACAACGAGTGGCTGGCAATGACCGTCAAGTCGGGTGTGAAACGAGCGAGGTACTCGATCGTGTCCTCGCCCAGAACGCTGTCGTCTTCGGCGTCGTAGGTGCCCGGGCAGAGGACAATCTGCGCCGTACCACTGCCGGCGACCGCGGCGATGCCAAGGTTGTTGGTGATGACGACGATGTCATGGACGCTGCGCGCCAACAGCCGGGCGACATGCTGTGCCGGTGGTCCGCCGCCGATCATCACGGTCTGGCCCGGCTCGACCTGCGCCGCCACCACCCCTGCCATGCGCAGCAGCGCTGCGGTGGATTGCTTGCCGCCCCGCGATGCCAGACCTTCGGCGCTACGGGCGGGCAGCGTCGCACCTCCGTAGATGCGGCGCAGGCGGCCGGCGTTGCCGAGTTCGTCGAGGTCGCGGCGGATCGTCTCTCCCGACACCTCCAGGTAACGGGCAAGGTCGGAAATGCGCAGTGCGGCCGAGCGGCGTGCTTCGCCCAGAATGATCTGTTGGCGCGCGATCTTGTCGAGACGCGGCTTCTCGTTCATGGAATCGGATCCCCGGGCCCGGGGACGGTCGCTGCCCTGTTCGCTGCCATCAGGCGGCCGGCTGCCTGGGGCTGATAAACGATCTCCTCGATATGGATGGTCTCCGTCACCCCTGTCATAGCGGAAAAGGTCGCCATCTCTCGTTCCGCGAGGCCGAGCAGGGCGAGTCCGCGTGGAATCGTGATCGGCAACGTGGCGCCTACCACTTCCTGTGCCGCGTCATGAATGACGATACGCGTCGTTGCCGCTTGCCCGTCGACCCGATAGCGGACGCGGCTGTAGAGCGTCACGACACCTGGCGCAATCTCCTGCGGCTGCACGACCTTTGCCGTCGACAGCTTTTCCCGTAGCAGAGATTCGAGCAGGCCCTCCCGGCCGCATCGCTCGGTGAGCATGGCCTGAAGAATGCGGGCGTCTTTGGCGATGAGCTGGCAGGGCTTTAAGTGTGACATGGCTATCTCCCGCCAGTCTGCGTTTTGGCGCCGCATCGGCTTCGGTCGTTGCTCGGTCTTTGGGTAAGGATCCCCTGGGGCCGGCACGTCGGGGGGCGCGTGCCGACCCCAGGGGTTGGCCGCCGGCGGGCCGTTCGCCCGCGTGGTCGAGGAGGTCGCGCGGCGCGACCAGCACCGGCGCGCGATAGCTCCTGGGCGGCCTTTGGAGGCGCGGCCATCGGCCGCTACGGACCGCGAGATCCAGGTTGTTCGACCGCGACCACCCGCAGGTGGTGCAGCCGCCCGTCGCGGGCGGTCCAGGCGATCGTCTGCCCGGCGGAAAGGCCGATCAGCGCGGCCCCGACGGGCGTCAGGATCGAGATGCGGCCGGCGGAAATGTCCGCCTCGCCGGGCATCACCAGCGTAATCTGACGCTCGACCGCCTCGGCCAGGTAGGTGACCCTGGACCCCAGGCGCACGATGCCCGGCGGCACGTCGTCGATGCCGACTACGGTCGCCCGATCGAGCTCAAACAGCAGGGACTCAGCGACCTCCGGCATGCGGTGTACGGCCGCGGCGGCGAGTTCGCTCAGGGTTTCGTGTTCCCTCTCGCCGACGACGATATCGGGCAGAGGGGCGGTGCCGATGATACGGCTCATAGCGGGTCTCCATCGAAGCGGCCAAGGAAGCGCCTCGTCAGGGATGGCGTTCGACGGGAAGTGCAAAGCGCGCGGCCTCGCGAAGTCCTGCAGCAGCGGCTGCCGAACTCAACGTCGAACGATCATTTTGTGCTTTGAGGAGTTGGTACCCCCGGACCCGGAGCGCGCACGGGCTCAGGCCGGGGGCTACAGTCCCGCGATCGGGTTGCCCAGCTTTAGAAAGGAAATGAGCGTGCGGATCATCATGGTGACTCTTAGATTGCCTCTTGGGGCGCCATTGTCAAGGTGCCGCGGGAAAGCGGCGACCCGCGGTCGTTGACGCGGACGGAAATCTGCCGCACAGCTTCAGCCGGCAATAATTGAGCGGTGCGGAGGGCCGGGGTGCGGATCGGTGTGGCGCGGCTGTGGCACGAGGCGAATTCCTTCGCCGCGGCGCCGACGGAGCTATCGGCCTTCCACGGGCGGGAGTGGCTGCGCGGCGATGCGGTGCCGGCTTTCTATGCGGGCACGGCCACGGAGATCGGCGGTGCGCTCGCCTGGGCGGCGGCGCGTGGCGACCTGCGGCTGGTGTTCTCGCGCTGTGCCGCCGCGCCACCCGGGGGGCCGGTCGAGCAGGGCGTCCTCGACACCTTCATGGCGGAGGTTCTGAGCGATGCCGCGCTGGAAGGGGTCGACGGCCTCTACCTCTCGCTGCATGGCGCCTGCCTCGGCACCGTGGAGGCCGCGCCGGAAGCAGCCCTGCTGGAAGGCCTGCGGCGGCGCTTTCCCCGCCTGCCGATCGCCGCTTCCTTCGACATCCACGCCTGCCTTTCGCCGCGTATCGCCGCGGCGCTCGATGCCGTCACGGTGTACCGGACCTATCCCCATGTCGACATGGACGCCGCGGCCGCGCGCGCCCTCGACCTGCTGGCACGGATGATCGCGACCGGGCGCCGGCCCGGCGTCACCCTGCGCCGCATCGGCCGCATCCTGCCGAGCTTCAACATGCGCACCGACACCGGCGGTCCGATGGCCGCGGCCCAGGCGCTCGCCCTGGACCGGGAGGCGAAGGCCCCGGCCGGAGAGATCTTCGCCGCCTACCCTTACGCCAGCTTCGCCTATGCCGATGTAGAAACCGCCGACGCCGGCGCCGTGGTGACCAGCGAGGACGCGGCGGCCGGGCAGGCGGCGGCCGAGGCCATCGCCGGCTTTCTCTTCGAAAGGCGCGGCGCCTTCCGCCCCGATCTGCCGTCGGCCGCCGACTGCCTGGGTGCGCGACCCTGGACCGGCGGACGCCGGGTCGCCGTGCTGGAGCCGTCGGACAATCCGCTTTCGGGCGGGCAGGGCGACACCCCCGGCCTGTTCGCCGCGGCCCTGGCGGCCGGAGTGCCGGACGGCACGGTCTTCGCCTTCTTCTGCGATCCTGCCGCGGTGGAGGCGGCTTTCGGGGCGGGCGAGGGCGCCCACCTGCGGCTATCCCTCGGCGGGCGCCGCGATGTCCGCTTCGGGGTGCCGGTGGCCTGCGAGGCCAAGGTGTCGCGGCTGACCGACGGCCGCTTCACCAACGCCGGCCCGATGGAGCGCGGCCTGCCCGTCGACCTCAGCCGCACCGCCGTTCTCGGTGTCGGCCCGCTGCGGGTCATCGTCACCAGCGGCTGCCAGTCGCCCAACGACATCGGCTACTTCCGCCTGCACGGCATCGACCTCGCGACGGTGCCGCTCTTGCTTGCCAAGGCGAAGAACCACTTCGCCGCCGCCTTCGGCGACAGCTTCGATAGCATCCTGCACTGCGAGACGCCGGGGCCGGCCATGGCCGAGGTCTCGCGGCTGCCGTTCCGCAGGGTGCCGCGCGAAAAGCTGAGCCTCGACTGACCGCAGCCACTGCCGGAGCCGGCCTCGTTCAATCGAAGTCGTGCAGTTCCTCGTGCAGGTTCTCGATGCGCTGCAGGCGGGCGCGGGCGCGGGGTCCAAGTTTCTCGATGATGGCGACGCAGAGGAAGTGCAGCAGGGACATGGCCGCGGCGTAGCGGTCGAAGAGGTCCATGCCGCGCACCGCGCAGGGGATGGTCCAGGTGGCCTGCGGTGCCGCCGGTGCCGCGCGGTCGGTGATGTAGAGGATGCGCGTGCCCACCTCGGCCGCTGCCGCCATGGCCTGCGGTACCTGGGCGATGCGGCGGCGGAAGCCGACGACGATCAGCACGTCCTCGGCGGTGAAATCGGCGATCTCCTCGGCGATGGTCTCGCCCGCCGCCGGCAGCAGGTGGACGTCGCCGCGACCCTGGATGATCTGCCAGCGTGCGTAGCCGGCCAGGTAGTGGCTGTTGCGAAAGCCGAGCAGGAAGACGCGCGGCGCCTTGCAGATCGCGTCCACCATGTCGTCGAAGGCGTCGCCGCGCAGGCCCTCCAGGGTGAGGGAGATGTTGCTGACGTCCTGCTCGATGTGGGCGCGGACCCTTTCGCTGAAGCCGGTCTTCCTGGGCTCTCTGGCGATCAGGTAGAGCGGCGACCCCCAGCTCTGGGCGTCGCGGGCGGCGCGCCGCGCCTCGTCGTAGTTGGCAAAGCCGATACGCTGAACCAGGCGGGTTACCGCCGCCTTGGAGCCGCCCGAGAGCTTGGCCAGTTCGGTGGCCGAGTAGGCCGCCATCTCGCCGGGGAACTCCAGGATCAGGTCGGCGATGCGCCGTTCGCTCTCCGGCAGGCCGGCGTAGCGTGCCTTGATGCGGCTCTCGACCGAGGCTCCCCCCTCGGCGCGGGCCGGCGCCTGGTTTTCCGCGGTCTTCCGGCGGGTCTTCTTGACGGCCATTTCGCTGCTTTCTCCGGTCGGGTTCCCGCAAGGCTATGCAGCCTTTCGTTGAAACGCAAGTTTCAGGTTTCTTGACATTCCGAAAAATGAATTTCAGAGTATCGATCCGGGCGGGAATCCCGGGGCAAACGAAAAACGCCGGGGACAGGGCGGACAGGGTGCAGGGACTCGACAAGATGGCGATCCGCGCGAGCCGCCGGCTGAACTGGCTGGTGGAGCGCTTCTGCGTCCTGCTGCTGGTGCTGCTGGTGCTCGACGTCTGGCTCGGGGTGATCGTCCGCTACCTGATACCGCTGGGCTGGACCTTCACCGAGGAGCTCGCCCGCTACCTGATGATCTGGGCGGCGCTGCTGGCCGTCTCCAGTGGCATCAGCCACCGCGAGCACATCGGCATGCTGGTGGTCTTCGACCAATTTCCCCACCGGATGAAGAAATGGCTGGTGGTCGCCTTCGATATCATCGCCTTCTTCTTCTTCGCGGTGATTTTCTTTTACGGCATCGGCTTCGTCGAGCGCGGCTTCGGCCGGCTGACCATGATCGGGGACATCCCCAAGGCCTGGCCGTTCATGGGGGTACCGCTGGCGGCCGCTCTCGCCTGCATCCAGCTGTTCCTGGTCGCCATTCACGACTTCTTCTCTTCCGACGGCATCTCTGCCGCCGAGCGGGTGGAGATCTAGCTGCATGCTGTGGGTCGCGCTCGCCTTTTTCGGACTCCTGCTGCTCGGTATGCCGGTCGGCTTCTGTCTCGGCATCGCCGGGTTGGTCGGCATCTTCGACATGGGCGGTGGACGCTTCCTCACGATGGTGCCGGACCGCATGTTCGCCGGGCTCGACCTCTTCCCGTTCCTGGCCATGCCCTTCTTCATCCTCGCCGGCGAAATCATGAACCGCTCCGGCATCACCGCGAACCTGGTGCACTTCGCCGCCGCCCTGGTCGGCTGGATGCGCGGCGGCATGGCGCACTCCAACATGCTGGCTTCCGTGATGTTCGCCGGCATCACCGGCGCCGCCACCGCTGATGCCGCCGCCTTCGGCAACACCCTGGTGCCGGCCATGGTGAAGCAGGGCTACACGAAGCCCTTCGCCTGCGCGGTGACGGCGGCTGGCTCGATCATCGGCCCGACCATCCCGCCGTCGACGCTGATGGTCATCTACGGCTCCCTCATGGGGGTTTCGATCGCCGGGCTCTTTGCCGCCGGAATCGTGCCGGGCCTGCTGATCTGCGCCATCTGCATGGGTGTGATCGCCGCGCTCGGTAAGCGCCTCAACCTGCCGAAGGCCGAGGGCGGGCCGAAGTTGCGCGAGATCCTCTACGCCTTCCGCAAGTCGATCCTGGCCCTGGTGCTGCCGGTCTTCATCCTCGGCTCGATCCTCGCCGGCATCGCCACCCCGACCGAGGCAGCCTCCATCGCCGTCGCCTATGCGCTGCTGATCGGCGGCCTGGTCTACCGCCAACTGACCTTCCAGGATCTCTACGACATGTGCGTGCGCACCGTGCGCATCACCGGAGTGATCTTCCTGATCATCGCCTCGGCCTCGATCCTCGGCTGGTGGATGACCTTCAACCAGATTCCCCAGGCAGTGGCCAGCAGCTTCCTGGCGCTGTCCGACGACCCCAACATGATCATCGCCATGATCATCGCGCTGCTGCTGTTCATCGGCCTGTTCATGGACATCAACGCGACGCTGATCATCCTGGCCCCGGTCCTGGCACCGCTCACCCTGCATATCGGCATGGACCCGGTGCACGCCGGCATCATGATCATCCTGGCGCTCAACATCTCTCTCATGACGCCGCCGGTGGGAGCCTGTCTCTTCGTGCTGGCGTCGGTCACCAAGGAGAAGATCGAGAACATCACCCGCTCCCTCTGGCCCTTCCTGCTCGCCGAGGTGCTGGTGCTGCTCCTGGTTTCCTACTGGGAAACCCTGACCCTGGCGGTGCCACGCTGGCTGGGGTTGTGATTTCCCGAACTGTCTACCAAGCGTAATGAACAAGGAGGCAAAGATGACAGTCCTTAAGAAACTGACCGTTCCGGCAGCCGCAAGCCTGCTCGCCCTGAGCCTGGCCGCGCCTGCAATCGCCGCCGACGTCACCATCCGCGTCGGCCACCTGAACCCGGCCAATCCCTTCGAAAGCCATTCCGGCGCGATGACCGCCATCTTCAAGTCGCTGGTGGAGTCGGCCAGTGGCGGTGCCATCGAAGTGGTGCTCTACCCCAACGGCCAGCTTGGCAAGGACGACGAGGTCATTCAGCAGGTGCGTGACGGCATCGTCGAGTCCACCATTTCCTCGGCCGGCGGCATCGCCTCCCACTATCCGCTGGTCGGCGTTTTCGACATTCCCTTCGCCTTTCCGAACATCGCCGTGGCCAACCGGGTAATCGACCACCGCAGCGATTTCGGCAAGAAGTTCACCGGCGACCTCGAGTCCAAGACGGGTCTCAAAGTGCTGGGGATGATCGATTCCGGCGGCTTCTTCGCCTTTTCCAACTCGCAGCGTCCGATCACCTCGGTGGACGACATGAAGGGCCTGAAGATTCGCACCATGACCCTGCCGACCCACAAGGCCATGGTCGACTCCCTGGGCGGCCAGGCCACGCCGCTGCCCTGGGCCGAGGTTTACACGTCGCTGCAGACCGGCGTTGCCGATGGCCAGATGAATCCGATCCCGATCATCGCCTTCGCCAAGTTCGACGAGGTTCAAAAGTACCTCTCGATCACCAACCATGTGATCACCCCTTACATCTGGACCATGAACAAGGACTTCTACGAGAGCCTCAGCGCCGAGCACCGCGGCATCATCGACTGGGCCTCCGAGGTTGCGACCGAGGCCGGCCGCGGCGTGTCGCGCGTCATCGAGGCTTCCGAGAACGGCCTGCCCAAGCTGGCCCAGAAGATGGAGGTCAACGTTGTCACGCCGGAGGAACAGAAGAAGTTCGCCGCGGCGGCCCAGCCGGCCGTGCGCAAGCTGATCGAGGAGAACCTCGGCGCCGAAGGCGTGGATATGCTGAACACCATGCTGGACGCCATCGACAAGGCGTCGATGTAACGACCTTCCCGGCCTGGCCGGGAGTCTCGGGACCGGGCGCCGCGGCGCCCGGTCCTGTCGAGCAAAGCCCACGATAAGAATACACCAGAGGATATGTCCGTCGTTCTCCCTCACTTTCCCTTCAGGCTGGCGCCCAATCCCGGCGCCGAGCCGGAAGCAGCCTACGGCCCCCGCCAGGCTGTCGTCCTGAATCGGGGCGGCCTCACCGAGGCGCGGCGCTGCATTTCCGCCTGGCCCGGCTATGCGCCGACACCGCTGGTCGACCTGCCTGGCATGGCGGCGGCGCTCGGCATCGCGCGCCTGTCCTACAAGAATGAGGCCGATCGGTTCGGCCTGCGCAGCTTCAAGCCGCTGGGCGGCGCCTACGCGGTACAGCGCTGCCTGATGCGGGCGGTGGCGGCGCAGACCGGCCGTGACGACATCGATCCGGCGGAGATTTTGCGCGGCGACCACGTCGACTTCGTGGCGAAGGTGACCGTCACCGCCGCCACCGACGGCAATCACGGCCGTTCCGTGGCCTGGGGCGCGCGGCTCTTCGGCTGCCGCTGCGTCATCTACATCAACGAGGCGGTGACGGAGGCTCGTGAGCGCGCCATCGCCGCCTACGGCGCCGAGGTGCGCCGCATCCGCGGCAGCTACGACGACGCCGTGCGCGAGGCCTTTGCCACCGCGCGCCGCGAGGGCTGGCATGTTGTCCCCGATACCCCTGGTTCGGAGCAGGGCGACGGCACCGTCGTCGAGGCGGCGCGCGATGTGACCCAGGGCTATGCCGTCATGGCCGCCGAGGCGATCGAGCAGCTGCGTGGCGACAGGCCGACCCATATGTTCCTTCAGGCCGGCGTCGGCGGCATGGCGGCGGCCTGCTGTGCCAAATTCTGGGAAACCTTCGGCGCCGCGCGCCCGAAAGCGATCCTGGTCGAACCGGAGCAATGCGCCTGCTGGTTCGCCAGCCTTGCCGCGCAGCAGCCGACGGCCATTGTCGGCGACACCGATTCCTTCATGAGCGGGCTCGCCTGCGGCGAGGTTTCGCGGCTGGCCTGGGAAATCCTGCAGCCCGGGGCCGCCGCCGCCATGACCCTGCCGGACTCGGCGGCGGCGGTCACCATGCGCCTGCTGGCCGGCGGCGTCGGCGAGGATCCGCCGCTGGTTGCCGGCGAGTCGGGTGTGGCGGGTCTCGCCGGCCTCATTGCCGTGGCGGGTGACGGCGAGGCGCGCTCGGCCCTCGGCCTCGATCGCGACTCCCACGTCGTAGTGTTCTGCAGCGAGGGGGCCACCGACGAGGAGATGTACCGCCAGGTCGTCGGCCGGCCCTGGCAGGAGATCGCCGCATGAGCGCGCCGAACCCGGGCAACCTGCGCATCGACCTCGGCCGCCTGATGGGCCGCATCGAGCGTCTCGGCGAAGTCGGGGCGTTGGAAGGCGGCGGCGTCTGCCGTCTGGCGCTGACCGAGGTTGACAAGGCCGGTCGCGATCTCGTCGTCGGCTGGATGCGCGACCTCGGGCTCGACGTCACCGTGGACTGCATCGGCAACGTCGTCGGCCTGCGCGACGGCGAGATTTCCGGTCCGCCGGTGATGACCGGTTCCCATATCGATACCGTGGCGACCGGCGGGCTCTATGACGGCAATCTCGGCGTCCTTGCCGGGCTCGAGGTCGTCGAGACCCTGAACGATGCCGGAATCACGACGCGCCATCCGCTCGCCGTCGGCTTCTTCACCAACGAGGAGGGCGCCCGCTTCGCCCCGGACATGATGGGCAGCGGCGTGCACCAGGGCGCGCTGTCGCTGGACGATTGCCTCGCGACCGAAGGCATCGACGGGACCACCGTCGGCGAGGATCTGGCGCGTATCGGCTACGCCGGCGCGGCGCCGGTCGGCGCCTTCCGCGCCCGCGCCTTTTTCGAACTGCACGTCGAGCAGGGGCCGGTCCTGGAAGAGGCGGGAATCGACATCGGCGCCGTGACAGGCGTGCAGGGCATCTCCTGGACGGAGTACCGCATCGCCGGCACCTCCAATCACGCCGGCACCACGCCGATGCGTCTGCGCCATGACGCCGGCTACGTCGCCGCCGCGATCGCCACTCACGCCCGCCGCATCGCGCGGGAGATGGGCGGCGACCAGGTCGGGACCTCCGGCGTCGTCGAGCTGGAGCCCAACCTTGTGAACGTCATCGCCCGCCGCGCCAAGGTCACCGTCGACCTGCGCAACACCTCGGAAGAACTGCTGCAGGAGGCCGAGCGGCGCATGGCCGAAGAGGTGGCCCGCCTGGCGCGGGAGGAGGGCGTCGCCGTCGACGCCCGCAGCCTCGCACGCTTCCGGCCCGTCGACTTCGACCCGGCAATGGTGGATCTCGTGGCTTCCACCGCCGAGACCCTTGGCCACTCTGTGAAGCGCATGCCTTCCGGGGCCGGACACGATGCGCAGATGTTCGCGCCGAACTGTCCGACGGCAATGATCTTCGTGCCGTCCAAGGGGGGTATCAGCCACAATGTCAGGGAATACACCGCGCCGGCCGAGATCGCCGCCGGCGCCGGCGTGCTCCTGCAGGCCATGTATTCCGTCGCAACGAGCTAAAACCGCAGATCAGAGATACCATGTCCCGCACCGTCACCCTTGCCGCCGCCCAGCTGGGCCCGATCTCCCGCGACGAACCGCGCCAGTCCGCCGTCGCGCGCATGTGCGCGCTGCTGCGCGAGGCGAAGGACCGCGGCGCCGAGCTGGTGGTCTTTCCCGAGCTGGCGCTGACCACCTTCTTCCCGCGCTGGTACTTCGAGGATCAGGCGGAAGTCGATGTCTTCTTCGAGCGCGCGATGCCGAACCCGGCAGTGCAGCCGCTTTTCGATCTGGCCCGCGACCTCGGGCTCGGCTTTAACCTCGGCTATGCCGAGCTGACGCCCGAAGGCCGCCACTTCAACACCTCGATCCTGGTGAACCGCCGCGGCGAGATCGTCGGCAAATACCGCAAGGTGCATCTGCCCGGCCATCGCGACCATGAACCCTGGCGGCCGTTCCAGCATCTGGAGAAGCGCTACTTCGAAACCGGCGACCTCGGCTTCCCGGTGTTCGAGGCCTTCGGCGGTCGCATCGGCCTGTGCATCTGCAACGACCGGCGCTGGCCGGAAACCTACCGCGTCATGGGCCTGCAGGGGGTCGAACTGGTGCTGCTCGGCTACAACACGCCGCTGCACTATCCCCTGGCGCCGGATCAGGACCGCCTGCAGGACTTCCACAACCATCTCGTCATGCAGGCCGGCGCCTACCAGAACGGCACCTGGGTGGTCGGCGTCGCCAAGGCCGGGCGCGAGGAGAGCTGCGACCTCATCGGCGGCAGCTGCATCATCGCACCGACCGGCGAGATCCTCGCGCGCTGTGAGACATTGGAAGACGAGATCGTCGTTCAGTCCTGCGATCTCGACCTCTGCCGCGACATTCAGGACAACATCTTCAACTTCGCCCTTCACCGCGAGCCGCAGACCTACGGACTGATCACCGATACCAAGGGCAAGGTAGCGGGCTTGGGAGCAAAAACATGAGCCTCGGACTGGAACGCGAGATCGTTGACAAGGCGACCTACGACCGCAACCTGGCGCGCTTCCGCGCGGCAGGGATCACGCTGCCGCGCCTCGGCGATCTGGCGGATCCGCCGGCACGTTTGGCGGAGAAGGCGACCGCACTGGCCAATGTCGACCCCGACGCGCCGGAGGTCGGCAACCTCTATCGCGTGCACTGGCACAATGCCGCGGACCGGCGCAGCCTCGCCGCTGTGCCGGATCACATCGTCCTGCCGCCGGAACTGACCGGCGTCGACGCGAAGATCGTCGTCGCTCTCGGCAGCCGCTTTCCGATGATCCAGGCCCACAAGGTGCTGGCGGCCTACGCCTGCCTGGTTCCGCGGCTGCTGTCCGGCAAGTTCGACGCGGCGCGCCACCGCGCGGTCTGGCCCTCGACCGGCAACTACTGCCGCGGCGGCGTGGCGATCTCCCGCATTCTCGGCTGCCGCAGCGTCGCCGTGCTGCCGGCGGGCATGAGCGCCGAGCGCTTTCGCTGGCTGGAGCGCTGGGTGACCGAGCCCTCGGACATCGTCCGCACCCCTGGCACCGAAAGCAACGTGAAGGAGATCTACGACGCCTGCCACGACCTCGCTAGGGACCCGGAGAACGTAATCCTCAACCAGTTCGCGGAGTTCGGGAACTACATCGCCCACCGCGCCGTCACCGGCCCCGCCCTCGCGCGCGTCTTCGCGGCGGTGAAGGGACAGGGAAACCTCAGGGCCCGCGCCTTCGTCTGCGCCTCCGGTTCGGCCGGCACCCTGGCCGCTGGCGATCACCTCAAGGCAGTGCTCGGCACCGACACCTGCGTGCTCGAGGCCGTGGAGTGCCCGACGCTGCTCTACAACGGCTACGGGGAGCACAACATCCAGGGTATTGGCGACAAACACGTGCCGCTCATCCACAACGTCATGGGCACCGACTTCGTGATCGGCGTCTCTGACGCGGCCTCCGACAATCTCAACCTGCTGTTCAATACCACGGTGGGACGGCAGTTCCTCGCCACGCGCCTGGGTCTCGACCAGCAGGCATTGGCGTCGCTCGGCGATCTCGGCCTCTCTTCCATCGCCAACATCCTGGGCGCCATCAAGTACGCCCGCTACATGGATCTCGGACCCGACGACGCGGTGCTGACCGTGGCGACCGACGGCGCCGCCATGTACGAGACCGAACTGGGCCTAGCCGAGAAAAGGCTCGCGCCGCGGAACTTCGACGAACTGACGGCGGCCGAGGTGTTCGGCCGCTACCTCTACGGCACCGCCACCGACCATATGATCGAACTGGACCGCCGCGGGCGCGAGCGCATCTTCAACCTCGGCTACTACACCTGGGTCGAACAGCAGGGTATCGCGCTGGCCGATTTCGATGTCCGGCGCGACCAGGCCTGGTGGGACGGCCTGATGGACCTCGTCCCGACCTGGGATGCCATGATCGACGACTTCAACGCCGCGGTGGCGGCCTGAGGCCCTACGAGCAGTACGTGGCTGAGCAGCACCGCGTCTATGTCGACAAAGCGTAGGACATCGGCAGGTTGCGTCCATGCGGCTGCTGGTCTTTGCAGCAGACCTTTGGATCACGGAATGGTGAAGCTCGGCACCTGGGACATTGGGCCTGCGCGCAGTTGTGCGTGACGCCTTGGCGGCGGGCGTTAGAATCCGACTGCGCAAGACGCCAACGGAACCCTGGGGGAACACCATGAGCGACAGCGGAGACGGCACGGCCCGGCCGAGACGGCGGGCCATCGTCCTCATTCCCGGCATGAAGCGGGAGGAGCGGTTCCACCGCCGGGACATCCTGGTCGCCAATCTGGAAACCGTGGAACGGCATCCCCTGACGCGCGGCGAAGAGATCTCCGTGGGCGGCGAGAGCGGCCAGCGTCTCGTCCTGGCTCCGCTGCGCGCCGCCGACGGCAGCCTGCGGCCGCCACCGCTGGCCAGCGTCGACGTCTTCGAGGCCTACTGGGCCGACATGATCCCCGAGCAGGGCGAGCAGCCGCCCTGGACGAAGCTGCTGCAGGGGCTGGAACTGGTCGGCTACTGGGTGTGCAGTCCGCGCACCTGGCGGGCCGTCGCCGCGTCGACGCGCAGCGGCTCCTTCCTCATCGCCTTCGGCCTGCTCATCGGCGGCCTGACCCTGATCGCCTGGTACCTCATGCTGGCGGTTCTCGTCGGCCAGGCCGTGGCGCCCGGCGGGGCGGTGCCGGAGGAACTGGCAGGTATCCCGCTGGTCAGCGACCTCGTGCGCCTCTTCGGATTGGCGACCGGATGGATCGCGACGCATGTTTGGTGGGCGGTGCTGCCGTTCCTCCTGGCCATGCTTCAGGTCGACGCCCTGGTGCTGCTGGCGCGCTTTATCAAGGACTACTTCGAGAACCGCGAGGACGAGAGCGGCGTCGGCCTGCGCGATCGCCTGCGTCGGCGCATCGCTACAACGGTCGAGCACGTGCTGGCCGCCGACTACGACGAGGTGGTGGTGCTGGCGCACTCCTTCGGCACGGTCATCGCCACCGACATCCTGGCCGACTGGCCGCACGAGGCCGACTTGAAGCGGCTCTCGCTGGTTTCCCTCGGCTCTCCCATCACGGTGCTGCGCTATCGTTCCGCGTGGCTGGAGAACGAGCGGCGGGAAGTGCTGAAATCGCGGCGCTTGGCCGCCTGGGTCGACTATTTCTCGCCGAGCGACTGGCTGTGTGGCGCAGTTACCGGCCACCGCGACAGCTACGGCGAGGCCATGAGCCGCAAGCTGGACTTCGAGGCGCCCTGGCCGCAGAAGCTCTCCGGCCAGACTCACCTGCTCTACTACCGCGATCCGCGGGTGCTGGAGCAGCTGGCCGCGCCGCTGGCGGCGGAAAGCTGAGGTCGCCTACTGCGACACAGTCCGGGCGCAGTAGCGCAGCGACAGCGCCATGCTGCCTTGGCCGATCAACTCGCTGCAGGTGCTGAGGGCCATGCGCTGGCGCTCGTCCCCCTTCAGCATCTCCAGCGCGCGATCGAGGTCGCGCCGCGCGGCGTCGGCCTCGTTGAGCTGGGCGTAGGCAAGGCCGCGCGACCACAGCGCCCAGGCGGCATCGGCTTCGAGGCGCAGGCCCTGACTGTAGTCCTCGATGGCGAGCCGGTATTCGCCCATGTCGTAGTGCACGTCGCCCCTCGCGAAGAACACGTCGGCATCGTCCGGCTGCAGCTTGGCGGCCTGGTTGAAGTCCGCCAGCGCCTCGGCCAGGCTGCGCAGCTCGTGGTAGGCGAGGCCGCGGTTGTGGTAGGCGGGGAAGTAGTTCCGGTCGCGCTCGATGGCGGCTGAATAGTCGACGATGGCGGCCGTGAAGTCGCCGCTGTCCGCCAGCGCGAGGCCGCGGTTGTTGAGTGGCCAGGGGCTCTTCGGCGACAGCATGACGGCGCGGTCGAAGTCGGCCAGGGCCTCGCTGAACAGCTTCTTCCTGGCAAGGATCTGGCCGCGGTAGACGAAGGCGTCGCTGTAGTCGGGATCGATCTCGATGGCGGTGCCGAGATCAACCAGCGCCGCGTCGGCGCGCGCCAGGGCTGCCAGGGCGCGTGCGCGCTGCAGCAGGAAGGCGCTGTCGGCCGCGTCTATGGCGATTGCCCGTTCGTAGCTGGCGAGCGCCTGTTCGTAGTCGCCGAGCAGGAAGTGCGCGTTGCCGAGACGGTAATGCGCGACGTCGTAGTCGGGTGACTCCGCCACCGCAATTTCCAGCACGGGGACGGCTTCGCGAGGGCGGTCGAGATCCATGAGGACGCGGCCCTTTTGTATCAGGGCCCAGACCATGTTCGGCTCGGCCTCCAGTGCGCGGTCATAGTCGTCCAGCGCAGCCGCGTAGCCGCGCCGGTTGTGGTGCACCAGGCCGCGGGCGACGTAGCTCTCGCTGTCACCCGGACTGAGCACCAGGGCGCGCTCGAAGTCGGCCATCGCCGCCTCGGCGTTGCCGAGGAAATAGTGCGTACGGCCGCGCATGTAGACCGAGGCGGTATCCTGCGGCAACACGCGTACCGCGGCATCGAAGTCGGCCAGCGCCGCCTCCAGTTCGTCGCTGCGGAATCGGGCCAGGCCGCGGTTGAACAGTGCGGCGCCGTATTGCGGGTCGATGGTCAGCGCTTCGCTGAACAGCGGAATGGATTCGGCATAGCGCCGCCGTTCGAGCAGGCTGTTGCCGAGGTTGTTGTAGGCCCATGTATTGTTCGGGGCGATCTCGAGCGCGCGCCGGAAGTCGGCGTCGGCGGCCTCGTAGTCCCCCAGTTCCATGCGCAGGATGCCACGGCGCACGTGATTGCCGGACACCTCGGGGTCGAGGCGCAGGGCGGCCTCGATGTCGTCGAGAGCGGCGTCGAGACGCCCGAGCGCGAGCAGGGCGTCGCTGCGGTGACTGTAGCCGGCGGACTCCCGCGGCTCCAGTTCGATCATCTCCCGGTAGTCGGCGAGGGCGCGCTCGGCTTTGTCCAGTTCCAGGTAGGCATCGCCGCGGCCGAGGAACGACCAGCCGTCGAAGGGATTCAGTTCGATGGCCCTGTCGAAATCGGCAACGGCCTCCTCGAAGCGGCCCAACTCGGCGTAGCTGTGCGCGCGGTAGTAGTGGCCGTCGGCGGACTTGCGGTCGAGGGTGATGTTACGTCCGAGCGCCACTACTGCGTCTTGCAGGCGGTCGAGCTTGTAAAGCGCGACGCCGCGGTGGTAGTGGGCCACCGCGCTTTCCGGGTTCAGGGCCGCGGCGCGCTCGAAGGTGCCGAGCGCTCTCTCGAGGTCGTCGCTGTGCAGCTGCGCGCGCCCGAGCGAGATCAGGATATCGAAATCCGGCCCGCCGAGATCGAGCGCGCTTTCGAAATCGGCGATGGCGAGGTCGGGGCGGTCGAGCGCGAACTGGGCGAGCCCGCGCTGCGCCAGCGCCTTGACACGTTGCCCCGAGGTCAGGGACTCGAGAACCAGGCAGTCGTCGAGCCGCGTCACGGCGATGTTGTTGAGGTCCATCGCCAGCGCGCCGGCGCCCTCGGCGCAGATCTCCGGCGTGCCGGCGCGCGCCGGCAGCGCGGCGGCGGCAACGATCGCCGCGACGGCGACGAGGCGAAGGGCAGACATCGTCCTCTGGCTTCCCTGTTGAACCAACCCTGCGATGCGACGGCCTTTGCGGCTTGCCGCCTTTTCTATCGCGGGACCATTCTATCTGGGATTGCAGGAAACGCCAACGCCGCCGGGCCCGCGCGGAGCGATTCCGCCGGGCCTGGGGGCTGCCTTGGGGGACGATGGTTAAGGGGCAGCCCGGAGGCTGCCCCGAGAAGGTTCAGGCGGCGGTGGAGCGGCCCTGGCCGGCGCCGCGACGGCCGCTGCCGGCCGTCTTGCCGCCCTGGGGACGGCGGCCCTTGAAGGGGCGCTGGCCACCGTTGCCCTTGCCGATACCGGGCTTTTCGCCACCGGCGCCGCGGCCGGACTCGAGGCCCTTGTAGCTGCGCTTCTTCTGCTCGCCCTGCGTGGCCCGGCCGTTGCCTCCACCTGCCTTCGCAGGGCCGCTGCGGTCACGGTTGCGGCCGCGGTTCTGGCCGCGCCCCTGGGACGGGCGCCGCGCCGCGTAGTCGTCATTGGCCGGCGCTTCGCCGATCACTTCGAGGCGCTGCCGCGTCAGGCGCTCGATGTCGCGCAGGTAGGCCCGCTCCTCTGCGTCGCAGAAGGAGATCGCCGCGCCGCCGGCGCCGGCCCGCGCGGTGCGGCCGATGCGGTGCACGTAGCTCTCCGGCTCGTTGGGCAGCTCGTAGTTGATGACGTGGGTGATGCCCGGCACGTCGATGCCGCGCGCGGCGATGTCGGTGGCGACCAGCACCCGGGCGCGGCCCGAGCGGAAGGCGTCGAGCGCGCGCTGGCGCGCGTTCTGCGACTTGTTGCCGTGGATGGCGTCGGCGGAGATGCCGGCCTTGTCGAGCTGCTCGGCGACGCGGTTGGCGCGGTGCTTGGTACGGGTGAAGATGATGACGCGGCCGAAGGCGGGATCGCGCAGCAGGTTTTCCAGCAGCACGCGCTTGTCGGCCGTGGAGACGTGGTAGACCGACTGCTCGATGCGTTCGACGGCGATCTTCTGCGGCGTAACCTCGACGCGCACGGGATTGTGCAGCATCTCGGCGGCGAGCTTGGCGACCTCCGCCGGCATGGTGGCGGAGAACAGCAGCGAGTGGCGGCGCGCCGGCAGGGCGGCGACGATCTTACGCACGTCGCGGATGAAGCCCATGTCCAGCATGCGGTCGGCCTCGTCGAGGACGAGGTGACTGACCTGGTCGAGGCGGATGTGGCGCTGGTTCAGCAGGTCCATCAGCCGGCCGGGCGTGGCGATGAGGATATCGACGCCGCGCGAGAGCGCGCGCACCTGCGGGCCCTGGGAGACGCCGCCGAGGATGACGGCGTGGCGCAGGCGCAGGTTTCGGCCGTAGGTCTTGAAAGAGTCGCCGATCTGCACGGCGAGCTCGCGGGTCGGCGCCAGGATCAGCGCGCGCACCGATTTCGGCGCGGGGTTGGTCTTCACCTCGGCGAGCTGCTGCAGGATCGGCAGCGCGAAGGCCGCGGTCTTGCCGGTGCCGGTCTGCGCCAGGCCCAGCATGTCGCGGCCCTGCAGCAGGGCCGGGATGGCCTGCGCCTGGATCGGTGTCGGGGTGGTGTAGTTGGCCGCGGTAAGGGCACGCAGCAGGGGCTCGGCGAGGCCGAGATCTCCGAAGGCCGGGGTCTGAGTCTGGCTATCGGCAATAGGGGTACTGGTATTCACGAACAGAGTCCTTCTGCGCCGGGCGTGCCTGTCGTTCGGGCAGGCGAAAACGCCGGTGAGCGCGTTACCGTCATCCACGCGCACCTGGAGCAAACGGAATTTGTTGGGAATGAAGGGTCTCGGGATGAGGGGCAACTCCGCCCCGGATTTCCAAGGAGGAAGGCAGCCCTTCGCGCGATCACGAGACGCCGATGGCCGCTAGATGCGCCTTTCCAGGACTAAAGTCAAGGAGAGTTATGTTGCATTGCACCTAAATAGCTGGAGGCGCCTTGGAAACTGCCGTTTTTAGGGCTTGGCGACGGCGCCGCGGCAGGTTGATGGCGGCGACGCCGAGGATGACCGCAGCCAAACCGAAGCCCACTGCCGGGCGGAAGCTCTCGCCGAGCAGCAGGATGCCGAGGAGCACGCTGACCCCGGCGCGCAGATAGGCTTGGCTGGCCACGCCCATGGAGCCCAGGGTGCGCACCAGGCGGAAATAGAGCAGCAAGGCGAGAGCGGTGCAGAACACCGACAGCGTTGCCGCCGCGAGCAGCGGGAGAGCCGCTGGCCGCAGGATCCAGGGCCGATCGATGACGAGGGCGGCCGGCAGCATCACGGCGGTGGCGCAGAGCATCACGGCGGCGGCGGTGACGGTCGGCGGCAGGTGTCCGAAGCGCTTGCCGTTGATGGCCGCGCAGCCATAGAGGAAGGCGCCGAGCAGCACCGCAAGCTGGGCCGCGACCTGCTGGCCGAGTCCGGCCAGAACGTCGACGCCTAGGATAAGGGCCACGCCGGCGACACCGAGCAAGGCGCCGGCAAGCTTTAGTGGCGTCAGCGCCTCGTGGCGCGTGACCAGCAGGGTGATGAAGAAGACGAAGACCGGCGAGGTGGAATTGAGTACGCCAGCCAGCCCACTGTCGACGAACTGCTGGCCCCAGGCCAAGAGGGTCCAGGCCGCCGTGGCGTTGAGCAGGGATTGCGCGAACAACCGGCGCCAAGTGGCTCTATCGTGCGGCAGGCGGTGTCCCTGCCAGCGCACCACGGCCAGCAGCAGGAGTGCCGCGAGGCTCACCCTGACGGCGATCAGCGTGACCGGCGGCAGCCCGTCCAGCGCCACGCGGATCAGCAGGTAGGACGATCCCCACAGCAGGGCCAGCAGGCCGAGCAGCAGGAATTCGGGCAGCAGGGCTGCGTGGGACTCGGTCCTTGTCGGGGGCATGGTCGGATGTGGCCTGGCTGGAGGTCGGGATTCTTCCCGGCGGCGACAGAAAGGCTAAATCCTTGCCGGAGCGCAGTGTTTCGCTTGCTGTCGAAGTGTTCCTGTTTTCAAACGGCCGTGCCGGCTATCCTTTCGGGAGCCCGCGCTACGACCAAAGATCGCGTATGCCTCGGCCGGAATTCCGTCGGTCTCCGCTGCATATCTACTTAGATTTGGAGTATTATTCCCGGCGGAGTCGGGATTTAGTCCCGCTGCGGAGCTTGCGGACGATGGAATTGCTGTTCAAGGACTTCAGGACATTTGTCTTTGCCAGGGCGGGGCAATTCCTGGAGGACTTCATCGACTTTATCTCCGGCCCGAAGACCTTCCTGCGGGCGGCCTCGGTCTATTCGTCGGAGAACCTCGCCCGCGCCTTCTCCTTCTTCCTGATCCTCTACACCCTGGTCAACCTGCTCTTCGTCTTCTTCATCCCGCCGGACATCGGGATCGAGAGGCTTGCCGTCTTCAATATCGTCTACACCATCGTCTTCTTCACCCTCTGCCTGCTGATCCTGCAGGTCTCCTGGCTGGTCGTCGGTGCGCGGCCGCCGCTCAGGCGCATGCTTCTCGCCTTTCTCTTCTTCAGCGGCATCGGCGTCCTCATCCAGATGCTGCTGCTGGTCGCCTGGGTGATGATCGCCCACCCCTTGGATCAGACACTCGCTGCGATCAGTCACCTGGATAAGCTGACCGTAGAAGACCCCTACGCTGCGGACGACTTCATGGAGGCCAATCCAGGCTTGATGCTGCAGATCTCCCTGCTGGTGGCCGCCTTTGTCGTCTATCTGATGATCGACCTGGCCTGGGTCGTCGCGGTCTGGGGAGCCTTCCGAGAACTGGCGGGGACAGGCAGGCTTCGCTCTGCCGTGGCGCTCACACTGTTTTTCACGCTTGCGCTGCTGCTATTCTTCTTCTCGATCTTCTTCATCGAGGTCTTCGCCCCGGGGATGGCGGCGGCGCCATCGTAGTGGGGCATCGTCGAGAGCGAATTCTGCTACGATTGAAACGCCGCGACAGTCCTGGAGGGTTTCCATGGCCGAAGAACACGAACCGTTGATTCTCGATCTCGTGGAGTGGGTGGCCCGGCAGCCGCGCCGCTACGTCGAGGTGATGGAGGCCTGGCGCACCTCCTGCCCGCGCCTGCCGGTGTGGGAGGACGCCGTTGAGCGCGGCCTCGTCGAGCGCTGCGCCGATGCGATGGTGAGCGCCACCCCGGCAGGCGTCGCCTACCTCGAGCGCCACGGCCGCCGGCCGAAGGTTGCCGTGTAGCGGCCTTTCTAGTCCGCCACCACCCGGCGGTAGAGGTGCCAGGTGGCGTGCCCCAGCACCGGCAGCACGATGATCAGGCCGAGGAAGGCCGGGATCGAGCCGAGCAGCAGGCCGAAGGCGACGACCAGGCCCCAGAGCGCCATGGGGCCGGGATTGGCGGCGACGGCGCTGAGGGAGGTGGCGACGGCGACGCCGACTCCCACCGGCCGGTCGATCAGCATGGGGAAGGAGACCACGCTGATGGCCAGCACGATCACCGCGAAGAGGAAACCGACCGCGAAGCCTACGGCGATCATCGTCCAGCCTTCGGTGGTGGTCAGCACGTCGGAGGCGAAGGCGGCGAGCGAAGCGGGCGGCTGCGGTCCCAGGGTCGCCATGTAGATCAGCTGCGCGGCCACCAGCCACAGCACGAACAGCGCGACCAGCGCAACGGACAGGACCAGGATCGGCCCGAAGGACGGTGCCCGCACCATGTTGAAGGCGCTCACCCAGCTCGCTTCCAGGCCGCGCTCGCGGCGCCGGCTCATCTCGTAGAGGCCGATGGCGGCGATCGGGCCGACCAGTGCGAAGCCGGCGGCCAGCGGGAACAGCAGAGGCAGCATGCCCTGGTTGAAGGCGGCATGCATGAGCACGACGCTGACGATCGGATAGATGATGCAGATGAACATCACGTCGGTGCGATAGACGGCAAAGTCCTCGATGCCTTTGCGCAGCGCGGCTTGCAGGTCGGCCGGCCGGATCCTCCGGATGGCCGGCAGCGGCGAGGTTCGAACCTGCTGGTCGCCACGCAGCGTGGCGCCGCCGGCGGTCTCCATCGCCAGACCGGCCTCCCTCAATTTGTCCAGGCCCCACTCTATGGGATTGCGGATGGTGTCCATGGTGCGACCTCGCGTGTCACCGGTTGGGGTGGCCACGGGGCCCATGCTGGCGGAGCGCCATCTCCGGTCGCCGGCTGCTTGGGCGCCGAGACCTCGTTATTTCGATTAGGATAAACCCTTCTGCCGCCTCGTGTCTCCTCACATTTGGTTGCTTTTGCAAAGCGGCTGTTCGCGGGCTTGCGGCCGGGCGGGCGTGGGGCCGATAGTGCCGCTCATGGCATCCGATTCCACTGCTTCCAGTGACCACAGCGCCGCGCCGGCATTCGGCCCGGAATTCCAGTCCCAGCTCGAGGCCTTGCTGGCGTGGCGGCGTGACGTCCGCCGCTTTCGCCGAGATCCTCTGCCCGCCGGCCTGCTCGAGCGTCTGCTGGGGCTGGCCGAGCTGGCGCCGAGCGTCGGCCTCAGCCAGCCCTGGCGTTTCGTGCGTGTGGTCAGCCCCGATCTCCGCGCCGCCGTCCGCCGCAACTTCGAATGCGCCAACGCCGAGGCGCTGGCCGACTACAGCGGCTCGCGGGCGGCGCTCTATGCCCGCCTGAAGCTCTCCGGCCTCGCCGAGGCGCCCGAACAGCTGGCCGTCTTCGCGGAGACCGATCCTGGACAGGGCGGTGGCCTCGGCCGCCGCACCATGCCGGAGACCCTGCAGTATTCCACGGTCTGCGCCGTGCACACCCTATGGCTGGCGGCGCGCGCCGCCGGCGTCGGCCTCGGCTGGGTCTCGATCCTCGATCCCGAGGCACTCGCCCGCAGTCTCGCGGTGCCGCCGAGCTGGCGCCTCGTCGCCTACCTCTGCCTCGGCTATCCGGAAGAGGCCCACGACGACCCGGAACTGTCGCGCCGCGGCTGGGAACACCGCCGCGCCGACGGCCCGGTGGTGATCACCCGCTAAAGCCCGCGCCGGCGCGGCTACTCCGGCAGTGCCTGGATCGTGAAGACGGCTTGCAGCAACTCGCTCATCTGGGCGCTGCCGAAGTTGGCCCGATAGATTCTGGCGATTGCCTGCGACCGGTAGAGGCGGGCCAGGGTGCTGTCGACCAGCAGGCGGAAGTCGCTATCGCCAAGCTGCAGTGCCAGGGCATAGGGCTCATAGGAGAAGAAGCGGTCGGAGAGGATCAGGTTCTCCGGACGGGCCGCCTCGGCGCCCAGCATGGCCAGGATGGCGCGGTCGGCGAAGTAGGCCGCGAGTTCGCCGGCCTCAAGGGCGCGCAGGCCCTCGTCGTGGCTGCCCACCGCGACGACCTCGGCTTCGATACCCGCCTCCTGTAGGGCGCTCATCAGTCCGTCCTCGGTGGTGGTGCCGGCCCGAACGCCGACCTTCTGGCCCACGAGGTCAAGGAAATTCGCCGGGCCGTCGCGGCGATAGAGCACACTGGAGCCGGTCACGAAGGTCAGCAGGCTGAAGTCGACCCTTTGGCGGCGTTCCAGGGTGACGCTGGAGGCGCCGCAGAGCAGGTCTATGGTGCCGTCCTCCACCGCCGCGAAGCGGTTCTCGGAGGTCACCAGAACGAACTCGACCCTGATGTCGTCGCGCCCGAGCCGGTTACGCACGGCACTGACGACAGCGTTGCAGATGGCCACGGTGTAGCCTGCGGGCAGGCCCGCGTCGTCGGCGTAGGAGAACGGTGCCGCATCCTGCCGGTATCCGAGCTTGATGGTGCCGCTGTCACGGATGCGATCGAGGGTCGCCGCCTGGGCTGCGCTCGCGACGACAGCGGTGGCGCAGAGCGCGGCGGCAATCAGGCGGAATCCCATGCGGGCTCTCCCCTCAGGTCTGGCTTCTGGATGAATCTGTCCGGTGGAAATGATCGGATCACAGCAAGTCCGCGCTGGCAACCGCGCTGACGTGACCTTTTGGCGCCGCGTGGAATAGCTGGCCGGTTGCAAAGTCCAACCTATGAACGCGCGGCTGTGCCGGCCCCTCCGGCCCGCCGCCGAAAGAAAGGTCCGACCATGCTTAGCAAAATTCACCTCGCCCGCCGCTTGGCTGTGCTTCTCGCGCCTATGGCACTGGCCTTGGTGCCACTACAGGCCGTGGCGGGCCCGCCGGGCGAACGCCCGCAGCTGGCCCAGGCGGAGATCAGCGGTTTCAGCGAGGCGCAGTTGGAATCCTACGCCGCCGCCGTGCTGAGGGTGCAGGAAATCGATCGTGCCTGGCGGCCTCGCATCGATCAGGCGGAAAGTGAAGCAGAAGCCGAGGAACTGACCGTCCAGGCGACCGACGAGATGATCGGCGGCATCGAGGCCGAGGGGCTGTCGGTGGAGGAATACAACGCCATTACCCTTGCTGCCCAGAACAACGAACAGCTCTACGAGCACATTCTCGCCCTGCTGACCGAGGCGCAGTAAGTCCGGACGCGCAAGGCCGGAAAGGGTTCCAGGTCAGTGCTGGCGGGCGCGGACGATGATGCTTTCGATGGTTTCCTCGCCGAGGGCCCGGCAGGCCTCTAAGCGGTGCAGGCCGTTGACGAGTACGTAGCGGTTATTGCCACGGCGCACCGAGATCGGCAGTTTCAGTCCTTCCTCCATGATGCTCTGGGCCAGTGTCTCGACCCGTGCGGGATCGAGCGTGTTCTTCCGTTTCACCGGGACGTAGATCTCCGCGATCGGGATCTGCACGCTGTCCATCGTCCGCTCGGTCACCGCTTCCTCCCGCTTTGCACAATGCCCATTCAGCGCCCTAGCGTTGGCTGCGCACCCGTGCCACCGCGTCCTGCCAGCCGGCATAGCGGTCGTCGCGCTCGCCCGCGTCCATCTTCGGCTCGAAGCGGGCATCGCGCTGCCAGTGGGCGGCGACGGCCCCGAGGTCGGCGAAGAGGCCTTGGTTCAGGCCCGCCAGGTAGGCGGCGCCCAGCGCGGTAGTCTCCGCCACCACGGGGCGCTCCACCGCGACACCCAGGATATCGGCCAGCATCTGCAGCATCCATTCATTGGCCACCATGCCGCCGTCGACGCGCAGCGCCTCCAGTCCGGTGGCGCCGTCGGCGCGCATGGCCTCCAGCAGGTCGCGGGTCTGGTAGCAGACAGCCTCCAGCGCCGCGCGGGCGATCTCCGCCGGGCCGGTGGCGCGGGTCAGGCCGAACACGGCGCCACGCGCTTCGGCGTCCCAGTAGGGCGCCCCGAGACCGGTGAAGGCCGGCACCAGGTAGACCCGCTGGCCGGTATCGGCCCGCTTGGCGAGCGCTTCCGTCGCCGACGCTGATTGGATGATGCCGAGGCCGTCGCGCAGCCACTGCACGGCGGCGCCGGCGACGAAGATGCTGCCCTCCAGGGCATAGGTGGTCTGGCCGCCCAGGCGGTAGGCGATGGTCGAAAGCAGCCGGTGGCGCGAGTGCACCAGCTCCGCCCCGGTGTTGAAGAGGGCGAAGCACCCGGTGCCGTAGGTCGACTTCATCATGCCGGGCTCGAAGCAGGCCTGGCCGACGGTGGCGGCCTGCTGGTCTCCGGCGATGCCGCCGATGGGAAGCGCGCGGCCGAGCAGTTCCGGCGCCGTGGTGCCGAAGTCGGCGTCGCTGTCGCGCACTTCCGGCAGCAGGCTCTCGGGAATGCGCAGCAGCGCCAGCAGTTCCTTGTCCCAGGCCTGATTCCTGATATCGAAGATCAGCGTACGCGCGGCGTTGGTGGCGTCGGTCGCGTGCACCTTGCCGCCGGTCAGCCGCCACAGCAGGAAGCAGTCGATGGTGCCGAAGGCCAGTTCGCCGCGCTCGGTGCGTTCGCGGGCGCCCGCCACGTTGTCCAGCAGCCAGGCGATCTTGGTACCGGAGAAGTACGGGTCGAGCAGCAGGCCGGTACGCTGGCGTACCACGTCTTCGACGCCGTCGTCGCGCAGCTTCTGGCACAGTTCGGCGGTGCGGCGGTCCTGCCAGACGATGGCCTTGTGGATGGGCGCGCCGGTGGCGCGGTCCCAGATCACGGTGGTCTCGCGCTGGTTGGTGATGCCGATGGCGGCGACATTTCCGGCGTCGCGGCCGGCGTCCTCCAGGGCGCCGCGCATCACCGCCAGGGTGTCGCGCCAGATGTCCTCGGCGTCGTGCTCGACCCAGCCGGAGTTCGGGAAATGCTGCGGCAGTTCCTTCTGTGCCTGGCCGAGGCGCCGGCCGTCGCCGGAGAATAGAATGGCGCGGCTGGAGGTGGTCCCCTGATCGATGGCGAGAATGCTGCGTTCGGCGCTCATGCCGGCTCCCCGAGTTTCTTCTTTGTTCTTGCAACTTCAGACGGCCGGAGCGACCGCCTGCCCCCTCGCGGCCGTGACGGCCGCCGGCTGAGGATGTCCGGGCGGGCGGCCAAGATCAACCCGCAGATCGCGGGCGGCGCAATTGATTTGGGTCAAGGACCTCCCGGGCGGGTCGCGCCTACTTTTATCCCGCAGTCGCAGCCCGGAGGTGGTCCCCACCGCAACACTTGACCTCAGGGCGACGGCTGTGGCCTGGCCCAGACAGGCCAATGCGGCCGGTCCGGTCTCACTCCCGGGCCGACCGCTCACTGCAAGCCCGCCCGGCGCCGCTCATCCCGGCGCCGGGCTTTTTCTTCGCCAGGGCAGGTTCTTCGTCAGGGCAGGTTCTTCGTCAGGGCAGGTTTTTCGTCAGGTCGGGGGCCGAGGCGGCGCGGCGCCTTCACAGGCGGGATTACTCGAAGGGCCTGACGCGCGGCGCCTTCAGGCGGCCGAGCCGGATCGCAGGCGCGGGGAAGTCGGCCGCCTCCTGCTTCAGCCAGGCGTGCAGCGCGCGGATTTCCGGCTCGGTCTCACGGCCGGCCGGGCAGACGAACCAGTGGGCGCAATCATAGGGCACCCGCGTCTCGAAGGGAGCCACGAGGCGGCCCGCCTCGAGGTCGTCGCGGGCCAATGCCGTGTGGCCGAGGATGACACCGCGGCCGTCGATGGCCGCCTGCATGGCCACGGAACTGTCGAGGAACTCGGCGCCCATGCGGACGTCGCGCTCGGACAGGCCGGCACGCTCCAGCCACTCGCTCCACTCGGTGCCGAAGTCGCGCAGCAGCACCTGCCCGGCGAGGTCGGCCGGCTGCTTCAGCGTGGCGGCGATCGCCGGGCTGCACATCGGCGTCAGTTCCTCGGTCAGCAGGATTTCGGCGAAGAGTCCGCGGTAGCCGCCAGGGCCGTGGCGGATGGCGCAGTCGACGCCGTCGCGCGCCAGGTCCACCACGTCGAAGCCGGTATGCAGGCGCAGCGAGATCTCCGGGTGCTGCTCGATGAAGCCACCGAGGCGCGGCATCAGCCACTTGTGCGCGAAGCTCGGCAGGCAGGACAGCGTCAGGCGCTGCCGCTGGTCGCGCCCGCGAATTTCGGCTGTCGCCTCGCCGACCAGGCGCAGGGCCTCGCGCACTGCCAGGGCGTAGCGCTCGCCGGCCGCGGTCAGCCGCAGTTCGCGGTTCTGGCGGCGGAACAGTTTCACCCCCAGGGAGTCCTCGAGCAGCTTCACCTGCTGGCTCACCGCGCCCTGGGTGACGCAGAGCTCGTCGGCCGCCCGGGTAAAGCTCAGGTGGCGGGCGGCGGCGTCGAAGACGCGCAGGCTCTTCAGTGGCGGCAGGCTCTGCATGTGCCATCATTATATTATATTTTCTAATCTTTGAAGCCAGAAAACATGGTTTGTCGAGAGTATTGATCGCAGACTATGTGATGCTCCGCGCCGCCGGACCCCGACTTCCTCGGGCCCGCCGTCCTTCAGCAAGGAGCCGCCGCCATGGCGAATCTCTCCATCTTCTTCATGACCGTCCTGATCTGGGGCAGCACCTGGATCGCCATCAAGTACCAGGCCGGCCCGGTGGCGCCGGAAGCCTCTGTCGCCTACCGTTTCCTCGGCGCCGCGCTGCTGCTGTTCCTGTGGTGCGGCCTGCGCGGCCTGCGGCTGCGCTTCTCGCGCCGCGACCATTTCTTCATGGCGCTGCAGGGGCTCTGCCTCTTCTGCCTGAACTACGTGCCGGTCTACTGGGCGAGCAAGTGGCTGACCAGCGGGCTGGTCGCCGTCGCCTTTTCCAGCGTCGTGGTGTTCAGCATTCTTCTGGGCGCCCTGGTCCACCGCAGGGCCATCGAGCCGCGCGTCGGCCTCGGGGCGCTGCTGGGCATCGGCGGATTGGCGCTGGTGTTCTGGCCGGAGCTGCGCGGCGTTACCCTCGCCGATCTGACGCTGCTCGCCATCGGCCTCACCCTGCTCGGCGCCTTCATGGGCTCCACCGGCACACTGGTCGGCAGCCGCAACAGCAAGGCCGGCCTCCCGGTCCTGCAGGTGAGCGCCTTCGGCATGCTCTACGGCGGCCTCGCCACCGCGGCCTACGTGACCTTCTCGCCGGCCGGCTGGGCCTGGGATCCGGCGCCGGCCTATGGCGCCGCGCTGGCCTATCTCATCCTCGTCGGTTCGGTGATCGGCTTCTGGGGCTTCCTCACGACCGTCGCCCGGCTCGGGCCGGAGCGCGCCTCCTACATCCCCGTCCTCTTCCCCGTCGTGGCGCTGGCGATCTCGACCCTGGCGGAAGGCTACGCCTGGCCGCCGGAAGCCGTCGCCGGGGTCGGCCTGGTGCTGGCCGGCAACTTCCTGGTGCTGGTGAAGCCGGCGGCGGCCGCTCCTCAGAAATCCTCGTCGCCGAACGCCAGGGTCGACTCCGCGCCGCGGATCACGGCGCCGGCCAGCCCGGCCGTTTCGCCCAGCAGGTTCTCGGCGTAGAAGCGCGCCGTTTTCAGCCTCGCGGCCTTCGCCGGCGCGTCCCATGCCGCCGCCTGGCTGGCGCCCTTCGCCAGCAGCCAGGCGCCCAGCACCGAGCCGCAGAGCGCGAGGTAGGGCGTGGCTCCAGCCGCGCCGTGGCTGATCTTTTTCGCGCCGTCATCGAGCAGCCAGGCGGTGGCGCGCTCCAGGGTCTCGATGGCGGTCGCGAGCGGCGGGCGCAGGGCGGCGAGGTTCGCCGCGCCGCCGGCCTGCGGCAGCCCCGCGCGCAACTCTGCGATAAGGTCTTTCATCGCCGCACCCTTGTCGCGCAGCAGCTTGCGGCTGAAGAGGTCGAGCGCCTGGATGCCGTTGGTGCCCTCGTAGATCGGCAGGATGCGGGCGTCGCGATAGTGCTGCGCGGCACCGGTCTCCTCGATGAAGCCCATGCCGCCGTGCAGCTGCACGCCGAGCGAGGCCACTTCGCAGGCGACGTCGGTGCACCAGGCCTTTACGACGGGGATCAGCAGGTCAAGGCGCGCCTGCGCCGCTTCGCGGTCCGCAGCTTCGGGCGCCGCCTTGCTGCGGTCCAGCGCGGCGGCGGCCCAGTAGGCGAGGGCGCGCGCCGCCTGGGTGCGCGCCTTCATGGTCGCCAGCATCCGCCGCACGTCGGGATGCGCGATGATCTTCACCGCCGCCCCCTCGCTTTCCGGGCCGCCCTCGAGCGGCTTGCCCTGCACCCGTTCGAAGGCGAAGGCGCGGGCCTGCTGGTAGGCGCGCTCGGCCAGCGCCACACCCTGCACGCCGACGGCGAGGCGGGCGTTGTTCATCATGGTGAACATGCAGGCCATGCCCCGGTTCTCGGCACCGACCAGGTAGCCGACCGCGCCGCCGGAATCGCCGTAGGACATGACGGCCGTCGGCGAGGCCTTGATGCCCAGCTTGTGCTCCAGCGAGACGCAGCGCAGATCGTTGCGCGGACCGGGGCTGCCATCCTCGTTGACCAGGTGCTTCGGCACCAGGAACAGGCTGATCCCCTTGGTGCCGGCCGGAGCGTCGGGCAGACGCGCCAGCACCATGTGCACGATGTTGTGGGCCAGGTCGTGCTCGCCGTAGGTGATGTAGATCTTCTGTCCGGTGATCAGGTAGTGGTCGCCGTTGCGCTCGGCCCGCGTCTTCAGCGCGCCGACGTCGGAGCCCGCCTGAGGCTCCGTCAGGTTCATGGTGCCGGTCCACTCGCCGGAGATCAGCTTCGCCAGGTAGTCGGTCTTCTGCCGGTCGCTGCCGTGCGCCTGGAGCAGCTCGACCGTGCCGGCAGTGAGCAGCGGACAGAGCCCGAAGGAGAGATTGGCCGCCTGCCACATCTCCTGCACCGCGGTGGCGAGACTCCAGGGCAGACCCTGGCCGCCGAAGTCGCGGTCGAAGGGCAGGCCGTTCCAGCCGCCGTCGACGAACTGGCGATAGCCGTCCTGGAAGCCTTCGGGCGTGCGTACCACGCCGTTCTCGAAGACCGAGCCCTCGCGGTCGCCCGGATGGTTCAGCGGCGCAATGACCTCGCCGGCGAGCTTGCCGGCCTCCGCCAGGATGGCGTCGACCAGGTCCGGCGTCGCTTCCTCGTAGCCCGGCAGCCGGGCGATCTCGGGCAGCTCAGCAATGGCGTCGAGCGCAAAGCGCATCTCGGTGACCGGCGCCGCGTAGGTCATGTCGTCTCGCCTCCCGGGAGTTCGGCCCAATGTGCTTCATCAGAAAATGAAGCAGTGCCCCGGCGATGGCAATGCATCGCTTGCCGGTGCCTCGGAGGTTTCCCCGCCGGCCGCGACCTTCTAGCATGGAGTTCGCAGCAGCAGCCAATGCCGGGAAGGACGCTTCGACATGGCACCACAGGTCGCACCGCCGCCGCGCGGCTTTCCCGAGGACGAGTTCGCCGCCCGCACCGCAAAGGCGCAGGCGGCCATGGCCGCGGCCGGTATCGATGCTCTGCTGCTGACGACGGACGTCGAACTGCGCTACTTCTCCGGTTTCCTCACCCAGTTCTGGCAGAGCCCGACGCGGCCCTGGTACATGGTGGTCCCCGCCAAGGGCAAGCCAATGGCGGTGATCCCGACCATCGGCGTCGACTGCATGGCGCACACCTGGATCGACGACATCCGCTCCTGGTCCTCGCCCCAGCCCGAGGACGACGGGCTGACCCTGCTGGCGGAGACCCTGCGCGAGTTCGCCGGGAGCGCCCCGCGCCTCGGCATCCTGAAGGGGCGGGAGACCTACCTGCGCATGCCCGTCGCCGACTTCGAGGGGTTGCAAGGCGCGCTGCCTGGCGCAACCTTCGTGGATTCCACCGCGATCTTCCGGTCCCTGCGCATGGTGAAGTCGCCGCGCGAGATCACCAAGATCGCCTATGTCTGCGACGCCGCCTCGGCCGCATTCGAGGCGGCGCCGCGCCTGTTCCACGCCGGCCAGAGCGACATCGAGGTGTTCCGCGCCTTCAAGGTCGAATGTCTGTCGCGCGGCGTCGACGACGTGCGCTATCTCGTCGGCGGAGCGGGCCAGGGCGGCTACGGCGACATCATCTCGCCGCCCCGGGGCCGCGAACTGCAGGACGGCGACGTGCTGATCCTCGACACCGGCTGCTATTTCGATGGCTACTACTGCGACTTCGACCGCAACTTCGCCGTCGGTCGCGCCGACGATGCCGCGCGCCGCGCCTACGAGGTCGCCTGGCGCGCCACCGAGGCGGCGCTTGCCGCTGTACGTCCAGGCGCCACCTGCGCCGATCTCTTCAATGCCATGCAGTCGGTGCTGGACGCCGGCGGCGCGCTGGGCAACGACGTCGGCCGGCTCGGCCACGGCCTTGGCATGCAGCTCACCGAATGGCCCTCGCACACTGACTGGGACCAGACGGTCCTGCAGGCGGGCATGGTGCTGACCCTGGAGCCCGGCATGACCTTCGCCGAGGGCAAGGTCATGGTGCACGAGGAGAACATCGTCGTGCGCGAGGACTGCGCGGAACTGCTGACCCGCCGCGCAGCGCCGGAACTGCCGGCCATTTGACGGCGGACCTGCTGCAGGATTAAAAGGATTCGCCGAGGATAGCCCCATGCGACTTGCCTTTTCGACGGAGACCAACCACCGCGCGGCGCTGACCGCGCGCCTCGGCGTCGTGCTGCTGCAGACCGATGCGGTCACCGAGCGGGAGTTCCCCCGGCTGCTCGACGCCGAAAACGTCCGCGTCCACTACAGCCGGATCCCCAGTGCCCGCGAGGTGTCGCCCGAGGGGCTTGCCGCCATGGAAGCCGCGCTGCCCGCCGCGGTCGAGCTGTTGCCGCCATCGGTGGACTTCGACGTCATTGCCTTTGCTTGCACTTCCGGAGCCACCATTATCGGCGAGGCGCGCGTTGCCGAGGCGATCCGCTCGGTGCGCCCCGGCGTTGCCGTCAGCAATCCCCTGACCGCCGCCAAGGCGGCCCTCGGCACCCTCGGCCTCGGGCGTATCGGCTTCGTCACGCCCTACGCCGCGGCGGTCTCCGCCGCCATGCGCGACCATCTCGCCGCTGCCGGATTCGAGACGGTTTCCTTCGGCTCCTTCGAGGTGACGGACGACGGCGTCGTTGCCGCCATGACGCCGGACAGCATTCTCACCGCGGCGATTCAGGTCGGCGCCACGAACGACTGCGACGGTGTCTTCATCGCCTGCACCAACCTGCGTGCCGCCGGCATCATCGAAGCCGCAGAAGCCGCCCTCGGCAAGCCGGTCATCTCCAGCAACCAGGCGCTCGCCTGGCACATGCTGCGGCTCGCCGGGGTCGATGAGCCGCGCCGCAACTGCGGCCAGTTGCTCACCCTGCCGTTGGGTTAGCGGGCCAGCATCCGCGCTGCCTCGCCACGCAGGCGCCCGGCGGCGAAATCTATGAAGCTGCGCAGCTTGGCCGAGGGCCGGCGACCCTCGGCATGCAGCAGGTGGATGGGGATCAGGCGATCTTCGAAGTCTTCCAGGATCTCGACCAGCCCGCCGTCGGCCAGCGCATCGGCCACCTGGTAGGACAGCGGGCGGGCGATGCCCCAACCCGCCAGCGCGGCCTCGACGGCGGCTTCCGTGCTGTTGACCTGTAGGGCAGGGGCGAGGCGGATGGTCTGGCGCCGGCCGTCGCGGACGTAGGTCCAGGCCGGCACGTCGGCGACGCCGGTGATGAAGACGACGCGTGCGGCGGTCAGCTCCGCCGGATTTTCCGGCCGGCCGTGGCGCCGGAGGTAGTCCGGCGCCGCCACGGTGACGTGGCGCACCGCGCCGACGCGCAGCGCGGCAAGCGAGGAATCGGCCAACTCGCCGATGCGCAGGGCGGCATCGAGGCCTTCCTCGGTCAGGCTTACATTGCGGTCGAGGAGCAGCACCCGGGCGGTGACCGACGGAAAGGCGTCGAGGTAGTCGCGCAGGATCGGCGCCAGGAAACGTCGGCCGAAAAGCACCGGCGCGGTGACGTTCAACTCGCCGCTGGGGGTTGCCTGCACGCCTGTAGCCGAGGTCTCCGCCTCCTCGAGGTCGCCGAGGATGCGCGCGGCGTCCTCTCGCAGGCGCCGCCCGGCCTCGGTCAGGGTCACCCGGCGGGTGGAGCGGGCAAAGAGGCGGACGCCGAGCCGCGTCTCCAGCGCCGTGACCAGGCGGGTCACCGCCGGCGGCGACATGCGAAGGCGCCGCGCCGCCGCATTGAAGGCACCTTCCTCGGCCACCGCCAGGAAGGTCGAGAGTTCGCGAAAGCGATCCATTGTTCCATAAATCGGAATAGAGTAATGCAATAATCACATATTATTCTATTTCCAGGTAGGCATTATCTTTCCTCCAGAAGCGCATTCAGATCTGCGCAGGGAGGACGCCATGCCCCGGGCCTTTGCCGAAATCGCCTTCACGCCGGCCGTGCTGGCCGAGCAGCAACGTCAGGGCTCGGCCGCAAGCTATGCCCGCTTTCTCGATCCCGGGGAGACGGCCGGGGCCGCTCTCGGGCCGGCCGAGGCCGCCTTCGTCGCCGCGCGCGACGGTTTTTACCAGGCGACGGTTAGCGAGACCGGCTGGCCCTACGTGCAGTTCCGCGGCGGGCCGCGCGGCTTCCTCAAGGTGCTCGACGACAGGACGCTGGCCTACGCCGACTTTCGCGGCAACCGCCAGTATCTCAGCGTCGGCAACCTGAAGGGCGACGGTCGCGTCGCGCTCATCCTGGTCGACTATCCGAACCGCCGCCGCCTGAAGGTCTGGGGCCATGCGAAGATCGTCGACATCGCCGATGATCCGGCCCTGGTCGCCCGCCTGCACGACCCGGCCTATAAGGCCCGACCCGAGCGGGCGGTGGTGATCTCCGTCGCCGCGCTCGACTGGAACTGCCCGCAGCACCTGCCCGAGCGCTACACCCTGGAGGAACTGGAGCCGGCACTCTCGCAACTGCGTGAGGAGATGCTCCGCTTGCGCGAGGAGAACGCGCGGCTGAAGGGCGAAACATTGAAGGCCGAGCCGCTGCCCGGCGGCTGACAAGGCCACCGACTTGCCTTAGCATCGCACCCATGAGCGAGATCGTGAATCTGCGGCAGGCGAAGAAGCGCCGAGCGCGTGCCGAGAAGGAGGCCAAGGCTGCGGCCAATCGGGTCGAGTTCGGCCGCACGAAAGCCGAGCGCCGCGAGACCGGGGCCGAACGCGGCAAAGCGCAGCGCGAGCTCGACGGCAAGAAGCTCGATTAGGCGCGATCCCGCGGCGTGACCTCTCGGCCGGTTCCTTCGCTGCACCGCTTCACGGCGTCGCCGCCGGTCGCCGCGCTGCTGTTGGTCGTCTCCTCGGCCTGCTGGGGCGGCAACATCTTCATCGGCCGGCTGGTGCACGCCGAGGTGCCGCCGGTGGGCCTCAGCTTCTGGCGCTGGCTCCTGGCGCTTCTCCTGCTGCTGCCCTTCGCCTGGCCGCGGCTGCGGCGTGACTGGCCGGAGATTCGACGCCATTGGCGCGCCCTGGCGACGCTCGCCTTCTTCGGCATGGCCGCCTTCCATACCGCGCTCTATCTCTCGGTGAACTACACCACGGCGACCAATGCGGCGCTGGTGATTGCCGTTTGTCCTGTGCTGGTGCCGGTGTTCTCCTGGGCGCTCTACCGCGAGCCGATCAGCCTGCGCATCGTGCTGGCGGCGCTGGTGTCCCTGGCCGGCGTGGCGGTGGTGGTGACGCGCGGCGATCTCGCCCGGCTTCTCGAGCTTGGGATCAATGCCGGCGACCTCATCATGCTGGTCGCCGCCTTCGCATGGTCGATCTACACCGTGCTGGTGAAGCGCCGGCCGGCCGGCCTGCACCCGCAGTCGCTACTGGTCGCCACGATGCTGGCGGCGGCGATCATGCTGCTGCCGGTCTACCTCTGGGAAACCGCGACGCTGCGGCCGATGCCGGTGACGGGCGAATCCCTGCTCACCATCGTCTACGTGGTGATCTTCGCCTCGCTGCTGGCTTTTCTCTGCTTCAACCGTGGCATCGAGGTGCTGGGGCCGAACAAGGGCGGCCTCTTTCTGCACCTGGTGCCGGTCTTCGCCGCCCTGCTCGCCTTCGCCTTCCTCGGCGAGCGCCTGCAGGCCTTCCACGGCGTCGGCATCGCCGCCATCGTCACCGGCATCGTCCTGGCGACTACGGCGAAGCAGGAGAGGCGCTAAGGGGCGATCACCTTGCCGGGGTTCATCAGGCCCTCGGGGTCCAGCGCCTGCTTCACGCGGCGCATGAGGTCGATCTCGACCTCCGACTTGAAGTGGGCGTTCTCCGCCACCTTCATGTGGCCGATGCCGTGCTCGGCGGAAATCGAGCCGCCCATGGCGACGACCAGTTCGTGTACGGCCTCATTCACTGCACCCCAACGCGCGAGGTAGGAATCGCGGTCGGCGCCTTCCGGCTGCGAGAGATTGAAGTGGATGTTGCCGTCGCCGACATGGCCGAAAGGCACCGGGCGGATGCCGGGCACCATCTCCTCGACCAGCCTGGTCGCGCGCTCGATGAATTCGGGAGTCTTCGACACGGCGACCGAGATGTCGTGCTTGATGGAGCCGCCCTCGAACTTCTGCGCCTCGACAATGCCTTCGCGGATCGCCCAGAAGGCCTGCCCCTGGCGCTCGTTGGCCGCCAGCGCCGCGTCGCCGACCAGTCCGTCCTCGATGGCGGCGCCGAGGAACTCCTCCAGGCTATCGCGCAGGGAGCCGTCGGCGCGGCCCGAGGCGAGCTCGACCAGCAGGTACCAGTCGCTGCGTTCGGCCAGCGGATCTTCGATGCCCTCGACGTGCTTCAGGGCGAAGTCCAGTCCGATGCGCGGGATCAGCTCGAAGGCGTTGACGCGGTCGCCGGTGGACACGCGCGCGCGGGCCAGGAGCTCCACGGCGGCGGCGGGATCGCGCACGGCGACGAAGGCTACCTCCGTCTCTGCCGGGCGCGGGAACAGCTTCAGGCAGGCGGCGGTGATGATGCCGAGGGTGCCCTCGGCACCGATGAAGAGGTGCTTCAGCGCGTAGCCCGTGTTGTCCTTGCGCAGGGCACGCAGACCGTTCCAGATCCGCCCGTCCGGCAGCACCACCTCCAGGCCCAGCACCAGGTCGCGGGCGGTGCCGTAGCGCAACACGTGGACGCCACCGGCATTGGTCGAGAGATTGCCGCCGATCTGGCAGGAGCCCTCGGCGCCGAGGCTCAGCGGGAACAGGCGGTCGGCTCTCTCCGCCGCTTCCTGCACCTGCTGCAGGATGCAGCCGGCTTCGACGGTGATGGAGTAGTCGGCGGCGTCGACCTCGCGCACCTTGTTCAGGCGCCCGAGGCTCAGCAGCACCGAGTTGTCCTCGGCGAAGGGCACGGCGCCGGCGACGAGGCCGGTGTTGCCGCCCTGCGGGACGATGGCGGCGCCGGCGTCACGGCAGAGCTTCACCGCCGTGGCAACCTCTTCGGTCGAGGCCGGCCGCACCGCGAAGGGCGCCGCACCCTGGTAGCGGCGCCGCTGCTCGGCGAGGTAGGGCGCAAGGGCGTCGGGCTCGCTGACCACGGCCTTGTCGCCCAGCGCGTCGATGAGCTTCCGCTTCAGGGCGTCCATGTCGGGGATCTTTGGAGAAGCTGCGTCCATGCGCCTGAATCTAGGGACTATCGCCCGCCCTGGCGAGTCCGCCGCCGCGCGGCGCTGCCGCGCGCCTGAGGCGGTCGTTGATGGCGGCGCCCAAGCCGCCCGTGGCCCCCGTCTGCGGGATCGGCACCACCGCGATGGCCCGCACGTCGAGGGCGTCGAGACGGTGCAGGTAGGCGAAGAGATGCGCCGCGGCTTCCTTGAGATCGCCTGTCGGGCTGAGGTTCAGGGTCTGCGCCGCGCCGGCCGGCACCTCGGCCCCGAAGGCCAGCAGGGCCTCGTCGGCGGCGACATCCCGCGCCTCGAGGCGCAGCGGGCGATCCGGGGCATAGTGGCTGGACAGCATACCCGGTCCTTTCAGAACGCCGGATTCTCTGTTCTCTGCGGTTTCCGGGCCCTCGATTACGTCTCCGAGGATTGGGGTCAGGTCTTGCGCCATCACGCTCCCGGGGCGCAGGATCGCCGGCGTCGCGCCGCTGAGGTCCAGCACCGTCGACTCCAGGCCCAGCGGGCAGGGGCCGCCATCGAGGATCAGCGGCACCCTGGCGCCGAGGGAGGCGGCGACGTGGGCCGCCTCGGTCGGGCTGATGCGCCCGGAGGCGTTGGCGCTGGGCGCTGCCAGCGGCAGTCCGCATTCCGCCAGCAGGCGCCGGGCGACGGGATGGGCCGGCACGCGCACCGCCTGGCTGTCGAGACCGGCGCTGCACAGCAGCGAGATGCGGCTGTCGCGGCGGCGTGGCAGCACCAGGGTGAGGGGACCCGGCCAGAAGGCCGCCGCCACCCGGCGGGCACGGTCGTCGAAGACCACCTCCCGTTCCGCCGCCGCGGCATCCGTGAAGTGTACGATCAGCGGGTTGAACTGCGGGCGGTCCTTGGCGGCGAAGATGCCGGCGACGGCGGCGTCGGAGGTGGCGTCGGCGCCCAGTCCGTAGACCGTCTCGGTCGGGAAGGCGACGAGGCGGCCGGCGCGCAGCAATGCGGCGGCGCGCGCCAAGGCGTCGTCGTCGGGCGGCAGGATCTCTGGGCTCCTCGGATTCATGGCGGCGCAGTCTAGTCGCTCGCCCGGGAAATGCATCTCTTGGTTTCGCGCCGGTTTCACGCAGGTTTCAGGTCTCGACAGGCCGCAATGCCGGGCGTAGAGAAGGCCCCGTTCCTGCCGCGGCAGGTCAAAGCTCCCCGCCACAGTCGCCGGCGTCGTGGGGCGGAAACGTGAGGATCGAGAGAATGAGCGCTGTCGTTTCGGATCGCGTGCACGCGGCCGCCGCAAGCCTGGCGCCGGTCCAGGATTTCTACTTCAATTCCCGCTATGCCGAGCGCCGGGGTGCCCCCGGGGTCTGCGACTTTACCTTCGGCAATCCCCAGGAGTTTCCGCTGGCCGGCCTGGTGCAGGCGCTGCACAAGCACGCCGACCCGCAGAACATCTCCTGGTACGCCTATAAGACGAACGAAGCGGAGCCGCGCGCCTTTCTGGCGGACAGCCTGACGCGCGAACTCGGCCTCGACTTCGAAGCCGACGATATCGCCATGACGGCAGGGGCCTTCGGCGCCATCGCGCTGGCTTTCCGCCTGCTGCTCACGGCCGGCGACGAGGTGATCGTCCCGCTGCCGGGCTGGTTCTGCTATGGCTCGGTGCTCGCCGCCGAAAGCGCCCGCGAAGTGCAGGTGCCGCTGGCGGAGGGAACCTTCGACCTCGACCTGGAAGCCATCGACGCGGCGATCGGGCCGCGCACCCGCATCGTGGTGGTGAACTCGCCGCACAATCCGACCGGCCGCGTCTATCCGCGCGCGCAGCTGGAAGCCCTCGCCGAGCTGCTGGAGCGAGCCTCCGCGCGCATCGGCCGGCGCATCTTCCTGCTCTCCGACGAGCCCTACCGGCGCATCCGTTTCGACGGCATCCCCTTCGTCAGCCCGGCGGCGGTCTATCCTTGGAGCCTGATCGACTACAGTTACGGCAAGATCATGTTGGCGCCGGGACAGCGCATCGGCTATCTCGCCGTTTCTCCGCTGATGCCGGCAGCCGAGCGCCGGGCCCTGCGCGAGGCCTTCTTCACGGCCCAGGTGTCGCTCGGCTGGAGTTTCCCCAGCGCCCTCATGCAGCACGCCATTCCGGACCTCGAGGAGCTGACCATCGACATGGCCGCGCTGACCCGCCGGCGGGACCGCATGGTGGATGCGCTGACGCAGTGGGGCTACGGGGTTATCCAGCCGGAGGGCACCTTCTACCTTTTCGGCCGTGCGCCGGGCGGCGACAGCGACGCCCTCTTCAACGGCCTTGCCGACCGCGACGTCTTCGTCATGCCCGGCAGAGTGCTGCAGACGCCGCAGTACTTCCGGGTCTGCCTGACGGCGACCGACGACATGGTCGAACGCGCGCTGCCGGCCTTCCAGGACGTCGCCCGCCGCCAGGCGGCCTAGGGCGCCTTCCGGGACGCGCCAGGGTCCTGGCCCCCGCTGGCCCCGAAGCGGCCGGAAAGCCGCAGCGCGGCATGGGCTCGGCGCGCGCCCAGCCATGCGTCCAGCGGACAGCAGAATTGTCGACAGTTGGCTATGGGAATTTGAGCCGGCCTGCTATAAGGCCCTGAAGTCCGTTCCTTTCCCGGAATCCGGTATCCATGGTCGAGTGGCTGGTTCCCGCCGACGTCGGGCTGACGGCGTCGGTGTTTCTGATCCTGTTCAGCGCCTTTACTTCCTTCATCACCGCGGCGGCCGGCATCGGCGGCGGCATCATGATGATCGCGGTCATGGCGGTGCTCATGCCCGCCCAGGCGGTGATTCCCGTGCACGGCCTGGTGCAGATCGGCTCCAACGCCGGGCGCGCCGCGATTATGATCAACGGCGTCCAGTGGCGGGTGCTCGGGCCTTTCTTCATCGGCAGCCTCGCCGGCGCCGCTGTCGGCGGCCTGACGGTGATCCAACTGCCCCCGGCGATCCTCAACATCGGGCTCGCCTGCTTCATCCTGTGGTCGGTCTGGGGACCGCCGCTGGCCGCCCACGGCCGCTTCAAGGTAATCGCCACCGGCGCCTTCTCCAGCTTTCTCACCATGTTCTTCGGCGCCACCGGGACCTTCGTCTCGGCCATGCTGAAGACCATGCGCCTCGGCCGTGTCGAGCACGTCGCCACCCACTCCGCCTGCATGGTGGCGCAGCACTTCATCAAGGTGGTCGCCTTCGGCCTGCTCGGCTTCGCTTATGGGCCTTACCTGGGCCTTATCGTTGTCATGATCGTCAGCGGCTTCGTCGGCACGGTGATCGGCAAGCATGTGCTGGTGAAGATGAACGACGTCACCTTCCATCGCGTGCTGGCGGTGCTGCTGTCGATCCTTGCGCTGCGGCTGCTGTACGAGGGCGTCTCCCTGCTCGGCTGGCTGTGAGCCGAACCAATGGCGCAGCCAATCGCCGATCAATGATCAACCAATTCACATGAAACCTCCGTCGGTATGGCTTGTTATTCTTGAAATCTAAGTCAGTTCCGGCTTTAACCAATGTCGGCGGGACGACCGCCGGACAAGGCCGGGATAACCGGCTGCCGCATTCTCGGGAGGACGTCATGGACGCAGCGAACAACCGCCTTGCCCGCAACCTGCGGCGGCTGGCGCACATCGACCTGCCCGGCGGCGGCCAGGTGGTGGTCCAGGACGGCTATGCCTACGTCGGCCACATGAAGCCCCCCTACGGGACCACCATCCTCGACGTCCGCGACCCGAAGAACCCGCGCGTCGCCGCCGAGATCCGCCTGGACGACGACACCTCCCACACCCACAAGGTGCGGGTCGCCGGGGACATCATGGTCACCAACGTGGAACAGAACCGGCGCCACTTCCTGCGCAAGGGCGAGCGCTTGCCGGACCTGCGCGTGGAGCTCGCGGCCAGGCTCGGGCGCCCGGCCGGGGACGCGGAACTCGCGGAGGCCCTCGGCGTCGAGCCGGGCCAGGTGGCCGAACTCGAGGCGGCGCGCCTGCGCGGCTATGGCGACGGTGGCTTCAAGGTGTGGGACATCTCCGACAGGACGAAGCCGCGCCTGCTGTGCCACCAGCGCACCCACGGCTTCGGCACCCACCGCTTCGACATGGACCGGAACTACGCCTACATCTCGACCGAGATGGAGGGCTACCTCGGCAACATCCTGGTGATCTACGACCTGAAGGACCCGGCTTGCCCGCAGGAGGTGTCGCGCTGGCACATGCCGGGCCAGCACATCGCCGGCGGCGAGATGCCGACCTGGAAGGGCTACAAGAATCGCCTGCACCACGCCATGCGTGTCGGCGACGAGATGTGGGCCGCCTGCTGGCATGCGGGCTTCCGGGTGCTCGACGTCAGCGACATTTCACGGCCCAGGGTGATCGGCAGCCACGACTACCACCCGCCCTTCCCGGAGCCGACCCACACCATTATGCCGGTCGCCGGCACGGTCGCCGGGCGGCGCATCGCCGTCTGCGTCGACGAGGAGCACGACCACCATCCCGGGCGCCTGCACGCCTTCCTCTGGGTCTTCGACGTCACCGACCTCGACAACATCACGGCGCTCTCGGCCTTTGACGTCAGCGAGCTCGATTCCCCCTGGGCGCGGGCGCCGGGACGCTTCGGTGCCCACCAGTTCCGCGAGAAGCTGGACGAGCCGCTGGTCTATGCCACCTGGTTCGCCGGTGGCCTGCGGGTGATCGACGTCTCCGACCCCTTCGCGCCGCAGGAGATCGCCCATTTCATTCCCGAGCCGGTGGGCGACGAAGCGAGCCCGCAGTCCAACGACGTCGACGTCGACGAGAACGGTGTCATCTATCTCCTCGACCGCAACCGCGGCTTCGACATTCTCAAGATGACCAACCGCTAGGCCCGATACAGCATAATGGGAAGGAAAGGTTCGTAGATGGAAGCCATGGCAGCGGAACAGGACGTCGTCGGCGAGGAACACTGGACGAAGAAGGGTGACGACGTCGATCTCTTCCTCTGGGAGAAATACGCCGGCAAGCCGACAGGCAAGCGCGGCACCGTGCTCTTCGTGCACGGCTCCTCCATGGCCTCGCAGCCGACCTTCGATCTCCATGTGGAGGGACGGCCCTTCAGCTCCGCCATGAACTGGTTCGCTTGCCAGGGCTACGACACTTGGTGCGTCGACATGGAGGGCTACGGACGCTCTACCAAGGATCGCGACATCTTCTGCGATATCGCCAACGGCGCCGACGACCTGGCCGCCGCCACGGCCTACATCGAGAAGACCCGCGGTGCCGGGCCGCTGCTGGTCTATGGCATCTCCTCCGGCGCCCTGCGTGCCGCGCTTTTCGCCGAACGCCACCCGGAACGGGTCAAGCGCCTCGCCCTGGACGCCTTCGTGTGGACCGGCGAGGGCAGCCCGACTCTCGAGCAGCGGCGCAAGAAGCTGCCGGAGTTCATGGCCTCCAAACGCCGGCCCATCGACTACGCCTTCGTGCAGTCGATCTTCGCGCGCGACCACCCGGGCTGCGCCGAGGACAAGGTGGTCGACGCCTTCGCCGCGGCGATCACGGCGCTGGATGACTCAATGCCCAACGGCACCTACATCGACATGTGCTCGCGCCTGCCGCTGGTCGACCCGGAGAAGATCGTCGTGCCGACCATCATCCTGCGCGGCCAGTACGACGGCATTGCCGGCTTCGCCGACCTGCTGAAGTTCTTCGAGAAGCTGCCCAATCCGGACAAGCAGTTCACGGTGATGGCCGGCATCTCGCATGCGTCGTTCCAGCAGAAGAACTACATGCTGGTCTACCACATCCTCGGCGGCTTTTTCGCCCAGCCGGACCCGCTTTATCGGGGGGAGTAGCGAGCCTAGTCCGTCGCCGCCGAGCGTGCAGGGCGGGTGGCATTTAGGGCCTGCCAGGTGGTCTCGGGGTCAAGGGTAGCGAGGGCGTCGTACTGGCTGAGGAAGACCTTGCCGGTCAGCTGCTCGAGGAAATGGGAGCGCTTCAGCTTGTCCATCACCGGGCCTTTCACCTCGGAGAGGTGAAAGCGCACGCCGGCCGCGTCGAGGCGGTGGTTCAGCGCTTCCAGACTCTCCAGGGCGCTGGCGTCGATATCGTTGACAGCCGAGCAGATCAGCACGACATGCTTCAGCTCGCGGTCGGCGGCGGCCATGTCGTAGAGCCGGTCCTCCAGCCAGCGTGAATTGGCGAAGTAGAGGCTCTCGTCGACCCTGACCGAGAGCACCATTGGGCTCACTTTCACCTGGTGGCGCTTCACGTTGCGGAAATGCTGGGTGCCCGGCACCTGTCCCACCACCGCCATGTGCGGGCGGCTGGAGTGCACCAGGAAGAGCACCACCGAAAGCGCGACGCCGGTGACGATGCCGGCCTCGACCCCGGCACCGAGCACCATCAGGATGGTCGCCGCCATGGCCGCGAAATCGCCCTTCGAGTAGGTCCAGGTGCGGCGGATGGCGCCGAAGTCGACCAGGGACAGCACGGCGACCACGATGGTCGCGGCCAGCGTCGCCTTGGGGAGAAGCTGGAACAGCGGCGTCAGCAGCAGGGCGGTGAGGCCGATGCCGGCGGCCGTCATCACCCCGGCCAGGGGTGTGCGCGCGCCGGCGTCGAAATTCACCACCGAGCGCGCGAAGCCGCCGGTCACCGGGTAGCCGCCGGTGAAACCTGCGGCGAGATTGGCGGCGCCGAGGCCGACCAGCTCGCGATTGGGGGCGATGCGCTCGCGTCGCCTGGCGGCCAGGGTCTGGGCCACCGAAACGGACTCGACGAAGCCGACCACCGAGATCAGTACCGCCGAGGGCAGAAGGTCGCGCCAGAGGGCGAGGTCGACGGGCGGCAGCGCGATCGGCGGCAGGCCCTGGGGGATGTCGCCGACCACCGCGACCCCCGCCGCATCCAGCGCCAGCCAGCCCACCAGCAGGATGGTGGCGACGACCGCGGCCACCGGCCCCGCCTTGGCGAGGCTGTCGGCGAGACGCGGGCCCAGGCCGATCCGCATCAGCAGTGGCTTCAGCGAACGGCGCACCCAGAACAGGAAGAGGGTGGCGCCGGCCCCGAGCGCCAGGGTCGCGCCGTTCACGGCATCGATCTGGCCGGCCAGGGAGGAGATCATCTCCGGCAGGGTGTGGCCGCCGGCCTCGACACCGAGGATGTGTTTCAGTTGGCTGGTGGCGATGAGGATGCCGGAGGCGGTGATGAAGCCGGAGATCACCGGGTGGCTCAGCAGGCTGGCGAGGAAGCCGAGGCGCAAGAGGCCGAGCGCCACCAGGAAGAGGCCGGACAGCAGCGCCAGGGCGAGGGCGGCGCCGCGATATTCCGGCGTGCCGAGAGCGGCGACCTCGCCGACCGCCGCCGCGGTCATCAGCGACACCACGGCGACCGGCCCGACGGCGAGGGTGCTGGAACTGCCGAACAGGGCATAGCCCACCAGCGGCGCCATGGAGGCGTAGAGGCCGACCTCCGGCGGCAGGCCGGCCAGCAGGGCGTAGGCCAGGCTCTGCGGGATCAGCATGATGGTGACGATCACCGCCGCCATGGCATCGCCCTGCAGGGCGGTGCGGTCGTAGCGACGCATCCAGGAGATGCCCGGCAGCAGACGGTCGATCATGGTCGGTCCTAGACGCGAGCGCTTCCGCTCAGTTGACCACTTCAGGCTTTACCGCCCCAGGCTTGGCGAGCCACTCGCGCCCGCGCAGCATGGCTTGCCAGTAGATCGGAGGGAGGATCTTCTCCTTCATCAGCCAGGCCAATCGGCTCGGCCGCCGGCCGTCGATCAGCCAGGGCGGAAAGCTCGGCAGCAGCTTGCCGCCGTAGCCGAACTCGGCCAGCACGATCTTGCCGCGCTCGACGGTCAACGGGCAGGAGCCGTAACCGTCGTAGTGGCCGATGGAAATGTTGCGGCCCATGTCCGCCAGCACGTTCTGCGCCACCACCGGCGCCTGCTTGCGCGCGGCCGCCGCCGTCTTGGCATTGGGCGCGTTCATCACGTCGCCGAGACTCCAGATGTTCTCGAAGGTCTTGTGGCGCAGGGTGTTCTGGTCGACGTCGACCCAGCCGGCCTGGTCGGCCAGCGGGCTGACGCGGATGAAATCCGGCGCGCATTGCGGCGGACAGACATGGATCATGTCGAAGCCGCGTTCGACGCGCGTTACCTTGCCATCGGCGTCGGTGACGTCGAACCATGCCTGCTTGGCCGGTCCGTCGACGGCGACGAGATTGTGGCTGAAGTTCAGCTCGGCCTTGTACCTCTCGATGTACTCCATCAGCGCCGGGACATAGTCCTTGACGCCGAACAGCACACCGCCGGCGTTGTAGAAGGCGACGTCGATGTGGTCGAGCACACCTGTGCGATGCCAGTGGTCGGCCGAAAGGTACATGGCCTTCTGCGGTGCGCCGGCGCACTTGATGGGCATCGGCGGCTGAGTGAAGAGCGCCGTGCCGGCTTTGAGGTGCTTCACCAGCTCCCAGGTGTAGGGGGCCAGGTCAAAGCGGTAGTTCGAGGTGACGCCGTTCTTGCCGAGGGTATCCACGAGGCCCTCGACCCGGTGCCAGTCCAGCTTGAGGCCGGGGCAGACGATGAGGCGGTCGTACTGGATGGCGCGGCAGCCTTCCAGCAGCACCACGTTGCGCTCTGGCTCGAAGGCGGCCACGGCCGCCTTGATCCAGTGCACGGATCTGGGCAGCACCGAGGAGAGAGTGCGAACCGTCTCGTCGGCCTCGAAGACGCCGCCGCCGACCAGCGTCCAGCCGGGCTGGTAATAGTGGATATCGGCGGGGTCGATGATGGCGATATCGAGCTCCGGCGCCCGCGACAGCAGGGAGGCGGCCACGGCGATGCCGGCCGAGCCGGCGCCTACGACCACGATCTCGTACTTGCCGTCGATGGCGTCGCTCGGCGTCCGGCCCCTGTTGGCGATACGGCGCGCCACCGCGGACATGTCGTAGCCGGCATTTCTGGAAGCGGTAAGAATGTCAGTCAGGTTCATGCTGCCGGCGCGGCTCAGCGACCATAGGGTAATGGAGCGTGTGCCGGTGCGGCAGTAGGCGAAGACGGGCTTGGGAGCCGCGTCGAAGAGTGCGGCGAAGGCCACGGCATCTTCGTCGGTCACCTTGCCGCTTTCGACCGGCAGGTAGTGGACCTGCAGGCCGGCACGCTTTGCCGTCTCCTCGACCTCGTGGAACAGCGGCTGGTCGTTGCCCTCGCCGTCGGGGCGGTTGCAGATGATGGTTCTGTAGCCGGCCGCGGCAACTTCTGCGACCTCACTTGGCAGGATCTGCGGCGCCACGCCGAAGGTTTTGTCGACTCGCTTGATTTCCATGGGCCTCTCCAAACCCGACGCCGTCACAGCGCGTCCACGGGGATCTTCAGGTAGCGCACCCCGTTGTCCTCGGGCGGCGGCAAATCGCCGGCGCGCATGTTGACCTGCACCGACGGCAGGATAAGCACCGGCATGTCGAGCGTCTTGTCGCGTTCGGTGCGCATCTTCACGAACTCGTCCTCGGTGACGCCCTTGTGGACGTGGATGTTCCTGGCAAGTTGATCCGCGACGGTGGTTTCCCAGACGAAGGTGTCGCGGCCGGGCGCCTTGTAATCGTGGCAGAGGAACAGGCGGGTGTCCGGCGGCAGCGCGAGGATCTTCTGAATGGAGCGGTAGAGTTGCCGCGCGTCACCGCCGGGGAAGTCGCAGCGGGCGGTGCCGTAATCCGGCATGAAAAGCGTGTCGCCGACGAAGGCGGCATTGCCGACGACGTAGGTCGAGCAGGCCGGGGTATGGCCCGGCGTGTGGATGACCCTGGCCTCAAGCCTGCCGATGTTGAAGGTCTCGCCGTCCTCGAACAGCCGGTCGAACTGGCGGCCGTCGGTGGGGAAGTCCTCTTCGGCATTGAACACTTTCTTGAACACGCCCTGCACCGTATCAATGCGGGCGCCGATGGCGATCTTGCCGCCGAGCTTGGACTTCAGGTAGGGCGCCGCGGTCAGGTGGTCGGCATGAACGTGGGTTTCCAGGATCCACTCAACATCGAGGCTCTCGGCCTTGACGAAGGCGATCACCTCGTCGGCGGAGTTGGTCCGGGTGCGCCCCGACTTCGGATCGTAGTCCTTCACCGAGTCGACGATCGCGGCCTTGCGCTTGTCCGGGTCCCAGACCAGGTGGGTGGCGGTGAACGTCGCTTCGTCGAAGAAGGTCTTTATTTTCGGGTTCATTGCATTCCTCTCGCTGACTCGCTTCCGGTTGCCGCGTGGGTCGCGCCTAGCCGGCCTTCCTGCCCGTGGTGCAGATGCCCAGCAGGCGATATGCGGGACAGAAGCCGACGAAGGCGGTGGCCAGGGGGATCACCCCGATCCAGCCCCAGGCGGTCTTCGGCCCGAAAAAGACCAGCGCGATCAGCGCCAGGCCGATGACAACGCGGAGGATTCGGTCCAGGTTGCCGATGTTCCTTTGCATGGGGCGTCTCCTTTGGGAATGGGGGCGGGTTCCGACGTCATTGCCGGAGCATAGGACGACCGCAAGTCCGAGTATGTGATTTAGTCACCGAGGCGCTCGGCGGCGCATTGCGGCAGATCAAGCGCCGGCGGCGAGTCGCTCCAGGGCGGCGCGGTCGGCGAGGTGGATCCGGCCGCGGGTCGGCTCCAGCCAGCCGCGGCGCTGGAACTCCTTCAGGTGGCGGCTGACGACCTCGCGGGCGGAGCCGAGTTCCGTCGCAAGATCCTGGTGGGTGGCGCTCAGCTGCCCCTCGGCGTCGGCCAGGGCCAGCAGGCGCTGTGCCAGGCGCTTGTCGATGCGCTCGAAGGCCACCTCCTCGACCACCTGCAGCAGGTCGGTGATCCGGCTGGCATAGTGCCCGAACACGAAGCGGCGGAACTCGGCCGAGCGTGCCATCAGGTCGTCAAACGTCTCCCGGGGAACGGCCATTGCCGTGACCGGCGTCTCGGCAATTCCCTCGGCGTTGTAGGTGTCCTGCGACAGCAGGCAGGCCGTGGTCATGATGCAGCTTTCACCGCCGGCCACCCGGTAGAGCACGATTTCGCGGCCGCCGGAGGAGACCTGCTGCACGCGCACCCGGCCGTCCAGCACCAGCAGAAAGCTCTCGGCCGGCTGGCCTGGCGCAAAGATGGTCGTCTGCGCCGGCAGGGTGACGAGCCGCGCCCGCTCGGCGAGGAGCTTCTGATCGGCGGCAGTCAGGCGGGTGAGGTCGGGAAAGCTGGCGAGCCAGTCGGAAGCCATGCGCGGGGTCCTTCTCGGTGGCGCCGCTACGGCGCGCGCTCGGCGGCGCCTCTGCGGAGCCTCTGCGGCGTGCGGCCGCATTACGACGATAGCCGCCCCACCCCGGCGGCGTCCACCGCCGCGCAAAGGGATAGGCCGGCCGGTGCAAAGGAGTCCTGTGGCATTCCGCATAGGCGGGGCGGCGGCATCCTGCGATCTTGACGTCGTCGCGGGCCCGGTGTCGCCGGGACGCCGCCAGGCGGGTCATTTCGGGAGAATCGCCATGCAGCGCTTTCGACTGGTCTACTACAGCCTTCTCTTCGTCCTCACCGCCCTGATGGTCACCTCGATCGCCAGTGCCGGGAGCCTCGTCTGCGTCGCCGCCGCGGCCTGACGCTGCGCCGCGATTGCGGCTTCCGGGCAGGATCGCCATGACCTAGATTGCGTCCCGTCGCCGACTATCGGGAGGCTTCGAGGATGAACGCGATCGCCGGTTATCCCCTGGAGGGGGGCTGCGCCTGCCGCGAAGTGCGCTACCGCATGACCACGCCGCCGCTCTTCGTGCACTGCTGCCACTGCCGCTGGTGCCAGCGCGAAACCGGCTCGGCCTTCGTTCTGAATGCGTTGATCGAGGCGGACCGCGTGCAGCTGCTGCAGGGCAGCCCGCAGCTGGTGGCGACGCCCAGCGAGAGCGGCCGGGGCCAGAAGATCGCCCGCTGCCCTACCTGCCATGTCGCCCTCTGGAGCAACTACGCCGGCGCCGGCGACCGCTTCCGCTTCCTGCGGGTCGGCACCCTGGACGACCCGGATCACCTGCCACCGGACATCCATATCTTTACCGCCTCCAAGCAGCCCTGGGTGCGGCTGCCCGAGGGAGCCCTGGCCTTCGAAGAATACTACGACCGCGAGGCCTGCTGGCCCGCCGAGAGCCTGGCCCGCCGCAAGGCCGCGCTGGCCGGCTGAGGCCGGCCGCCGCCCCACCCTCGATGACGGTGGGGCGGCGCTCCGAAGCCCTGACGGAAGCTGGACCCGATCAGTGGTCCGGCGCCCTGAGGCAGAAGCCGACAGCGGTCTTGCTGTGGTGGCGCGTCGTGCCGCTGTTCACGTTGGTGCGGTCGTAGGTGTGGATGGTCAGCGAGTAGCCGCAGGGGGCCATGCCGGTGGTATTCAGCGTGTAGGTCCCGCCGGCCACGCCCGGATCGGCGATGGTGCCGCCGAGGTGATGGTTCGACAGGCCCGAGGACGGCGTCGGCAGCACGCCGTTTGCCGGTCCGCTCGGCTGGATCTCGAACGAGAAGTTGCGGAAGTGGGTATCGGTCGCCGTATAGCTGCCGCTGAAGGTGGCACCGACGTCGAAGTCGGCGCAGTCGGCGCCCACTCCCAGGTCGATGTCGAGGTCGACGGTCGGGGCCGTGTTGTCGACCAGGATGGTGACCATGTTGGAGTGGATGTCGTTGGCCGGGTTGCCGTCCACGCTGAGGTCCACGCGCAGATCGTAGGCCTGGCCGTCCTCCGCCGTGCCGGTGAACCAGCGCATCAGGATGTTGCCGTCGATGAAGTGGTTTGAGGCATAGTCCTCGTAGCCGTAGTAGCCCTGGGCATCCGCATGGACCACGTAGTTCGGGTTGATGGTGAGGCCGCCGTTGAAGGTTACCAGCGTCAGCTTCAGGCCCTGCGGTTCGTTGGTCAACGGTACGAAGGCCGAGGCCGGTGCGCCGTGCGGCTTGATCATCACGCGGTATTTGGAGCCGGCCGTACCGTTGACGATCTTGCCGGCCAGGTTGATCCTGCCGCCGAAGGGGCTGTCCACGGCGACGAAGCCGGTGAAGTTGCCGACGCCGTTGGCGATGCCGCTGGAGTTGATGTCGGGCACGGCGATGTCACCGGCGGAACTGAGGATCGGCACTTTCTGGCCGGGGTTCACCCGGTCGCCCGGCGCGATGTGGATCAGGGTCTCTTCTCGGTTGCCCCAGACCGGCACGTAGTTCGGGTTGGCGCAGGGCGCCGGCGTCTGCCACGACAGGATGGCGCGGATGCGCACCACCTTGGCGCCCTGCTGGCAGGGCTGGCGGTACTTGTCCAGGTCGACCGGCAGGAAGACGGCATACTCGAGCCCGCCGCGTGGAATCCGGTCGATGTCGTAGACGGTGACCGAGGTGGTGCCGAGGCAGGTCTCGAAGCTGCCATTGCCGTCGAAATCGGCCCAGAAGGTGACATACTCCTTGCTCCCGGCCGTGCAGGGGCCGCCCGAGTAGCCGGACTGCAGCTTTACCCGGATAACGCCGACCAGGGCGTCCTGGGTCGGATTGAGGCCGACGCACTCCAGCTCCTCGTAGCGCGTGCTGCCGTCGACCGGGAAAAGGCTGCCGAAGAGGTCGGCGAAGTCGACCTTAAGTCCCGGGATCACCGATGTCAGCTTGGCGGACATCAGCTGTTCGCCGGCCGCCGCCTTGTCGACCAGCTGCAGCGCCTCGGCAAAGGCGAAGCGCTGCGGCTCTACCTTCTTGTCCTTGTAGAGCTCCTGCAGTTCGACGGCGCCGAGCACCTTGGCGCCGGCCTTCACTTCCTGCTTCAGGTCGACGGCCTGGGCCAGGACCGGGCTCGGCTTCACCTCCAGCGCCTGCAGCAGGTCGCCGAGGAGGAACAGCTTGAAGGGGTCGACCTGGATGTGGGTGTTGTGCACGTCGCCCCAGACGGGAATGAAATCGGGTTCGTTCTCCGGCGGCGGCACATTCCACGACAGGATCACACGGGCGAGGATGATGTTGTCGAAGAAGCAGAATCGCCGCGGCGGGTTGACCTGCTTGGAGGCGGCATACTCGAGCCGCTGTGCGCCTGCGGTGCCTTCGGGGATGTCGTAGGCGGTGAAGCTCGCCAGCCCCTGGTCCTGCCAGGTCGCGCCGTTGTCGAAGGAGAGGTAGAAGCGCAGGTATTCCGGTGTGCCGTTCGAGCACACGCCGCCGCCGTATCCGGCCGGCTGATTGACGAAGACCACCGCGCCCAGGCGCTGGAACTCCGGGTGGTAGCCGACGCAGCCGATCTCCTCGTAGGTGGTATTGCCCTTGATCGACAGCTGCGCCTTGAACTTGCTCTTCTGCAGGTTGCCGAAGTAGTTCGGGTTGGCGACGATCAGTTGGCGGAAGCGCTGCCGTTCCTTCAGGTGCGGCAGGTTGGCGGCGCGTTTGACGCCCGCCGACATTTTCTTGCCCTTGGCCTGGGCGCTGCGTTTGACCGTTTTCTTGGCTGCCATGACCGTGTCCTCCATGGGATTTGGGTTCACATCCGGCGTCTGCTGAAAATCGGCCCCTCTGGAGTCTCTCCTTTCGCTTTCACCCATCTGCGATGGATGCCTCGCGGGATGCCACGCCGGGCCTCGGCGGGGTGTTCGGTCCCGACCGCTGCCCCCGAACGACATGGTCGGGCGAAGGCGGCATGCTAGCACGCGGCTGTATGTCAGCAGCTTGAACTAAGGTAGGGAAAGCGTCGCAAAAGGGGCAGCCAAAGTAGGTGGTCGGGCGGCCGGAGGCGGCGAAGGACTTTGCACTTTCCTCGCCGCCCGGTCGGGATTGCCGCTAGAGTGGCGTGGTCCCGCGCCGATGGGCACGGGATGATCTTCGGGGAGGAGCGCCATGAAACGGCTCAACTTTGCGGACGGTGAGACGGTCTTCCGGCAGGGCGACCGCAGCGACGCCGCCTATCTGATCATGGAGGGCGAGGTGGAGATCGTCAGGGAAGGTCGCGACGGCCCGGCGGAAGTCATTGCCGTGCTGGGCCGGGGCGACTACTTCGGCGAGATGGGCGCCATCGACGACCAGCCGCGGTCCGCTTCGGCTCGGGCGAAGGGGAAGCTGGCCTGTATGTCGGTCGAGCGGGCCGAGTTCATGGACATGCTGCTGAAGCGACCGCGGGAAGCCATCGAGCTGCTGAAGATTCTCTTCGAGCGCCTGCGCCGGACCAACGCCAAGCTGGCCCGCCTGCGGAAGTCCTAGGTCCTCCCGCGCGGCCGGCTCATTCAGAGGTGGGGAAAACGGCGAGGAAGACCTGCGCCACCTCGCCCGGCCGCCGGCCGGAGAAGATCGGCAGCAGCAGGCGGTAGGCGGCCAGGTACTGCTTCTGGAAGATCCGGATGTGCTGCGCCGTCGGCTGTTTGGAGCGGCACACCGCCGCGAGTTCGTCGTGCAGCGTCGAGCCGAAGCGGCGGTCGACGTCACGGGCGGTCTTGCCGGTCCAGTCCTCGCCGGTCATCGCCACCACCTGGGTGCCGTTGAGGCGCAGTCGGAAATCCTCGCCGTCGTTCTCGGCATCGTAGATATCGATGTTGCCGAGCCACTCCTTCAGCGCGTAAGGAGTGAAGTCGTCGCGGGTGGGCCGTGAGCCGGCGGCATTGAAGCTGTGCCAATAGTCCAGCAGGCGTTGGGCACGTTGCGGCGGGCGCGCCCTGCTGTCGACGAGCTCGATGCTCACCATCCGCTGAGGACCGGACTGTTGCGCACGAATTCTCCTGCGGACGGTGAATGCTCCAGTCGTTCCCAGCAGCGGCGCCGGCCGCGCCGCCGGACGCGGAAGCCCTTATGCCACGAAACCGCCGACCTGCCTACCGCATCTAGTCGCGGTAGGAGGGGTCCTCGACGTCGAGCAGCTCTTTCAGCTGCTCGAAGTGCGCGAAGGCCGCGTCGCTGTAGGCGCGCCAGCCCTCGGCCGTCTTCTGCGCCAGGTTGTCGCCCATGACGTTCAGCGGCTGGCCGCTGGCGTAGGCCAGCATGAGGATCTTCGCCGCGCGCTCGAAGTGGTACAGGTGGTCGAAGGCCTCGGCCACCGTCGCCGCGCTGCAGGTGAGGCCGTGGTTGCCCATGGCCAGGATCGGCCTGTCGCCCAGCGCCGCGGCCAGGCGCGCGCCTTCCTCGGCCTCGTC
>JBHJOA010000007.1:0-139189 GCA_050330205.1 Kiloniellaceae bacterium
GGGCGCATCCTCAACCACCTGCTGAACATCACCACCTTCGCCATCGACGTCGGCGCCATGACGCCGATCCTCTGGGGCTTCGAGGAGCGCGAGAAGCTGATGGAGTTCTACGAGCGCGCTTCCGGCGCCCGGCTCCACGCGGCCTACTTCCGCCCCGGCGGCGTGCACCAGGATCTGCCGGCCGGGCTGCTCGACGACATCGGCCGCTTCTGCGAGACCTTCCCGCAGGTCATCGACGACATGGAAGGGCTGCTGACCGAGAACCGCATCTTCCGCCAGCGCACCGTCGACATCGGCGTGGTCTCCGCCGAGGAGGCCAACGACTGGGGCTTCTCCGGGCCGATGCTGCGCGGCTCCGGCGTCGCCTGGGACCTGCGCAAGTCGCAGCCCTACGACTGCTACGAGGAGATCGACTTCGACATTCCCGTCGGCAAGAACGGCGACTGCTTCGACCGCTACCTCTGCCGCATCGAGGAGATGCGCCAGAGCCTGCGCATCATGCAGCAGTGCATCGAGAAGATGCCGGGCGGCCCGGTGCAGGTCGCCGACCACAAGATCACACCGCCCAAGCGCGGCGAGATGAAGCGCTCCATGGAAGCGCTGATCCACCACTTCAAGCTCTACACCGAGGGCTATCACGTGCCGCCGGGCGACACCTACGCCGCCGTCGAGGCGCCCAAGGGCGAGTTCGCGGTCTACCTGGTGGCCGACGGCGGCAACCGGCCCTACCGCTGCAAGATCCGCGCGCCGGGCTTCATGCACCTGGCGGCGATGGACTACATGTGCCGCGGCCACATGCTGGCCGACAGCGTCGCCATCCTCGGGTCCATGGACATCGTGTTCGGGGAAGTCGACCGATGAAGACCACCAGCTATCCCGAGGCCAAGACCGGCGACTTCACGTTCTCGGCCGAGAACCTGGCCCGCGCCGAGACCATCTGCGCGCGCTACCCGGCGGACCGCAAGGCCAGCGCGACCATCGCGCTGCTCGACCTGGCGCAGCGCCAGAACGGCGGCTGGCTGTCGCCCGAGGCCATCGAATACGTCGCCAAGTACCTCAAGGTCGCGCCGATCCGCGTCTACGAGGTCGTTTCCTTCTATTCGATGTTCAACACCAAGCCGGTCGGCAAGTACTTCATCCAGGTCTGCCGCACTACGCCGTGCTGGCTGCGCGGCTCCGACGGCATCACCGAGGCCTGCAAGAAGAAGCTCGGCGTCGGCCTGCGCGAGGTGACGGAGGACGGCCTGTTCTCCATCGTCGAGGTGGAGTGCCTCGGCGCCTGCGCCAACGCGCCGATGGTGCAGATCAACGACGACTACTACGAGGACCTGACCCCGGAACGCATGGCCGAGATGATCGACGACCTGCGCGCCGGCAAGGAGGTCAGTGTCGGCTCGCAGACCGGCCGGCTGAGCTCGGCGCCGGAAGGCGGCCCGCAGACCCTGTTGAACGTGCCGGGCCCAAACAGCACCGGGGCCGGAGGGGACGACTAGATGCTGCACGACAAGGACCGCATCTTCACCAACCTCTACGGCCAGGACGACTGGAACCTGGCCGGCGCGCGGCGCCGCGGGGTGTGGGACAACACCAAGTCGCTGCTGGAGCTCGGCCGCGAGACCATCGTCGAGCGGATCAAGGAGTCGGGCCTGCGCGGGCGCGGCGGCGCCGGCTTCCCGGCCGGCCTCAAGTGGTCCTTCATGCCCAAGGACCGCGGCAAGATGCCGGCCTACCTGGTGGTCAACGCCGACGAGTCCGAGCCCGGCTCCTGCAAGGACCGCGAGATCCTGCGCAACGACCCGCACCGCTTGCTGGAGGGCTGCCTGGTCGCCGGCTTCGCCATGGGCGCCTCGGCCTGCTACATCTATATCCGCGGCGAGTACTTCCATGAGGGCTCGCAGGTGCAGAAGGCCATCGACGAGGCCTACGACGCCGGCCTCATCGGCAAGAACGCCTGCGGCAGCGGCTACGACTACGACATCTACCTGCACCGCGGTGCCGGCGCCTACATCTGCGGCGAGGAGACGGCGCTGCTGGAGAGCCTGGAAGGCAAGAAGGGCCAGCCGCGCCTGAAGCCGCCGTTCCCGGCGGCGGTCGGCCTCTACGGCTGCCCGACCACCATCAACAACGTCGAGACCATCGCGGTGGCGCCGGAGATCCTGCGCCGCGGCGTCGCCTGGTGGGCCGCCCTCGGCCGCCCCAACAACACCGGCACCAAGATCTTCTCGATCTCCGGCCACGTGAACAAACCGCTGAACGTGGAGGAGGAGATGGGCATCCCGCTGAAGGAGCTCATCGAGAAGCACGCCGGCGGCGTGAGAGGCGGCTGGCACAACCTGCTGGCGGTGATCCCCGGCGGCTCCTCGGTGCCCTGCCTGCCGGCAACGACCTGCACCGAGATCCTCATGGACTTCGACTCGCTGCGCGAGGCGCAGTCCGGCCTCGGCACCGCGGCGGTCATCGTCATGGACAAGTCGACCGACATCGTCGCCGCCATCGCCCGGCTGTCGCACTTCTACATGCACGAGAGCTGCGGCCAGTGCACGCCCTGCCGCGAGGGCACCGGCTGGATGTACCGGGTGATGACCCGCCTGATCCGCGGCGAGGCGGAGCTGGAGGAGATCGACATCCTGCTCGACGTGACCTACCAGGTCGAGGGCCACACCATCTGCGCGCTCGGCGACGCGGCGGCCTGGCCGATCCAGGGCCTGCTGCGCCACTTCCGGCCGGAGGTCGAGCGCCGCATCAAGGAATACCGGCAGTCCATGGCGGCGGCGGAGTAAGGGGAGCGCAATGCCGAAGCTGACGATCGACGGCAAGGAAATCGAAGTCGCGGACGGGCTCTCCGTCCTGCAGGCCTGCGAGCTCGCCGGCGTCGAGATCCCGCGTTTCTGCTACCACGACCGCCTCTCGGTGGCCGGCAACTGCCGCATGTGCCTGGTCGAGATGGAGCGCGCGCCCAAGCCGATCGCCTCCTGCGCCATGCCGGTGGGCGAGGGCATGGTCATCAAGACCGACACCGACAAGGTGAAGAAGGCGCGCAACGGGGTGATGGAGTTCCTGCTCATCAACCACCCGCTCGACTGCCCGATCTGCGACCAGGGCGGCGAGTGCGACCTGCAGGACCAGGCGGTCGCCTACGGCTACGACCGCAGCCGCTACACCGAGAACAAGCGCGCGGTCACCGAGAAGTACATGGGCCCGCTGATCAAGACGATCATGACCCGCTGCATCCAGTGCACCCGCTGCGTGCGCTTCGCCACCGAGATCGCCGGCGTCGAGGACATCGGCCTGGTGAACCGCGGCGAGCATGCCGAGATCACCACGCTGGAAAAGGCCATCGACTCGGAACTCTCGGGCAACCTGGTCGACGTCTGCCCGGTCGGCGCGCTGACCTCGCGGCCCTACGCCTTCGTGGCGCGGCCGTGGGAGCTGCGCAAGACCGATTCCATCGACGTGCTGGATGCCGTCGGCTCCAACATCCGCGTCGACTCCCGCGGGCGCGAGGTGATGCGGGTGCTGCCGCGCCTCCACGAGGACGTGAACGAGGAGTGGATCAACGACAAGACGCGCCACGCCTGCGACGGCCTCGGGCGCCAGCGTCTCGACCGCCCCTACCTGCGCAACGGTGCCGGCCGTCTGGAGGCGGTCTCCTGGCAGGTCGCCTTCAAGGCCATCGCCCAGCGCCTGAAGGGCGTCTCCGGCGACAAGGTCGCCGCCATCGCCGGCGACCTCTGCGACGCCGAGGCGATGCTGGCGCTGAAGGATCTCATGGCCGGGCTGGGCTCGCCGAACCTCGACTGCCGCCAGGACGGCGCCAGGATCGATCCCTCCTGCCGCGCCGCCTACCTGTTCAACACCACCATCGCCGGCATCGAGCAGGCCGACGCGGCGCTGATCGTCGGCGCCAACCCGCGCTGGGAAGCGGCGATGGTCAACGCGCGCCTGCGCAAGCGCTACCTGCAGGGCGGCTTCAGGGTCGGCCTGATCGGCCAGCAGGTGGACCTGACCTACGGCTACGACTACCTCGGCGCCGGCCCCGAGACCCTGGCGGAAATTGCCGAAGGGAAGGGAGCCTTCGCCGAGGTGCTGGAGAAGGCCGAGCGGCCGATGCTGATCCTCGGCATGGGCGCCCTGGCGCGGCCCGACGGCGCCGCCGTGCTGGCCGCCGCCCGCAAGACGGCCGAGCGCTTCGGCATGGTCCCGCAGGGCAATCAGGGGAATGGCTGGAACGGCTTCAACGTCCTGCACACCGCGGCGGCGCGGGTCGGCGGCCTCGACCTCGGCTTCCTGCCGGGCGAGGGCGGGCGCGACCTCGCGGGCATTCTCGCCGGCTGCGAGGACGGCGGCATCGAGGTGCTCTACCTGCTGGGCGCCGACGAGCTTCCCATGGGCCGCCTCGGCGAGGCCGGCAAGGGCCCCTTCGTGATCTACCAGGGCCACCACGGCGATGCCGGCGCGCACCGCGCCGACGTCATCCTGCCGGGCGCCGCCTACACCGAGAAGAACGCCACCTACGTGAACACCGAGGGCCGGGTGCAGCTGGCGCGGCTGGCGGGCTTCCCGCCGGGCGAGGCCCGCGAGGACTGGACCATCCTGCGCGCCCTCTCGGAAGTGGTGGGCCAGCGGCTGCCTTACGACAACCTCGGCCAGCTCCGCCAGCGCCTGATCGACGTCAACCCGGTGTTCGCCGCGGTCGACCAGATCGAGCCGGCATCCTGGGGTGCCTTCGGCAAGGAGGGGCCGATGGACTCGGCGCCCTTCGTCTCGCCGGTCGGGGTGTTCTACATGACCGATCCGATCAGCCGCGCCTCGGAGACCATGGCGGAATGCGTCGAGGCCTTTTCGCTCGGCGTCAGAAGGAGGGTGACCGGCACCCATGGCTGAGATGATCGACTTCCTCTACGTCAATCCTTTGGGGCAGGCCGTGTTCCTGCTCCTCAAGATCGTCGCCATCCTGGTGCCGCTGCTGCTGTCCGTGGCCTACCTGACCTATGCCGAGCGCAAGGTCATCGCCGCCATGCAGCTTCGCAAGGGCCCCAACGTGGTCGGCCCCTTCGGCCTGCTGCAGCCCATCGCCGACGCGGTGAAGCTGCTGTTCAAGGAGACCATCCTGCCGTCGGGCGCCAACCGGATCGTGTTCCTGATGGCGCCGATGCTGACCTTCACCCTGGCGATGGTCGGCTGGGCGGTGATCCCCTTCGACGCCGGGATGGTGCTGGCAGACATCAACGTCGGCATCCTGTTCCTCTTCGCCATCTCCTCGCTCGGCGTCTACGGCGTCATCATGGCGGGCTGGGCCTCCAACTCGAAGTATCCCTTCCTCGGCGCGCTGCGCTCGGCCGCGCAGATGGTGTCCTACGAGGTCTCCATGGGCTTCGTCATCATCACCGTGCTGCTGCTGGTGGGCTCGCTGAACCTCACCGAGATCGTCCTGGCGCAGAAGGGCGACTACGGGATGTTCAGCTGGTTCTGGCTGCCCATGCTGCCGATGTTCGTGATCTTCTTCATCTCGACCCTGGCGGAGACCAACCGCTCGCCCTTCGACCTGCCGGAAGGCGAGTCGGAGCTGGTGGCCGGCTTCTTCGTCGAGTACTCGTCGATGAGCTTCGCCCTGTTCTTCCTGGGCGAGTACGCGAACATGATCCTGATGAGCGCGATGACGGTGATCCTGTTCATGGGTGGCTGGCTGCCGCCCGTCGACATCGCGCCCTTCAACTGGATCCCCGGCCCGATCTGGCTGTTCGCCAAGATCGGCCTGGTGCTGTTCTTCTTCCTCTGGGTCCGGGCGACCTTCCCGCGCTATCGCTACGACCAGCTGATGCGTCTCGGCTGGAAGGTGTTCCTCCCGTTCTCGCTGTTCTGGGTGGTGCTGACCGCGGGCGTGCTGGTCGCCTTCGACTGGCTGCCGCACTCATGAGAGTGGGAGACTGACCGATGAGCATTGTCGAACGGGGTCTGCGCAGCCTGCTGCTGAGCGAGCTCATCTCGGGCATGTCGCTGACGCTGCGCTACTTCTTCAAGCCGAAGGTGACGCTCAACTATCCTTACGAGAAGGGGCCGCTGAGCCCGCGCTTCCGCGGCGAGCATGCGCTGCGGCGCTACCCCAACGGCGAGGAGCGCTGCATCGCCTGCAAGCTCTGCGAGGCGATCTGCCCGGCCCAGGCCATTACCATCGAGGCCGAGCCGCGCAGCGACGGCAGCCGGCGGACCACGCGCTACGATATCGACATGACGAAGTGCATCTACTGCGGCTTCTGCGAGGAAGCCTGCCCGGTGGATGCCATCGTCGAGGGACCGAATTTCGAGTTCGCCACCGAGACCCGCGAGGAGCTGTTCTACAACAAGGAAAAGCTGCTCGCGAACGGCGACCGCTGGGAGCACGAGATCGCCCTGAACCTGGAACTCGATGCGCCCTACCGCTGAGCCGCGAGGGCGCGGGCGGCGGGGCGACGACCGCAGATTGGGGGAGTAACCCGTGGGTGTGAACGTTTGGACCGGAGCTGACGCCGGCCGGGGAACCGAAGTCCGGGCGCCGAGAGGGGGGCTTGCGGCATGATCATCCAGGCGCTGGCGTTCTATCTCTTCGCCGCCGTCACCGTGGCCGCCGGGGTCATGGTGGTGAGCGCGCGCAACCCCGTGCACTCGGTGCTCTTCCTGATCCTGGCGTTCTTCAACTCCGCCGGCCTCTTCGTGCTGATGGGCGCCGAGTTCCTGGCCATGATCCTGGTCGTGGTCTACGTCGGCGCCGTGGCGGTGCTGTTCCTCTTCGTGGTCATGATGCTCGACATCAACTTCGTGCGCATGCGCGAGGGTTTCCTGCAGTACCTGCCGCTGGGCGCCATGATCGGCCTCATCCTGCTGGTCGAACTGGTGCTGGTGGGCGGCGCCTGGATCGTTTCGCCGATGGCGGAGACGGCGATCAGCCAACCTGTGGCGCCGCTCGGCGAGATGCACAACACCCGTGCCCTCGGCAACCTCATCTATACCGACTACATCTATCTGTTCCAGGCCTCGGGCCTGATCCTGCTGGTGGCCATGATCGGCGCCATCGTGCTGACCCTGCGCCAGCGCGAGGGCGTGCGGCGGCAGTCCATCTCCAAGCAGACCGGCCGCACCCGCGCCGAGTCCGTCGAGGTGAAGCAGGTTCCCAGCCGGACGGGGGTATAGCGCCATGCTCGAGATCGGCCTCGGCCACTACCTGACGGTTGCCGCGATCCTCTTTACCCTGGGGATCTTCGGCATCTTCCTCAACCGCAAGAACGTCATCATCATCCTGATGTCGATCGAACTGATGCTGCTGGCGGTGAACATCAACCTGGTGGCCTTCTCGACCCACCTGCAGGACCTGGTCGGCCAGGTCTTCGCGCTCTTCGTGCTGACGGTGGCGGCCGCCGAGGCGGCCATCGGCCTGGCGATCCTCGTGGTCTACTTCCGCAACCGCGGCTCCATCGAGGTCGAAGACATCAACATGATGAAGGGCTGAGTCGCGGCCATGGATCAACTCATCGTCCTGCTGCCGCTGATCGGCGCCATTGTCGCCGGCTTCTTCGGCCGCTTCATCGGCGACCGCGGCGCCATGTACGTGAGCAGCGGCCTGCTGCTGGCCTCTGCCGTGCTGTCCTGCATCGTGTTCTACGACGTCGCCTTCGCCCACAACGCGCGGGTGACGGAGCTTTTCACCTGGATCGATTCCGGCAGCTTCGAGGTGAGCTGGGCGCTGAAGGTGGACACCCTGACCGCCGTCATGCTGGTGGTGGTGACCGGCGTGTCGTCCATGGTCCACGTCTATTCCATCGGCTACATGTCGCACGACCCGCACAAGCCGCGGTTCTTCGCCTACCTCAGCCTCTTCACCTTCTTCATGCTGATGCTGGTGACGGCCGATAACTTCGTGCAGATGTTCTTCGGCTGGGAAGGCGTCGGCCTGGCGTCCTACCTGCTGATCGGCTTCTGGTACGAGCGGCCGAGCGCCAACGCCGCGGCCATCAAGGCCTTCCTGGTCAACCGGGTCGGCGACATCGGCTTCGCGCTGGGCATCTGCGGCGCCTTCGTGCTGTTCGGCGCCGCCAGCTTCGAGCACGTCTTCGCCGCCGTGCCGGCCTATGCCGACGCCCAGTTTGAGGCCTTCGGCATCTCCGGCCACGCGCTGACCATCATCTGCATCCTGCTGTTCATCGGCGCCATGGGCAAATCGGCCCAGCTCGGCCTGCACACCTGGCTGCCGGACGCCATGGAGGGCCCGACCCCGGTCTCGGCGCTGATCCATGCGGCGACAATGGTGACCGCCGGCGTGTTCATGGTGGCGCGCCTGTCGCCGATGTTCGAGTACGCGCCGACGGCGCTGGAGCTGGTGACCTACGTCGGCGCGCTGACTGCCTTCTTCGCCGCCACGGTCGGCCTGACCCAGAACGACATCAAGCGGGTGATCGCCTATTCGACCTGCTCGCAGCTCGGCTACATGTTCTTCGCCCTCGGCGTCTCGGCCTACTCGGCGGGCATCTTCCACCTGATGACCCACGCTTTCTTCAAGGCGCTGCTGTTCCTCGGCGCCGGCTCGGTGATCCATGCCATGTCCGACGAGCAGGACATGCGCAAGATGGGCGGCATCTACAAGCTGATCCCCATCACCTGGGGCCTGATGTGGATCGGCACCATCGCGCTGCTCGGCATCGGCATCCCCGGGGTCTTCGGCTTCGCCGGCTTCTATTCCAAGGACATCGTCATCGAGGCCGCCTACGCCGCGCAGTCGACCCACGGCACCTTCGCCTTCGTCATGGGCGTGATGGCCGCCTTCATGACGGCCTTCTACTCCTGCCGCCTGATGTTCATGACCTTCCACGGCAAGCCGCGCGCCTCCAAGGAGGTGATGTCGCACGTCCACGAGTCGCCGCAGGTCATGCTGGTGCCGCTCTACGTGCTGGCTTTCGGTTCCGTCTTCGCCGGCCTCGCCGCCTACGAGTACTTCGTCGGCCACCACATGCAGGAATTCTGGGGCGAGGCGCTGCTGGTGCTGCCGGGCAACGACACCGTGGAGGCGGCGCACCACGTGCCGCTGTGGGTGAAGCTGGCACCGCTGGTGTCCGGCCTCTCCGGCGTGGCACTGGCCTATCTCTACTACATGGCGGCGCCGGAGCTGCCGGCGAAGACCGCCCGGGCGATCAGGCCGCTTTACCTCTTCTCGCTGAACAAGTGGTACTTCGACGAGCTCTACGACCGCGTCTTCGTGCGGCCGGCGCGGATCATCGGCCACGGCCTGTGGAAGGGCGGCGACGGCGCCGTGATCGACGGCCTGGGCCCCGACGGTATCGCCTCGACCACCCGCAAGCTGTCGCGCCGCGCCTCGGCCCTGCAGAGCGGCTACGTCTACCACTATGCCTTCGCCATGCTGATCGGGGTCGTCGTCCTGATCACCTGGTACATCTTGAGCCAGTTGGGGTGATCCAGAAATGACGGGTTGGCCGATACTTTCGACGATCACCTTTCTGCCGCTGGCGGGCGCGCTCTGGATTCTGTTCTTCGTGCGCCACGAGGACGAGGCCACGGCGGCCAAGAACGCCCGCTCCATGGCGCTGTGGTCGTCGCTGGTGACCTTCGTGGTCTCGCTGTTCCTGTGGTTCCGCTTCGACCGCAGCAGCGCCGACTTCCAGTTCGTCGAGCGCGTCGACTGGATCCCCGCCTTCAACATCAGCTACCACATGGGCGTCGACGGCATTTCGGTGATGTTCGTGCTGCTGTCGACCCTGCTGACGCCGATCTGCGTGCTGGCGAGCTGGGACGCCGTGAAGGTGCGGGTGAAGGAATACATGATCGCCTTCCTGGTCCTCGAGACCCTGATGGTCGGCATGTTCTGCGCCCTCGACCTCGTCGTCTTCTACATCTTCTTCGAGGGCGTGCTGATCCCGATGTTCCTCATCATCGGCATCTGGGGCGGCGGCCGGCGGGTCTACGCGGCCTTCAAGTTCTTCCTCTACACCCTGGCCGGCTCGGTGCTGATGCTGCTGGCGATCCTCGCCATGTACTACGACGCCGGCACCACCGACATTCCGACGCTGCTGACCCACGGCTTCCCGGCGCAGATGCAGATCTGGCTGTGGCTGGCTTTCTTCGCCTCCTTCGCGGTGAAGGTGCCGATGTGGCCGGTGCACACCTGGCTGCCGGACGCCCACGTCGAGGCGCCGACGGCGGGCTCGGTGATCCTGGCCGGCGTGCTGCTGAAGATGGGCGGCTACGGTTTCCTGCGCTTCTCGGTGCCGATGATGCCGGAAGCCTCGGCGTTCTTCGCGCCGCTGGTCTTCGCGCTGTCGGTGGTGGCGGTGATCTACACCTCCCTGGTGGCGCTGGCCCAGGAGGACATGAAGAAGCTGATCGCCTATTCCTCGGTCGCCCACATGGGCTTCGTCACCATCGGCATCTTCGTGGTGAACCAGCAGGGCGTCGAGGGCGCGATCTTCCAGATGCTGTCGCACGGCATCGTCTCCGCCGCGCTCTTCCTCCTGGTCGGCGTGGTCTACGACCGCCTGCACACGCGCTTGATCGAGCGCTACGACGGCCTCGTCCACCGCATGCCGGGCTACGCCCTGGTGTTCATGATCTTCATGCTGGCCTCGGTCGGCTTGCCGGGCACCAGCGGCTTCGTCGGCGAGTTCCTGGTGATCGTCGGCGCCTTCCAGGCCAACACCTGGGTCGCCCTGCTGGCGGCCAGCGGCATGGTGCTGGGCGCCGCCTACATGCTCTACCTCTACCGGCGCATCATCTTCGGGCGCATGACCAAGGATGATCTGATGGCGATCCTCGACCTCAACTGGCGGGAGAAGGCGGTCTTCGCGCCGCTGGTGGTGTTGGTGTTCTGGATGGGCATCTACCCGGCCTCCTTCATCGACGTCATGGCGCCCTCGGTGGAGCGCCTGATCGCCGGCTACGAGGCCTCCCTGGCGGCCGCCGAAGGCCCGATCTTCGCCAGCCTCTGGTCCGAGCGCTAGGAGACCCCGGATGTCCGACCTGAATATCGCCGCAGCGCTGCCCGAGGTCTTCCTCGCCGTTGCCGGCATGATCCTGCTGATGCTGGGCGTGTTCCGCGGCAACGCCGGCACCCGTCTGGTGCTGTCGCTGACCGTGGCCAGCTTCGCCCTCTGCTTCGTCATCGTCGCCGCTTCCATGGGGCGCAGCACCGTGGCCCTGGGCGGCCTCTTTATCGCCGATCCCTTCGGCGACTTCATGAAGCTGCTGGCGCTGGCCGGCTCGGCGATCACCCTGGTGATGTCCCTGCGCTACATCGAGCGCGAGGACATGGCGCGCTTCGAATACCCGGTGCTGGTGCTCTTCGCCACCCTCGGCATGCTGCTGATGATCTCGGCCAACGACATGCTGTCGCTCTACCTGGGCCTCGAGCTGCAGAGCCTGTCGCTCTACGTGGTGGCGGCCTTCCGCCGCGACCACCTGCGCTCCAGCGAGGCGGGCCTCAAGTACTTCGTCCTCGGCGCGCTGTCGTCGGGTATGCTGCTCTACGGCATCTCGATGATCTACGGCTTCGCCGGCACCACCTCCTTCGAGGGCTTGGCGGCGCAGTTCCAGGACGGCGCGCGGGTGCCCATCGGCCTCATCGTCGGCATCGTCTTCCTGGCCGCGGGCCTCGCCTTCAAGATTTCGGCGGTGCCCTTCCACATGTGGACGCCGGACGTCTACGAGGGCGCGCCGACGCCGGTGACCGCCTTCTTCGCCACGGCGCCGAAGGTGGCCGCGGTGGCGCTGATCGTGCGCGTCATGGTCGGACCGTTCGGCGAGCTGGTGGACCAGTGGCAGCAGATCATCTGGTTCCTCTCCGTCGCCTCGATGATCCTCGGCGCCCTGGCGGCGATCAACCAGACCAACATCAAGCGGCTGATGGCCTACAGCTCCATCGGCCATATCGGCTACGCCCTCATCGGCCTCGCCGCGGGCACGCAGGACGGCGTCAACGGCATCCTGCTCTACATGACGATCTACATCGTCATGAACCTCGGCACCTTCGCCGTCATCCTCTGCATGCGCCAGAAGGACGTCATGGTGGAGCGCATCGAGGATCTGAAGGGGCTCAGCAAGACCAACCCGGGCATGGCCCTTGCCCTGGCGATCTTCATGTTCTCCATGGCCGGAATCCCGCCACTGGTCGGCTTCTTCGGCAAGTTCTACATCTTCCTGGCGGCCATCGAGGCGGGCCTCTACGTGCTGGCGGTGATCGGCGTGCTGTCCTCGGTGATCGGCGCATACTACTACCTGCGCATCGTCAAGCTGATGTACTTCGACGATCCCATCGAGTCCTTCGACCGGCCGATCGGGCGCGAGATGACCGTCATCCTGGCCGGCACCAGCCTGCTGATCGTCCTGCTGACGGTGGGCATCGCGCCGCTGCTGGACGGCACGGCGATGGCCGCGGCCTCGCTCTTCGCGGGATGACAGCGGCGGCCGGGCGCGAGGACATGCCGAAGCTGCCGCCGGCCTACCGCCTGGTGGCGCTGGAAGAGGTCGACAGCACCAACGCCGAGGCCAAGCGCCTCGCCGAGGCAGGGGCCGAGGACGGCACCCTGGTGTGGGCGCGGCGCCAGAGCGCCGGCTACGGCCGCCAGGGTCGCCAGTGGTCGAGCCCCGAGGGCAACCTCTTCGTGTCGCTGATCGTGCGCCCGGACTGCCGCCTCGCCGAGGCCGCGCAGCTCAGCTTCCTCACCGCCGTGGCCCTCGGCGATGCCATCGGCACCGTCGCCCCGCCGCTCGCCGAGGTCACCTTCAAGTGGCCCAACGACGTCCTGCTCAACGGCCGGAAGGTGGCCGGCATCCTGTTGGAATCCAAGGCGGATTCGGCGCAGAACCTGGAGTGGCTGGTGATCGGCCTGGGCGTCAACGTGAGCTCGTTCCCCGACGACACCCGGCTGCCGGCGACCAGCCTGCAGTACGAAGGTTGCGCGGCCGGAACGACCGCGGCGGACCTGCTGGAGGCCGTCGCCCGCCATCTGCTGACCTGGATCAACCGCTGGCTCGACGAGGGCTTCGCGCCGCTGCGCCAGGCCTGGCTGCGCCACGCCCAGGGGCTCGGCGAGGAGATCGAGGTGCGGCTGCCGAAGGAGACCCTGCGCGGCACCTTCAGCGACCTCGATCCCGAGGGCACGCTGGTGCTGACCTTGCCCGGCGGCGCGACGCGGCGGATCGCCGCCGGCGACGTCTACCTGCCCGGCGAAGCCGCCGCCGGCGCCAAGGGAGGGGGCTGAGCCATGCTGGTCGCCATCGACGCCGGCAACACCAACGTGGTCTTCGCCATCTTCGACGGCGAGACCCTCCATGCCAAGTGGCGCGCCTCCAGCGACGCCAAGCGCACCGCCGACGAGTACGCGGTCTGGCTGACCCAGCTGATGGCCCTGAAGGACCTGAAGCCCTCCGACATCACCGCCGCCATCATCGCCAACGTGGTGCCGGCCTCGGCCTACAACCTCAACACCCTCTGCAGCGAGTTCTTCAAGGTCGAGCCGATGGTGATCGGCGATCCCGGCGTCGACCTCGGCATCGAGGTGCGCACGGACCGGCCGGAGACCGTCGGCGCCGACCGCCTGGTGAATGCCCTGGCGGCGCACCGCGCCTATGGCGGCCCGCTGATCGTCATCGACTTCGGCACCGCCACCACCTTCGACATCGTCGGCCCCGACGGCGCCTACGAGGGCGGCGTCATCGCCCCCTCGGCGCAGCATTCGGTGGAGGCGCTCTACCGCGCGGCGGCGCAGCTGCCGCGGGTCAAGATCGAGCGACCCGACCATGTCATCGGCAAGGACACCGTGCCGGCCATGAAATCCGGCATCTACTGGGGCTACGTCGGCCTCATCGAGGGACTGACCACGCGCATCAAGCAGGAATACGGCCGGCCGATGCGCGTGATCGCCACCGGCGGGCTGGCGCCGCTCTACGCCGAGGCCGCGCCGGTCATCGAGTTGGTCGACCCCGACATCACGCTTCGCGGACTTCGCCTGATCCACGCGGCCAACAGCAAGGCCGGGATCGGGAGTTAAGCATGGCCAAGACCTTCACCGGACGGGACCTCGGCAACGAGGATCTCTACTTCGTCCCGCTCGGCGGCACCGGCGAGATCGGGATGAACCTCAACCTCTACGGCCACGACGGCGCCTGGCTGATGGTCGACCTCGGCATCACCTTCGGCGACGCGCGGCTGCCGGGCATCGACGTCGAGATGCCGGACCCCGCCTTCATCGTCGAGCGCCGCGAGCAGCTCGCCGGGCTGATCCTCACCCACGCCCACGAGGACCACCTCGGCGCCGTGCCCTACCTCTGGGAGCAGCTGCGCTGCCCCGTCTACGCGACGAAGTTCACCGCCGCGCTGCTGCGCCGCAAGCTGGCCGAGGTTGGCCTGCTGGACGAGGTGCCGCTGACCGAGGTGCCGCTGTCGGGGACCTTCTCGGTCGGGCCCTTCGAGATCGAGCTGATCACCCTGACGCACTCGATCCCGGAGCCCAACGCCGTGGTCATCCGCACCGCCGCCGGCACCGTGCTGCACACCGGCGACTGGAAGCTCGACCCGACGCCGCTGGTCGGCGACAGCTACGACGAGCAGCGCCTGAAGGCGCTGGCCGACGAGAACGTGCTGGCCATGGTCGGCGATTCCACCAACGCCATGGTGTGGAGCCCGGCCGGCTCCGAGGCGGAGGTGCGCGAGCAGATGCTGAAGGTGGTGGGCTCGCTGAAGCAGCGGGTCGCGGTAGCCTGCTTTGCCAGCAACGTGGCGCGCCTGGAAACCATGATCCGGGTCGCCGAGGACTGCGGCCGCCGGGTCTGCCTGCTCGGCCGCTCGATGCACCGCATCGTCGACTGCGCGCGCGAGGCCGGCTACCTGACCGGCCACCGGCCCTTCGTGGCGGAGGAGGAGGTCGACTACCTGCCGCGCGACGAGGTGCTGCTGCTCTGCACCGGCAGCCAGGGCGAGCCGCGTGCCGCCCTCTGGCGCATCGCCCGCGGCGACTATAACGGCGTGTCGCTCGACCGCGGCGACGCGGTGATCTTTTCCTCGCGGGTCATTCCCGGCAACGAGATGACCATCTTCGAGCTGCAGAACGCCCTGGCGGAGGCCGGCGTGCAGGTGATCACCGACCACGACCACGACATCCACGTTTCCGGCCATCCGGGGCGCGACGAGCTGGTGCAGATGTACCAGTGGGTGCGCCCGCGCGTCGCCGTTCCGGTGCACGGCGAGGCGCGCCACCTGGCCGCCCATGCCGAGATCGCCAAGGAGTGCCAGGTGCCGCAGCAGGTGGTCGGCCGCAACGGCGCGGTGATCCGCCTTGCCCCCGGGGAGGCGACTATCGTCGACGAGGTGCCGAGCGGCCGGCTGGTGTTCGACGGCCGGCGCCTGCTGTCGCGCGAGAGCCCGGTGCTGAAGGGCCGCCAGAAGCTGATGTTCAACGGCGCGGTCGCCGTCTCCCTGGTGCTGGACGAGCGCGGCGCCCTCGACGGCGAGCCGGAGATCTCCACCGTCGGCCTCTACGAGCCCGAGGAGGAGGACGAGAATTTCGATGAGCTGGCGAGCGCCGTGGAGCAGGCGGTGCGCCGCCTCGGCAAGCGCGAGCGCAAGGACGACGAAGCGGTGGAGGAGGCGGCGCGGCTGGCCATCCGCCGGATCGTGAACCGCCTGCTCGGCAAGAAGCCCATGGTCATGGTCCACGTCATCAGGTTCGAATGACCGCGGCCCGCGACGCCCGCCGGAACTGTCAGGAGCCTTCGGATTCCGCCCGGTCAAGGCTTGCGCGGCGCTCCCCGGCGCCACAGATTACCGGTGCAACCAAGGAGACGAGGCAATGATCGGCAGGCTGAACCACGTGGCCATCGCGGTGCCGGACCTGGAGGCGGCGGCCGCCGTCTATCGCGACATGCTGGGCGCGGAGGTCTCCGAGGCCGTACCGCAGCCCGCGCACGGCGTCTCCGTGGTCTTCGTGACCCTGCCGAACACCAAGATCGAGCTGCTGCATCCCCTCGGCGACGACTCGCCGATCGCCGCCTTCCTGGCGCGCAACCCGGCCGGCGGCATCCACCACATCTGCTACGAGGTCGACGACATCCTCGCCGCCCGCGACCGCCTGAAGACCGAAGGCGCAAGGGTGCTGGGCGACGGCGAGCCGAAGATCGGCGCCCACGACAAGCCGGTGCTGTTCCTCCATCCCAAGGACTTCTGCGGCACCCTCGTCGAGCTGGAACAGGCGTGACGGCGGGGCGGGGCAGGCGCGGATGAACTGGTTCACCGGCATACTCGTCTACTGCATGGTCTGGGTGGTGGTGCTGCTGACGGTGCTGCCCTGGGGCGTCAAGCCCGCGGAGACGCCCGAGGCCGGCCACGAGCCGGGCGCGCCGGAAAAGCCGATGCTGCTCCGGAAGTTCCTCGTCACCACGCTGATCGCCGCGGCGGTCTGGACCGGCATCTACCTGGTGATCGATCACGGCTGGGTGTCGTTCCGCGACAGCATCGAGCCCTTCACGCGGCCCTCTTCGTGATGGACAAGCCATGAGCGGCTACTGCGACTACGCCCCCGGCCACCCGGTCCATGCCCACTACCACGACCGCGAGTACGGCTTTCCGGTCGACGACGAGGCGGCGCTCTTCGAGCGGCTGGTGCTGGAGATCAACCAGGCCGGCCTGTCCTGGGAGCTGATGCTGAAGAAGCGCGAGGGCTTCCGCGCCGCCTACGACGGCTTCGAGGTCGACAAGGTCGCCCGCTACGGCGAACGCCAGCGCGCGCGGCTGCTGGCCGATGCCGGGATCATCCGCAACCGCCTGAAGGTCGACGCCGCCATCGAGAACGCAAAACGCATCGTCGTCCTGCGGCGCGACTACGGCTCCTTCGCCGGCTGGATCGACGCCCACCACCCGCTGGACAAGCCCGACTGGGTGAAGCTGTTCCGCAAGACCTTCAAGTTCACCGGCGGCGAGATCGTCGGCGAGTTCCTCATGAGCACCGGCTACCTGCCCGGCGCCCACCGCGAGAGCTGTCCGGTATTCAAGAAGATCGCCCGCCTGTCGCCGCCGTGGATGCAGGCCGCGGCGCCGAAGCGCGCGAAGCGGGCAGGGAAGTGATTGCGGCGGGCGCCGCGGCTGTCTCGGATCGTCTCGCTTTCCGACGGTATCGCTATCTGCGGCGGCGCGGCTGAGCCCCGCCGAGCCATCCCTTGTGGCGGAACCATAGGAGCAGGCCGGCCGCTATCAGGACCATGAAGAGCAGCGAGGCCGGATAGCCGTAGCGCCAGGCGAGCTCGGGCATGTTCCACGGGCTTGCCTCGGGATCGAAGTTCATCCCGTAAACGCCGGCAAAGAATGTCAGGGGGATGAAGATCGTGGCGATGACGGTCAGGACCTTCATGACCTCATTCATGCGATTGCTGACGCTGGAGAGCTGGATATCCACCAGTCCGGAAGCGATCTCGCGATAGGTCTCGATCATGTCGATGAGCTGAATCGTATGATCGTAGCAATCGCGCAGATACAGCTTCGTCTCGTCGGCGATGAACGACGTTTCATCGCGTATCAGGGCATTCAGCATTTCGCGTTGCGGCCACACCGACCGGCGCGCCGTCAAGAGGTCCCGCTTCAGGTCGTGGATGTCGGCGATGTAACCGAGTTCAGGCTGTTCGACGACACCCTGCTCGAGGTCCTCGACGCGCTCGCCATAGACCTCGAGCAACGGGAAAAAGGAATCGATGGCGGCGTCGAGCAGGGCATAGGCCAGGTAGTCGGTGCCGCGGGTTCGTATCCGGCCGCTCGCGGCACGCAGTCGCGCGCGAACCGGCTCGAACACGTCTCCGGGTTGCTCCTGGAAGGTGATGACGAAGTCCTTGCCGATGCAGATGGCCACCTGTTCGGTGACCAGCCGGCCGGCGTGCTCGGCCCAGGGAGCAGCTCCGCTGTCGGAAGCCGGAGGCGACGCGGGATGCCCTCCGCCATCATCCTCCCGGGCGGGGTTCAGCGGCATGCGGGTAACGATGAACAGGTGCTTCTCATAAGCCTCGACCTTGGGCCGCTGGCTGACATTGGCTATGTCCGCGAGGGCCAGGGGGTGAAGGCCGAACATCTCACCGATCTTCTGAATCGTCGCCGGATCCCCAAGCCCCGAGACGTTCAGCCAGCGAACCGCGTGGCCGCTCGGCATAGGCGGCAGCTCCTCGATCGCGGCAAGCTTCCGTTCACTCAGATCGTCCGGGCCGTACGAGATAAGCTGGACTTCGGGCCTCGGCGCATCGGGGTCGATGGTAAGCGTGCCGGGTGAGGCGCCCGGCGGCGAGCGATGGTAGGTCCGGTGCCTGCGTCTCTTCATGCGAATCCCCTCTTTACCCATGCGAGGTCCCAGGCGCGGCTGTCGCCGCGTCTCCGGCAGGGTGGAGAGCATAACACCCTCGATTCCGATACTTGGAGTGGGCAAGCCGATTGGCGGGGCGGGGGTGGGGGAGGGAAGGCAAAAAAATAAGGCAAGCCGCAGCTTGCCCTCGCCAGTTCCCTGTTCAGGTCGGAGCCCGACGAGCGGGCTCTCTTGGTTTTGAACGGCTCAAGGCCGTCGTTTGGCGTGTCCACCCTAAACCTGGGCCGCGCTGCGCTCTCCGGCGCAGTTCCTAGCGGGCAAATTATTAGCCCAAATGGATAGGCGAGTCACCTTTTTTCTAAGAATGTTTTACGGAACCCCCATGTTGCATTGCAACAATTGCGCGCGGCGCCCACGCCCGGTTGCAGGAAGGGGCGGGGCCGCACGTCAAGCGCCGCACAACCCGGGGGCTCCTTGCTTATTGCTTTGTTAAATCAGCCCCGCCTAGGCTCGCCCCATGCGCCCACAGTCTCCCCGATATCGCCCCGCGGCGGTCGCGCTGGCCGGCCTTCTGCTGACGGCCTTCCCGGCGGCGGCCCAGGGCGGCTACGTCACCCTCAGCGAGGCCGACTGCGCCCACCTGGCCCGCCACTACCCCGCCGGTGACGTCGCCTACCAGCCCGGCCGCGACGTCCGCGGCAAGCCGGTGGTGCCGGCCGACCTCGGCAGCGGCAGCGGCGGCCAGGGCGGCCTGATCCTGCCGGATGCCGTCATCATCCCGATCGAGGTCGACCTCTTCGAGCGCTACGGCATCCCCGCCGACGGCACCAGCTTCAAGGGCGAACTCTTCATCGGCGAGGTGGTGGTCGACGTCGCCAGCGGCCAGGCCATTTTCAACGGCCAGCCTCTCGGCAGCGACACCGAGGCCGAGCTGGCCGCCCGCTGCCAGCGCATCCTGCGCGACCGCGCCCCAGACTGACCCCGGCCCGGGGCCGTGGACAGGCCGGGGCCGCTCGCCTATACAGACATCCCGTCGACAAGCGGCCGGGGCCCTTGCGGAAGCCCGGAATCCCGGTCATTTTCGCGCCTGGAACCGTTTCCGCCGCCGAAAGTTCTCCAACGACGCGAGCACCACATGCGCCTATCGCAGTATTTCATGCCGACCCTGAAGGAAACGCCTAAGGAGGCGGAGATCGTCTCCCACCGCCTCATGCTGCGCGCCGGCATGGTGCGCCAGGCCAGCGCCGGCATCTACTCCTGGCTGCCGCTTGGCTACCGGGTGCTGCGCCGCATCGAGCAGATCGTGCGCGAGGAGCAGGATGCCGCCGGCTACCAGGAGCTGCTGATGCCGACCATCCAGTCGGCCGAGCTCTGGAAGCAGTCCGGGCGCTATGACGACTACGGCAAGGAGATGCTGCGCATCCTCGACCGCCACGAGCGGGAGATGCTCTACGGCCCCACCAACGAGGAGCTGATCACCGAGATCTTCCGCAACGGCGCGAAGAGCTACCGCGACCTGCCCAAGGGCCTCTACCACATCCAGTGGAAGTTCCGCGACGAGGTGCGGCCGCGCTTCGGCGTCATGCGCGGGCGCGAGTTCCTGATGAAGGATGCCTATTCCTTCGACATCGACTACGAGGCGGGCCGGCGCGCCTACCAGAAGCAGTTCGTCGCCTACCTGCGCACCTTCGCGCGGCTCGGCCTGAAGGCGATCCCCATGGAGGCCGAGACCGGCCCCATCGGCGGCAACCTCAGCCACGAGTTCATCGTGCTGGCGGAGACCGGCGAGTCGGAGGTGTTCTGCGACCGCGACTTCCTCGACTACGACGTGCTCGGCTCGGACATGGACTACTCGGACGCCGACAGCGTCGCCAGGGTGGTCGACTATTTCACCAACCTCTACGCCCGCACCGACGACAAGCACGACCCGGCCGCCTTCGAGAGTCAGGTGCCGGCCGAGCGGCGCTATACCGGGCGCGGCATCGAGGTCGGCCACATCTTCTTCTTCGGCACCAAGTATTCCGAGCCGCTGGGCGCCTTCGTCACCACGCCGGAGGACGACAGCGTGCCGGTGCAGATGGGTTCCTACGGCGTCGGCGTGTCGCGCCTGGTGGGCGGCATCATCGAGGCCTGCCACGACGAAAACGGCATCATCTGGCCGGAGGCGGTGGCTCCCTTCAAGGTCGGCCTCATCAACCTGCGCGCCGCCGATGCCGACTGCACGGCGGCCTGCGACAAGCTGTACGGGCAGCTCCGGGAGGCCGGCGTCGAGGTGCTCTACGACGACCGCGACGAGTCGGCCGGCGCCAAGTTCGCCTCCATGGACCTGATCGGCCTGCCCTGGCAGCTCGTGATCGGCCCGCGCGGCCTGAAGAACGGCGTGGTCGAGCTGAAGCGGCGCGGCGGCAACGGCGAGCGCGAGGAGCTGTCATCCGACTCCGCCCTCGCCAAGCTGGTCGCCTAGGGCCGCCGCCGCATGATCTTCAACGCCTTCGAACGCCTGGTGGCCTCGCGCTACCTGCGGGCGCGCCGCGAGGAAGGCTTCGTCTCGGTCATCGCCGTGTTCTCCTTCCTCGGCATCATGCTGGGGGTGGCCGTGCTCATCATCGTCATGGCGGTGATGAACGGCTTCCGGCAGGAGCTGCTGTCGCGCATTCTCGGCGTCAACGGCCACCTGACGGTCTTTTCCGACGGTCCGGCGATCGAGAACTTCGACGACCTCGCCACGCGCCTCGTCGCGGTCGAGGGCATCGTGTCGGTGACGCCGCAGATCCAGGGCCAGGTGATGATCACCACCCAGGGCAACGCCACGGGCGCGCTGGTGCGCGGCATGCGCGGCACCGACGTCGAGGCACGACGCATCCTCGCCGACAACATCGTCGCCGGCAGCCTCGCCGACTACGGCACCGACGACGGCATCCTCATCGGCGCGCGCCTTGCCCGCCAGCTCGGCGTCGGCGTCGACGGCGAGGTCACCCTGGTCTCGCCCTCCGGCACCACCACGGTGATGGGCACGGTGCCGCGCATGAAGACCTATCGCGTCGCCGGGCTCTTCGAGGTCGGCATGTACGAGTACGACAACGGTTTCGTCTACATGCCGCTGGACGACGCGCAGCGCTTCTTCCGCCTGCCCGAGGCGGTCAACGCCATCGAGGTCTTCGTCGCCGATCCCGATCGCATCACGGCGGCGTTCCGCGGCCTGCAGGCCACCCTCGGCCCGGGCTACCGCACGGTCGACTGGCAGCGCTCCAACGCCGCCTTCTTCAGCGCCATCCAGACCGAGCGCAACGTGATGTTCCTCATCCTCTCGCTGATCATCGTGGTGGCGGCCTTTAACGTGCTCTCCGGGCAGACCATGCTGGTGAAGGACAAGGGCAGGGACATCGCCATCCTGCGCACCATGGGCGCGACGCGCGGCATGGTCATGCGAATCTTCTTTTTGAGCGGCGCCAGCATCGGCGTCGCCGGCACCGCCTTCGGCTTCGCCCTCGGCCTCGCCTTCGCCGACAACATCGAGGGCATCCGCCAGGTCCTGCAGAACATGACGGGGGCCGAGCTGTTCCAGGCGGAGATCTACTTCCTGTCGCGGCTGCCCGCCGTGGTCGATCCGCGCGAGGTGGCGATCGTCGTCGGCCTCGCGCTCATCCTCTCCTTCCTGGCGCCGCTCTATCCCGCCTGGCGGGCGGCGCGGCTCGATCCCGTCGAGGCGCTCAGGTATGAGTAAGGGCGATCTCAGCAAGGTCGGCAGCCGCAACGGCCACGGACTTGAACTGCGCGACGTGAAGCGCGTGTTCAAGCAGGCGCGCAGCAGCCTGGAGGTCCTCCAGGGCGCCTCCTTCAAGGTTTCCGGCGGCGAGATCGTCGCCCTGGTCGGTCCCTCGGGCGCCGGCAAGTCGACCCTGCTGCACATCGCCGGGCTGCTGGAGCGGCCGGACGCCGGCGAGGTGCTGATCGACGGCGAACCCTGTCTCGATCTCTCCGATACGCAGCGCACGGCCATCCGGCGCCGCGCCATCGGCTTCGTCTACCAGTACCACCACCTGCTGCCGGAGTTCTCGGCGCTGGAGAACGTCGTGCTGCCGCAGATGATCGCCGGGGTGTCGAAATCCAAGGCGCGGGAGAAAGCGGCGGCCCTGCTCGACTCGGTAGGGCTCAGCCCGCGCGCCGATCACCGCCCGGCGCGGCTTTCCGGCGGCGAGCAGCAGCGCGCCGCCATCGCCCGCGGCCTCGCCAACGATCCCTCGATCCTGCTGGCCGACGAGCCCACCGGCAATCTCGACCCCGACACCGCCGAGGGCGTTTTCACGCAGCTGTTCCACCTTGTCCGCGACGGCGGCCTGGCGGCGGTCATCGCCACCCACAACCTCGACCTCGCCAAGCGCATGGACAGGGTGCTGCGCCTGGAGCACGGCCGCATCGTCGAGGGGTGAGGGGCGGATATCGCCATCCTACGACTGAGATTCGTCAAGCAGAAAGCCCACGACGATCGAGTGCAGCTCCGGCAGGCAGCGCTCGTTGACCATGAAATGGGCGCCGCGGCCGACGACACAATAGAGCTTCCGCTCGGACCCCAACGCGTCGAACAGGCCCTTGGTATCCGATGGAGTCGAGGTCCTGTCGTACTCGCCCCGGACGATCAGCGTCGGCAGACTTATTTCCGACGCCGGATAGAGCGGCCGACCGCTATACACCTCGAAGAGGTCAGCAAGGGCGCCGGACGGCATGTGCAGGCAGCCAGGTGTATCGGACCACTCGGACTCGGCAATTGAATCCCGCAGCAGCGCGGCCGCGGCGGCGCTGTCGCGCCATAGCGTCTTGTCCTCAAGCGGAATCTCCGCATCCCAGCGGGCAAGGAAGGCTGCGGCCGACACCGACCGCACCGGCTTGAGATGCGGGTTTAACCGGGTCGGGTCGGTCGGGTCGGCTGCTTCGACACGCCATGCTACGCCCTCTCCCGGTGCCGAATAGACCGGGGCATAGAGGACGAGTCGGCGCACGGGAGGATCTTTCCGCTCGGTGAGGTAGAGGCCGCAAACGACCGATCCCCACGAGCCGCCGAGCAGGTCGACCCGCTCGGCCCCGGAACGGGCGCGGATGAACTCTACAGCCTCGGCGACATCGTGCTGCGCCTCGCTGGCCCGGGCGAAAGGGCCGGGCGGGAGTGCGCGTGGCGGGGACGAGCGCCCATATCCGCGCAGGTCGAGCGCGTAGGCGGGAATGCCCGCCTGCGCGAGCTTTTCCATCCACGACCAGCCTGGCGCGGGATTGTCCCAGAGAACGCTTGCGATGGTCGCGCCGTGGATCATCAGCAGCGGCGGTTGGCTGGTAGCGGTGCAGGGCACCCACTCGCGTAGCCGCAACGTCAGGCCCGGCAGCACCGAGGAGGGCACCCAGTGTACTCGCGACAGGACCTGCATCTGGTCGACGGTGGACATGCGGATCTCTTCTTCCATCCCGTGCCGGCGCCCGGGCGCGAAGCGCCGGGCGCCGGCGTGGATCAGGCGTGTCTTTGCGGGGCAGTTCCCCGGGTCACACCTTGCCGGTCATGCGCATGAAGTCGTGCAGCATCGCGCCGACCGCACCGCTGTACTTGGGATCGCGTTCCGAGAACTCGTCGACGACCTCGAGCGAGGCGGTGCGCAGCGCCATGATGGTCTCCTCGTCGAGCATGGTGATGGTACCGCCCTCGTTCTCGGTGAAGGTCTTGGCGCCCAGGTAGTCACGGTGCAGGAAGTGCGCGCTGGCATCGGCGCTTGTCGAACGAACGATTTCGTTGAACACGGCCTTGAGGTCGTCGCCGATCGCATTCCACTTGTCGAGCGCCACCATCACCTCGCCGTTGAGATGGCTGACGAGGTCGGGCTGCTGGACGTATTTGCAGACTTCGTGGAAGTTCATTCCCCGCCCGGTCGAGATACAGCCCCAGTGTGCCCCTTCGACCACCCCGGTCTGGAGAGCCTGGTAGAGTTCTCCTCCGGGGATCGAAACCGGGGCCGCGCCCATCTTCTCGAAGACCATCGCCGCTGCGCCGGTCGAGCGGATGCGGAAGCCGCGAAAGTCATCCCGCGTAGACAGCGGGCGGTTGGCATAGACCGCGAGACCACCGTAGGAGATGGGGCCTGCCTGATAGATACCTTCGGCCGCGTAAGCCTCGCGGATGATGTCGAGCGCGCCCATCTCGTACATGAAGAAATGCATTTCCTCATGCTTCTCAAAGGTGCCGATATTGCCGTTCAGATGTCCAGCTACCGGTATCCGCCCGATCCAGTAAGCCGGATAGAAGAAGGCGGACTCGAGAGCGCCCCGGCGCAACCCGTTCAGGACCTCTCCGGTTGGTACGATGGTGTCGCTGGCGACCGGCTCCACGGTCAGCTCGCCGGCCGTGGCCTCGGTGATCCGGTTGCAGAACTTTACGAAAACGTCCTCGTAGTACCAATTGCCGGTCGGCCAGTGCGTCTGCATGCGCCAGACGACTTTGCCGCTGGCGATCACGGGTGGTGCGGCAAGTGTCATACCCGCAGCGGCACCGGCCGAGCCGGCAATGAACTTCCGGCGGGATAAGGGTGTCTTGATGTTGCTCATGGTCGTTCCTCCTCTAACGTGACCCCTGTCGTCGGGGTCTTGTGCCTTTGGGTCTGCTCAAGCATCGCCGGCCCGGGCGTAACTAGCGTCGGATCGGCAAATCGGTGAACTGGGTGATGAGTCCTGGAAACAGAAAGATCAAAGCCCCGGTCAGCAGCATCAGCCCGAAGAACGGCAGCACCGAGCGATAGATCTCGCTGATCGGCGTCGTGGGGCTCATGGACTTCAGGTAAAAGAGGTTGTAGCCGAAGGGTGGTGAGATGTAGCCGATGCAGAGATTCAGCTGGAACAGCACGGAGAACCAGATCGGATCGAAGCCAAGACCGACGACGATCGGATGGAAAATCGGCAATACCAGAAGAATGATCCCGACCGGATCGAGAAACATCCCCAGCACCAGTGCGATCAACTGCATGATCAGGATCAGCATCAGGGGCGAAACCTGGAGGCCACGCAGGTATTCCTGCAGAAACGCCGTCCCGCCCCCGCTCCCGTAGATCGAGATGAAAGCCGAGGCGCCGAACACGATCCAGATCACCATGCCGGTCAGGGCGGCGGTGTCGTGGCTGACCGCCTTGATGTAGCTCCATGAGCACTCGCCGCGCAAAATCACGGCGAGCGTCACCGCCGCAGCCCCGACGGCCGCGGCTTCGGTCGGCGTGGCGATGCCGGCGAAGATCGACGCCAGGACGGAGAGGATGATCGCCAGCGGCAGAACTACCGAGCGCAGCGCGCGCAGCCGCTCGCCGAGAGGCGCAAGCTCGGCGCCGCCCGGCGCCAGCGCGGGCTGCAGCTGGCTGCGGACCGCGATGTAGATCATGAAAACGACCAGCAGGATCAGCCCCGCGGCCAGCCCGCCCAGGAAAAGCCTTCCCACCGAAAGGCCGGTCTGCAAGGCGATGAGGATCAGCGTGATCGACGGTGGGATCAGGATCCCCAGCGTGCCGGCGGCGCCGATCGTGCCGAGCACGAAGGACTTGTCGTAGCCGCGCTGTTCCATCGCCGGCATGCCGACGAGCCCGGTGGTCACCGTGGAGGCCGCGCAGCTGCCTGTCATCGCCGACAGTGTGGCGGCGAAGCCTGCCGTGCCCAGGAGCAGGCCGCCCCTGGTCCGCCCGGACCACAGGTAGAAGGTATGGTAGAGATCGTTGGCGATGCGCGACTTCGCCAGCGCGACGCCGATGAAGACAAAGAGCGGGATGGCCGAGAGCAGGATAGACCACATGTTCCCGAACATTGCCGTGACGATGGAGTAGGTGCCGTTCGTGCCGAAAAGCAGGAGGCCGAAGATGACCGCGGTTCCGCCCATTGCGAAGGAGAGCGAAACCCCGACGATCATCGCCACGAGCAGCATGCCGAACATGCCCAAGGTCAGAATCTCGGGACTCACCGCGGTACGCTCCGCATGACGTCGGTCTGCGGGCGCACCACGAGGACCAGCGAACGGATCGCCTCCGCTATCGCCTGCAGGGTAATCAACGCCGCTCCGGCAAACAGGCAGAACTTGATCGGCCACATCGGATGGCGCAGCACGCTGTCGTCGAGGTCTCCGTACCGCCAGGCATCCTCGAAGAACCAGAAACCTTCCCAGGTGAGGACAGCGCCCCAAAGGATCAGGAATGCGTAGTTCAGCAGGTCGAGCGCTGCGTTGACGCGCGGTAGCCGGCTGTTTATGAACAGGTCGATCCGCACATGGTCGCGCCGGATCAAGGTGTAGGCGCCTACGAGGACGAAATAGGCGCCGAAGATGCGTTGCGTGTAGCCGTGCGCCCAGATCGTCGGCGCGCCGAAAACGTAACGGGCGACGACCTCCCAGCAGAGCACGACAATGCCGGCCCAGATCAGGAAGCTCACCAGGCTGCCGATCAGAAGGCCGAAACGGTCGATGAGCTTCAGCAGGCGCATCGGGAGGCTTCGGCGTTCACGCGGGCGGCAGGCTGTTCGGACTTCGCAGGTCTCGCCATGGTTCCCTCCCTGTAAGCCGGGTTCTCTTGCCTCGACCTTGTTGGTGTGATTAAGTTCCATATGGGACGATATGTCAAGTCCCAGATGGGACCATCGGGCGAACTTCTGTTGCGCGGCCGGTCCGGATCGCGCAGGGAAGCCAAAGGAAGTGCAAGGATGAGACAGAAGATGAGTACCCCGCCATGGCATAGCGAAGACTCCCCGGCTGCTCAGTCTGCCGTCGACGTGCTGCCTGAGAACCGGGCCGGCGCGCTGTGGCATATCTGCCTTACGGCGAACAGCTTTGTCTTTCCGATCTATGCGCAGTTCGAACGCGACCACGGCATCACCCGCATGGAATTCGTGGTGATGTTCGTGCTGTCGCACCGCCCGCGCGCGACAGCGACGGATATTATCCGCATGACTGCGCTACCCAAGAACAACATCAGCCGCGGCGTGAACAGGCTCTTGCAGAAGGGGCTGATCCGCCGCCTCGACGACAAGGAAGACGGCCGGCGGCGGATTCTCGAACTGTCCTCCAAAGGGCGCAGCCTGATGAATATCCTGTTGCCTCAGTACAGCCAGCGCGCGCGCGGCTTTCTCGATCGGCTGGACGCCACCGACCGCCGGGACCTCTCGCGGATCATCCTCAAGCTGGCCGGCGCGATTGCCGTGTGAAAGCTACGGCGGCGAATCATTGAGCCGTCATCAAGAGGCGATCGCCTCGACCGCATCTGTTGCGCCATGGGTTCCCGCGACGAGCGCGAGGATGACGTGAGGAGCGGGGGCCGCACCGTGGGACCTTGGGGCCGCCGGCGACTTACCCCCAGGAAAGGGCATCTGTGCACAGGCCGTCGGCCGTGACTCGACTCGCCGGCTGAGGGCAAACTGGCGCCATGCCGCACGCTGATTTCGTCCACCTGCGGGTCCACTCGGCCTATTCGCTCTCCGAGGGGGCGATCCCCGTGAAGACCCTGGTGAAGCTCTGCAAACAGCAGGGCATGCCGGCGGTCGCGGTCACCGACACCGGCAACCTCTTCGGCGCCCTGGAATTCGCCCAGACCGCCCAGAAGGAGGGCGTGCAGCCGATCGTCGGCTGCCAGCTCCACGTCACCCGCGAGCCCGCCGCCCGAGAACCTGGCGAGCCGCGCAACGGCACCGCCCCGGCGCCCGACCAGCTGGTCCTGCTGGTGCAGAACGAGGCCGGCTACCGCAACCTCATGCGCCTGGTGTCGCGCGCCTTCCTGGAGAGCGAGCCCAGCGAGGCCGCGCAGGTGAGCCTGGCGGTGGTCGAGGCGCATGCCGAGGGGCTGCTGGCGCTGACCGCCGGGCCGGGCGGCGCCGTCGGCCGTCTGCTGGCCGCCGGTCAGCAGGACGCCGCGGCGGCGATGCTGCGGCGCCTGGCCGGCATCTTCCCGGGCCGCCTCTACGTGGAGCTGCAGCGCCACGGTGTCCCCGTGGAGGCCGCCATCGAGCCCGGGCTGCTGGACCTCGCCTACGCCGAGGACCTGCCGCTGGTCGCCACCAACGAGGCCTTCTTCCCGGCCGCCGACGACTACGAGGCGCACGACGCGCTGCTCTGCATCGCCGACGGCGCCTACATCTCCCAGCCCGACCGCCGCCGGCTGACGCCCGAGCACGCCTTCAAGAGCGCGGCGGAGATGCGCGACCTCTTCGCGGACATCCCCGAGGCGGTGGACAACACCCTGGCCATCGCCCGGCGCTGCGCCTGGTTCCCGGAGTTCGTGAATCCCATCCTGCCGCCCTTCGAGACCAGCGGCGGCCGCAGCGAGGCCGAGGAACTGCGCGCGCAGTCGGAGGCCGGCCTCGAGGAGCGCCTGGAAAAAACGGTCTTCACCGCGGAGATGGACGCGGCGGCGCGCGAGGCGGCGGCGAAGCCCTACCGCGAGCGCCTGGACTTCGAGCTCGGCGTCATCGGCGAGATGGGCTTCGCCGGCTACTTTTTGATCGTCGCCGACTTCATCAAGTGGGCCAAGGCGCAGGACATCCCGGTCGGCCCGGGGCGCGGCTCCGGCGCCGGCTCGGTGGTCGCCTGGTCGCTCACCATCACCGACCTCGACCCGCTGCGCTTCGCCCTGCTGTTCGAGCGCTTCCTCAACCCCGAGCGCGTGTCGATGCCGGACTTCGACATCGACTTCTGCCAGGACCGCCGCGACGAGGTGATCCGCTACGTGCAGAACAAGTACGGCCACGACCGCGTCGCCCAGATCATCACCTTCGGCAAGCTGCAGGCGCGCGCCGCCCTGCGCGACGTCGGCCGCGTGCTGCAGATGCCCTATCCGCAGGTCGACCGCCTCTGCAAGCTGGTGCCCAACAATCCCGCCAACCCGGTGAGCCTGCAGCAGGCCATCGACGGCGAACCGGTGCTGCAGGAGATGCGCCGCGAGGACGAGTCGGTGGACCGCCTGCTGACCATCGCGCTGCGCCTGGAGGGGCTCTACCGCCATGCCTCGACCCACGCCGCCGGCGTGGTGATCGGCGACCGGCCGCTGGACGAGCTGGTGCCGCTCTACCGCGATCCGCGCTCGGACATGCCGGTGACCCAGTTCAACATGAAGTTCGTCGAGCAGGCGGGCCTGGTGAAGTTCGACTTCCTCGGCCTCAAGACCCTGACAGTGCTGCAGCGCGCCCGCGACCTGCTGGCGCGGCGCGGCGTCGAGATCGATCTCACGCTGATCCCCCTCGACGATCAGAAGACCTTCGAGATGATGAGCCGCGGCGACACCATCGGCGTGTTCCAGTTTGAATCGTCGGGCATGCGCTCGCTGCTGCGCGAGGCCAGGGTCGACACCTTCGAGGACATTATCGCCCTGGTCGCGCTCTACCGCCCCGGGCCGATGGAGAACATCCCCAAGTACGTCGCCTGTAAGTACGGGAAGGAGAAGCCGGAAGTTCTGCACGAGACCATCGAGCCGGTGGTGAAGGACACCTACGGGGTCATCATCTACCAGGAGCAGGTGATGCAGATCGCCCAGGTCTTCGCCGACTACAGCCTCGGCCAGGCCGACCTGCTGCGCCGCGCCATGGGCAAGAAGATCAAGGCGGAGATGGACGCCCAGCGCGACATCTTCGTGAAGGGTGCCATGGGCAAGGGCGTGAACAAGGAGCGCGCCTCCTACGTCTTCGACCTGGTCGACAAGTTCGCCGGCTACGGCTTCAACAAGGCGCACTCGGCCGGCTACGCCCTGGTCGCCTATCAGACCGCCTGGCTGAAGGCCAACCACCCGGTCGAGTTCTTCGCCGCCTCGATGACCTACGACATGGGCAATACCGACAAGCTGAACGTGTTCCGCCAGGAACTGCAGCGCCTCGGCATCGCCCTGCTGCCGCCGGACATCAACCGCTCGGAGCCCGACTTCGGCGTCGAGGTTCAGGACGACGGCACCCCGGCGATCCGCTATGCCCTGGCGGCGCTGAAGAACGTCGGCGCCAACGCCATGTCGGCGGTGGTGGCCGAGCGCCGCGCCAAGGGGCCGTTCAAGAGCCTCGCCGACTTCGCGCAGCGGCTCGACGCCCGGCTCATCAACAAGCGCCAGATCGAGAACCTCGCCTGCGCCGGCGCTTTCGACGGCCTCAATCCCAACCGCGCCCAGGTGTTCCACGCCGCCGAGACCATCGTGCGCCACGCCAGCGCGGCGGCCAGCGAGCGCGACAGCGCCCAGGAGAGCCTGTTCGGCGCCCCGGGCGAGGGCGAGGCGGTGCCGCTGCCGCTGCCGGCGCGCGAGGACTGGCCGGGCATGGACCGGCTGCGCCACGAGTTCGAGGCCATCGGCTTCTATCTCTCGGCGCATCCGCTCGACACCTACGGCGCCACCCTGGATAAGGTGAAGGCGACCCCCTACAGCGAGCTGCGCGAGAGCGGCAGCGGCGTCTATACCCTGGCCGGCATCGTCATCGGCAAGCGCGAGATCAACAACCGCAAGGGCCACCGCATGGCCTTCGTGCAGTTTACCGACGCCACCGGGGTCTACGAGGTGACGCTGTTCTCGGAGACCCTGGCACAGTCCCGCGAGCTGCTGGAGGGCGGCCAGACCCTGCTGCTGCGGGTCTCCGCCGAATACCGCGAGGGCGACGAGCCGCGCCTGACGGTGCAGTCGCTGGAGCCGCTCGACAACGCCGCCGCCCGCGCCTCCAAGGGCCTCGACATCCATCTCTCGACGCCGGGGCCGCTGGAGAGCCTGAAGTCGCTGCTGGCGCGCGAGGGCAGGGGGCGCGACCCGATCCGCCTCTTCGTCGCCCTCGACGACGGCCAGGAGCTGGAGTTCGACCTCGGCCAGCGCTACCGCCTCTCCCCGGAAATCCGCCGCGCCCTCAAGGCGGTGCCGGGCGTGGTCATGCAGGATCGTTAGGCCGGCGGAGAAGTGGGAAAGCGCTTGCTATGTCGATTTTCTTCACCTACAAGTAGGTTTAGAAAATCAACATGAGGTGCCATTGGCATGATTGAGACGAAAATCCTACGCGAGCAGTGGGACGTGGACCGTAGGCTGTCCGAACTCGGACTGAGCCGGACAAAGCTCCTTGAAGTCAGAGATATCGCCCGATCATCCGCATCAAATGCGACGCCCTTTCATCCGGCAAATGCAGCAGGAACTTTTGCGTATCAGGATGGTTCCTGGGCCCTTCGCGACAAACACGCTGGTTCTGATTGGTCGATGGATCGAACCAACGGCGTGGAAGCGATCAGGAATGAGGAACTGGGTGTTCGTGTGATTTTCTCCAATGTGGATCTCGCCTGTGATGATGATCAGGGACCTAAACCTCGGTCATCAAAAGGCGCCGGAGCAGAGCGAGCATGTATGGGAAACTTGTTTGATGATCTTCCGCACTTTGCGCCTCGCCAGACTGACGGCTCCGCAACGTTCTATTTGATGGTCGATGACCAAGGCGCGGTGGAACTCACTAGGCCCGTCGTGAGACGCGGCACATTCAGTGCCTATGTTGAGCGTATCTATTTGTCCGATGGCAGCGACATGGACGTCGAGCGGCAGTTTTTCGACGACGGAGATCGAGTGGACGATTTCGATCCGCATGTAGCCCGAAAATAGCAGGTAGAATTATGTTCAATGGTAGGAGGCTCAGCCTCGCCCGGAAACGGCGACGGCTGACTGCGAAGGGGCTTGCCGAAATGGCCGGCCTCTCCGCGATGACGATCACAAGGCTGGAGAAGGGCGAGAATCAGCCTGATGATGAAACATTGACGAGATTGGAGAAGGTGCTCGGGTTTCCATCCGGATTCTTCTATGCAGACGACCCGGAAGAGCTTGAGACGAGCGCAGTGAGCTTTCGAAGTCTGTCTAAGATGAGCGCAAAGGAGCGCGATGCGGCTATCTCGGCTGGTTCCTTAGGCCTGCAACTTAGTGACTGGGTAGACGAACGATTTTCATTACCCCCGACAGATCTTATTGATCTCAGCTACGAGACAGAACCAGAAGCAGCAGCGCATTCGATTCGACAATATTGGGGGCTTGGAGAGAGGCCAATTGGAAATATGCTCGGCCTACTTGAAATCCATGGAGTTAGGGTGTTCTCGTTGGCTGAAAACACCAAGACGGTGGATGCGTTCTCGTTCTGGAGAGATGATCGGCCATTTATCTTCCTGAATAATTTCAAAACGGCTGAACACAGCATTTTCGACGCTGCGCATGAGCTTGGGCATCTTGCAATGCACAGGCACGCGGGAACTCGAGGCGAATCACGTGCTGCTGAGCGGGAAGCAAACAAGTTTGCTGCGGCGTTCCTTATGCCTGCGAATGACGTGCGCTCGCGTATGCCCCGGTTTATCAGCACGAACGTGGTCATTAAGGCGAAGTCTAGATGGCGTGTCTCTGCTATGGCCATGGCTCATCGGCTAAGCAGCCTCAATCTACTTTCCGAGTGGCAGTACAAGTCTATCTGCATTGAACTTGGAAAGAGGGGGTATAGGACGGCTGAGCCAGACGGCGTTGAACGTGAGGTCTCGATTATTTGGAAGAAGGTTCTCTCACAGCTTTGGTTTGAGCGAACCTCTAAGAACGAAATAGCAAAGTCGCTGCAAATTCCATTGGATGAGCTAGAGAGCTTGGTTTGGGGACTTGCTGGTGGTGTTCCTTCGTCGCAGCTAGAGGTGCGTTCAAAAATGACGCGGCCCCAAATCGTGTGAAGTGCTCGACCCGATCCACCTCATCGTCGCCCTCGACGGCGACCAAGAGCTGGAGTTCAACCCCGACCAGCGCATCCCTGTCGTCGGGAATCGGGTATGTCCTCAGGGCCGTCTCCAGCGTGGTCATGCAGGACCGCTGGGGGTGCCGCTCTATTTGGGTAGCGTGCTAGACTGAGGACGTGCTTGGGTTCATCCTCATGACGTGGGACAGTTCCATCAGCGAAATGGGGAGCGCCTATGAAAAGGACGTTAGGGACCATCAGGGATATTCAGCCCAATAAGCCCACTCCGTGGCTCGAATTGTGCCTGCCGCGCGAACTGAAGCGGATGTATCGTTGGCGTCACGGTCAGGAAATTCTTCTGTATCTGGACTCGGGCAAGCCGTGGCGTGGGACTTTAGGCTCCAAATCGCCTGGGGATCTGTATGTGCACACAGGGGTGGAACGTGGGGGAACGAAAGAAAGGATGCCGGATTTGCTCCTTGCGATGGGAGTAGCTCCTGGCGCCGAATTGGAATTCGGTATGCCCTCTCCAACGGAATTGCAGTTGCTGGCCGTGCGGAAGCAAGGCCACTTCCCGGCCGGTCGAACCATGCAGGCGCTATAGTGGCTTAGCATGGCACGAGAGCGGCTGGAGTGTGTCGCCCCTGATGCTGTTGAGAAGCCGTACCCTTTTCTGCCGGGCGGACGGCTGCCCAGACCCGCCTTTTTCCTTGCGTTTTTGGGGCCTGGGGGGTATCTCCCGCGCACTATCAATCTCACACGCGGGCAACGCGGCCAGGCGGGGAGACATCCCGCCAGTCGCTCCGGTGTCTGAAAACCCAAGGGAAACATGGCTCTATGCCGGTTTTCTGGGTCCAGATGACAGGCCCGCGGTGGACCAACCGGAGAACTACTCATGGCGCTTCCGAGCCCCTCGATGCGTCAGCTCCTCGAAGCTGGCGTCCACTTTGGACATACCACCCGCCGCTGGAATCCGCGCATGGCCCCCTTTATTTTCGGGGTCCGAAACGGCATCCACATCATCGATCTGGAGCAGACCGTTCCGCTGCTGAACCAGGCCCTGGTCACCGTGCGCGACATCGTCGCCGGCGGCGGCCGCGTGCTCTTCGTCGGCACCAAGCGCCAGGCCAGCGACAAGGTCGCCGAGGCGGCCAAGCGCTGCGGCCAGTACTACGTGAACCACCGCTGGCTGGGCGGCATGCTGACCAACTGGAAGACCATTTCCAACTCGATCAAGCGCCTGCGCGTGGTCGAGGAGCAGCTGGACGGCGAGCAGGTCGGCCTGACCAAGAAGGAACTGCTGATGCTGACCCGCGAGCGCGACAAGCTGGAGCGCGCGCTGGGCGGCATCAAGGAGATGGGCGGCCTGCCGGACGTGCTCTTCGTCATCGACACCAACAAGGAACACATCGCCGTCGAAGAGGCGAGCAACCTCAAGATCCCGGTGATCGGCGTGCTCGATTCCAACTCCGATCCCAGCGGCGTGACCTTCCCGGTGCCGGGCAACGACGACGCCCTGCGCGCCATCGGTCTCTACTGCGACCTGATTGCCGACGCCGTGCTCGACGGCATCCAGGCCGAGATGACCGCCAGCGGCGCCGACATCGGCGAGTCGGCGGAGGTGCCGGTGGAGACCCTGCCGGAAGCCGAAGAGGCGAAGCCCGAGGGCGAAGCCGCCGCACTGGCGGATGCCGCTCCCGAAGCTGCCCCCGAAGCTACAGGCGAGGAAGTCTCGCAGCAGGCCTGAGGCCGCTTCCGCCGCAGGAGCCCGCCGCGGCCGGCGAGGCTCCTCTCCGAACATCGCGTCCCCGCCGGCCGAGCGCCCGCGGGGACGCCCGAGACTGCTAAACAAGAAGGATTCCGTCATGGCTGAAATCACAGCGGCGCTGGTCAAAGAGCTGCGCGAGACCTCCGGCGCCGGGATGATGGATTGCAAGAAGGCGCTGACCGAGTCCGGCGGCGACCTCGATGCGGCCGTCGACTGGCTGCGCAAGAAGGGCCTTGCCGCCGCCGCCAAGAAGGCCGGCCGCGTCGCCGCCGAGGGCCTGGTCGGCGTCGCCGCCGAGGGCACCCGCGGCGCCGTCGTCGAGGTCAACTCCGAGACCGACTTCGTCGCCCGCAACGACGCCTTCCAGGGTTTCGTCGCCAAGGTGGCCGAGGTCGCCCTGGCGACCGGCGGCGACCTGGAAGCCATCAAGGCCGCCAAGTTCCCCGGCAGCGCCAACACCGTGGCCGACGAACTCACCAACATGATCGCCAAGATCGGCGAGAACATGAGCCTGCGCCGCGCCGCCGGCGTCAGCGTCTCCGACGGCGTGGTCTGCGCCTACGTCCACAACCAGTCGGCCGCCGGCCTCGGCAAGATCGGCGTTCTCGTCGGCCTCGAGTCCAAGGGCGACAAGGCCAAGCTGGAAGCCCTCGGCAAACAGCTCGCCATGCACGTGGCCGCCGCCCAGCCGCAGGCGCTCGACCGCAGCGGCGTCGACGCCAGCGCCCTCGACCGCGAGCGCGACGTGCTGAGCGAGCAGGCCCGCGCCAGCGGCAAGCCCGAGGACATCATCGCCAAGATGGTGGAGGGCCGCCTGCGCAAGTTCTACGAGGAGGTCTGCCTCGTCGAGCAGGTCTTCGTCATCGACGGCGAGACCAAGATCGCCAAGGTGCTGGAGAATGCGGCCAAGGAGGTCGGCGCCCCGGTCGCCATCGCCGGCTTCGTGCGCCTGCAGCTCGGCGAAGGCGTCGAGCGCGAGGAACAGGACTTCGCCGCGGAGGTCGCCGCCACCCTCGGCGGCTGATTCCCCGAAAGCGCCGCGGCGCCGCCATCTTTCCGCCCGAAGCGGCGGACAGTGTCATTTGCGGGCGGCGCGCGGCGCCGGCGTCGCCCCCCTGGCAAGACTCGGCCGGGCACATTACCATGGGCGCGCTTCAACCGGGCGGCCGCCGCCGCCGGGACAAGACCCGCCAGTTCTCGAAATGGGGCCCATGTCGAAAACGCAACCTCGGGCTGACCGCCCCTCCCAGTACAAGCGCGTGCTGCTGAAGATCTCGGGCGAGGCCCTGATGGGCGACCGCGAGTACGGCATGGACCCGGCCATGGTCGCGCAGATCGCCGCCGACGTCGGCGAGGTGCGCCGCCTCGGCATCGACGTCTGCCTGGTGGTCGGCGGCGGCAACATCTTCCGCGGCGTCTCGGCCGCCGCGCGCGGCATGGAGCGGGCCTCGGCTGACTACATGGGTATGCTGGCGACGGTGATCAACGCGCTGGCCCTGCAGAACGCCCTGGACAGCATCGGCGTCGACACCCGGGTGCAGTCGGCCATCCCCATGGCCACCGTGGCCGAGCCCTACATCCGCCGCCGCGCCGTGCGCCACATGGAGAAGGGGCGGGTGGTGATCTTCGCCGCCGGCACCGGCAACCCCTTCTTCACCACCGACACCGCGGCGGCGCTGCGCGCCTCGGAGATGGGCTGCGACGCGCTGCTGAAGGGCACCAAGGTGGACGGCGTCTACGACTCCGACCCGGCCAAGAACCCCGCCGCCAAGCGCTACGACAAGCTGAGCTACATGCGCGTGCTGACCGACGACCTCGGCGTCATGGACCATGCCGCCATCTCGCTTGCCCGGGAGAATGCGATCCCTATCCTGGTGTTTTCCATCTACAAGCCGGGCGCCTTTGCCGAGGTTCTGTCCGGCAAGGGCTGCTTTACACTGGTGAAGAACGAGGAATGACCCGTGGCCGACCCTGATCTACGCGACATCTCGCGCCGCATGGACGGCGCCATCGACGCCCTGCACAAGGAATTCGCCGGCCTGCGTACCGGCCGCGCCTCGGCCGGCCTGCTCGAGCCGATCAACGTCGACGCCTACGGCGCCAGCATGCCGATGAACCAGGTCGGCTCCATCAGCGTGCCGGAGCCGCGCATGGTGACGGTGCAGGTCTGGGACCGCGGCCTGGTCGGCGCCGTCGAGCGGGCGATCCGCGAGTCCGGGCTCGGCCTCAACCCGGCCACCGACGGCCAGCTGATCCGCGTGCCGATCCCCGCGCTCTCCGAGGAACGCCGCGTCGAGCTGACCAAGATCGCCGGCAAGTACGCCGAGCAGGCCCGGGTGGCGGTGCGCAACGTGCGCCGCGACGGCATGGAGATGCTGAAGAAGATGGAGAAGGACCACGAGATCTCCAAGGACGAGCATCACCACTGGTCCGAGCAGATCCAGCAGCTGACCGACAAGCACATCAAGACCATCGACGAGGCCCTGGCCCACAAGGAGGAGGAGATCCTCCAGGTCTAGATCTGGATCTAGACCCCGGCCGCCGCCCCGCCGTTATCGATGAAGGCAATGGACGACGCACGCTTCTCTCCGGGTCCGGTATCGCCACGCCATGTCGCCATTATCATGGACGGCAACGGCCGCTGGGCCAATGCGCGCGGCCTGCCGCGCACCCTGGGGCACCGCCAGGGGGCGGAGGCGGTGCGCCGCTGCATCGCGGGGGCGCTGGAGATGGGCATCCCCTTCCTGACCCTGTTCGGCTTCTCCGCCGAGAACTGGCGGCGCTCGGCCAGCGAGGTCGAGGACCTCATGGGCCTGCTGCGCCGCTACCTGCAGAGCGAGATCGCCGAGTTCCACAAGAACGGCATCCGCCTGCGGGTGATCGGCGAGCGCGACCGCCTGCCGCCCGACATCGTCCGCCTGATCGCCGAGGCCGAGCGCCGCACGGCGGAGAACGAAGCCCTCGACCTGGTGATCGCCATCAGCTACGGCGGCCGCCAGGAAATCGCCGCCGCCGCCCGCAGGCTGGCCGCCGCCGTCGCCACCGGCGAGCTGGCGCCGGAGGACATCGACGAGGAAAGCTTCGCCGCCTGCCTGCTGACGGCGGGGATTCCCGACCCCGACCTGGTGATCCGAACCTCCGGCGAGCAGCGCCTCAGCAACTTCCTGCTCTGGCAGTCGGCCTACAGCGAGTTCATCTTCGTCGACAAGCTGTGGCCCGACTTCGACAAGAGCGACCTGGAGGCCGCCGTGGCGGAGTTCCGCCGCCGCGAGCGGCGCTACGGCGCGGCCGCGGAATCGCTTTAGGACCCTCATTGCCTTGCTGTTGACCCGCATCATTTCGTCGGCGGTGCTGGCGCCGCTGATCCTCCTCGTCGTCTATGCCGGCGGCCTCTGGATGGTCGGCCTGGTGGTGCTGGCCGGCGGGCTGATGGCCTGGGAGTGGACGCGGCTCTGCGGTGCCGGGCAGGGCGCCGCGGGAAGCGCCGTCGCCGTCGCGGTGCTGGCCGGCGCGCCGCTGATCTTCGCCCTGGCGAGCCCCGGCTATGCCGTGGCGGCGCTGCTGCTGGGCGCCGTTGCCGCCGCCGCCGCCGAGCGCCCGTCGCGCCCGCGCGCGGCCCCCTGGATCGGCCTTGGCAGCCTCTACATCGGCCTCGCCTGCCTGGCCCTGCTGTGGCTGCGCGAACTGCCCGGCCAGGGCCGCGACCTGGTGTTCTGGCTGCTGGCGGTGGTCTGGGCGACCGACATCGGCGCCTATTTCGCCGGCCGCGGCATCGGCGGGCCGAAGCTGGCGCCGCGCATCAGCCCCAACAAGACCTGGGCCGGTCTCGTCGGCGGTGCCCTCTGCGCCGGCCTCGTCGGCGTCGCCGCCGCCGCCTTCCTCGGAAGCAGCGCCATGCTGCTGGTGGTCGGCGGCATGGTGCTGGCGGTGGTTGCCCAGGGCGGCGACCTTCTGGAATCCTGGTGCAAGCGGCGCTTCGGCGTGAAGGATTCAGGTCACATCATCCCCGGACATGGTGGTATCCTCGACCGCGTGGACGGATTGCTCGCGGTGTTGCCGGTGGCCTTCCTCTATTTCTGGGTAGTGAGGGAATCGATCTGACAATGACCCTGGCGTCGACCTCGACGAACGCGGCCGCGCAGCCGCGCCGGCTGACCATCCTCGGGTCGACCGGCTCGATCGGCTGCAGCACGCTGGACCTGGTCGAACGCAATCCCGAGGCCTTCGAGGTCGAGGCGCTGACCGCCAACCGCTCGGTGGCGCGCCTGGCCATGCAGGCCAAGCGCTTCGGGGCCCGCCTCGCCGTGGTCGCCGACGAGGCCGCCTACGGCGATCTCAAGGAGGCCCTCGGCGGCACCGGCATCGAGGTGGCCGCCGGAGCGCAGGCGGTGGCGGAGGCGGCGGCGCGGCCGAGCGACTGGGTAATGGCCGCCATCGTCGGCGCCGCCGGGCTGGAGCCGACGCTCTCGGCGATCCGCCAGGGCACCGTCATCGGCCTCGCCAACAAGGAAACCCTGGTCTGCGCCGGCAGCCTGATGACCGCCGAGGTGCGGCGCTGCGGCGCGCAGCTGCTGCCCGTGGATTCCGAGCACAACGCGATCTTCCAGGTGCTCGACCTGGAGCGTCCGGAGAGCGTCGACCGCCTGGTCCTGACCGCTTCCGGCGGCCCCTTCCGCAGCTTCAGCCGGGCCGACATGGCGGCCGTCACGCCGGCCCAGGCGGTGGCGCATCCGAACTGGGACATGGGCGCCAAGATCTCGGTCGACTCGGCGACCATGATGAACAAGGGCCTGGAGCTCATCGAGGCCCACTTCCTGTTCGACATGCCGGAGCCGAGGATCGACATCCTGGTGCATCCGGAGTCGGTCATCCACTCCATGGTCGCCTATGTCGACGGCTCGGTGCTGGCCCAGCTCGGCCAGCCCGACATGCGCACGCCGATCGCCTACGCCCTGGCGTGGCCGGATCGCATGACGACCCCGGTGGAGCGGCTCGACCTCGCGGCTATCGGCCGGCTCACCTTCGAGCCGCCCGACGACCTGCGCTTCCCCTGCCTGGCCCTGGCGCGCGCCGCCCTGCGTGCCGGCGGCACCGCGCCGATCACCCTCAACGCCGCCAACGAGGAGGCGGTGGCCGCCTTCCTGGCCGGCCGGCTCGGCTTCCTGGAGATCCCGGAGATCGTCGAGCGCGCCCTGGAGGCCCACCCGTCGGTGGCGCTGACCTGCCTGGAGGAAGTGGAGGCGGCCGACGGCCTCGCCCGGCGGACCGCCCGCGGCCTGCTCGAGGCCCGCGCGCCGGCCCGCTGAGCCCCCTGGCAGGGGCCGCGCAGACCCCCTATGTATCCTTTCTTTGGTAACGCTTTTGCGGTATTTAGCTGGGGTCGCTTCGGGTCTTCGAAGACACGGAAATCGAGACGCGCCGGAATGCGGCAGCATCTCCGCGGGGGCCATGGCAGACCGCGATCACATTCTGAGACATAACTTTAGGATTGCGCTGTAAAGCATGGAACTTTCTGGTGGACTTTACGGCTTCGGCCTGCCGTTCCTGGCCGTGCTCACGGCCCTGGTCTTCGTTCACGAACTCGGCCACTACCTGGTGGCCCGGTGGAACGGCGTGCGGGTCGAGGTGTTTTCGATCGGCTTCGGGCCGGAGATCTTCGGCTGGAACGACCGCACCGGCACGCGCTGGAAGTTCAGCCTGATTCCGCTGGGCGGCTACGTGAAGTTCTTCGGCGACGCCAACGCCGCCAGCATGCCGGCCGAGGGCGCCGCGCAGATGAGCGAGTCCGACCGCGCCGTCTCCTTCCCGCACAAGCGGCTGGGCCAGCGTGCCGCCATCGTCGCCGCCGGGCCGATCGCCAACTTCGCCTTCGCGATCGTGCTTCTGGCCGGCCTCTTCAGCATCATCGGCCAGCCCTTCACGCCGGCCGTCGTCGGTTCGGTGGTCGAGGGATCGGCGGCCGAGGCGGGCGGCTTCCAGCCGGGCGACGAGGTGGTCGCGGTCAACGGCACGACGGTTGCGCGTTTTGAGGAACTGCAACGCATAGTCGCATTGCGGCCTGACGAAACCCTGCGCTTCTCGGTGCTGCGAGACGGCATGCGCGTGGAACTGGTGGCGACGCCGGCACGGGTGGTGCGCGACAACGGCCTCGGCGAGGAGGCCGAGGTGGGGCAGCTCGGTATTCAGCGCAGCGGTGCCGACTATGCCCGCCACGACCCGCTCACCGCCGTCTGGCAGGCCACCCGCGAAACCGTCGGCATCATCGATCAGACCTTCACGGCGCTCGGCCAGATCGTCCGTGGCGCCCGCGGCACCGACGAACTGGGCGGGCCGATCCGCATCGCCCAGATCTCCGGGCAGGCGGCCGAACTGGGCGTCGCCACGGTGATCTACTTCGCCGCGGTGTTGTCGATCAACCTCGGCCTGATCAATCTTTTCCCGGTACCGATGCTCGACGGCGGCCATCTGCTGTTCTACGCGGTCGAGGCGGTACGGGGCCGCCCGCTTGGGGAAAGGGCGCAAGAATACGGTTTCCGGATCGGTCTGGCTCTGGTATTGACCTTGATGGTCTTCGTGACCTGGAACGATCTTCTGCGGATCGACGGTTTAGTGAATTTCGTCAAAGGCCTGGTCACTTAGGACAACGCACCGGGGCCACGGGGGAAGGATAGGGGAACGTGTTTCGCGGACGGTTGCTCGTCGTCGTCTTGGCGTATCTGCTGTCCGGCGCAGCTTGGCTTTCACTTCCAACTGAAACCTACGCGCAGACGCTCCTCTCGGGGGGACGCATCGAGTCGATCCGCGTCGAGGGCATCCAGCGCATCGAAGCGGCGACGGTACGCTCCTACATGCGGGTCAATCCCGGCGACCCCTTCGATCCGGTGCGCCTCGACGACTCCCTGAAGAACCTCTTCGCCACCGGCCTCTTCGCCGACGTGCGGCTGGACCGCGAGGGCGACGTGCTGGTCGTGGTGGTGGCCGAGAATCCCATCGTCAACCGCATCGCCTTCGAGGGCAACCGGCGCCTCGACGACGAAACGCTGGAGCAGGAGATCGAGCTGCGCCCGCGCGTGGTCTTCACGCGCACCAAGGTGCAGAGCGACACCAACCGTATCCTCGAGATTTACCGGCGCTCCGGCCGCTTCGCCGCCACCGTCGAGCCCAAGGTCATCCAGCTCGAGCAGAACCGCGTCGATCTCGCTTTCGAGATCAACGAAGGGCCGGTCACCTCGATCCGCTCCATCAATTTCATCGGCAATCGGGAGTTCTCGGACTCGACGCTGCGCGACGAGGTGACGACCGTCGAGGCGTCGTTCTGGAATTTCTTCACCAGCGCCGACACCTACGACCCCGACCGCCTGACCTTCGACCGCGAGCTGCTGCGCCGGTTCTACCTGAACCAGGGCTACGCCGATTTCCGGGTCGTCTCGGTGGTCGCGGAGCTGACGCCCGACCAGCAGGACTTCATCGTCACCTTCACGGTGGAGGAGGGGCCGCGCTACCGCTTCGGCGCGATCGGCCTGCAGACGACCCTGCGCAACCTCGATCCGGAGATCCTGCGTGGGCAGCTGACGACCGAGGAAGGCGACTGGTACGACGCCAGCGAAGTCGACAAGACCATCGAAATCCTGACCGATGCCGTCGGCGACCTCGGCTATGCCTTCGTCGACGTGCGTCCGCGCGTGCAACGCGACCGTGACAACCTGACCATCGACATCGTCTTCGACATCCAGGAAGGTCCGAAGGTCTTCGTCGAACGCATCGACATCGAGGGCAACACCCGCACGCTCGACCGTGTCATCCGGCGCGAGTTCTTCCTGGTCGAAGGCGACGCCTTCAACACTTCCAAGCTGCGCCGTTCGCGCCAGCGCGTGCAGAACCTCGGATTCTTCCGGACGGTCACCGTCGAGAACGAGCCCGGCAGCGCCCCGGACCGTACCATCGTCAAGGTGGACGTGGAGGAACAGTCTACCGGCGACGTCACCTTCGGCGCCGGTTTCTCCTCCGCCAACGGCCCGATCGGCAACATCGGGCTGCGCGAGCGCAATTTGCTCGGGCGTGGCCAGGACATTCGAGCCAGCTTCACCCTGGCGGGCGAAGCTTCCCAGCTCGACTTCAGCTTCACCGAGCCCTACTTCCTCGATCGCGACCTCTCGGCCGGCATCGATCTCTACCGCACCACCAACAACCGACGCAGCCAGAGTTCCTTCGAGGAGGAGCGCCTCGGCGGCTCGCTGCGCGCCGGCTTCGACATCTTCGAGAACCTGCGCAATGTCGTCCGCTACACCTTCGAGAACCGCGACATCACCAATATCAAGAGCGGCGCTTCCCTCCTGGTCCGTTCCGAGAGGGGCGATACGCTGCGCTCCGGCGTCAGCAACGAGCTCATCTACGATACCCGCGACTCGCGGTTCGACCCGCGCGAGGGCTTCATCACCAGCCTTCGCACCGAGTTCTTCGGACTGGGCGGCGACGTGACCTTCGTTCGTGCCTCGGCGTCCGCCGGCTACTACTATCCGATTTCCGACGACTGGACCCTCAGCGTGCGCGGCACCGGCGGCACCATGATGGGCGTCGGCGACGACACGCGGATTTCCGACCGTTTCTTCAAGGGCGGCGGCTCGCCCCGCGGGTTCGAGTACGGCGGCATCGGTCCGCGCGACGCCGACACCAACGACGCGCTGGGCGGCAAGAACTTCTACACCGGCACCGTCGAGGCCTCGTTCCCCATCGAACTGCCGTTCGACGTGGATATCCGCGGCCGTTTCTTCACCGATGTCGGTGCGGCCTGGTCCATCGACGACAACAGCATCCCCGTCACGGTGCAGGATTCCAGTTCTCCCCGCGTGACCGTGGGCACCGGCATTTCCTGGAACTCGCCGTTCGGCCCGTTGGAATTCGATCTCGGCATCGCCATCGTGAAAGAAGACTTCGACGAGACCGAGATCTTCAGCTTCAGCTTCGGAACGCAATTTTAGATCCGATGAGACAGCTTCGCCGCTGGCCGATCTGCCTTGCCGCAGGCCTTATGGTGCTGGCGGCCATGGCGGTGCCGGTGCGCGCGCAGCTGGAAACGCCCCCGATCGTCGGTATCATCGACATCCAGGGGGTACTGCGCGAGTCGCTCGCGGTTCAGGCGTTGTCGCGCGAAGTCGAGGAGCTTCGCGCCGCCACGCAGGACGAGCTGGTGGCCCGCGAGGAGGCCCTGCGGGCCGCCGATATCGACCTCGCCCAGCGCCGCGCGTCGCTGACGCCGGAAGCCTACGCCGAGGAGCGCGAGCGGCTGGAGGCGGAAGGCATCGACCTGCAGCGCCAGTTGCAGGAGCGTCGACGCGCGCTCGACCAGAGGTTCAGCCAGGGCATGGCCCAGGTACAGCAAGTGCTGCTGCAGATCGCCCAGGACATCGCGCGTGATAACAATCTGGATCTCGTACTGGCCAAGACGACTGTTATTATCGTGCGGTCGGAGTTCGACTTCACCGCCGAGGCCCTGCGCCGGCTGAACGCCGAGCTGACGGAGATCACGCTGCCGCCGATACAGAACTGAAGGTGCCCGATGGCCGATCCGAGATTCTTCGACAATGCGGGACCCTTTGCGCTGAACGACCTGGCCGCGATCGCCGGGGCCGGGCTGTCCGCCGGGGCCGACGGAGAGCGCCGGTTCTCCGATGTGGCTCCCCTGGACACCGCCGGGCCAAACGACGTCAGTTTCTTCGACAACCGGCGCTACCTGGCCCAGTTCCTGGAGAGCAGGGCGGGTGCCTGCATCGTCGCGCCGGAATTCGCCGAGCGGGCGCCGGAGGGGATGGTCCTGCTGCTCACCGAGAAGCCCTACCGCGGCTATGCCAAGGTGGCCCAGGCATTCTACCCGCCGCCGCCGCCGCGCCCGGGCGTGCATCCCTCGGCCGTGGTGGATGCCGAGGCGAGCATCGGCGAGGGCAGCGAAGTGGGGCCGGGCGTGGCGATCGGCCGCGGCGCGCGCATCGGCCGCGCCTGCCGCATCGAGGCGAACAGCGTCATCGGCGAGTCGGTCACGGTCGGCGACGGCACGGTGATCGGGCCCAACGTCTCGCTCGCCTTCTGCGAGATCGGCCGGGCCTGCCAGATCCACGCCGGGGCGCGGATCGGCACCCGGGGTTTCGGCTTCACCATGGATCCCGAGGGTTTCGTCGACGTGCCCCAGCTCGGCCGGGTCATCGTCGGCGACGGCGTCGAGATCGGCGCCAATACCACCATAGACCGCGGCGCCGGGCCGGATACGGTGATCGGCGCCGGGGCGAAGATTGATAATCTCGTGCAGATCGGGCACAACGTGCGCATCGGTCGCGGCTGCGTGCTCGTGGCCCAGTCCGGGATTGCCGGCAGCACCGTCCTGCAGGACTTCGTCGCCGTCGCCGCACAGGCAGGCATCTCCGGGCATCTCAAGGTCGGCGCCGGCGCCCAGGTCGGCGCCAAGTCCGGCGTGATGCGTGACATCCCGGGCGGCATGTCCGTCCTCGGCAGCCCCGCGCGGCCGGCGCGGGAGTTTTTCCGGCTCTGTGCTTTGTGGGACCGGGAGTTGAAGGCAAGAGGCAAGAAGAAGGATGAATAAAGAGAGCTCAGCGGAGCAGCGGGCCGCCCCGCTCAACGTGCACGACATCATGGGGCTGCTGCCCCACCGCTATCCCTTCCTGATGATCGACCGTGTCGATGACATCGTCCTCGGCGAGAGCGCGGTGGGCACAAAGAACGTCACCATCAACGAACCCTTTTTCCAAGGGCACTTTCCCGCGCAGGCGGTGATGCCCGGCGTGCTGATCGTCGAGGCGATGGCCCAGACCGCGGCCGCCCTGGTCATGTACACCCTCGGCGAGGAAGCCCACGGCAAGGTCGTCTACTTCATGTCGGTGGACGAGGCGCGCTTCCGCAAGCCGGTGGTGCCGGGCGATACCCTGAAGATCCACGTCACCCGCATCCAGAACCGGCGCAGCGTCTGGAAGTTCAAGGGCGAGGCCAAGGTCGAGGGCACCCTTGTCGCCAACGCGAGCTATTCCGCCATGATCATGGGTTACTGATGGCGGGCATCCATCCGACCGCCGTCGTCGATCCCGCCGCGAAGATCGGCGAAGGCTGCACCATCGGTCCCTACTGCGTGATCGGCCCGGAGGTCTCGCTTGCCGAGGGCGTCTGGCTGCACAGCCACGTGGTGATCGACGGGCGCACGACGGTCGGCGCGCGGACCAGGATCCATCCCTTCACCTCGCTCGGCCAGCCGCCGCAGGATCTGAAGTACAGGGGCGAACCCTCGGAGCTGCGCATCGGCAGCGACAACGTGATCCGCGAGCACGTCACCATGAACCCCGGCACCGAGGGCGGCGGCATGGTGACCGAGGTCGGCAACAACTGCTTCATCATGCCCGGCAGCCATATCGCCCACGACTGCCGGCTCGGCAACCACGTGATCCTGGCCAACAACGCCACCCTGGCCGGCCATGTGATCCTGGAGGACCACGTCATCATGGGCGGCCTCTCCGGCGCCCAGCAGTTCGTGCGCGTCGGCCGCGGCGCCATCATCGGCGCCATGGCCGGGGCCAAGAGCGACGTCATTCCTTACGGCATGGTGATGGGCCGGCCCGGCCAGCTGTCCGGGCTGAACCTCATCGGCCTCAAGCGCGCGGGGGTCGACGGCAAGGAGATCCAGGCGCTGCTGAAAGCCTATGACGAGCTCTTCGGCGGCGCCGGCACCTTCGCCGAGCGTGTCGACTCGGTGGCCGCCAAGTACGGCGGGCGCGCCACCGTCGATGCGGTGATCGGCTTCCTGCGCGCCGAAACCTCGCGCCCCATCCTGCAGCCGGAAGAGGAGTGATGGCCGGGCCGCTCGGTATCGTCGCCGGCGGCGGTTCGCTTCCACGCCGGCTGGTGGACCACTGCAAGGACAGCGGGCGCGGCTGCTACGTGGTCGCCATCGAGGGCCATACCGATCCCATAACCGTTCAGGACACCGACCACCTCTGGGTCCGCATCGGCCAGAGCGAGAAGGCGGTGCGCGCCCTGCAGGCGGCCGGCGCGCGCGACCTGGTGCTGGTCGGCGCCGTCAAGCGCCCCTCCATGACCGAACTGCGCCCCGACCGCATGACCTTCAAGTTCCTGGCGCGGGTCGGCTTCAACAGCCTCGGCGACGACGGCCTGCTCGGCGCCGTGGTGAAGGCCCTTGAGGCCGAGGGTTTCGTGCTGCACGGGGTCGAGGAGTTTCTGCACGACCTGCTGGCGGCGGAGGGCAACTTCGGCCGCCTCGAGCCCGACGCCGCGGCCTGGAACGATATCCGCCGCGGCATCGCCGTGGTGCGCGCCATGGGCGCCGCCGACGTCGGCCAGGCGACGGTGATCCAGGACGGCCTGGTGCTCGGCGTCGAGGCTCTGGAGGGCACCGACGCGCTGCTGCAGCGCTGCGGCCCGCTGCGCCGCGAGGGCCCGGGCGGCGTGCTGGTGAAGCTGCGCAAGCCGGGCCAGGAGCGCCGCGCCGACCTGCCGACCATCGGCGCCGCCACCGTCGAGGCGGCGGCGGCGGCCGGGCTGCGCGGCATCGCGGTGGAGGCCGGCGGCACCCTGGTGGTCGACGCCCCGGCGGTCACCGCTGCCGCCGACCGCTGCGGCATCTTCATCGTCGGCATCCGGCCCGGGGCCGATACCGGCGCCGACACCGCCGCACGATGACGGCGGCTGCCGATACCGCGCCCGGCGAGTCCGCCGGCAAGGGGGAAGGGCCGCTGATCTTCCTGATCGCCGGCGAGCCTTCGGGCGACCACCTGGGGGCCCGGCTGATGGCCGCTCTGCGCGAGGAGACCGGCGGGCGGGGGCGCTTCGCCGGCATCGGCGGCGAGCAGATGATCGCGCAGGGGCTGGAGAGCCGCTTTCCCATCCACGAACTGGCGGTGATGGGCTTCTTCGAGGTGCTGCCGCACCTCTTCGGCATCCTGCGCCGCATCCGCGAGACCGTGGCGGCGGTGAAGGCGCTGCGGCCGGACGCGGTGGTGACCATCGACTCGCCGAGCTTCACCCTGGAGATCGCCCAACGCCTCGCCGGCCAGGGCATTCCGCTGATCCACTACGTGGCGCCGCAGGTCTGGGCCTGGAAGCCCTGGCGGGCGAAGTCGATCGGCCGCTACCTGGATCGCCTGCTGGTGCTGCTGCCCTTCGAGCCGCCCTACTTCGAGCGCCACGGCCTCGCGACGGATTTCGTCGGCCACCCGGCGGTGGAGGGTCCGCGGGCGGAAGCCGCAACGTCGGCGCCCGAGCCCGGAGAAGGGCCCTGCCTGCTGGTGCTGCCCGGCAGCCGCCGCGGCGAGGTCGCCAAGCTGCTGCCGGTCTTCGCCGAGACGGTACGCGCGCTGGCGGCGCGCCATGCCGGGCTGCGGGTGGTGATGCCGACGGTCGAGACGGTGGAGGCGCAGCTGCGCGCCGAGGTCGCCGACTGGCCGGTCGCGGTCGAGGTGGTGCGCGGCGCCGAGGCCAAGGCGTCGGCCTATCGCCGGGCGACGGCGGCGCTGGCCGCCTCGGGCACGGTGACGCTGGAACTGGCGGTCGCCGGCGTGCCGACGGTGGTGGCCTACCGCTTCGCCGGCCCCGTCGGCCTGCTGTCGCCGAAGCTGCTGCGGGTGCCCTTTGTCAGCCTCGCCAATCTGATCGCCGGACGCGAGGTGCAGCCGGAGTTCCTGCAGCGCCGCTGCCGCGCCTCGGAAATCCTTCCGGCCGTCGAGCGATTGCTGAGCGATCCGGCGGCCCGCGCCGCCCAGCGCGAGGGCTGCCGCGGCGTGGCGGCGGCGCTGACGCCGCCGGAGGGCTCGCCCAGCCGCGCCGCGGCGCGCCGGGTGCTCGCCACTCTGGCGAAACCCGCAGACCCTCAGCGCTTGCCGATCGGCACGTAGTCGCGCTGCGTGTAGCCGTGGTAGAGCTGGCGCGGCCGGCTGATGCGCTGCTTGGGGTCCTCGATCATCTCGCGCCACTGCGCCACCCAGCCGACCGTGCGGGCGACGGCGAACAGCACGGTGAACATCGAGGTCGGGATGCCCATCGCCTTGAGGATGATGCCGGAGTAGAAGTCGACGTTGGGGAACAGCTTCTTCTCGACGAAGTAGTCGTCCTCCAGCGCGATGCGCTCCAGCTCCATGGCGATGTCCAGCAGCGGATCGTCCTCGATGCCGAGCTCGCCCAGCACCTCGTGGCAGGACTTCTGCATCACCTTGGCGCGCGGGTCGTAGTTCTTGTAGACGCGGTGGCCGAAGCCCATCAGGCGGAAGGGATCGTCCTTGTCCTTGGCCCGCTCGATGAACTCGGGGATGCGATCCTTGGAGCCGATCTCGTTCAGCATCTGCAGCACCGCCTCGTTGGCGCCGCCGTGCGCCGGCCCCCACAGCGAGGCGATGCCGGCGGCGATGCAGGCGAAGGGATTGGCGTTGCTGGAGCCGGCGATGCGCACCGTCGAGGTCGAGGCGTTCTGCTCGTGGTCGGCGTGCAGGATGAAGATGCGGTCCATGGCGCGCGCCAGCACCGGGCTGATCTTGTACTCCTCGCAGGGCACCGAGAACATCATGTGCAGGAAGTTCTCGGCGTAGCTGAGGTTGTTGCGCGGATAGACGAAGGGCTGGCCCACGGAATACTTGTAGGCCATGGCGGCGATGGTCGGCATCTTGGCGATCAGCCGGTGCGAGGCGACCATGCGCTGGTGCGGGTCGTTGATGTCGGTGGAGTCGTGGTAGAAGGCCGACATCGCGCCGACCATGCCCACCATGACCGCCATGGGATGCGAGTCGCGCCGGAACCCACGGAAGAAGTAGTTCATCTGTTCATGGAGCATCGTGTGGTAGGTGATTGATTTCTCGAATTTATCCTTCTCCTTGCCATTCGGCAGTTCGCCATGCAGGAGGAGGTAGCAGACGTCCATGAAGTCGCTGTGCTCGGCGAGATCCTCGATGAGGTAACCGCGGTGCATCAGCACGCCTTCCTCGCCGTCGATGTAGGTGATGTCGGAATCGCAGCTTGCCGTCGAGGTGAAACCCGGGTCGTAGGTGAAGCAGCCGGTTTCGGCGTAGAGCCTGCTGACGTCGATGGCGCGCGGACCGATGGTGCCGGAAAGGATGGGCAGTTCCAGGCTCTTGCCGGTGCTGTTGTCGGTCAGGGTCACGGTGTCCCTGGTTCCCGTCGTCTTGGCGTCGTTCATAGGTCCCATCCTTCGGCTAAAAGCGGTCCGCAAGCTGCGTGCCACGTCGGGCGCGAGCATAGTGAATCGCCTCGATTCAATCAATTGCCGCGGCGCAACATAATCGCCGCGGCGGCTCTTCAGGGGGCCGCCTGGTCTGCTATGCGGGCCAGCGATTCGTCGCGGCCGAGCACCGCCATCACCTCGAAGATGCCCGGTGAGGTGTTCGATCCCGTGAGCGCCGCCCGCAGCGGCTGGGCGACGTCGCCCAGCTTGCAGCCATCGGCTTCGGCGAAGGCCCGCACCGCGGCTTCGGCGGCGGCCTCGCTCCACGCCGCCCCGCTCAACTCCGGAAGGACGTCGAGGTCGGCGTGCAGGCGGGCAAGGCGCGCCCGTGCTTCCGGGCTCAGGATCTTGGCGGCTTTGTCGTTCAGCGACAGCGGCCGCTCGACAACGTAAAATACCGCATTTTCAGCCAGTTCGACAAGGTTCTTCGCGCGCGCCTTGAGGCCGTCCATGCCGGCGGCGAGGCGGCCGCGGGCGATGTCGGAGAGGGGCCGGCCGAGCAGCTTTTCCAGCCGCGGCGCCACTTCGGCCGCCAGGCGCTCGGAGGCGGCCTCGCGCAGGTAGTGGCCGTTGAGGTTCTCCAGCTTCACGAAGTCGAAGCGCGCCGCCGACCTGCCGACGGCATCGAGGTCGAACCACTCGACGGCCTGTTCGGTGGAGATGATCTCGTCGTCGCCGTGGCCCCAGCCGAGCCGCAGCAGGTAGTTGCGCAGCGCCTCCGGCAGGTAGCCCATGTCGCGGTAGGCCTCGACGCCGAGGGCACCGTGGCGTTTCGACAGCTTGGCGCCGTCGGGCCCGTGGATCAGCGGGATGTGGGCGAACTTCGGCGGCGTCCAGCCGAACGCCAGGTAGAGCTGGTTCTGGCGGAAGGCGTTGGTCAGGTGGTCGTCGCCGCGGATGACGTGGGTAATCTCCATGTCGTGGTCGTCGACCACCACCGAGAGCATATAGGTCGGCGTGCCGTCGGCGCGCAGCAGCACCATGTCGTCGAGCTGGTCGTTGCGCACGGTGACCGGACCCTGCACCAGGTCCTCGATCACCGTCTCGCCGTCCTGCGGCATCTTCAGGCGCACCACCGGGGCGACGCCGGCGGGGGCCTCGGCGGGGTCGCGGTCGCGCCAGCGCCCATCGTAGCGCATCGGCCGGTTCTCGGCGCGGGCCGTGGCGCGCATCTCCTCCAGCTCCTCCGGCGAGGCGTAGCAGTGGTAGGCGCGGCCCTCGGCCAGCAGCCGCCGCGCCAGCTCGGCATGGCGGTCGGCGCGGGCAAACTGGTGGACCACCTCGCCGTCATGGTCGAGGCCGAGCCAGGCGAGGCCGTCGAGGATGGCGTCGATGGCCTCCTGGGTCGAGCGCTTGCGGTCGGTATCCTCGATGCGCAGGCGGAAGCTGCCGCCGTGGTGGCGGGCGTAGAGCCAGTTGAACAGGGCCGTGCGGGCGCCGCCGATGTGCAGGAAACCGGTCGGCGAGGGCGCGAAACGCGTCACGACGGGGCGGGTGTCGGTGGTCATCGGGCTTTCGCTTGCAGCAGGGGAACCGAGGTGGGACCGCCGGGGTGTAGCACGGCAGGGGGAAGCTCGGCAAACCGGCGATATGCTGCTTTTGCGTGCATTCCGGCCCGGCTACAATCGCCTTTCATCCAGCCCTGAGGGCCCGGGGGAGCCCGCATGTCGACGGCCGTTCGCGAGGATGCAGGAGGGCCGGCGCCGCCTTTTGCCGGCCGCGCCGAGCGGCGGTTTCCCGCCGCCCTGGCCGAAGCACTGCTGGCCGAGCGCGCGCGCTGGCCGCTGTGGCTGCCGGTGCTGCTCGGCCTCGGCGTGGCGGGCTACTTCGCGGCCCCGGCCGAGCCGCCGGCCGGGCTGGGCGCGGCCGTCGCGGTGCCGGCCGCTCTCGGCGCCTGGGCGCTGCGCCGCCGCGCCGCCGCCCGCCTCGCGTTGTTCGCGGTCCTCGCCGCCGCACTCGGCCTTGCCGCGGCGCAGCTGCGCGCCCAGCTGGTGGCGGCGCCGGTGCTCGAACGGTCGTGGGGGCCGGCGTTCCTGGAGGCCGAGGCGATTGCCGCCGAGCCCCATGCGCGCGGCTGGCGGCTCTACCTCCGGCCCATCGAGATGGCCGGCCTGGAGGCGGCGCAGCTGCCGGCCCGGGTGCGCGTCGTCGTCGCCGGCCTCGACGAGCCGCCGCCGCCCGGCAGCCGCCTGCGCCTGCGCGCCTCGCTGCGGCCGCCGAGCCCGCCGGCGGCACCCGGCGCCTTCGACTTCGCGCGCCAGGCGTGGTTCCAGGGCCTCGGCGGCGTCGGCTTCAGCTACGGCGCGCCGCGCATGCTGGCGGTGCCCGACGCCGAGGCGCGCGGCTTTGCCGCGACCTGGCGCCTCGGCTGGGCGGCACTGCGCCAAGAGGTGACGCTGCGCATCGCCGCCGCCCTCGACGGTCGCCGCGGCGCCGTCGCCGCCGCCCTCATCACCGGGCAGCGCGGCGGCATCCCGGAGGCCGCGCAGGCAGCCATGCGCGATGCCGGGCTCGCCCACCTGTTGGCGATCTCCGGGCTGCACATGGGCCTCGTCGCCGGCATCCTGTTCTTCACCCTGCGCGGCGGCCTGGCGCTGCTGCCGGGCCTCGCGCTGCGCCAGCCGATCAAGAAGTGGGCGGCGCTCGCCGCCGCGGCCGGCGCCTTCGTCTACCTGAACCTGGTGGGCGTCAGCATTCCGGCCGAGCGCGCCTTCCTCATGGTCGCCGTGGTGCTGCTGGCGGTGCTGCTCGACCGCCGCGCGCTGTCGCTGCGGCTGGTCGCCTGGGCGGCGGCGGCGATCCTGCTGATCGCGCCGGAGAGCCTGATGTCGGCCAGCTTCCAGATGTCCTTCGCCGCGGTCACCGCGCTGATCGCCGCCTACGAGGGCTGGCAGCGCCGGCGCGATCGGCGGGGGCCGCCGGGGCCGCTGAAGCGCCTCGGCGGCTACTTCTTCGGCGTCGCCCTGACCTCGGTGATCGCCATCCTCGCCACTGCGCCCTTCGCCGCCTTTCATTTCCACCGGCTGGCACTCTACGGCCTGGCGGCCAACCTGCTGGCGGTGCCGCTGACCGCCTTCTGGATCATGCCCTGGGCGGTGCTGGGCGTGCTGCTCATGCCCTTCGGCCTCGAGGGCCTCGCCCTGGCGCCGATGGGCTGGGGCATCGACCTGCTGCTGGCGACGGCGGAGACCGTGGCCGGCTGGCCCGAGGCCGTGCTGCCGGTGCCGCCGATGCCCGACGGCGGGCTCGCCCTCATGGTGCTGGGCGGCCTCTGGCTCTGCCTGTGGCAACGCCGCTGGCGCTGGCTGGGCGTGCTGCCGATCCTCGCCGGCGCGCTGACGCCGCTCGCTTTCGAGCCGCCCCGCCTGCTGGCCGACGGCGACGGGCGCCGGGTCGCGGTGCGCGACGCCGAGGCGCGGCTCTGGGTCGACTCGCGCCGCGGCGGCTTCCTGCTCGACACCTGGGCGCGCCAGACCTACGCCGCCGAGACCCTGACATGGCCGCGCCTCGGGCCGGCCGCCGGCGGGCGCCTGAGCTGCGACCCGCTGGCCTGTCTCTACCGGGAAGGGGACATGGTGGTGGCGATCCTGCTGGACCCGCGCGCCGCCGCCGAGGACTGCGCGCTGGCCCAGGTGGTCATCAGCCTGGAGCCGCTGCGCCGCCGCGACTGCGCCGGGGCGGAGGTGGCGATCGACCGCTTCGATCTCTGGCGGGAGGGAGCGCATGCCGTGTGGCTGGGCCCGGAGGGACCGCGGGTGCGCAGCGTCGCCGGGCAGCAGGGCCGGCGCCCGTGGTCACCCTATCCGGCGCGTGCTTTCGGGAACGACGAGTAGCGGCCCGGCCGGCCGAGGGCCTCAGTAGCGTCGGAGCAAACCGACGAGGCGGCCCTGGATGGCGACGCGCTCGGGCGGGAAGATGCGCGTCTCGTAGGACTTGTTGGCCGGCTCCAGCGCCACGGCGCCACCCTTGCGGCGCAGCCGCTTCAGGGTCGCCTCCTCGTTGTCGATCAGGGCCACCACGATGGAGCCGTTCTCGGCGGTCTCGCAGCGCTCGATGACCACCGTGTCGCCGTCCAGGATGCCGGCGTCGATCATCGAATCGCCGTCAACCTCGAGGGCGTAGTGCTCGCCGGTGCCCATCAGGGCCGCCGGCACGTCGACGTAGTTGGAGTAGTCCCGCAGCGCCTCGATCGGCGTGCCGGCGGCGATGCGGCCGTAGAGCGGGAGCTGCATGGCGTCGCTGTCGTTGGCCGCCTGGGCGCCGGGAATCGACGACGAGAAGCCGCCGCGGATGACCTTGGGCGCGAAGCCGCCGCGCGACGCCTGGGCTTCCGCCGTGGCGCCGCCGATGTCGTCGGGCAGCCGCATCACCTCCACCGCCCGGGCACGGTGCGGCAGGCGGCGAATGAAGCCGCGCTCCTCCAGGCCGGTGATCAGCCGGTGAATGCCGGACTTGGACTTCAGGGCGAGGGCCTCCTTCATTTCGTCGAAGGAAGGCGAAACGCCGTTCTGTTGCAGGTGGCGGTGAATGAAGAGCAGAAGCTCGTGCTGCTTTTTCGTGAGCATAGAAGCCTAGACCCCCGGGTGTCGTCCCTCGTCGAGAGGGCGGCACAACATATGGAACAAAACAAAAACCTTCACGAGTGTTCTAGTTTAGTTCTCACGGGGCGTCAAGGGACGATGTCAGGAAAACGGCAGCTGCCGTCCGGTGCGGATTTCTACAGGCCGGGCAGGAGGTGCGGGAAGGAGAGCACCTCGACCAGCTCGCCCCGGGCCGCCGCCGGCGCGTGGGGCGCCCGCACGATGAGGCCGTCGGCGGCGGCCAGCAGCGCCAGCATCGAGGAGTCCTGGCGGCCGTAAGGGGTGGCCCTGCGGCGGCCGTCGCCGTCCACGGTGACGGTCGCCCGCAGGTAGTCCTGGCGGCGGTCGTTGGCGCCGAGATCGGCGCCCAGCACCATCTGCTCGACCGGATGGGCCGGCAGGTCGAGGCCGAGCAGGGCGTTGAGGGCCGGACGCGCGAACAGCAGGGCGCAGACCATGGCCGAGACCGGGTTGCCCGGCAGGCCGAGCACCGGGGTGCCGGCAAGGCTGCCGAACATCAGCGGCTTGCCCGGGCGCATGGCGATCTTCCAGAAGTCGAGTTGCAGACCCTGTTCGCCCAGCACCTGCTGCACCAGGTCGTGCTCGCCCACCGAGGCGCCGCCGGCGGTCAGCAGCAGGTCGGCGCCCTTGGCGCCGGCGGCGAGGCCGGCGAGGCTGTCGGCGCGATCGGCGGCGATGCCGAGCTGCAGGGGCTCGCCGCCGCAGGCGCGCACGAAGGCGGCCAGCGAGAGGCCGTTGGAGCTGACGATCTGGCTCGGCCCCATCGGCTCGCCGGGCATCACCACCTCGTCGCCGGTGGCGAGGATGGCGACGCGCGGGCGGCGGCGCACCGGCACCCAGGGGTGGTTCATGGCGGCGACCAGGCCGACGTCGCGGGCGGTCAGCAGGCGGCCGGCGCGCGGGCCGGCGTCGCCCTTGGCGAAGTCGAGGCCGGCCGGGCGAACGTAGTTCCCCGCCTTGCAGGCCTCCTTGACGGTCACCCAACTTTCGCCGCTCGGGCCGTCGCCGGCCTCGGTGTCCTCCTGGATGACGATGGCGTCAGCACCGGCGGGCAGCGGCGCGCCGGTGAAGATCCGCACCGCCTCGCCGGGGCCGACCTCGCCGGCGAAGAGGCCGCCGGCCGGCACGCTGCCGATCACCTTCAGGCGCGCCGGCACCGACTCAACGTCGGCGGCGCGCAGGGCATAGCCGTCCATGGCGGAGACCGCATGCGGCGGCTGGGTGACCCGCGCGCCGATGTCCTGCGCCAGCACCCGGCCGAAGGCCTCGGCGACGCCGACGGTCTCGGCCGGCAGCGGCGCGAAGCTCGCGATGATCCGCTCGAGTGCTTCGGCGACGGAAATCATCAGGGCGCCTGGAAACTGCCGGACTTGCCGCCGTCCTTGCGGGTCAGGCGTATGTCGGCGATGCGCATGCCGCGGTCGACCGCCTTGCACATGTCGTAGACCGTGAGCGCGGCCACGGCGACGGCGGTGAGCGCTTCCATCTCCACGCCGGTGCGTCCCTTCAGCTTGCAGGTGGCGGTGATGTCGACGGCGCAGCGCGCCTCGTCGAAGGTCAGGTCCACCTTCACCGAGGTGAGGGAGAGGGGGTGGCAGAGGGGGATGAGGTCGGGGGTGCGCTTGGCGCCCATGATGCCGGCGAGGCGCGCCACCGACAGCACGTCGCCCTTCTTGACGCCGCCCTCGCGGATCATCGCCAGGGTCTCCGGCTGCATGATGACCGAGCCCTTGGCCTCGGCCGTGCGCTCGGTGATCTCCTTGTCGGAGACGTCGACCATCACGGCCTTGCCCTCGGCGTCGAAGTGGGTGAAGCCGGCCATTGCCGTCAGGCCCTGCGCGCCGCCGGCGCGGCGGCGGCGACCAGCGCCGCGGTGGCGGCGGCGACGTCGTCCTGGCGCATCAGCGACTCGCCGATGAGAAAGGCGCGGGCGCCGGCCGCCGTCATGCGGTCGAGGTCCGCCGGCGCGTCGAGGCCGCTCTCGGCGACCAGCAGGCGCCCGGCCGGCACCCGCGGCGCCAGCGCCTCGGTGGTGGCGAGGTCGACCGCCAGGGTCTTGAGGTTGCGGTTGTTGATGCCGACCAGCGGCGACTTCAGTGCGAGCGCACGGTCGAGCTCTGCGCCGTCGTGCACCTCGACCAGCACGTCCATGCCGAGATCCAGGGCCGCCGCTTCCAGCTCCGCCGCCTGGGCGTCGCCGAGGGCGGCCATAATGAGCAGGATGCAGTCGGCGCCCAGCGCGCGGGATTCGACGATCTGGTAGGGATCGAGCATGAAGTCCTTGCGCAGGCAGGGCAGCGGCACCGCCGCGCGCGCCGCCACCAGGTAGTCGTCGGCGCCCTGGAAGTAGGCGACGTCGGTCAGCACCGAGAGGCAGGCGGCGCCGCCGTCCCGGTAGGCGCGGGCCAGCGCCGGCGGGTCGAAGTCGGCGCGGATCAGGCCCTTGCTGGGCGAGGCTTTCTTGATCTCGCAGATCAGCGCCCGGGCACCGCCCGCGGCCTTTGCCTCGAGGGCGGCGCGGAAACCGCGCGGCGCCGAGGCCGTTGCGGCACGGCGCTCCAGCTCGGCGAGGGAGACCTCGGCCTTGCGGGCGGCGATCCACTGGCGCTTGTCGGCGCAGATTCTCTTCAACACATCGCTCATGCCGGCACCGCCGCGTTGGTGATACGCACCAGCTTGTTCAGCACCTCGAGCGCGCGCCCGGAATCGACGGCCTCGGCGGCCAGCGTGGCGCCCTGTTCCAGCGTCTCGGCCTTGCCGGCGACGATCAGCGCCGCCGCGCTGCCGAGCAGCACGATGTCGCGGTAGGCGCTCGCCTTGCCTTCCAGCACGCCGCGCAGTGCCGCCGCGTTGTGGTCGCGGTCGCCGCCGACGAGGTCTTCCAGCTTCGCCGTCGGCAGCCCGGCGTCGGCCGGCGTCACCTCGAAGGTGGCGATGCGGCCGTCCTTCAGCTCCGCCACCTGGGTCGGGCCGAGCGTCGAGACCTCGTCCATGCCGCCGGCGCCGTGCACCACCCAGGCGCGCTCGTGGCCGAGGTCGCGCAGCACCGCGGCCAGCGGCTCGAGCCACTGCGGCGCGAAGACGCCGATCAGCTGGCGCTTCACCTTGGCCGGGTTCGACAGCGGCCCCAGCACGTTGAAGATGGTACGGGTGCCGAGCTCGACGCGGGCCGGGCCGACATGTCGCATGGCGCTGTGGTGGCGCTGCGCCATGAGGAAGCAGGTACCGGCCTCGGCCAGGGCCCGCTCGACCAGGGCGAAGTCGGCCTCGATGTTGACGCCGAGCGCCTCCAGCACGTCGCTGGCGCCGCTCTTCGACGAGGCGGCGCGGTTGCCGTGCTTGGCCACGGGCACGCCGCAGGCGGCGACCACGAACTGGCTGGCGGTGGAGATGTTGTAGCTGCCGGTGCCGTCGCCGCCGGTGCCGCAGATGTCGATGGCGCCGGGCGGCGCCGCGATGGTGGTCATCTTGCTGCGCATCACCGTGGCGGCGCCGGTGATCTCCTCCACCGTCTCGCCGCGCACCCGGAGCGCCATGAGGAAGCCGCCCATCTGCGCCGGGGTGGCGTCGCCGGACATCATGATGTCGAAGGCCTGCTCGGCCTCGCCGCGGGTCAGCGCGGCGCCGGCCGCGACCTTGCCGATAAGGCCCTTCAGGTCGGGCTTGCCGTCGCTCATGCTGCCGCTCTCTGCCTCAGGCCGCCGCGGCCGGGTCGGCGAGCTTCAGGAAGTTGCGCAGCAGGGCGTGGCCTTCCTGCGAGGCGATGCTCTCGGGATGGAACTGCACGCCGTAGATCGGCAGGGTCTTGTGCTGCAGGCCCATGATGACGCCGTCCTCGGCGGTCGCGGTCACCTCCAGCTTGTCGTGCGGGAAGCTTTGCGGGTCGAGGGTGAGGGAGTGATAGCGCGTCGCCGTCAGCGGCGAAGGCAGGCCGGCGAAGACGCCGCGGCCGTTGTGGGAGACCTCGCTCAGCTTGCCGTGCATCGGCGCCGGCGCCCGCACCACCTTGGCGCCGAAGTGCTGGCCGATCGCCTGGTGGCCGAGGCAGACGCCGAAGACCGGCACCTGGCCGGCGGCGGCGGCGATGAGGTCGAGGCAGATGCCGGCGCGGTCGGGGTCGCAGGGGCCCGGCGAGATGACGATGCCCTGCGGCCGCAGCGCCAGGGCATCGGCCACGGCGATCTTGTCGTTGCGGCGCACTTCGACCTTCGCCCCCAGTTCCCCCAGGAAGTGGAAGAGGTTGTAGGTGAAGCTGTCGTAGTTGTCGATTAGCAGAAACATTTCAGATGCTTGCGCCGTGTTCTTGAGTTTTTTGTCCGGGGCTCCCGGGGACCACTTATAACAGGTTCGCGGGCGCCACGGAAAGCCGCCAAATCGCCGCCCACGGGCGGCGGCGGTGCCGGCACCTGGGCCGCGAAGGGTCGCCGCATCGTTAACCAAGCCGTGCTAGGCTCCGGCCGCCATGACCAAGTACGATTCCCATAAGCGGCGCAGAGGACGCCGGCCGCAGGGCGAGGTGTTGTGGAACGCCGCAGCCATTACCGGGCTGCTGCTGATCGGCCTGCTGCTGGGCGGCGTCGCCGGCGTCCTGCTCGACCGCCAGGGCCTGCTCGGCAAGACCCCCGAGGCGCCGCCCGCCGCAATCGTCGCCGAAGCACCCGCCGCGGTTCCGCCGGCGCGCGCGCCCACCGCCGCGCCGACGGTCGACCGCGAGGCCCTGGAAGCGCGCTACCACGAAGCCCTGCGCGCGGCACCGGAGGCGTCGGCACCCACCGCGCGCGCAGTGCCGCCGGCGCCCTGGCAGCGGCATGCCGTCGCCGTGGCGCCTGCCGACGGGCGGCCGATGATCGCCATCGTGCTCGACGACGTCGGGGTCAGCCGCCGCGGCGCCGAGCGCGCCATCGCCCTGCCGGGGCCGCTGACGCTGGCCTTCATGACCTATGCGGATGGGCTGCCGGCGATGACCGAGGCGGCGCGGCGGGCCGGCCACGAGCTGATGCTGCACGTGCCGATGCAGCCGCTGAGCGAGGCCATCGACCCCGGGCCGAACGTGCTGAGCGACGACCTCTCGCGCGCCGAGTTGATGCAGCGACTCACCTGGGGGCTCGACCGTTTCGAGGGCTACGTCGGCATCAACAACCACATGGGCAGCCGCTTCACCGCCTCGCCGGAAGGCATGGCCCTGGTGATGGCCGAGCTGAAGGCGCGCGGCCTGCTGTTCCTCGATTCCCTGACCGCCGGCAACTCGGTGGCCGGGGAATGGGCGGCGCGGAGCGGCGTACCCTATGCCGTGCGCGACGTCTTCCTCGACAACGAGCCCGGCGACCCGGCGGCGATCCACAACCAGCTCGCCGTCCTCGAGCAGACGGCCCGCGAACGCGGCTACGCCATCGGCATCGGCCATCCCCATAGCGGCACCCTGGAGGCGCTGGCGCAGTGGATTCCGGCGATGCGGGCGCGCGGATTCCAACTGGTGCCGATCTCCGCCGTGGTGCGCCATCGCCAGCGCCTGGCGGCACTGCGATCCACGGACGGCTGACGGTTCAGCCTTCAGCGCCGGTGTCGATACACATCACCCAGAAGTCGTCATCGACCGCTTCGTGGACCTCGGCGCCGAAGCGCCGGTAGAAATCCGGAATGTGGGTGCCGAGGTAGACAGTCGTGCAATCGAGGCGCGCCGCTTCGCGGAGCAGCCGCGCCGTGAGGCGCGCGGCATGGCCGCGGCCGCGGTAGGGCGGATCGACGTAGAGCGCCGCCAGCCAGGGCGCGAGGTGCGGGCGCGCCGGATCGTCGTTGGCAATGAGGTTGACGGTGCCGGCGGGTTCGCCGCCGTCGAGGGCGAGCAGTGACAGCGGCAGGCTGTCGGCGGTCCGCGCCTCGTGGAGTCGCGACTCGAAGAACTCCGGCGAGTAGCCCTCCTGCTCGAACCAGAAGGCTTCGTAAATCCAGCCGGCGACCAGCGGGCGGTGCCGCGGCGACTCGAAGAGGTGGCAGATGGTCTGGCTCATGGCGCTGCCGCCGTAGGCTTGGTTTTGGCGTTCACCGGGCCCAAAAAACTCAAAGGGGCCGCATCGCTGCGGCCCCTCCATGAGCTGGTGAAATCCGGGGCCCGAAAACGGGGTCCCGCTTCGAAGGTGTTACGAGTCGGAAGAAGGCTGCTCCATCGAACCCGTAAAACATCCAAGGCCCTGGGACTCCACCGAGATCTCATGAGACATTGGATCACCTCCTTTCAGCTGTTGAAACGGTAAGATCACTTCACAGCGATTCGCGAAATCCGGCAAGGGCTTTCTGCAGGGGCCGCGACCGCCAATCCGAATCTTATTCTGCGCCCGCCTGGTTCCCAAAGGGTTAACGGCGGGCCGCCGCGGGAGGTTCGTTCAGTTGCCGCGCCGGGCGGCGAAGCGCACGGCTTCCTCGGCGGAGCGCAGCAGGGCGCGCGCCTTGTTCCAGCATTCCTGGTGCTCCGACTCCGGCTTCGAGTCGGCGACGATGCCGGCGCCGGCCTGGATGTACATCGTGGCGTCCTTCACCACCGCGGTGCGCAGGGCGATGCAGGTGTCCATCGCGCCGCCGGCACCGAAGTAGCCGACGCAGCCGCCGTAGATGCCGCGGCGTTCCGGCTCCAGCTCGTCGATGATCTCCATGGCGCGCACCTTCGGCGCACCGGAGACGGTGCCGGCCGGGAAGCCGGCGATCAGCGCGTCCATCGCATCCTTGCCGGCGGCGAGTTTGCCCTCGACGTTAGAGACGATGTGCATGACGTGGCTGTAGAGCTCGATGACGTTGCGCTCGGTCACCTTGACGCTGCCGACCTCGGTGACGCGGCCGACGTCGTTGCGGCCGAGATCGAGCAGCATGAGGTGCTCGGCGAGTTCCTTCGGGTCGGCCAGCAGGTCTTCCGCCAGCGCGCGGTCCTCCGCAGCGGTGGCGCCGCGCGGGCGCGTGCCGGCGATCGGGCGGATGGTCACCGTGCCGTCGCGCAGGCGCACCAGGATCTCCGGGCTGGAGCCGACGATGGCGAAGCCGCCGAGGTCGATGAAGAACAGGAAGGGCGAGGGATTGAGTCGCCGCAGCGCGCGATAGAGCGCGAAGGGCGGCAGCCTGAAGGGCAGCGAGAGGCGCTGCGACAGCACCACCTGGAAGATGTCGCCGGCGAGGATGTAGTCCTTGGCCTTCCGCACCATGGCGTGGAAGTCCTCGCGCGTCATGTTGGCCGAAGGCTCCGGCAGGTCGTCGAGATCGGCGATGACGTCGCGGCGCTGCGGCAGCGCGCGCTCGAAGTCCTGCGCCACGTCGGACAGGCGTTCGCAGGCCTGCGCGTAGGCGGCGCGCGCCGAGACGTCGCCGCGCGGCCACACCGGCGTGAAGACGGTGACGAGATCCTCGACGCGGTCGAAGACCGCCACCACCGTCGGCCGGATGAACAGCGCGTCGGGCACGTCGATGGCCAGCGGATTCTCGTCCGGCAGATCCTCCATCAGGCGCACGGTGTCGTAGCCCATGTAGCCGAGCAGGCAGGAGGCCATCGGCGGCAGGCCCTCGGGTAGCTCGAAGCGGCACTCCTCGATGAGGTCGCGCAGGCTGTCGAGCGCCGGGCGGTCGATCGGCTTGAAGCTGTCGGCATCGAAGCGGGCCTTGCGATTGATCTCCGCCTTGCTGCCGCGGCAGCGCCAGATCACGTCGGGTCGCATGCCGAGGAAGGAGTAACGGCCGATGATCGAGCCGCCCTCGACGGACTCGAAGAGAAACGAGTTGGGCTTGCCCTCGGCCAGCTTGAGGAAGGCGGAAACCGGCGTCTCCAGATCGGCGATCAGCGCGGTGTGAACCACCTGCGCGCGGCCGGCCGCGTAGTTCGCCTCAAAGGCGGCAAAGTCGGGCGCACTCTGCATGGAGCTAGAAGTTGGCCAGCGTCTGCTGCACGAGCGACTCGTTGATGGTAACCCTGAAGTCCTGCTGCAGGGCGGCCAGGAACTGCTGGAAGATGTCGTTCTGCAGCGAGGCGGTGAGGTCGCTCTCGAGACGGCCGAGGCGCGCCTCGCGGCCGTCCTCCGCCGGCGGCAGGATCTCGGCCAGGCGGGCGACGATGTGCGCGTTGCCGGTCTCCACCGTGGTGACCTCGCCCTCGGCGATCTCGAAGATCTGCTGGGAGAGCTGCGGCGAGGGCGTGCGCTGCGGGTTGTTCTCGAAACGGGTGATGGCTTCGGTCCTGCGCAGCTCGAGCCCTTCGGCCTCGGCGACCGCGGCCAGGCCGTCGCCGCGGGCGACGCGTGCGGCGAGATCGTTCGCCCGTTCCTCGGCATGGCGGGCGCGCTCGCGTTCGCGCCACATCTCCGTTACCTGGTCGCGCACCTCCGCCAGCGGCCGCTTCACCGCCGGCGTCTCGCCGTCGACGCGCAGCACGAAGTAGTCGCCGTCGAGGGTCTCGGTCAGCACGCTGGTATCGCCGACGGCGGTGCGGCGCAGCAGCGGCAGGAACTCGTTGATCGAGGGCAGGCCTTCGACCAGTTCGCCGTCCGGCGCGCGGCCCTGAGCATCGATCGCCGGGATCCTGCGCGCCTGGACATTGAGACGTTCGGCCGCATCCTCGATCGAAGTGCCGCCGGCGGTCATCTGGTCGAAGCGGTTGGCGAGGTCGATGACCACGTCCACCGCCGCGTCCCGGGCCAGGCGCCGGCGCAGGTCGGCGCGGCTGTCCTCCAGGGACGCCTCGACACCGGGCTCGATGGCATCGACCGTGGCGACATGCCAGCCGAGCGGGCTCTGCACCGGCTGCGTCGCCTGGCCCTGCTGGAGCGCGAAGACCGCGGCGCCGAGAGCCTCCGGCAGGTCGGCCTGGGTCACCGCGCCGAGGTCGACCGGCGTGCGGCCGGTCTCCTGCTGCACGGCGGCGGCGAAGTCGGCGCCCTCGGAGAGGCGGTCGGCCAGCGCCTGGGCGGCGGCTTCGTCGGCCAGCACGACCTGGCGCAGGCGGCGGCGCTCCGGCGTCGACAGCTCGTCGCGGCGCGCCTCGAAGGCCTCGGCGATCTGCTGCTCGGACACGGCGATGCCGGCGGAGGCCGCCTCCATGCTCAGCACCACCAGGACGATGTCCTTGTAGGCCGGCGTCATCAGCGCGTTGCCGGCGGCGGCGTAAATCTCCTGCAGGGCCGCCGCCTCGGGCGTGCCGAGATCGGTGATGCTGTCGTGGGCGATGCTCAGGTAGTCGGCGACACGGCGCTCTTCGCGGTAGCTGAAGAGGCGCTCGGTCAGGCTGCGGGGCGCCGCGGCGGCGTCGGTGACGGCGGCGACCAGCTGCTGGCGCATGACGTCGCCGCCGACCTGCGCCAGGTAAGCCTGCTCGCTGAGGCCGGAGTAGTACAGGGTCTGGGTGAAGCGATTGCGGTCGAAGCGCCCGCCGGCGCCCTGGAAGTCGGGATTGCTCAGCAGGTGCTGGCGCATCTGCTCCTCGGTCACCAGCATGCCCATCCGCGAGGCCATCTCGTCCAGCATGGCGCGGGTGATCATGCGCTCCAGCACCTGCTGGGGGATGCCGAAGGCGCGCGCCTGGTCCATGGTGAGCTGCACGCCGAGCCGGCGGCTCATGGCGTTGATCTCGTTCGACAGCTCGCGCGAGAACTGGCGCTGCTCGATGATGGTGTCGCCGACCTCCGCCACCGCCTGGGCGTTGGTGCCGCCGCGGAACATGTCGCCGATGCCCCAGATAGCGAAGCTGAGGATCAGCAGGCCGAACAGGATGCCGGTGACGATCTTGATAACTAACTTGCGGAGATTCATGGCTGTCCGAGAGCTTCGCTAGGGTTCATTCTCGCCGCGCCCTCGCGGGCCCCGGCAACCGCCGCGGCCCGCGGGAAGGGGCCGGGGCGACGGGCGCGGCAGTGTAGAAAGGCGTCCAGGCCCGGGCAACACGCAATTCCGCCCACTCCGCCGGGACCTTGGCGCCCTCGCCGGAACCCTGTCCTTGCCGCTTGGTCTTGCGGAAGCGGCTGTGCTAGTTAGGCGCGCCGGCCGGGCAGCCGGCAGCCAGCAGGGGAAGTCGTCGATGAGAGCGTTGATCGCCGGGAACTGGAAGATGAACGGGCTGTCGGAGGCCGCCAGGTCCCTGGCCTCGGCGCTGAAGGCGCGGGCCGAGGACGGCCAGCTTTCCTGCGACCTGCTGGTCTGCCCGCCGTTTCCCTACCTCGCCCTGGTGGCCCAGGAACTGGCCGGCAGCCGCATCGCCCTGGGCGGGCAGGACTGCCACAGCGGCCACGCCGGCGCCCACACCGGCGACACGGCGGCGCCGATGCTGCGCGACGTCGGCTGCAGCTATGTCATCGTCGGCCACTCCGAACGGCGCGGCGACCACGGCGAGACCGACGCCCAGGTGCGCGCCAAGGCCGAGGCGGCCCAGGCCGCCGGGCTGGTGCCCATCGTCTGCGTCGGCGAGACCGAGAAGGAACGCAACGCCGAGCAGACCATGGCGGTGATCTCCCGCCAGGTGAAGGGCTCGGTGCCGGCGGGCATGGACGCCGGGCGCCTGGTGGTGGCCTACGAGCCGGTCTGGGCGATCGGCACCGGCCGCACCGCGACCCCGGCCGACGTGGCCAAGGTCCACGCCGAGATCCGCCGCCTGCTGGTGGGCCTGGTGGGCGAGGGCTCGGAGAAGGTGCGCCTGCTCTACGGCGGCTCGGTGAAGCCCGACAACGCCCGCGAGCTCCTCTCCCAGGCCAACGTGGACGGCGCCCTGGTGGGCGGCGCCAGCCTCGACCCGGAGGCATTCTGGGCCATCGCCGAGAGCCTCTGAGGGCCCCGGCGGCCGCGAGATCGCCTTAGAATCCGGGGACTTTTCGCTGGTCTTTCCGGCCCTGAGCCATTACATAGCCGGGCAACGGCGGGTGCCCCGGGCGGCACCGATTTCAGATAGCGGGCAACATGACGACGGTTCTTCTGGTCATTCACATTCTGTTGGCGCTGGCCCTGATCGGGGTCGTGCTGTTGCAGCGGAGCGAGGGCGGCGGCCTCGGCATCGGCGGCGGTGGAAGCGGCGGCGGTGGCGGCATGGGCGGCTTCCTCACCGGACGCGGCACCGCCAACCTGCTGACCCGCACCACGGCGATCCTCGCCGCCTGCTTCATGGTCACCAGCCTGCTGCTGACCATCCTGGCCGGCGGCGGCGCGCCGGGCACCATCCTCGACACCCTTCCCAGCGACGGGCCGGGGATAACGGCGCCGGCGCCGCAGCCGGAAGGGCCGAGCGAGCCCAGCATCCCGGCACAGTAACGGCGGCGGGCCGGCCGATTCGTCCCCGCGCGGGGACGGCTCCGGCCGCCGGCTTCTCTCCACCGGCCGCCGTCGCGGCGGACAATCCCCAAGGTTTCGGCGCGCTTTTCGCCACGGCCGCCCCGGCGGTCCGGCAACCGCCGCGGCGAGGCTTGCTTCACTCCTCGAGATCGTTCAATAGTGTTCGCCCATGGCGCGGTTCATCTTCATCACCGGCGGCGTGGTTTCCTCCCTCGGCAAAGGTCTCTGTGCGGCGGCCCTCGGATCGCTGTTGCAGGCCCGCGGTTTCAAGGTCCGGCTGCGTAAGCTCGACCCCTACCTGAACGTCGATCCCGGAACCATGTCGCCCTATCAGCACGGCGAGGTCTACGTCACCGATGACGGTGCCGAGACCGACCTGGATCTCGGACACTACGAGCGCTTCACCGGCGTGCCGGCGCGCAAGAGCGACAACGTCACCACGGGGCAGATCTACTCTCAAGTGCTGGCGCGCGAGCGCCGCGGCGACTACCTCGGCGCGACGGTGCAGGTGATCCCGCACGTGACGGACGCCATCAAGGCCTTCGTGCGCTCCGACCTCACCGACGAGGACTTCGTCATCTGCGAGATCGGCGGCACCGTCGGCGACATCGAGGGGCTGCCGTTCCTGGAGGCGATCCGCCAGCTCGGCAACGAACTGGGCCGGGAGAACAGCCTCTTCATCCACGTGACGCTGATCCCCTACATCGCCGCGGCCGGCGAGCTGAAGACCAAGCCGACCCAGCACTCGGTGAAGGAACTGCAGTCGGTGGGCATCAAGCCGGACATGCTGGTGTGCCGGGCGGAGCGCGAAATCCCCAAGGACGAGCGCCGCAAGATCGCACTGTTCTGCAACGTTCGCGAGGAATCGGTGATCCCGGCGCTCGACGTGAAGTCGATCTACGCGGTGCCGCGCGCCTATCACGAGGAAGGCCTCGACGGCGAGGTCTGTCGCCACTTCGGCCTCGACGCGCCGCAGCCCGATCTCGCGCGCTGGGACTACGTCACCCAGCGCATCGACCATCCCGATGGCGAGGTCACCATCGGCGTGGTCGGCAAGTACGTGAGCCTGCTCGACGCCTACAAGTCGCTGGCCGAATCGCTCGCCCACGGCGGCATCGCCAACAACGTGAAGGTCAAGGTGTCCTGGCTGGACTCCGAGATCTTCGAGAGCGACGGCACCATTCAGCAGCTCGAGGGCGTCAACGGCATCCTGGTGCCCGGCGGCTTCGGCGAGCGCGGTGCCGAGGGCAAGATCGCCGCCGCGCAGTTCGCCCGCGAGCGGCAGATTCCCTACTTCGGCATCTGCTTCGGCATGCAGATGGCGGTGATCGAGGCGGCCCGCCACATGGCGAACCTGCCGCAGGCCGGCTCCACCGAGTTCGGCACGCCGGGCGACCCCGTGGTCGGCCTGATGACCGAGTGGTCGCGCGGCAACGACGTCGAGCGCCGCAACATGGAAAGCGACCTCGGCGGCACCATGCGCCTCGGCGCCTATCCCTGCGTCCTCAAGCAGGGCAGCAAGGTCCGCGACATCTACGGCGTCGACTCCATCAGCGAGCGCCACCGCCACCGCTACGAGGTGAACATCAACTACCGCGAAGTGCTGGAGAAGGCGGGGCTGCTGTTCTCCGGCCTGTCGCCCGACGGCGAGCTGCCGGAGATCGTCGAACTGCCGTCGCACCCCTGGTTCGTCGGCGTGCAGTTCCACCCGGAACTGAAGTCCAAGCCGCTCGACCCGCACCCGCTGTTCACGTCGTTCGTCGCCGCCGCCGTCGAGCAGTCGCGCCTGGTGTAGCGCCTCAAGCCGTGCCGTGCAGGCGGTCCTCGATCGCCCGATCGAGATGCCCGCGTGCGGCGTCGATCGCCTCGGCGCGCAGCTCAGGCCCCATCGCCAGCCGCTCCGATCTGACAAAGGTGACGTCGTCGATTCCGATGAAGCCGAGCAGGGTACGCAGGTGCGGCTCCTGGGCATCCATCGCTTGCGCCGGGCCTTCGCTGTAGAGTCCGCCGCGGGTCAGCACGACGATCGCCCGCTTGCCCTGCAACAGACCCACCGGCCCGGCTTCCGTGTAGCGGAAGGTCACACCGGCGCGCAGCAGGTGGTCGAACCAGGCCTTCAAAGTCGACGGGATGCCGAAGTTGTACATCGGCGCCCCGATGACGAGGGTGTCGGCCGCCTGGACCTCGGCGACGATGGTGTCGGAGAGGGCGCGGGCGGCGATCTGAGCCTTGGTGGCCGGCTCGCCGAAGAACGCGGCGAGCGTCTCGGCCGTGAGATGGGGCAGCGGCGCGGCCCCCAGGTCGCGGCTGACGATCCGCGCCGCCGGGTCCTTCCGCCGCAGCGCGTCGACGGCGCCCACGACCAGTTGGTTGGAAACCGAGGCTTCTCCGCTGGCGCTGCTGGTGATCACGAGGATGTCGGACATGGCGGCAACTCCCAATATGTTTTCCAGGACGATGCCAGCGATATAGTGGTGCAGTATTTGGGCCGGTATAGGCTACAATTGCATCATCGTGTTGCAAATACAGGAACACATGAATGAGCGAGATGGAGAACCTCAGGCTCTTCGTCGAGGTGATCGACAGCGGCGGCTTCAATCGCGCCGCGCGGCGCCTCGGGATTTCCAAGTCCATCGTCAGCAGGCGGATCGCGCAGATCGAGGCCGACCTCGGCGCGCGCCTGTTGACCCGGACCACGCGCGGCATCAGTCCGACGGAGGCCGGGGTGGAATTCAAGGCGCGCAGCGAACGTCTCCTCGCGGACTACGAGGAGGCCAGGGAGGCCGTCGCCCGCCGTGCCGGCGAGGTGGTCGGGCTGCTACGGCTGGCCGTGCCGCTGGCCTTCGGCCTGCGCCATGTGGCGCCCGTGGTGGCCGAACTGGCGCGCCTGCATCCGCGCCTCGAGTTCGACGTTTCCTACAGCGACCGGGTGGTCGATCTGATCGGCGAACGCTTCGACGCGGCGATCCGCATCGGCAATCTCCGGGATTCGCCACTGGTGGCACGGCGCATCGCGCCCGGCCGTGCCGTGGTGGTTGCCAGCCCCGACTACCTGGACCGGCGCGGCAGCCCGCGCGTGCCCGGCGATCTCGCGGCTCACGATTGCCTGATCTACACCGGCAGCCTCGATGCCGACTGGCAGTTCCGCTCGGGGCGGCGCCTGGTCGCGATCCGGCCGCAGGGCCGCCTGCGCTCCGACAGCGGCGAGGCTCTGGTGCGCTGGGCGGTGGCCGGGCTGGGCATCGCCATGGTGCCGACCTTCCTGGTGTCCGACGAGATCGCCAGGGGAGACCTGCTGCCGCTGCTGCTCGACTACCCGACGCCCGAGTTCGGCATCTTCATCGTCCGGCCGCCGGGCGCCTACGTGCCGGGCAAGGTCCGCCTGCTGATCGACACCCTGGTCGACCGCTTCAGCGGCCCGCCGCTATGGGATCCCTGCCTGATGGCATCGTAGGGCGCGCGGGACGACGGCTAGGGGCGCTGCGGAACGCGGCCGCGCTCAGAAGGCGTTGTAGCCGTGCACCGTGGCGTGCAGCGCCCGCAGCTTGCCGAGCAGTTCGGCCGCGCCGTCGAGGGGCAGGCAGCTCGGGCCGTCGCAGAGCGCCTTGTCCGGCTCCGGATGGAACTCCAGGAACACGCCGTCGGCGCCGGCGGCCACGGCGGCGGCGGCGATCACGGACACGCCCTCGCGGCGGCCGCCGCTGGCGACGCCGTCGGCGTCCTTACGGGCGCCGGGAAGCTGCACCGCGTGGGTGGCGTCGATGGTGACCGGCGCGCCGAGGCGGCGCATCTCCGGGATCGCCAGCATGTCCACCACCAGGTTGTTGTAGCCGAAGCTGGTGCCGCGCTCGCAGAGGATGGTCATGCCGGGCGCCGCGGCCTCCTCGATCTTGCGCAGGATCGAGTGGCAGTCGCCGGGGGCGAGGAACTGCGCCTTCTTCACGTGCAGCAGGCCGCCATGCTTCTGCGTCGCCCGCGCCGCGGCCACCACCAGGTCGGTCTGGCGCACCAGGAAGGCGGGGATCTGCACCAGGTCGACGACCTCGGCCACCGCTTCGGCCTGGTCGACCTCGTGGAGATCGGTGCAGACCGGCACGCCGAACTTCGCCTTCACCTCGGCCAGTATCCTCAGCCCCTCGTTCAGGCCCGGGCCGCGGTAGCTCTTGAAGGAGGAGCGGTTGGCCTTGTCGAAGCTCGCCTTGAAGACGAAGGGCAGGTCGAGGCGGGTGGTGACCTCCTTCAGGTGGCGTGCCGTCTCCATCGCCAGCCCGAGGTCCTCCAGCACGTTGAGGCCGAGGATGCAGAACAGCTTCTGGCCGCTGCCGATCGACAGGTTCCAATCGCGGAGGGTGAGTTGCATGCAGGCGTCCTCTGGAGGCGGATAGACGGCGGGCGGCCCGGTGGGCCAGCGTGGAGGTGCTTCTTAACGCCAGTCCCGCCGGCCCGCAAGCCGGGCCCGCCGGCACAAGATATCGGATGAATACAAATGAATATTCATCAACTTTTCAGCAAAAGCCGGAGATAGTCCCGAAACCGCCGCGGGCTGGGGACCGCCGGCGGATGACGTGGGAAGTCTCGCAACATGAAATCTGTCCTTTGCATCGCCACCGCCGTGCTGGCGGCCGTCGGGTTCGCCGACGCCGCCGGGGCAGCCGTCAGCCAGGCCGACCTGGAGGCGCTGCGCGCGGAGTTCCAGGCGGCACTGGACGACAAGCAGACCAACATCGACCACGTCTGGACCATGCTGGCCGCCGCGCTGGTGTTCCTCATGCAGGGCGGCTTCCTGCTGCTGGAAGCCGGCCTGGTGCGCTCCAAGAACTCCATCAACGTCGCCCAGAAGAACATCGCCGACTTCATCATCGCCGGCTGCGCTTTCTGGCTGCTCGGCTTCGGCCTGATGTTCGGCCCCTCGGCCGGCGGCTGGTTCGGTATTGCCAACCCCTTCTGGAACCACAGCGGCGACTGGGATTTCACCTTCTTCGTGTTCCAGCTGGTGTTCTGCGGCACCGCCGCCACCATCCTCTCCGGCGCCGTGGCCGAGCGCATGCGCTTCGGCGGCTATCTCGTGGCCGCGGTCTGCGTCGCGCTGTTCATCTACCCGGTGTTCGGCCACTGGGCCTGGGGCAACCTGCTGGTCGCCGACAACGAGGCCTGGCTGGCCGACATGGGCTTCATCGACTTCGCCGGCTCGACGGTGGTGCACTCGGTGGGCGGCTGGATCGGCCTTGCCGCCATCGTCGTCGCCGGCGCGCGCATCGGCCGCTTCGACAGCGACGGCAACCCGGTGCCGATCCACGGCCACAGCGCCGTGCTGGCGACCATGGGCGCCATCCTGCTGTGGGTCGGCTGGATCGGCTTCAACGGCGGCTCGACCACCGCCGGCACGCCGGCCTTCGCCCACATCATCTCCAACACCATGCTCTCGGCCTGCTTCGGCGGCGCCGTCGCCATGACCCTGGGGCGCCTGCACGAGGGCCTGCACCGGCCGGTCTGGCCGATCAACGGCGTCCTCGGCGGCCTGGTCGGCATCACCGCCGGCTGCGACGTCCTGACCACCACCGGCGCCATCGTCGTCGGCCTGACCAGCGGCATCGTCGTGGTCTATGCGACGCGCTTCATGGAGAGGCAGCTGAAGCTGGACGACGCCGTCGGCGCGGTCGCCGTGCACGGCGTCTGCGGCGCCTGGGGCACGGTGCTGCTGGCGGTCCTCATGCCGGCCGAGGCCCTCGGCGAGGCCAGCCGCCTCGGCCAGATCGGCGTGCAGGCGCTTGGCGTCGCCGTTGCCTTCGCCTGGGCCTTCGGCTGCGGCTATCTCGTCTTCAAGCTGATCGACGTCACCGTCGGCCTGCGCGTTTCCGCCGCGCACGAGCTGGAAGGCCTCAATTCGGCCGAGCACGGCACCACCCTGGGCACCGGCTTCCTGCAGCAGGCCCTCCACGAGCTCGCCAGCGGCCAGGCCGACCTCAGCCGCCGCCTCGACGAGAGCACCGGCGACGAGGCGGCCGAACTGGCCTGCTCGTTCAACCGCCTGATGGCCAAGCTGGAGGAGATGATCGACGGCATCGCCGGCGGCGCGCAGCGGCTGGTCAAGGCCTCCACCGAACTGAACGGCACCTCCTCGCAGCTCAGCCGCAGCGCCGAGGGCATGCTGAACCGGGCCGAGGATGTCGCGCTCACCACCGAGCGGGTGTCCGGCAATGTGGACAGCATGGCCCGCGCGGTCAGCGGCGTGAACAACCACGTCGGCAACATCGCCAGCGACGCCGGCGAGGTGTCGGACCACGTTACCGCGGTCTCCACCGAGGTGCGCGGCATGGCCGGCGCCATCGCCGGCATCGCCGCCAACGCCCGCGAGGCCAAGCGGATCGCCGACACCGCCGTCGGCCGGGTCACCACCGCCACCGGCACCATCGACGCCCTGGGCGAGGCCAGCGACCGCATCGGCGCGGTGCTGGAGGCGATCCGCAAGATCGCCGCACAGACCCGCATGCTGGCGCTCAACGCCACCATCGAGGCCGAACGCGCCGGACCGGCGGGCAGGGGCTTCGCCGTGGTCGCCAGCGAGGTCAAGCGCCTGGCCGACGACACCGCCGCGGCGACCGAGCAGATCGAAAGCCGCATCGCGGACATCCGCGGCGGCACCGGCCTCGCGGTCGAGGCGATCTCGGCCATCAGCGACGTCATCGACGAGGTCAACCAAGCGGTCGGCGGCATCTCCGGCTCGGCCGACGCCCAGATCGGCGTGACCGACGCCATCGCCGCCCGCATGTCCGACGCCGAGGCCCGCTCCGGCGACATGGCCGGGCGCATCCGCGAGGTGGCGGAAACCGCCCGCGCCGTGGCCGACGAGGCCCAGCGCGCCGCCGAAGGCACGCGCTCGGTCACCCACGACCTCGCCGAGGTGAAGCAGGCGGCGGCCCTCGCCAGCGCCGGGGCCGGAACGGTGAGCGTCGCCAGCGGCGAGGTCTCCACCATCGCCGACCAGCTGCGCGACGCCGTCGGCCGGCTCGGCACCGCCGGAAAGCTCGCCGACCCGGCTGCCTGACCTCAGGCGCCCAACTTCCGGCGCCTCCCGCACCACAGGTTTTTCACCGCCCTCTTTGGCGGCGGGCCCGCTCGCCGGTCGACAAGCCGCCCGGTCTCGCCTATAGCCTAGGCGCCAGTGCCGGGCCCCCGCCGGGGCCCTAAAACCATTAAGAACGCCGAGAGGGCCATGACTGCAATCATCGATATCCAGGCCCGGGAAATCCTCGATTCCCGGGGCAATCCGACCGTCGAAGTCGACGTCACCTTGGAAAGCGGCGCCTTCGGCCGCGCCGCCGTGCCGTCCGGCGCCTCGACCGGCGCCCACGAGGCGGTCGAGTTGCGCGACGGCGACGAGGAGCGCTACGGCGGCAAGGGCGTGCTGAACGCCGTCGAGGCGGTGAACCACGAGATCTTCGACGTGCTCTCCGGCTTCGACGCCCTGGACCAGGTCCACATCGACCAGACCCTGATCGAACTCGACGCCACCGCCAACAAGAGCCGGCTCGGCGCCAACGCCATCCTCGGTGTCTCGCTGGCGGTCGCCAAGGCGGCGGCGGAGGATTCCGGCCTGCCGCTCTACCGCTACGTCGGCGGCACCTTCGCGCGCACCCTGCCGGTGCCGATGATGAACATCATCAACGGCGGCGCCCATGCCGACAACCCGATCGACATCCAGGAGTTCATGGTGATGCCGGTGGGCGCCGACAGCTTCGCCGAGGCGGTGCGCATGGGCGCGGAGATCTTCCACGCCCTGAAGAAGGGCCTGAAGGACGCCGGCCACAACACCAACGTCGGCGACGAGGGCGGCTTCGCGCCCAACCTGGCCTCCACCGACGAGGCCCTCGACTTCATCGCCAAGGCGACCGAGGCGGCGGGCTACACCCTCGGCGACGACGTCATGCTGGCGCTCGACTGCGCCGCCACCGAGTACTTCAAGAAGGGCAGGTACCACCTCGCCGGCGAGGGCAAGACCCTCGACGCCGGCGCCATGGTCGACTACCTGGCCGAGCTTTGCGGGCGCTATCCGATCCTCTCCATCGAGGACGGCATGAGCGAGGACGACTGGGACGGCTGGCTGGCGCTGACCGAGCGCCTCGGCGACCGCGTGCAGCTCGTCGGCGACGACCTCTTCGTCACCAACCCGGAGCGCCTGCGCGACGGCATCGCCAGGGGCGTCGCCAACTCGATCCTGGTGAAGGTGAACCAGATCGGCACTCTCAGCGAGACCCTGGAGGCGGTGGAGACCGCCCGCGCCGCCGCCTACACGGCGGTGATGTCGCACCGCTCCGGCGAGACCGAGGACGCCACCATCGCCGACCTCGCCGTCGCCACCAACTGCGGCCAGATCAAGACCGGCTCGCTGTCGCGCTCCGACCGCCTCGCCAAGTACAACCAGCTGATCCGCATCGAGGAGGAGCTGGACACCGCCGCCGTCTACGCGGGTCGGTCGGTGCTGCGGGGCTGAGCGGGCGGGCGCACCGCCCGCGCCACATCCCCGGCTGTCGTTGCCGGGCTTGTCCCGGCAACCCATTGCTCCGCTCGCAAGGACCCTGCGCGCCGAAGAGCCGAAGAATGGACCCTCGCAACAAGTGCGAGGGTGACGGCGGAGAGGTGGCGAGGGCGGCGCGACTGCCAGAACAATGAGTCCAAAACACGAACCTCAGGGGCTTTTGGAGCCTCCCGAGTCGTTTTTTGAATCATATTGGAATCCTTGAGTCTTTTTTCCTTGACCGGGCGAATCGGCGTGTGATTCGCTCGGCCCATGAGATTGCTCCGAGAGATCAGGGTTCGGGCCCGGCAGGCGGCGCCGCAGGTGCTGGCGGCCTGCATGGTCGCCTACTTCGCCTACCACGCGCTGCACGGCGACCGCGGCTTCTACGCCTGGATCATGCTGAAGCAGGAGCGCGCGCAGACCCTGGCCACCGCCGAGGCGGTGGCGGACGAGCGGGCGCGCCTGGAGCATCGCGTGAACCTGTTGCGCCGCGAGCACCTCGACCCCGATCTGCTGGAGGAGCGCGCCCAGGCGCTCTTGAACTACGGGGCGCCCGGGGACCATACTATCTTCCTGAGCCCGGAACTGCGCCGCGACGGCAAGTTGCCCCGATAGGGGCCAAGCCGGCGAGAAACGCGTTTAACTTATTTACTGTTAATTCACGTTTCTGTCATATAACTCAATAAATTAACCATGATTGTCAGGGCCCCTGCTTTCCGCTAGACTGCGGCCAAAGAGGCGGTCCGCAACCGCCTCGTTTCCTTTGCGCAAAGGCAGGGAGTCCCCCATGGCAAACCCCAAGGCGTCGGGCAGCAAGTCCGGCGGCAAACGCAAGGCCGCCGCGCCGGCGATCAAGGCCAGCGTCGAAGACCTTCAGAAGTACTACCGCGACATGCTGCTGATCCGCCGCTTCGAGGAGAAGGCCGGCCAGATGTACGGCATGGGCCTGATCGGCGGCTTCTGCCACCTCTACATCGGCCAGGAGGCCGTGGTGGTCGGCGTGCAGGCGGCCATGGGGCCGAAGGACACCGTGCTGACCTCCTACCGCGACCACGCCCACATGCTGGCCTGCGGCATGGACTCCAAGGGCGTGATGGCGGAGCTGACCGGCCGCGAGGGCGGCTACTCCAAGGGCAAGGGCGGCTCCATGCACATGTTCAGCCACGACAAGCGCTTCTACGGCGGCCACGGCATCGTCGGCGCCCAGGTGCCGCTCGGCACCGGCCTCGCCTTCGCCCACCGCTACCTCGACGAGGACGCGGTCTCGGTCACTTACCTCGGCGACGGCGCCCTCAACCAGGGCCAGGTCTATGAGTCCTTCAACATGGCGGCGCTGTGGTCGCTGCCGGCGGTCTACGTGATCGAGAACAACAAGTACGGCATGGGCACCTCCATCGAGCGCTCCTCGGCCAAGTCGACCGAACTCTACAACCGCGGCCAGGCCTACGGCATTCCCGGCGTGCAGGTCGACGGCATGGACGTGCTGGCGGTGCGCGAGGCGGCGGACAAGGCGCTCGGCCACGCGCGCTCCGGCAAGGGCCCCTACATCATGGAGATGCTGACCTACCGCTACCGCGGCCACTCCATGTCGGACCCGGCCAAGTACCGCTCCAAGGAAGAGGTCCAGAAGGTGCGCCAGGAGCGCGATCCCATCGAGCGCCTGCGCGCCATCATGAGCGAGCGCGACATGCTGGACGAGGCGCGCCTGAAGGAGATCGACAAGGAAGTGAAGGCCATCGTCTCCGAGGCCGCCGACTTCGCGCAGACCAGCCCGGAGCCCGATGTCTCCGAACTCTACACCGACGTCTACGTCGGCGCCTGAACAAGAACGGGGCCGGCCCAAGCAGGCGACGCATGGTCGCTGCGGCCGCCCAAGCTGAACGTCCGGAGGGGACATGCCGATCGACGTACTGATGCCCGCGCTCTCGCCGACCATGACCGAGGGCAAGCTGGCCAAGTGGCTGAAGCAGGAAGGCGACGAGGTCGCGCCCGGCGACATCCTCGCCGAGATCGAGACCGACAAGGCGACCATGGAGGTCGAGGCGGTCGACGAAGGAAAGCTCGGCAAGATCCTGGTCGCCGAGGGCACCGACGGGGTGCCGGTGAACGAGGTGATCGCGGTGCTGCTGGAGGACGGCGAGGACGCCTCGGCGATCTCCGCCGCGCCGCGCAAGGTCGAGGCCCGGGATCCGGAGCCCGCCGAGAGCAAGGCGCCGGAAAAGGAAGACAAGCCCGCCGCCGGCAGCGTCCATGCCGCGCCGCCCAAGGAGCCGTCGCCGGAGGCCGAGGCGGAGTGGACCGGCGCCACGGTGAAGCAGACCGTGCGCGAGGCCCTGCGCGACGCCATGGCCGAGGAGATGCGCCGCGACGAGCGCGTGTTCCTGATGGGCGAGGAGGTCGCCGAGTATCAGGGCGCCTACAAGGTCAGCCAGGGACTGCTCGACGAGTTCGGCGCCCGCCGCGTGGTCGACACGCCGATCACGGAGCACGGCTTCACCGGCCTCGGCGTCGGCGCGGCGATGTACGGCCTGCGGCCCATCGTCGAGTTCATGACCTTCAACTTCGCCATGCAGGCGATCGACCACATCATCAACTCCGCCGCCAAGACCCACTACATGTCCGGCGGCCAGATCTCCTCGCCGATCGTGTTCCGCGGCGCCAACGGCGCCGCCGCGCGGGTCGCCGCCCAGCACTCGCAGTGCTACGCCTCGTGGTACGCCCACGTGCCGGGCCTGAAGGTGGTGGCGCCCTACTCGGCGGCCGACGCCAAGGGCCTCCTGAAGACCGCCATCCGCGACGACAACCCGGTGATCTTCCTGGAGAACGAGATCCTCTACGGCCAGAGCTTCGAGGTGCCGGACAGCAAGGACTGGACGGTGCCCTTCGGCAAGGCGCGCATCGTGCGCCCCGGCAAGGACGTCACCATCACCGCCTTCTCGATCATGGTCGGCAAGGCGCTGGAGGCGGCCGAGAAGCTGGCCGAGGAGGGCATCGATGCCGAGGTCATCGACCTGCGCAGCCTGCGGCCGCTCGACAGCGAGACCATCATCGCCTCGGTGAAGAAGACCAACCGCCTGGTCACCTGCGAAGAGGGCTGGGGTTACGCCGGCATCGGCTCCGAGGTCGCTTCGGTGGTGATGGAGCAGGCCTTCGACTGGCTCGACGCGCCGGTGAAGCGCGTTGCCGGCAAGGACGTGCCGATGCCCTATGCCGCCAACCTGGAGGCGCTGGCGCTGCCGCAGCCCAAGGACATCGTCGCCGGCGCCAAAGAAGTCTGTTACCGCGACTGAGCGGGCGGGGGAGGAACAAGCACCATGCCGATCAATATCCTGATGCCGGCGCTGTCGCCGACCATGACCGAGGGGACGCTGGCCAAGTGGCTGGTGAAGGAAGGCGACGAGATCAACCCCGGCGACGTCATCGCCGAGATCGAGACCGACAAGGCGACCATGGAGGTCGAGGCGGTCGAGGAGGGCAAGCTCGGCAAGATCCTGGTCGCCGAGGGCACCGACGGCGTGCCGGTGAACGAGGTCATCGCCGTGCTGCTGGAAGAGGGTGAGGACGCCTCGGCGATCTCCGAGGCGCCGCAGGCGCCGGCGCCCAAGGCGGCCGAGAAGCCGAAGGAAGAGGCGAAAGCCGAGGCCAAGGCGGAGGCCAAGACGGAGAAGCCGGCCTCCTCCGGCAACGGCGCCGCGGCGCCGGCCGCGGCGACCCCGGCACCGGCCGCGCCGTCCGGGCCGGATGCCCGCATCTTCGCCAGCCCGCTGGCCCGCCGCATCGCCAAGGAAAAGGGCGTCGACCTGGCCGCCGTCAAGGGCAGCGGCCCGCACGGCCGCATCGTGAAGGCCGATGTCGAGGGCGCGAAACCCGGTGCCGCGGCGCCGGCCGCGGAGAAGGCGGCGCCGGCAGCCGCAGCCGCCGCGACGGCCGCGGCGGGGCCGGGCGCCAAACAGCTCGCCGACCTGCTGGGCATGAAGTACCGGCAGGAGCCGCTGTCGGGCATGCGCAAGGTCATCGCCAAGCGGCTCACCGAGTCCAAGCAGCAGGTGCCGCACTTCTACCTCACGGTCGACTGCGAACTCGACGAGCTGCTGAAGGTGCGCAAGGAGCTGAACGGCCGCTCCGACGACTACAAGATCTCGGTCAACGACTTCGTCATCCGCGCGGTGGCGCTGGCGCTGAAGAAGGTACCGGCGGCCAACGCCTCCTACGACGAGTCCGGCCTGCTGTTCTACGAGCACGCCGACGTCTCGGTCGCCGTGGCGACCCCGGCCGGGCTCATCACGCCAATCGTCAAGGCGGCGGAGACCAAGGGTCTGGCGGCCATCGCCGGCGAGATGAAGGACCTCGCCGCGCGGGCGCGCGACGGCAAGCTGAAGCCGGAGGAGTACCAGGGCGGCAGCTTCTCCGTCTCCAATCTCGGCATGTTCGGCATCAAGGACTTCGCCGCGGTCATCAACCCGCCGCAGGGCTGCATCCTGGCGGTCGGCGCCGGCGAGCAGCGCCCGGTGGTGAAGGACGGCGCGCTCAGCGTCGCCACGGTGATGAGCTGCACCCTCTCGGTCGACCACCGGGTGGTCGACGGCGCAGTCGGCGCCCAGTTCCTGGCGGCCTTCAAGAAGCTGATCGAAGACCCGCTGACCATGCTGCTGTGACGCGTCACCTGGAGTGCGGCCCGCGATGAGGAAAAGCCTGCGAAGCCTGCTGACGGTCGTGCTGCTGGCCTTGCCTGCGTCGGCGGCGGCGGGGCCGGCCGACGACGTCCGCGAGGCTTTCCTCACCTACAAGACCGCCGTCATCCTCTCCAACGGGCAGGCCGCCGCCGCGGTGGTGTCGAACGCTTCGCACGCGCACTTCCGCGAATTGGCGGATCAGGCGTTGACCCTGGACCATGCGGGCCTGCAGGAGATCGCGCTGACCGAGCGGCTTTACACCCTGCTGCTGCGCCTGTCCCTGGAGCCGGGCGATCTGAACAGCATGTCCGGTGAGGAGCTTGTGGCCTACACGGTGGACAGGGGATGGATCGGCCGCAGCGGCGCGCCGCGCCTGGAGATCGGCACCTCGATGGTCGACGGCGACAGCGCCACCGCCGCGATCCTGCGTCCCGACGGCGAGGAGACGCCCTACAGCCTGAACTTCGTCCGCCAGCAAGGCCAGTGGCGCCTCGACCTCGTGGCGATGATGGAACTGATCCATGTCGCCTTCGAGACCGCCCAGCAGGAGTCGGGTTTCAGCGAGGACGAATTCGTGATGCGGGTGCTGGAGCAGGGCACCAACAGGACCGTCGGCCCGGAAATCTGGAGCCCGCCGCGATGACACTCTGCCGGGCCCTGGCGGTGCTGCTCGTCGTCCTGCTGCCGGTGACGGCGCAGGCGGATCCGGCCGCCGTGGAGCGGAGCTTCGCCGCCTACAAGCAGGCCCTGGCCGAAGGCGACGGCGCGGCGGCCTCGGACCTCACCGCCTCCGACACCCACGCCTACCTGGACGAGACCCTCGAGCGGGCGCTGACCATGGAGGCGGAGGACCTGCGGCTGCTGCCGCTGCTCGACCAGATCTCGGTGCTGATGATGCGCCACAACATGACGGCGGCGGAACTGCGCGCCATGAAGGACGGCGATCCCGTCGCCTACGCGGTGGACAAAGGCGCCTTCGACATGAACGAGGTGGAGAAGCTTTCGGCCGGCGGCTTCACCGTGACCGGCGGCCACGCCCAGGCGCCGCTGTCGAACCTCAAGGGCTCGCCAATTCCGGTCAACGTGCATTTCAAGGAGGAGGCCGGGACCTGGCGTTTCGACCTGCTGTCCTCCATCGCGCCCTTCCGCGCGTTCTTCGACTCCCAGGCCGGCTTCCTGGCGAAGCTCGGCGGCAGCGAGGGCAACAACGCGGTGGTGCCGTTGATCATTCACCTCGTCACCGGCCGCGCGCCGGACGCCGACATCTGGAACCCGCCGGGATGAGGGGTCGGCACAACATCATCGGCGGGAGCCTGTACGACGTTTCCACACACTCCGCTCGTCATGCTCGGACTTGTTCCGAGCATCCAGGGCAACCGCTCCGTCCGTGGCCCTGGACCCTCGCAACAAGTGCGAGGGTGACAGTGGAAAAAGTGGCGCCGCCGTTGAGCCGCTCCTCCGATCGTCATGCTCGGACTTGTTCCGGGCATCCAGGGCGACCGCTCCGTCCCTGGCCCTGGATGCTCGGAACAAGTGCGAGGGTGACAGTGGAAAGATGAAACCATGCGTGCGATCGCGGGTGATGATGCGTGCAATGACATCCTACCCCGCCTAGAGGAGAGTTTCTGTGGCTGATACCCAATTCGATGTAATCATCGTCGGTGGCGGGCCGGGCGGCTACGTGGCGGCGATCCGCGCGGCGCAGCTTAAGCTGAAGACGGCGGTGGTCGAGCGCGCGCACCTCGGCGGCATCTGCCTCAACTGGGGCTGCATCCCGACCAAGGCGCTGCTGCGCTCGGCCGAGGTCTACCACCACATGCAGCACGCCGAGTCCTTCGGTCTCTCGGCCGAGAAGGTCGGCTTCGACCTGGAGAAGGTGGTGAAGCGCTCGCGCGCCGTCTCCAAGCAGCTCAACGGCGGCGTCGGCCACCTGCTGAAGAAAAACAAGGTCACGGTCTTCGACGGCGAGGGCAAGCTGAACGGCCCCGGCAAGCTGACGGTGGCCAAGGACGGCAAGAAGGTCGCCGATCTCTCGGCACCGCACATCATCCTCGCCACCGGCGCGCGCCCGCGCGCGCTGCCCGGCATCGAACCGGACAAAAAGCTGATCTGGACCTACTTCGAGGCGATGGTGCCGGAGACCATGCCGAAGTCGCTGCTGGTCATCGGCTCCGGCGCCATCGGCATCGAGTTCGCCTCCTTCTTCCGCACCATGGGCGCCGAGGTGACCGTGGTGGAGCTGCTGCCGCAGATCCTGCCGGTGGAGGACGAGGAGATCGCCAAGCACGCGCACAAGCGCTTCGAGAAGCAGGGCATCAAGATCATCACCGAGGCCAAGGTGACCGCCGTGAAGAAGGGCTCGAACAACGTCACCGCCACCGTCGAGGACAAGGCCGGCAAGAAGACCGAGATCACCGTCGACCGTGTCATCTCCGCCGTCGGCGTGCAGGGAAACATCGAGAATATCGGCCTCGAGACCACCAAGGTGAAAACCGACCGCGGCTGCATCGTCGTCGACGACTACGGCCGCACGGCGGAGAAGGGCATCTACGCCATCGGCGACGTCGCCGGCCCGCCGATGCTGGCCCACAAGGCCGAGCACGAGGGCGTCATCTGCGTCGAGAAGATCGCCGGCCTGAACGATGTCCACCCGATGAAGAAGGAGCAGATTCCCGGCTGCACCTACTGCAACCCGCAGGTCGCCAGCGTCGGCCTCACAGAGAAGAAGGCCAAGGAGGCCGGCTACCAGGTGAAGGTCGGCCGCTTCCCCTTCATCGGCAACGGCAAGGCCATCGCGCTCGGCGAGCCGGAGGGCCTGGTGAAGACGGTGTTCGACGCCAAGACCGGCCAGCTTCTGGGCGCCCACATGGTGGGGGCCGAGGTCACCGAGCTGATCCAGGGCTACGTGGTGGCCATGAACCTGGAGACGACCGAGGCCGAGCTGATGCACGCGGTCTTCCCGCACCCGACCCTTTCCGAGACCATGCACGAGTCGGTGCTTGACGCCTACGGGCGCGTCATCCACATGTAGGCCGAAGGATACCAGCGCCCAGATGACCAGCAGCGACATTGAGACCCCGCGCCTCCGCCACCCCGAAAAGGCCCACAAGCCGGACCAGGAGGTGAAGCGCAAGCCCGCCTGGATCCGCGTCAAGGCGCCGGTGTCGCGCGAGTACCAGGCGACCCGCGAGATCGTCAAGGCGCACAACCTGCACACGGTCTGCGAGGAAGCGGCCTGCCCGAATATCGGCGAGTGCTGGGCGCAGCGCCACGCCACCATGATGATCATGGGCGACATCTGCACGCGGGCCTGCAGCTTCTGCAATGTGGCGACCGGCAAGCCGGGCGCCCTCGACCCCTTCGAGCCGACCAACGTGGCCTCCGCCGTCGCCAAGCTGGGGCTGAAGCACGTGGTGGTCACCTCGGTAGACCGCGACGACCTGCCGGACGGCGGGGCGGAACATTTCGCCCAGGTCATCCGCGCCATCCGCGAGGCGGCGCCGGACACCACCATCGAGATCCTGACGCCCGACTTCCTGCGCAAGGACGGCGCCCTCGAGGTGGTCGTCGCGGCCAAGCCCGACGTCTTCAACCACAACCTGGAGACTGTGCCGCGGCTCTACGGCGAGGTGCGGCCCGGCGCGCGCTATTTCCATTCGCTGCGCCTGCTCGACGAAGTGAAGCGCCTCGACCCGGCGATGTTCACCAAGTCGGGCATCATGGTGGGGCTCGGCGAGAGCAAGCCGGAGGTGCTGCAGGTGATGGACGACCTGCGCTCGGCCGAGGTCGACTTCCTCACCATCGGCCAATATCTGCAGCCGACCCCCAAGCACCATGTGGTCGACCGCTTCGTCACGCCGGAGGAGTTCAAGCACTACGAGGCGATGGCCTACAACAAGGGCTTCCTCATGGTTTCGGCGACCCCCTTGACCCGCTCCTCCTACCATGCCGGCGACGATTTCGCCCGCCTGCGCGCCGCCCGCGAGGCAAAGCTGGCCGCCGCCGGGTAAGTTTCGGAACCTTCAGGCCGTATAGTCTTCCGCCATGCCTACCCACAAGGAACGACGGGTGCTGCCCTACAGCCCGGCCCAGCTCTACGAGCTGGTGATCGACATCGAGCGCTATCCGGAGTTCCTGCCGTGGTGCCTCGGCGCGCGCGTGCGCACCCGCGAAGACGACCTGATCGTCGCCGACCTCATCATCGGCTTCAAGATGTTCCGCGAGCGCTTCACCAGCTGCGTGAAGCCGGACGCCGCAGCCGGGCGCATCGACGTCACCTATGCCGAAGGCCCCTTCAGGTATCTGGAGAACCACTGGGTCTTTCTCGACCACCCGGCGGGCTGCGAGATCGACTTCTACGTCGACTTCGAGTTCCGCAACAAGCTGCTCCAGAGGGTCATCGAGGCCCTTTTCCACGAGGCGGTGCGCCGCATGGTCAGCGCCTTCGAGACCCGCGCCCGCGCGCTCTACGGTGCGCCGGAGGGCGAGCCCGCGCCGGACGGCGCGCGCCGCTAGGCGCCGGCCGCACGCCCCCGAGGCAAGTCGCGGGACGACAGCGACAGCGTGGAGAGGGCAAGTTGTTCCGCCAGACAGAATTCCCGTGATACGCTCATTATGGACGGGGCAGCAGCGGGGGAAGGGGGGCGTGACCCAAAGCGATCTGGTGACCGTCGGCTGGGCTTACGGCCAGGCCGAAGCGGCCGTGGTGTCGGCGCTGCTCGGCGGCTCCGGCATCAGGGTCTTTCCCCACACTTGGTACGTGGCTTCGGTGCAGTGGCATTGGACCCACGCCCTGGGCGGTATCGAACTGAAGGTGCCGGCGAGCCAGGCCGCCGATGCCGCCGAGCTGCTCGCCGACTGCCCGGTCGAGCGCCGCCCGCGCTCCTGGCAATGGCGGCTGCTCGTAGGCGGCGTTTCGCTCGCCGTCCTGTTCCTGTGCAGTCTGCCGCCGCCGGCCTCCGGCTTTTTCATCGCCGGCAGGCCGGGAGCGTCGCGTCAGCAGGAGCCGGTGTAGCCGCGGCCCTGCGGCCGGGGCGTGCAGGCGGCAGCGCCCTGCAGGTCCGCCCGCAGCCGCTTCACGACGCCGGGGTCGGTGGCGTTGATCAGCGTCTCCAGCAGCCGGTCCGGCTGGATCGGCTTGACCAGGGTATCGACCACCGCGATCCCGTAGCCGGCGGCGAGGCGCCGGGCTATGTGGTGGGTGTCCAGCACGGTTTTGGGTCCGGCGCTGAACACCAGGGCGCCGCGGTACTCGTTATGGCCGAGGTGGCGGATAATCCCCAGGCAGCAGGATTGCGGCAGGTAAGTCTCCAGCACGACACAGCGCACCTGCCGGCCGTAGAGGGCGCGGAAGCTGTCTTCGGTGTCCACCACTGCCACGGACTCTCCCAGGGCGCTGGCGACATTCACCACGTCCTCCAGGGCGCCGGCATCGTCGCTGACGATGATCGTTGAATAGCCGTAGTTATCCATGCAATGCGTTCCTTCGATTCCTTGGTTCCTTACGGCCCATCGCGCCGGTGGCCCGTCACTCGCGGGCGGCCGGCGACACCCGTGCCCCTCCTGGCAAGCCTTGGCGGCGGGGCCACGGCGGGGCGTCGGATCGAAAGGAATCGGTTCAGCAAAAAACATCGCCGGCCCGGCCTCTGTCATCGGCGCGCGCCCGGCGGTCCTGCCGTCGTCCTCAACGGCGAGGGCAATCTCTCAGGAATCGGGTGGAAACTTAAGTATCTGCCCCGTTGTAACGCTGTTAAACAGAGTTACTACAAGCACTTACGGGCAGCTCTTAAGGGAGGAAGGTGGGCGGCGAGCCCCCTCAGGGGGCCGGTCGCGACGGGCCGCGGCGCAGGGTCTCGGCGGCATCGGCGAGGGCATAGAATACATTCGCATGCAGGGCGGCACCGGGCTCGCCGTGACAGCGCCGGGCGACCGCGATGCCAGCGTAGTGCCGGGGATCGAGCCGCGGCCAGTTCTGCCGCAGGCCGTCCACCAGGGCCACGGCATCCTCCGGGCGTTGAAGCTGCAGCAGTACCGCGGCATGGCGCAGGGTGGCGTCCGGCGTGCTGAAGATCAGGCGCGACCGGTAGCCGACTTCTGCCGCCCGAAGGAAGTTCCCCTGGTTCATGTAGAGGGTGGCGATCCATTCCAGGGTCTGCCAGCGGATCGGGTTGTCCGGTGACAGCGCGCTGTCGTAGGTCACCGCCTGCTGCAGGACGTCCCGTGGCGGCGCCGCGCAGGTGAACTGGATGGTCTCGACCAGCAGCCGCGCCAGGGCATGGCTGGGATCCAGCTCGACGGCCCGCCGGGCGGTGTCCGCCGACTGCTGCAGCCGGCCGATGTGCCAGAAGTACAAGGCAACGTTGAACAGCACCTCGGCGTCGTCGGGCGCCAGTTCCAGGGCGTTCTGAGCGTGCCGGACGGCCCGTCGGCGGGTCTCGGCGGTATCGGAAGGGGGATCGACGTTGGCGAGGTAGACCAGCTTCTCCGCCAGCACGGCGTGCGCCTGCCCGAAGTCCGGCCGCAGATCGAGCGCGCGCTCTGCCAGGGCGACGCGTTCCAGTTCCCAGGCGAGGCTGCTGCTGGCCGCGCCGGGTAGCCATGTAGCCTGGATGTAGAGCTCCCAGGCGCTGAGGGAGTCGGGATCCTGCGCCGCCAGCGAGCGCCTTGAGGCGTTGAACACCTGCGTGCGCAGCTCGGCGACGATGGTGGCGACCAGCCGGTCCTGCAGCGGGAGGGAGCCGTCGCCTTCGCCACGGTAGGACTGGGCCCACAGCAGGGCCCCGGATCGCGCCTCGATCAGGTGGACGACGACGCGGGTGTCCCCGGCGAAGCTCTGCACGCTGCCGCGCACCACGTAACCGATGCCGATCCGCGAGTCCGCTGTGTCCTCCGTCGACGTGGCCGGCGTTCGCAGGCCGAAGCGTGGATCGCGTACCACGACGGTGATCGCCTTCACCTTGGTCAGTCCGGCGATCAGGGCGTCGGTCAGGCTTTCCGCCAGGATGCCCACGGTCGCGCCGCCCGAAGCCGCGTCGAAGGCGGCATCGAAGGGCAGGACCTCCAGCGCCATCAGCGGGCCGGCCTCCTCGGCCTCGGTCAAGGGGCCCGCGCGCTGGAGCCCCAACCAGGCGCCGGCGGCGAACAGCAGCGCCAGCAGGACCCCGGCGCCAGACCACGCGAGCCTGATCCGGCGCCGCAAGGCGGCTGCCGCCGGGGCCGCGGCGCCCTCCGCCACGGCGGTGATCGACGGCCGGTAGGTGCCGCGGGGAATCTCGATCCTGATCGGGTCCGCGGCGCCCTGGGTGGCATAGTAGTGGTCCAGCGCCTGGCGCAGCCGGTGCACCTCGACCCGCACGATGCTGTCGGAGTTCGGGTCGAAGTCCTCGCTCCTGCCGAAGACGTCGGTGCCGATGGAATAGGCCTTCAGGCGCTCGCCGCGCCCGGCGAGTTCCTCGTTGATCAGGTAGCGCAGCAGGGGCCGCAATCGGGAAGCTTCACCCAGAACGCCGCTGTCGATCAGGCTCCCGACGGCGGCGAGAGCCTTCTTTGAGGTTTCGGCGTCGTAAAGTGCTGCCATGCCCCCGCCAAGCGTTCCGTTCTTGCCGAATCGGACCCTGTTCCCCGGACAGTCTAGAACAACACGGCGGGCGAAAGCGCCTTCATGTGGGTGTAGCGGCCTGGCGCGCTCAAAAACCCACGCCGCCGGCCAGGGCGGCGTAGTAGGTGATGGTCATCAGGCTGTTGAAGACGCCGTGGACGATCACGGCGGGCCACAGCGAGCCGCTGCGCTCGTAGACCGCAGCCAGCACCAGGCCCATCATCGCCAGCGGCGGGATCAGCACCGGCAGCGTATGCACCGCCGCGAAGAAGACGGCGCTCAAGGGGGCGGCGTAGAGGAAGCGCAGGTACTTGCGCAGCCAGCCGAAAATAAGCCCGCGGAACACCACCTCCTCGGCGAAGGGCACCACAATGCCGACCAGCAGCAGCATGACCACGAGGCTGGTCCAGCTGAATCCTTCCGGCGCCAGAGCGCGCAGCTGCGGGTTCTCCACCGGTCCGCCGAACAGCGACTGGAAGCCGAGGTTGAGCACCGAGAAGACGGGCACGCAGACCAGGCCGATGGCCACCGCCAGTCGGTACCATGACCGGTAGGTGGGCCTGAGGCCGATATCGGCGAGCCGCAGGCGGTGCGGCCGCAGCACCAGCAGCCACACCAGGAACAGCAGGAATATGGCCTGGCCGGAGAACAGGGCGACCACCGGCAGCAGCCCCGGGCCGTCGCCCGACAGCGCCCTGCCGGCCAGGTAGCCGATGCCGACGAAGCCGACGAAGAAAACGACGATGAGCAGCAGCAGGTCACGCAAGCGCACCGGCGAGGCGGCCCAGGACCCCAGCGGCGGCGCCAGGCGCGGCGGCAGCAGCGCCACTTAGACGGCCTCCCGCAACAGCTCGAGGGCGGCGCTCACCGTGGCGAGGCGCACCGCCGCGCGGTCGCCGGGAAAGACGTGGCGGAAGGCACTGGCCGGCCCGCCGCGCTGCGCGCGGCCGAGGAACACCAGGCCGACGGGCTTTCCCGGGGTGGCGCCGCCGGGCCCGGCGATGCCGGTGGCCGAGACGGCGACGTCGGCCAGCGAGGCCTGCAGTGCGCCCGCGGCCATGGCGGCCGCGACCTCGGCGCTGACGGCGCCGGGGCCGGGCGGCTCCAGCAGCGCCGGATCGACCCCCAGCATCGCCGCCTTGGCCGCGTTGGAGTAGGTGACGAAACCGCGGTCGACGACGTCGGAGGATCCGGCGAGTTCCGTCAGGCAGGCGGCGATCAGCCCGCCGGTACAGGACTCCGCCGTCGCCACCCGCTTGCCGGCCGCGCGGTAGCGGTCCAGCAGTTCCGCGGCCTGCCGCAGCAGCGCTTCGTCGAACATCACGCGCGCTCCCACAGCCAGAGGATCGCGTAGACCGCGGCGGCGGCGTAGAGCCCGGCGATGATGTCGTCGGCCATGATGCCGAAGGCGCCCTTCAGGTGGCGGTCGGCCCAGCCCACCGGCCAGGGCTTCAGGACGTCGAAGACGCGGAAGAAGAAGAAGGCCAGCAGCACCCCCATGGGGTTGAGCCCGGCGGGGATCAGCGCCAGCCACTGGCCGGCCACCTCGTCGATGACGATGACGCCCGGGTCCTTCACCGCCAGCGCCTGCTCGTAGCTGTGCGCCGCCCACAGCCCGAGGCCGAACACCGCCACCGTGCCGGCCAGCAGGCCGAGCGGCCCGGCGAGCCAGAACAGGCCGACACCGAAGGGCAGGGCGGCCAGCGAACCCCAGGTTCCGGGTGCCCCCGGCAGCAACCCGCTGCCGAACCAGGTCGCCAGGATCGAGGAGGGCAGCCAGGGAGAAGGCACCGGCATGGCGCTACGACACCGGCGGCAGGGCGACGGTCGCGACGGCCTGGGCGGCGATGCCCTCGCCGCGGCCGGTGAAGCCGAGCTTCTCGGTGGTGGTCGCCTTGACGCTGATGCGCGCCGCCGGCAGGTCGAGCAGCTCGGCGATGCGCGCCACCATGGCCTCGCGGTGCGGGCCGATTTTCGGCCGCTCGCAGATCAGCGTCACGTCGAGGTGCAGCAGGCGGCCGCCTTGCGCGGTCACGAGGTCGCGGGCGTGGACCAGGAAGCGCCCGGAGTCCGCCCCCTTCCACTGCGGGTCGCTGGGCGGGAAGTGGCTGCCGATGTCGCCGGCGCCGAGGGCACCGAGGATGGCGTCGGTGAGGGCGTGCAGCCCGACGTCGGCGTCGGAGTGTCCGGCAAGGCCGGCATCGTGCGCGATCCGCACGCCGCAGAGGGTGACGTGGTCGCCGGGCCCGAAGGCATGGACGTCGAAGCCCTGGCCGACGCGGGTTTCTTCCTGGGCTCCGCGCAGCCAGCGTTCCGCCGCGCGCAGGTCGTCCTGCGAGGTCACCTTCATGTTCTCCCGGCTGCCTTCCACCAGTGCCACCGCAAGTCCGGCCCGCTCGGCCACCGCGGCATCGTCCGTCAGTTCCTCGCCGGCGGCGGCGCGGTGCGCCGCCAGGATCTCGGCGAAGCGGAAACCCTGCGGCGTCTGCGCCGCCCAGAGGCCGCTGCGGTCGCGGGTGCCGGCGATCTTGCCGGCGGCTTCCTGCTTCAGGGTATCGACCACCGGCAGCGCGGCGATGGCGCCGGCGTTCGCTTCCAGCGCCGCCAGCACGCGGTCGATCACCGCGGCGGAGACGAAGGGGCGGGCGCCGTCGTGGATCAGCACCCGGGCCGGCACCCCGGACTCCAGGGTCTCCAGGCTCTCCAGGCCGCGCAGCACCGACTCCTGGCGGCTGCGGCCGCCGGCGACCGGCCCGGCCAGGCCGAGCTCCGGCGCCAGGCCGGCGGCGGCGGCGTCGTAGAGGTCGCGGTCGTCGGGGTGGATCACCGCCCGCACCTGGCCGACGCGCGGATGCTCGAGGAAGGCGCGGAGGCTGTGGCGCAGCAGCGGCACCCCCGCGAGGGTCGCGTACTGCTTGGGCAGGCTGCCGCCGAACCGCTGTCCCCGCCCGGCGGCGACGATCAGCACTGCTGTCGAATTCAAAGTGCGGGACTCCGCGCTGCTGGCCGTTGGTGTTCGCGGGGGAGGGTAGTGGCCCCTGGTGGCGGGGCCAAGAGGTGATGTATAGAGGCCCGATGAATACCCTGGTTCTGTCGCTCTCGGCCCTGGCGGCGCTGCTGCCGGCCACTCTGCTGCCCTTCATGCGGCGGGCGGCGCGCGCCGACGCGCTGTTCTGGCTGCTGCTGGGGGCCGCCCTGGCCGGCGCCGCGGCGCTCAGCGCGGTCTCCCTCGGCGCCCGCTGGCAGGCCGGGCTCGCGACCACGCTGTGGCTGGCCGTGGCGGTGTCGCTGGCGCTCTTTGCCCTGGTGGTGGCGTGGAACCGCGAGGCGGCGCGGCTGACGCCGCTGCTGCTGCCCTACCTGCTGGTCCTCGGTGCCCTGGCCACCCTGGTCGCTCCGCTCAGCCCGCCGGCCCTGCTCGCCGGCACCCCGGACGGCTGGCTGGCGGCGCACATCGCCGTCTCGGTGGCCACCTACGGGCTCTGCACCATCGCCGCCGTGGCCGGCGCCGCGGTGTTCCTGCAGGAGCGGGCGCTGAAGCGGCGAGCCCCCTCCGCCTTCACCCGCATGCTGCCCTCGGTGGCCGACGCCGAGCGCCTGGAGGTCCGGCTGCTGGCCGCCTCCGGGATCGTGCTCACCGCCGGCATCGTCACCGGAATCTCAGAACTTTACGTCACTTCCGGCGCGTTCTTCACCCTCAGTCACAAGACGCTGCTGTCGCTCCTGGCGTTCGCCGTCATTGCCGTCCTGTTGCTGCTGCACTACCGCAGCGGCCTGCGCGGGCGCCGCGCCGCCCGCATGGTGCTGCTGGCCTACCTGTTGCTGACCCTGGCCTATCCGGGCGTCAAGTTCGTCACCGAGGTGCTGCTGGCCTAGCCGCCGCGCGATCTCGGCAGCAGCTCACTGCCCGTTTTTCGAGCAACCCGTGACGAACCAGCCCGTCTACAGACAATCCCTGGTGACATCGCCTAATTATTGTGCATCAATCCGCCCGCCGGACGGGGAGCGAAGCCCCCAGAATGGGTTCCGGCGGCACAGCGAGAGCGAAGGGACGGGATGGGCATAGCCCTCGGCAAGATCGAACTGGACGCGCCGGTGATCCTGGCGCCGATGTCGGGCGTCACCGACCAGCCGTTCCGCCGGCTGGTGCGGCGCTTCGGCGCCGGCCTGGTGGTGTCGGAGATGATCGCCAGCAACGCCATGATCCGGCAGATGCGCGAGTCGGTGAAGGAATCGCGCAAGATGTCGGGCGACTGCGCGGCCGAATTTCCGCTGTCGGTGCAGCTCGCCGGCAGCGAGCCGGAGGTGATGGCCGAGGCGGCGAGGCTGAACGCCGACCGCGGCGCCGCCGTCATCGACATCAATTTCGGCTGCCCGGCCAAGAAGGTGACCAACAAGGCCTGCGGCTCGGCGATCATGCAGGACGAGCGCCTGGCCGGCCGCATCATGGCCGCGGTGGTGGCCGCCGTCGACCTGCCGGTTACCGTGAAGATGCGCACCGGCTGGAACCTCGAGAACCGCAACGCGCCGGCGATCGCCCGCATCGCCGAGGACTGCGGCGTGCGCCTGCTGACCGTGCACGGCCGCACCCGCTGCCAGAAGTACGCCGGCACGGCAGACTGGGACTTCGTGCGGGCGGTGAAGGATGCGGTCTCGCTGCCGGTGGTGGTCAACGGCGACATCGTCACCGTCGAGGATGCCGCCGAGGCGCGCGCCCGCTCCGGCGCCGACGCCGTCATGATCGGTCGCGGCGCCTACGGCCGCCCGTGGTTCCTGCGTCAGGTCATCGACTACCTGCGCGACGGCAGCCGCACCCCGGCGCCGGGCCTCGAGTGCCGCGCCGAGACGATGCTGGAGCATTACGACGCGCTGCTCAGCCTCTACGGCACCCGCACAGGTCTGCGTATCGCCCGCAAGCACCTCGGCTGGTACGCCAAGGGCCTCGACGGCGAGGCGGAGTTCCGCGCCGCCGTGAACCGCGAGGAGGACCCGGCCCGCGTCGTCGAGATGATCGGCGTGCTGTTCGCCGGCGCCGCCGAACCGGCGCCGGCAGCGCGGGCGGCCGCCTGATGCCCAAGGTGACCGACATCCTCGCGCGGCGCCAGGTGGACGGCGGGCCGCCCGATCCGGCCTCGATCCTGGCGGCGCTCTCGGTGCCGCTCTTCGTGGTCGATGACGCCGACGGCGTCTCCTACGTGAACCAGGCCGCGGAGCAGTTCTTCGACACCTCCGCCACCGGCCTCGTCGGCCGGCCGCTGGACGAGATCCTGCCCGAGGACAGCGCCATCTTCGGCCTCATCCGCCAGGTCCGCGAAGGCAGCTACTCGGTCTCGGAATACGGCGTCACCATCTCCAGCCCGAAGATCGGCTCGCGCTTCGTGTCGATCGACGCCGCGGCGCTGGGCGACCGCCCCGGCAGCGTCGTGGTCTCGATCCACGAGCGCAGCATCGCGCGCAAGATCGACCACCAGCTGGTGCACCGCAACGCCGCCCGCTCGGTGACCGCCATGGCGGCGATGCTGGCCCACGAGGTGAAAAACCCGCTGTCCGGCATCCGCGGCGCCGCCCAGTTGCTGGAGCAGAACGCCAACCCGGACGACCGCCAGTTGACGCGCCTCATCTGCGAGGAGGCCGACCGCATCGTCGCCCTGGTCGACCGCATGGAGATGTTCTCCGACACCCAGCCGCTGGCGCGCGAGCCGGTGAACATCCACATGGTACTGGAACGGGTGCGCCGCCTCGCCGAGACCGGCTTTGCCCGCAAGGTGCACTTCATCGAGAGCTACGACCCCTCGCTGCCGCCGGTCTACGGCAACCGCGACCTGCTGATCCAGGCGATCCTCAACCTGGTGAAGAACGCCGCCGAGGCGGTGCCCGCCGAGGGCGGCGAGATCGCGCTGTCGACGCGCTACCAGCAGGGCGTGCGCCTGGCCATACCCGGCACCGGCAGCCGCGTCGACCTGCCGCTGGCGGTGACCATCCAGGACAACGGCCCGGGTATCCCGGAGGACCTGCAGCCGCACCTCTTCGATCCCTTCGTCAGCACCAAGGCCGGCGGCAGCGGACTCGGCCTCGCGCTGGTGGCAAAGATCGTCGGCGACCACGGCGGCGTCATCGAGTTCGACAGCGAGCCGCGGCGCACACGCTTCCGCCTCATGCTGCCGATGGCCCCGCGCGAAGAAGGCGACGTCATCGAGGAGGACGGCGGGCAGGCCGACCGCAAGGTGGCCGAACAGGCGGACCGGGCATGAGCGCCGCGACCATCCTGGTGGCGGACGACGACCGGGCGATCCGCACCGTGCTGAGCCAGGCGCTCGGGCGCCAGGGCCACAACGTGCGTACCACCGGCAACGCGGCGACCTTGTGGCAGTGGGTTAAGGAGGGCGAGGGCGACCTGGTGATCACCGACGTGGTGATGCCCGACGAGAACGGCCTCGACCTCATCCCGCGCATCAAGAAGCTGCGGCCGAACCTGCGCATCCTGGTGATGTCGGCGCAGAACACCCTGCTGACGGCCGTAAAGGCGACGGAGCGCGGCGCCTTCGAGTACCTGCCGAAGCCCTTCGACCTGCGCGAACTGGTCGCCGTCGTCGACCGCGCGCTGTCGGAACCGAGCGGCGGAGCCGGCGCCGCCGCGGCGGCCAGCGACGGCGAGGATCAACTGCCGCTGATCGGCCGCTCGCAGGCGATGCAGGAGATCTACCGCGTGCTGGCCCGCCTCATGGCGACCGACCTGACGGTGATGATCTACGGCGAGTCCGGCACCGGCAAGGAACTGGTGGCCCGCGCCCTGCACGACTACGGCAAGCGCCGGCGCGGCCCCTTCTTCGCCGTGAACATGGCGGCGATCCCGCGCGAGCTGATCGAGAGCGAGCTCTTCGGCCACGAGAAGGGCGCCTTCACCGGCGCCACCATGCGCTCCTCCGGCCGCTTCGAGCAGGCTTCCGGCGGGACCCTCTTCCTCGACGAGATCGGCGACATGCCGCTGGAGGCGCAGACCCGCCTGCTGCGCGTGCTACAGGAGGGCGAGTACACCACCGTGGGCGGCCGCACGCCGATCCGCGCCGACGTGCGCATCGTCGCCGCCACCCACCGCGACCTGCGCCAGATGGTGCGCCAGGGGCTGTTCCGCGAGGACCTCTTCTACCGGCTGAGCGTGGTGCCGATCCGCCTGCCGCCGCTGCGCGAGCGCAGCGAGGACATCCCCGAACTGGTGCGCCATTTCTTCGCCCAGGCGCAGGAGGAGGGGCTCTCGCCCAAGGCCATCGACGGCGACGCCATGGAGGCGCTGAAGGCCTATCCCTGGCCGGGCAACGTGCGCGAACTGGAAAACCTCGTGCGCCGCCTGGCGGTGCTCTACAGCCAGGAGACCATCGACCGCGCCGTCATCGCCAGCGAACTCAGCGAAGGTCGGCCGGCCGAGCCCGGCGCCGCCGCCCCGGCGGAGTCGCTCGGCGGCGCCGTGGAGCAGCACCTGCGCGCCTATTTCGCCGCGCACGGCGACGGGTTGCCGGCCTCCGGCCTCTACGACCGTATCCTGCGGGAGATCGAGCGCCCCTTGATCGAACTCACCCTTTCAGCCACAAGGGGCAATCAGATCCGCGCGGCCAAGCTGCTCGGCCTGAATCGAAATACCCTCAGGAAAAAAATACGGGACCTGGACATCCGGGTGATTCGCGGCCTTAAATAGCCTGTGGCAAATATACAACAGACCGGTGAGGACAGGGTGCAGGCCTCCGACGATGAAAAGTCGGGACGCCGGCGGCGCCCTGCGACGCAGTTCGGCCGCCTGCTGCAGCGGCTGCGCCCGGTGAATCTCGAGCGCAGCATTGCGCTGGTGCTGCTGGTCGCCGGGGTGACCTGCGGCGTAGCCACCTTCATCGCCATGACCGGCAATCTCGCGGCGGCCAGCAATGCCCGCAACCTGCTGCTCCTGCTGCTGGCCGACCTCGTCGTCAGTCTCGGCCTCGCCGCCCTCATCGCCCGCCGCCTCGCCATCCTCTGGATCGAGCGCAAGAAGGGCAGGGCCGGCTCGCGCCTGCACGGCCGACTGGTGGCGCTGTTCTCGGTGGTGGCGGTGGCGCCGACCATCATGGTGGCGGCCTTCTCGGTCATCACCTTCGACCTCGGCCTCGAGTTCTGGTTCAGCGAGCGGGTCTCGGCCGCCATCAAGAATTCGCGGGCCGTGGCCGCGGCATATCTCGACGAGCACCAGCAGACCATCGCCGCCGACGCCTTCGCCATCGCCCAGCTGCTGAACCGCGGCGGGCCGTCGCTGGTCTACAACCCGGAACTCTTCAACAGCGTGATGACGCGCCAGGCCGAGCAGCGCTATCTCACCGAAGCGGCGGTCTACGACAGCTCCGGGCGCATGCTGGCGCGCTCCACCAGCTTCTTCCTGGCGTTCAACCCGGAGATCCCCGAGTGGGCTTTCGAGCGGGCCCGCACCGAGGGCATGGCGATCATGACCTCCGAGGACGAAGACCGGGTGCGCGCCCTGGTGCGCCTCGACCTCTCGGCCGACGCCTATCTCTATGTCGGCCGGCTGGTCGATTCCCGCGTGCTCGGCCACATGGAAAGCACCAGCTGGGCGGTCGACCGCTACGAGGAACTGGAGGGCAACCGCTTCAGCCTGCAGATCACCTTCGCGCTGATCTTCCTGGTGGTGGCGCTGCTGCTGCTGCTGGTGGCGGTGTGGATCGGTCTTGCCTTCGCCAACCAGTTGACCGGACCGATCGGCAGCCTGATCGCCGCTGCCGAGCGGGTCGGCAAGGGCGACCTGAAGGCCCGCGTGCTGGACCCGGCGCGGCGCGACGAGATCGGCAACCTCTCGCGCGCCTTCAACAAGATGACCGGCCAGTTGGAGCGCCAGCAGGACGCCCTGCTGGAGGCCAACGAGCAGCTCGACTACCGCAACCGCTTTATCGAGGCCGTGCTCGGCGGCGTCTCGGCCGGGGTCATTGGTCTCGACGAGTCCGGCCGCATCGACCTCGCCAACCGCCGGGCCTGCGACTTTCTCGGCCAGAAGGCCAAGGCGCTGCGCGGGCGCACGGTTACCGAAGCCATGCCGGAGGTTGGCGAGCTGCTGGATCAGGCCCGCAAGCGGCCGAAGCAACTTGCGGAACAGCAGATTTCGATCCCCGATGCCAGCGGCGCCGAGCGGGTCCTCCTGGTGCGCGTCTCCGCCGAGATGGAGAACCGCACGATCATGGGCTTCGTCGTCACCTTCGACGAGATCACCCAGCTGCTGGCCGCCCAGCGCAAGGCGGCCTGGTCCGACATCGCCCGCCGCATCGCGCACGAGATCAAGAACCCGCTGACGCCGATCCAGCTGGCCGCCGAGCGTCTGAAGCGCAAGTACGTCGGCCAGATCACCAACGACCCCGAGACCTTCCAGGTCTGCACCGACACCATCGTGCGCCACGTCGGCGACATCGGCCGCATGGTCGACGAGTTCTCGGCCTTCGCGCGCATGCCGGCGCCGGTCATGCGCAAGGAGGACCTCGGCGAAATGATCAGCCAGCTTGTCTTCCTGCAGCGCACGGCGCATCCGAAAGTGCGGTTCGGCCTCTCCGTGCCCGAGGAACCGGTGGTGCTGGCCTGCGACGGCCGCCAGGTCGGCCAGGCCCTGACCAATCTCATCAAGAACGCCATCGAGTCGATCGAGTCGCGCCGGCAGGCACAGGGCAGGAAGGCGACCGCCGGCACAGTCGACGTCGCGCTGACCGTTGCCGGCGGCAACTGCGTGATCGACGTCGCCGACAACGGCAAGGGCTTGCCGGCAGCCAACCGCGGCCGTCTCACCGAGCCCTACGTGACGACGCGTGAGCGCGGCACTGGACTTGGCCTAGCAATTGTGAAGAAGATCATGGAGGATCACGGGGGCGATCTCAGACTTTACGATCGGGAAGGCGGCGGCGCCGTCGTCAGCCTGGTGTTCCCCCTGCGCGAAGAGGCGACCGAAGGCGGCGACGGCCAGCCGGAGGACGACGTCGAGATCGCCTCGGAGGAAAGAGCGGCGGGACATGGGTAACGAAATTCTCATCGTCGACGACGAAGTCGATATCCGGATGCTGATCACCGGTGTCCTGCAGGACGAGAACTATGCGACCTGCGATGCCGGCGACAGCGATACCGCCCTGGAACTGCTGCGCAAGCGCCGCCCGAACCTGGTGGTGCTCGACATCTGGCTGCAGAATTCGACGCTCGACGGCATGGAGATGCTGAGCGTCATCAAGGAAGAATTCCCCTCCCTGCCGGTGGTCATGATCTCCGGGCACGGCAATATCGAAACCGCGGTCAACGCCATCAAGCTCGGCGCCTACGACTTCATCGAGAAGCCCTTCAAGTCGGACCGGCTGCTGCTGGTCGTGCAGCGGGCCATCGAGGCGGCGCGGCTGCGCAGCGAGAACGAGGAACTGCGGCTGCGGATCGGCCAGACCTCGGACTTCATCGGCTCCTCGCACTGGTACCACCAGGTCAGCCAGGCCATCCGCAAGGTGGCGCCGACCGGCAGCCGGGTGCTGATCACCGGGCCCGCCGGCGCCGGCAAGGAGGTGATCGCGCGCCAACTGCACAGCTGCTCACACCGGGCGGGCGAGTCCTTCGTGGCGCTGAACTGCGCGACCATGCACCCGGACCGCCTGGAATCCGAACTCTTCGGAGTCGAGCCGGGGCTGATCGACGGCGAGAGCGCCGGCAAGCTGGGCACCTTCGAGCGCGCGCACGGCGGTACCCTGTTTCTCGACGAGGTAGCCGACATGCCGCTCGAGACCCAGGGCAAGATCGTCCGCGTGCTGCAGGAGCAGACCTTCCAGCGGGTCGGCGGCGACCAGCGCATCGCCGTCGACGTGCGCGTCATCGCCGCCACCAACCGCGACCTGCCGGACCTCATTTCCGAGGGGCGCTTCCGCGAAGACCTGTTCTACCGCCTCAACGTGGTGCCGATCGAGGTGCCGGCCCTGCGCGAACGCCGCGAGGACATTCCCGAACTGGTCGCCTATTTCATGGAGCGCGCGGCCGAGAACGCCGGCCTGCCGCCCCGCAGCCTCAGCGACGACGCCCTGGCGGCGCTACGCGCCTATGACTGGCCGGGCAACGTGCGCCAGCTTCGCAATGTCATCGAATGGGTGCTGATCATGGCGCCGGGGCGCGCGCAGGATCCGGTGCGCCCGGACATGCTGCCGCCGGAGATCGGCGCCTCGGCGCCGGCCTCGCTGCCCGGCGAGACCGGCGAGGAGATCATGTCGCTGCCGCTGCGCGAGGCCCGCGAAGTCTTCGAACGCAAGTACCTCGAGGCCCAGGTCATGCGCTTCGGCGGCAACATCTCGCGCACCGCCACCTTCGTCGGCATGGAGCGCTCCGCGCTGCACCGCAAGCTGCGCTCTCTCGGCGTCGGCACGGTGGAGCGCGCCTGAATGTGCGTCGGCCGCGCCATCGGAGCCCTGTGAACGATGAAGGTGATCATCTGCGGCGCCGGCCAGGTCGGCTTCAACATCGCGCGCTATCTGGCCAGTGAGAATGCCGACGTCACGGTGATCGACCAGTCGCGCGAGCTGATCGAGAAGATCACCGACTCGCTGGACGTTAAGGGACTGGTGGGCTTCGCCTCGCACCCGAACGTACTGGAGAGCGCCGGCGCCTCCGACGCCGAGATGGTCATCGCCGTGACCTACGCCGACGAGGTCAACATGGTGGCCTGCCAGATCTGCCACTCGATCTTCGACGTGCCGACCAAGATCGCCCGGGTGCGCCACCAGAGCTACCTCGACCCCATGTGGTCGGACCTCTTCAGCCGCGAGAACATGCCGATCGACGTCATCATCTCGCCGGAGATCGAGGTCGCGCGCGCCATCGAGCGGCGGATGCAGTTGCCGGGCGCCTTCGAGGTGCAGCCGCTGGCCAACGGCAAGGTCAACCTGATCGGCCTGCACTGCAGCGAGACCACGCCGGTCATCAACACGCCGCTGCGCCAGTTGACCGCGCTGTTTCCCGACCTCAACATCGTCGTCATCGGCATTTCGCGCGACGGCAAGGGCTTCGTGCCGAGCCCCGACGACGACATGCGCGCCGGCGACGACGTCTACATGATCGCCGACGTCAGCCACATGGCGCGCACCATGGCCGCTTTCGGCCACGAGGAGAAGGAGGCGCGCCGCGTCGTCATCGTCGGCGGCGGCAACATCGGCCTCTACCTCGCCCAGGCGGTCGAGAAGAACCACCCGCAGGTGAACCTCAAGGTCATCGAGATCGACAAGCGCCGGGCCGAGACCGTGGCGCAGGCGCTGCAGCGCACCGTGGTGATCCACGGCAGCGCGCTCGACAGCGAGATCCTCGAGGAGGCGAATGTCGCCAGCGCCGAGACCATCATCGCCGTCACCAACGACGACGAGGTGAACATCCTCGCCTCGCTGCTGGCCAAGCGCTATGGCTGCCGACGCGCGGTGACTCTGATCAACAAGACGACCTACGGCCCACTGATCACCAACCTCGGCATCGACACCGTGGTCAGCCCGCGCGCCATCACCGTCTCCAAGATCCTGCAGCATGTGCGGCGCGGCCGCATCCGCTCGGTGCATACGCTGAGCGAGGATTTCGGCGAGGTCATCGAAGCCGAGGCCCTGGAGACCTCGAGCCTGGTCGGCGTGCCGATCCGCGAGGCGCGGCTGCCCGACGGCGTCATCGTCGGCGCCATCGTGCGCGGCGACGAAGTGATCATCCCGCGCGGCGACACGGTGACGCGGGCCAACGACCTGGTGGTGATCTTCGCGCGCTCCGAGGCGGTCAAGAAGGTCGAGAAGCTCTTTGCGGTGAAGCTGGAGTTTTTCTAGGATCGCTGCCAACCGAGGAACCGAGTCGGAAAGGATTGGCTGCGGATGCCCCGTCAAGCCTACGTCAACGGCCGCTACATTCCCCACGGCGAGGCGGCCGTGCATATCGAGGACCGCGGCTACCAGTTCGCCGACGGCGTCTACGAGGTGGTGCCGGTGTTCGACGGCATCCTGGTCGACGAGGACCTGCACCTCGACCGCCTCGACCGCTCGCTGAAGGAGCTGCGCATCGACCAGCCGATGTCGCGCCCGGCGCTGAAGCTGGTGGCGCGCGAGCTGATGCGCCGCAACGGCCTCACCAACGGACTGGTCTACATGCAGGTCACCCGGGGCGTGGCGCCGCGCGACCACAAGTTCCCCGCGGCCTCGACCCGGCCGGCCCTGGTGATGACCACGCGCCAGACCAAGCCGCACGGCGAACAGGTGCTGAACGAGGGCCTCAAGGTCGTCACCATCCCCGATCAGCGCTGGGACCGCTGCGACATCAAGTCGATCTCGCTGCTGCCGAACATCCTCGGCAAGCAGGCGGCGGTGGAGGCGGGGGCCTACGAGGCCTGGCAGATCGACAGGGATGGCAAGGTCACCGAGGGCACCTCGACCAACGCGTGGATCGTCACCGCCGACAATAAGGTGGTGACCCGCGACGCCAGCCACTCGATCCTCAACGGCATCACCCGCATCACCCTCATCGACCTGATCCGGCAGGAAGGCTACGAGCTGGAGGAGCGGGCGTTCTCGGTGGAGGAGGCGCGGGCGGCGCGCGAGGCCTTCCTGACCTCCAGCACCTCCTTCGTGCTGCCGATCACCCAGCTCGACGGCAAGCCGATCGGCAACGGCCATCCCGGACTGCTGACCGGCAAGCTGCGCCAGCACTACATCGACTACATGCGCTCGCTGCGGAAGTCCGCATGACCCTGCCGAGACCGAAAGCCGTCCTCTTCGACTGGGACAACACCCTGGTGGACAGCTGGGCGGTGATTCACCACGCCATGACCGCCACCTTCGAGGCCATGGGCCAGCGGCCCTGGACGCTGGAGGAAACCCGCCGCAACGTGCGCCAGTCGGCGCGCGACAGCTTCCCGGCGCTGTTCGGCGAGCGCGCCGGGGAGGCGACCGAGGTGTTCTACCGCACCTACGAGGCCGATCACCTGGCCCAGTTGCGCCCCCTGGCGGGCGCCGCCGAGATGCTGCACGCCCTGGCGGCGGCCGAGGACCTGCTGCTCGGCGTGGTCAGCAACAAGCGCGGCCGCCTGCTGCGCCTCGAGGCGGCGGAGCTGGGCTGGGACAAGTACTTCGACTCCCTGGTCGGCGCCGCCGACGCGGCGCGCGACAAGCCGGCGCCGGAGGTGGTCGATTTCGCGCTCGCCGGCAGCGGCATCGCCGCCGGGCCGGCCGTGTGGTTCGTCGGCGACACCGATATCGACGTGCTCTGCGCCCGCAACAGCGGCTGCACGGCGATCCTGCTGCGCCCGGAGCCGCCGGCGGACGGGGAGTTCGCCGGGCTTGGCCTCGCCGGCCATGTCGGCGACTGCGTGGCCTTTGCGGAACTTACCCTCGCCACCCTTGAAAACCGCAGGGTTGAACCGCAAATAGGTGACTTCGCCTGAGCGAAGCCCGTGCCGCGGGTACCCCTCAGGATGGTTTTTCATTTCACGCCTGCCGTGCTAGGAAGGGCTGTCTGGGAGTCGCGCCTCTACGCGCCGCAGGCCCGCCGTTTCGGCAGGACCGGCCGGCGGAATGCGGAGGCGGAGCGAGCGCGCAAAGGCCGGGACAAGTCAGACGACCACTGTGATCAAGAACAAGAACAAGGTGTGAAAATGGCCGCTGAAAAGAACCAGAGCGTGCAGGACGTATTCCTCAATCACATCAGGAAGAACAAGGTCCCGGTGACCGTCTTTCTCGTGAACGGCGTGAAGCTGCAGGGGATCGTCACTTGGTTTGACAATTTCTCGGTCCTGCTGCGGCGCGACGCACACTCGCAGCTGGTCTACAAACACGCCATTTCGACCGTGATGCCGGCGACCCCCGTCCAGCTTTTCGACCCGGCCAAGGAAGAAGAGGCGGCCGAGGGCTGAGCCTTCCGCACGGTCGTGGCAAGACTGAAACTCCAGGCATTGCCCCGTCGACCGGGGGCCTGAACGAGAGGGGCGGCGCCCGGCGCCGCCACTGCCCATGACCGAAACCGCTGCCAAGATCGAGCGCGCCTACGTCGTGCACCCCGACAAGCTGCAGCCCGGCCTGCGCGCGGCGGACGCGCGCCTGGCCGAGGCCGTCGGCCTGGCTGCCGCCATCGACCTTGCGGTGGTGGGCAGCGAGGTGGTGCCGGTCAAGCGGCCGCGCCCGGCCACGATGCTTGGCGGCGGCGCCGTCGAGCGCCTGGCCGAGGAACTGCGCCTGCTCGAGGTCGGCGTGGTTGTGGTCGACGCGGCGCTGACCCCGGTGCAGCAGCGCAACCTGGAGCGCGCCTGGGACTGCAAGGTCATCGACCGCACCGGCCTGATCCTGGAGATCTTCGGCGAGCGCGCCCGCACCAAGGAAGGCAAGCTTCAGGTGGAGCTGGCGGCGCTGACCTATCAGCGCTCCCGCCTGGTGCGGTCCTGGACCCACTTGGAGCGTCAGCGCGGTGGCTTCGGCTTCATGGGCGGCCCCGGCGAGAGCCAGCTGGAGATCGACCGCCGCCTGATCACCGAGCGCATCGCCCGCCTCAAGAAAGAGCTCGACCAGGTGCAGCGCACCCGCTCGCTGCATCGCGGGGCCCGGCAGCGCGTGCCCTATCCGGTCGTCGCCCTGGTCGGCTACACCAACGCCGGCAAGTCGACCCTCTTCAACCGCCTGACCGAGGCCAAGGTGCTGGCCCGCGACCAGCTCTTCGCCACGCTGGACCCCACCATGCGGCGGGTCCGCCTGCCGTCCGGCCAGACGATCATCCTCTCCGACACCGTCGGCTTCATCTCCGACCTGCCGACCGACCTGGTGGCCGCCTTCCGCGCCACCCTGGAGGAGGTGACGGAGGCCGACATCATCCTCCATGTGCGCGACGTCGCCCATTCGGACAGCCTCGCCCAGCAGGCCGACGTCCAGGCGGTGCTGGCCGACCTCGGCATCTCCGAGGCCGCCGGCCACGTGCTCGAGGTTCTGAACAAGGCCGACCTGCTGGACCCGGCCGGGCGTGCCCACCTGGCCCAGCGGGTCGCCCAGGGCGCCGATCCGGCGTCCGCCCGGGAACCCGACAGCGTGCTCTGCTCGGCGCTGACCGGCGAGGGCTGCGACGACGTCCTCGCCCTCATCGACCGCCGCCTCTCGCTGCGGCGGCGCCAGGTGACCGTCGCCCTGGAGCTGGCGGAGGGCGAGGCCCTGGCCTGGCTCTACCAGCACGGCGAGGTGGTGGCCCGCCGCGACCAGGGGCTCGGCACCGAGGTCGACGTGAAGATCGCCCAGAGGGACCTGGAGCGCTTCCTTAAGAAATTCGGCGGAATCGTTGAAAACGCTGAGATTCTGGCCGCCTTGACCGCGGAGCCGGCGGCGCCGGCCGGAAACCTCGCCTCCAGCGGTTGACTCCTCCCGCCCGGGCTTTTATATGCTCGCTAGCACTCACTACGGCTGAGTGCTAATACTGGCGCAACGCCGGGAAGACGAGCGGGTCCGCGGGAACCATTCCGGGGCCTTCACCCGAACCGAAACCAATCAGACAGGGTAGATTCCATGAAATTCAGGCCGCTGCATGACCGTGTCGTGGTCGAGCCGCTGGAGGAAGAAGAAAAGACCGCCGGTGGCATCATCATTCCCGACACTGCCAAAGAAAAGCCCATGCAAGGCAAGGTCCTTGCCGCCGGACCCGGATCCCGCGGCGAGGACGGCAAGCTGGTCGCCCTGGACGTGAAGAAGGGCGACAAGGTGCTCTACGGCAAGTGGTCCGGCACCGAAGTGAAGCTTGATGGCAAGACCATGCTGATCATGCGTGAGTCCGACATCATGGGCGTTTTGCAATAAGGAAGAGAACCAGATATGGCTGCGAAAGACGTTAAGTTTGGCGCCGATGCCCGTACGCGCATGCTGCGCGGCGTCGACATTCTGGCCAACTCCGTGAAGGTCACCCTCGGTCCCAAGGGCCGCAACGTGGTGATCGACAAGTCCTTCGGTGCTCCGCGCACCACCAAGGACGGCGTCACGGTGGCCAAGGAGATCGAACTCTCCGACAAGTTCGAGAACATGGGCGCCCAGATGGTGCGCGAGGTCGCCTCCAAGACCAACGACATGGCGGGCGACGGCACCACCACGGCGACCGTGCTGGCCCAGGCCATCGTGCGCGAAGGCGCCAAGGCCGTTGCCGCCGGCATGAACCCGATGGACCTGAAGCGTGGCGTCGACCTGGCCGTGGCGGCCGTGGTCGCCGAGCTGCAGAAGAAGTCGAAGAAGATCTCGACCTCCGCCGAGGTCGCCCAGGTCGGCACCATCTCCGCCAACGGCGAGGCCGAAATCGGCTCGATGATCGCCGAGGCGATGGAGCGGGTCGGCAAGGAAGGCGTGATCACGGTGGAAGAGGCGAAGTCCCTCGAGACCGAGCTCGACGTCGTCGAAGGCATGCAGTTCGACCGCGGCTACCTCTCGCCCTACTTCATCACCAACGCGGAAAAGATGATCTGCGAGATGGAGAACCCCTACATCCTGCTGCACGAGAAGAAGCTCTCCGGGCTGCAGGCCATCCTGCCGCTGCTGGAAGCCGTGGTGCAGTCCAGCCGGCCGCTGCTGATCGTCGCCGAGGACGTCGAGGGCGAAGCCCTGGCGACCCTGGTGGTGAACAAGCTGCGTGGCGGCCTGAAGGTCGCTGCGGTGAAGGCGCCGGGCTTCGGTGACCGCCGCAAGGCCATGCTCGAGGATATCGCCATCCTCACCGGCGGCCAGGTGATCTCCGAGGATCTCGGCATCAAGCTCGAGAACGCCACCCTCGACATGCTGGGTTCCGCCAAGCGCGTGGCCATCACCAAGGAAGAGACCACCATCGTCGACGGCGCCGGCAAGAAGAAGGAAATTGCCGGCCGCTGCACGCAGATTCGGGCGCAGGCCGAGGAGACCACCTCGGACTACGACCGTGAGAAGCTGCAGGAGCGTCTGGCGAAGCTCGCCGGCGGCGTGGCCGTGCTGCGTGTCGGCGGTGCCACCGAGATGGAGGTGAAGGAGCGCAAGGATCGCGTCGAAGACGCGATGAACGCCACCCGCGCCGCTGTCGAGGAAGGCATCGTCATCGGTGGCGGTGGCGCCCTGCTGAACGCCGCTAAGGTGCTGGCCAAGCTGGAAGTCGAGAACGACGATCAGCGCGTCGGCATCGAGATCATCGCCCGTGCCTTGCAGGCGCCGATCCGGCAGATCGCCGAGAACGCCGGTCACGAGGGCTCCATCGTCGTCGGCAAGATCACCGACGCCAAGGACCCCGCGCTCGGCTTCGACGCCCAGAACGGCAAGTACGTGAACATGTTCAAGGCCGGCATCATCGACCCGACCAAGGTCGTGCGCACGGCGCTGCAGGATGCCGCGTCGATCGCCGGTCTGCTGATCACCACCGAGGCCATGGTCGCCGATTCCCCCGAGAAGAAGGACGCCCCCGCGGCGCCCGACATGGGTGGCATGGGCGGCATGGGCGGAATGGGGGGCATGGGCTTCTAAGAAGCCCAAACCCGACCGTCTCAGGCTCTACCGCCTGAAGATCGAGGGCCGCGGCACACCGCCGCGGCCCTTTTTCCTTGCCCGCGCCGCCGTTTTCGCCGAAGACCCGTCACCGGATCCAGGAACGGAAATCCCCCTTGCTCGACGTCAGCAAAGTCACCGCCGCCATCGAGGAGGTCGCCGCCGAGGACGTGCTGCCGCGCTTCCAGGCCCTGGCCGCCCACGAGGTGCAGGAGAAGGTGGCCGGCGAACTGGTGACCGTCGTCGACCTGGCGGTGGAGCGCCGGTTGACGGCGCGGCTGCTCGACCTGCTGCCGGGCTCGGTGGTGGTCGGCGAGGAAGCCGCCCACGCCGACCCCAGGCTGATGGACCGCCTGACCGAAGACGCCCCGGTGTGGATCGTCGATCCCATCGACGGCACCCGCAACTTCGCGCACGGCCGCCCCACCTTCGCCATCATGGTCGCCCTGGCACGCCGCGGCGAGGGCGTCGCCGCCTGGATCCTCGAGCCGGTCAGCGGCAGGTTCGGCATCGCCGAACTGGGCGGCGGCGCCTGGATGGGCGGCCGGCGTCTCAGGGTCGCCCCGGGCGACGTCCCGGCCCGCATGACCGGCAGCCTGCACGCCTCCAGCTACGCCCCGCCGGAGCTCGCCCGCCGGGTCGACCGCCGCCGAGAGCGGGTGACGGCGGTGAAGTCGCTGCGCTGCGCCGGCGCCGAGTACCTGCGCCTGGCCGCCGGGGAGACGCAGTTCTCCCTCTTCACCCGGCTGATGCCCTGGGACCACCTGCCGGGCACGCTGATCCACAGCGAGGCCGGCGGCATCGCCCTCTGCTTCGACGGCACGCCCTACAACGCCGGGCGCTACCGCGAGATCGGCCTGCTGATGGCGCCCGACCGGCCGAGCTGGGACGCCCTCCACGCCACCCTGCTGGGCGTGGACGCGCCGGGGGCCTGACGGCGCCAAAGCCGGCGCGACCTCGACGAGGTGCTGGCATCAGCGAGTCGGTGAATCTGGCACTGGAAGTTGTCCCGCCGGCGCACTAGGGTGCGGCGGCGCAGCGGGCTGCTGAACAGGCCACTTCGCCGGCGTCGCGGCCGGCGCGGAATCCGCTGGGATGCCAGACAAACATAAACACCAGACAAACATAAACAGAGGACAGGACATCATGCAGGTCGGCGTGCCGAAGGAGATCAAGAACCACGAATACCGGGTCGGGCTGGTGCCGTCCTCGGTGCGGGAACTGGTTCACCACGGCCACAAGGTGCTGGTGGAGACCAAGGCGGGCGAGGGGATCGGCTTCACCGACGAGGACTACCTGGCCGCCGGCGCCGAGATCGCGCCGGACGCCGAGAGCGTCTTCGCCAAGGCGGAGATGATCGTCAAGGTGAAGGAGCCGCAGCCGGCCGAGTACGCGCGCCTGCGCGCGGGCCAGGTGCTCTTCACCTACCTGCACCTGGCGCCGGACCTGCCGCAGACCGAGGGCCTCGTGAAGTCGGGCTGCGTCGCCATCGCCTACGAGACGGTGACCAACGCGCGCGGCGGCCTGCCGCTGCTGGCGCCCATGAGCGAGGTCGCCGGGCGCATGTCGGTGCAGGTCGGCGCCCACTGCCTGGAGAAGTACCAGGGCGGCTCCGGCATGCTGCTGGGCGGCGTGCCGGGCGTGGCGGCGGCGCGGGTCGTCATCATCGGCGGCGGCGTCGCCGGCACCAACGCGGCGCGCATGGCCATGGGCATGGAGGCCCATGTCACCGTGATCGACCGCTCGCTGGACCGCCTCTACGAGCTCGACTTGCAGTTCGGCGCGATGCTGAACACCATCTATTCCACGGTCGACGCCATCGAGCGCCACGTCATGGGCGCCGACCTCGTGATCGGCGCCGTGCTGGTGCCGGGCGCCGCCGCACCGAAGCTGGTCACCCGCGAGATGGTGCGCCGGATGCGCCCGGGATCGGTGCTGGTCGACATCGCCATCGACCAGGGCGGCTGCTTCGAGACCTCGCGCGGCACCACCCATGCCGACCCCATCTACATGGAGGAGGGCTGCGTTCACTACTGCGTCACCAACATGCCCGGCGCCGTCGCCCGCACCTCGACCATTGCCCTCAACAACGCCACGCTGCCCTTCACCCTGGCCCTGGCCGACAAGGGCCACCGCGTCGCCCTGGCCGAGGACCCGCACCTGAAGAACGGCCTCAACGTGGCCGGCGGCATGATCACCTACAAGGCCGTCGCCGAGGCCCACGGCCTGGCCTACGTCCCGCCCGAGGAGGCCATCGGCCTCTAGATCTGCTTCGAGACGCCCCTGCAGGGCTCCTCAGTATGAGGTCAAACATATTCTCCTCACCCTGAGGAGGCGCGGCAGCGCCGTCTCGAAGGGCGCTGGCCTCACAGGTCGCCGCCATTTGGGCCTAGCTCGCCCCTCGGGGGCGGCGCTAGACTGTCCGCTAAGGTTCTGCATCAACCCGGAAAACCCTAGGAAAGCCAGGCCGATGAACTTCATCCCGCCGATTCCCAATTCGCTCGAGCAGCACTGGATGCCGTTTACCGCGAACCGCCACTTCAAGGCGAACCCGCGCATCCTGACCCGTGCCGAGGGCGTGTACTTCACCACCGATCACGGCAACAAGGTGATCGACGGCTCGGCCGGCCTGTTCTGCGTCGCCGCCGGCCACGGCAGGCGCGAGATCGCCGAGGCGGTCAACGAGGCGCTCACCACTCTCGACTACGCGCCGCCTTTCCAGTTCGGCCATCCGGCTTCCTTCGAGGTGGCGCGCCGCATCGCCTCGGTGACGCCGGCCGACCTCGACCACATCTTCTTCGCCAACTCCGGCTCCGAGGCGGTGGACACCGCCCTGAAGATCGCGCTGGCCTACCACAAGGCGCGCGGCGAAGGGCAGCGGATGCGCCTGGTCGGCCGCGAGCGCGCCTATCACGGCGTCAACTTCGGCGGCCTCGCCGTCGCCGGCATGGTGAACAACAAGAAGGCCTTCGGGCTCGGCCTGCCCGGCGCGCTGCATCTGCGCCACACCCACCTGCCGGAACACAAATTCGCCGTCGGCCAGCCGGAGACCGGCGCCGACCTCGCCGACGACCTGCAGCGCTTCGTCGATCTGCACGGCGCCGACTCCATCGCCTGCTGCATCGTCGAGCCGATCGCCGGCTCAACCGGCGTGCTGGTGCCGCCCAAGGGCTACCTGCAGCGCCTGCGCGAGATCTGCGACCGCCACGGCATCTTGCTGATCTTCGACGAGGTGATCTGCGGCTTCGGGCGTACCGGCAAGCAGTTCGGCTCCGACAGCTTCGGCGTGGTTCCGGACATCATCACCATGGCCAAGGCGCTGACCAACGGCGTGGTGCCGATGGGCGCGGTGGCCGTCAACGACAAGGTCCACAATGTGCTGATGGACGCCGCCCCGGAAGCCGGCATCGAGCTGTTCCACGGCTACACCTATTCCGGCTGCCCGGTGGCCTCGGCCGCCGCACTGGCGACCCGCGACATCTTCGAGAACGAGCAGCTCGTGGAGCGCGCGGCCAAGATGACGCCGAAGTTCCTCGAGGCGCTCTACTCGATGAAGGATCTTGCCGCGGTGACCGACATCCGCGGCTACGGCATGATCGGCGGCATCGACCTCGCACCGCTGGACCAGCCGGGCGGCCGCGGCCTGAAGGTGATGCAGGAACTCTACGACGCCGGCTGCATGGTGAAGATGACCGGCGACTGCGCCCTGGTCTCGCCGCCGCTGGTCTGCGAAGACCAGCACATCGACGAGATCTTCACCAAGCTGCGCGGCGTCATCGCCAGGCAGTAGCGCGGGCGCCGTCAGGGCCGGTGCAGGGTGATGAGATGTTCGCCGCCGGATTCGCCCGGGGTGATCTCGTAGACGATGCTGCCGGTCGTCCCGCCGACGGTCGCCTCGGCGCTGCAGCGCCGCGCTGCCTCGGGGTCGCCTGCCGGCTCGGCGTCGACCTCGCGCATCTTCGCGAACTTCACCGGCGTGGAGGCCGCGCCGCCGGCACCGCGCTCCAGCATCTCGCGGAGCTGATGGCGCACCGCCCGCTCGTCGCAGCCGGGCAGATCATCCGGTTCCCAGTAGTAGTAGACGTTGCCGGCCTCCGCCGCCACGGCGGTCACCAGGATCAGCGCCGGCCAGGATTGACGACGCATCCGGGCGAGGAACCGCTGCGATCGGGAGTCCATCGTTGGCGCCCACATCTTAGTTGACCTGGACCGCCGGGCCGCCGTTGTCGGGAGCCGGCGAATGCGGCACCACGGGGGCCAGAAGGCTCGGCTCCTCGGCACCGTTCGCCTGGGTCGCGGCGGGCGTGTCGGGCGACAGCGCCATGGTGGGCGCCTCGTCGCTCAGCCTCGCGCGCTCCACCGCTTCGCGGATCGCCACGGCAAGCTGGTCGGACTCGACGCCGGCGGCGTTGGTGGTCATGGCGAAGGCGAGGGGGCCGTCCAGCCAGTAGAGGACGTTCACGTCCCCCGCGTCGGCCCGGCCGAGCCCGCTGCTCGCCTCGTCCCAGCGCGGGCGCAGGAAGAGGTTGATGGCGGTGCCGTCGATCCGCTGGTAGAGCAGCCGCACCATGGGGTCGCTGTCGGGCCCGAGCATCTCCTTGGCCATCAGGTCGAATCCCTGGCCGGTGAGGTCCGGCGCGGTCAGCTCCAGGGCGATGCGCTGGTTGAGCCAGCCGAGCGGCTGAATAGCAGCGTCTGCGGCGGCCGGCGTCGCCGAGGGGTCGGCGGCGGTGCCGCTGTGAACCGCCGCGGCGCGCTCCACGAACCCGCTGAGCGCCCACTGCGCGTCCTGGTCGCGCTGGCCGATGAACCAGCCGGTGAGGGACGACGCCACCAGCAGGGCGACGGCGGCGGCGATCTGCGCCAGGCGCCGGCCGGACCGCGGCGCGGAACCGCCATGTAAAACGGCGCTCAGCCGGACGGGCACCGGCTCGCGCAGCACGGCGCCGTGGTGCGCCCGGATTTCATCGTTCTGCGCGCGGATCTCCGCGACCAGCGCTGCCGCGTCGGGGTTCGCGGCAAGATAGCGTTCCACTTCATCCTTGCGCGGCAGGTCGACCTCGAGCTGCCCGTCGGCATAGGCGAAAAGGTCGATCTCCCGGATCGCTTCGTAGCGTTCGATCACTTCACCCTCCGCAGACTGTGCCGGGCGCCGCCCTGGGCTCGCAGGTCGCGCAGTGCCTGGCGGCCGCGCGACAACCGCGAGCGGACCGTGCCGATCGGCAGGCCGAGAATCTCGGCGGCCTCGTCATAGGCAACGCCCTCGAGCGCCACCAACAGAACTACGTCGCGCTGCTCCTCCGGCAGCCGGTCGAGCGCCTCGCCGATGTGCCGGCACTCCACCCGGTGTTCCTGGTTGGCCGGCTGCGCGGCCACGGCGTCGATGGCGTCCGCGGCGGCCGGCTGCTCCCGGCGCTGCCGCCGCCGGCGATGGTCGATGTGGGTGCGGTAGAGCATGCTGAACATCCAGCTTCGCAGGCTCCCCCGACGCCGCCAAAGCTGCCGCTTCCTCAGCGCCCGCTCCAGGCAGTCCTGCACCACGTCGTCGGCTTCGTCCCGATCTTTCGTCAGCGCCATCGCAAAGCGCCTCAGGTGCGGAATCTGCCTCGCAATGGCCCACTTGAGGTCGTCCACAGGCTCTCCCTGCCCGGGGGGCGGCACACAGCGGCCCCCAACTGATGAGTAGACGGTTCCCGGAGGCGAAAGGTTCCGGTGTCGGCGAAAAAAGAATGGAGCGGCCTGGAACTATCGGCGCTCGCGGACCGTCCATCTCGGGAATGCGGCGCGAAACCGCCTTTCCCGGACGGAAGCCACCGTCAAATCACCAGTAAGGAGAGTTGTTTATGAACCATGCAGCCCAAAGCGCCCGCCGGACCATGGTCTTCGGCCGCGAAACCGGCCTGCTTGTCGCCCTGGCTGCGACCCTGATGTTCATCCTGTCGGTCCTCGCCTATCCCGCCGCCGCCCAGCAGGCGCCGGACGGCTACAGCGACCAGGAACTGCAGGCCTTCGCGGCGGCGGCCCTCAAGGTCGAACAGCTGAACGAGAAGTGGATCCCGCAGATCGCCGAGGCCGAGAACGCCGACGAGGATGCGGCGCTGCGCCAGGAGGCGATGCAGGAAATGCGGGCCGCCGTCCAAGAAGAAGGTCTGTCGGTGCAGGACTACAACACCATCTACGATGCGGCGCAGCGCGATCCCCAGGTGATGCAGGTCATCGAGGACCATCGCGAGTCGCTGCGCTGACCCAAGCTGACCAAAAAGGCCGCTCGACGATCGATCCCGACAGGTGCGGGTCCGACACGCGGCCGCGGTGACCCCCGCACCCCCGCACGACAACGAGAGGAGGTTAGCTATGCGACGCCAACTTGCCATGCTGCTCGGCGGCCTGTTCATCGCCGCCGGCATCGCCGCCTGCGACGATCCCTCGGGCGGTGGCGGCCAGCAGCCGCCGCCGGCGCCGCAGTCGCAGCCGGCGCAGTAGACCGCACCGCGCTGCCTGCCAGCACGGCCACGGCCCCGGCGGAAACGCCGGGGCCGTTCACGTTTTCGGAGATGGTCGGCGTCTTCGATCTCGGGTAAAATCAACCGTTCCGTTTGCAACCGAGGTGTGGGGGTACACATGGCGCGCGGAGTCCCGAGAATTGCGGCCGTATTGGCGATTCTAGTCCTTTCAGGCTCGGTCGTCGCCTGTGCCGATCTCGAAATGCCGATGATCGACCCGCCGGTCCTTCATCTCGATCCACCGATGCGGCAGTCGAACCTGCCGCGCGGTGACTACGTCCTGACCAACGGCCAGGCGGAGGTGCTGCTGGAGGCCGAGGATCTGAAGCCGGCGCAGGAGCGGACCGCCACTTTTCCCCTGGAGAAGCTCGACGGCATTGTCAATGTCGTCGTCCGCAAGGACGACGAGATGATCTACACCCAGACACTGAGGCATACGCCGGGCGTGCCGATCAAGCTGAGGTGGGACATCGATCGGGCCGCCTTCGTCCTCACCGAGAACCCCGTCTCGCGGCCGGCGGGCAGCGCCGCGGGCGACGGCGGCGGCGGCGGCCGCGACTGAGCGGTTATTCCGCCGGCGCCTGGGCGGCGGCTTGCATCTGGCGGTCGGCCCGCGCGGCGGCGGCCTTGGCGGCGAGATCGCGGCGCTGCTCACGGCGCTGCGCCACCTCGATGGCGACGGCACCGACCAGGGTGACGGCGATGATCAGCACCGCCAGCGCGGCGAGGTCGGGCTGCGTGCCCATGCGCACCTTGCCGGCCAGCACCGTGGTCAGCGTGCTCTCCGCCTGGATGGTGAAGACGGTGGTGTTGTAGTTCTCGAAGGAAGTCAGGAAGGCGAGCCCCATGGCCGAGAAGATCGCCGGGCGCAGGAAGGGGATCAGCACCTTCCAGAACACCTGCACGTGGGTGGCGCCGAGGTCGAGAGCGGCTTCCTCCTGGGTGCGGTCGAAGCGCTGCAGGCGGGCCAGGAAGATCAGCATGGTGTAGGCCGAGATGAAGGTCGACTGGCCGACGATGGTGAGGAACATGCCGCTGTAGTAGAAGCTCTCGTAGTCGGCGTCGAAGAAGGTGCCGAGGCGGTCCCAGAACACCAGGGTGGAGATACCGAGGATCACGCCCGGCATCAGCACCGGCGACACCACGATGGTGTAGTAGACGGTCTGCAGGCGCTGGTGCACCTGGGTCATGACGATCGCGGCGGCGAGGCCGATCGGCACCGACACGGCCATCACGCCGATGCCGATCCAGATCGAATTGACGAAGCCTTCCATCATCAGCGCGTCGGCGAAGAGCGCCGGGAACCAGCGCAGGGTGAAGCCCTGCCAGGGCACCACCTGGGGGAATTCGACGTCGTTGAAGGCGGCGATACCCATCATGAAGAGCGGCGCGAAGAGGAACAGGAAGAACAGCAGGATGTAGAATCCCAGCATCAGCGACTGGATCGACCGCGAGCTCATCGGGCGATCTCCCCGAGGCTGACCTTGAAGAGCTTCATCACCGCAAGCACGAAGACCAGGCAGGCGAGCAGCAGCACGATGGCGTAGGCGGCGCCCTGCGGCCAGTTGCCGCCGGTGTTGAACCAGCGGTAGATGATCTGCGTGAACCACAGGCTCGACGGCCCGCCGAGGATCTGCGGCGCCGCCAGGGCGCCGGCCGAGAGCATGAACACCAGGGTACAGCCCGAGGCGATGCCGGGCTTGGCATGCGGCATCACCACCCGCCAGTGGATGCGCCACCAGGGCGAGCCGAGGTCGCGCGCCGCCTCGATCTGATTGTGGTCCAGGCTCTCGATGGCGTTGTAGAGCGGGAACACCATCAGCAGGATGTAGGCGTAGGAGAGGCCGGCGTAGAGAGCCACGTCGGCGCGCATGAAGTCGATCGGCTGGTCGATCAGGCCCAGCGACTGCAGCATCGCATTGAACACGCCGGAGGTGCCGAAGAGGATGCGGAAGGAGAAGGCGCGCAGGATCTCGTTGACCCAGAACGGCAGGATCAGCAGCAGGATCATCGAGCGCGCGAAGCCGCCCTTGGCGACCTGGGCGATGTAGTAGGCGATGGGATAGCAGAGCGCGAGGTCGAGCAGGGTGACGAAGACCGAGGCGATGATGGTGCGCAGGAAGACCTGCAGATGGAGATAGTTGAACATCTCCGCGTCGCCGGGGCGCCCGAACACCAGGTACTGGTAGTTCTTCAGCGTGTAGACGTCCTCCGGCCCGCCGATCTTGGCCGGCGGCAGGTTGTTGCGGAACGAGAAGTCCAGCATGTAGGCCTGCGGCAGCACGATCATCACCACCACCCAGAAGGCCACCGCCAGGATCAGGTAGGTGGAGATGAAGACGCCGTTGCGCTGGATGAAGCCGCCCATGGTCCGCCCCCCCGCGCTACTCTTCGGCCACGTCGCCGAGCGGCAGCACCAGCGCGCGGTCGGCGCGGAAGCCGACCCGCGCCGTCTCGCCCTCGCGGAATTCCGGCAGGTTGCCGGAGTTGGTCATCGACATGACGATATCCTTGGCGCCTTCGCCGCGCAGGAACACCGAGAAGAACGCGCCCTCGTACTCGCTGTGCAGCACGGGGCTCTCGATGACGTTCTCGGCCCCGCTCTGGCCCCCGGCCTGCCCATTTACCAGGCTGAGGGACTCCGGCCGCACGAAGAGCATCGCCTGGCTGCCCTGCTTGAGGCCGCGCAGGTTGCGCCCGCGCAGCGGCCCGAAGGCGGTCTCGATCACCGCGTGCTTGCCGTCGGCGCTGACGACGCGCCCGGTGAAGGGGTTGTTCTCGCCGACGAAGGAGGCGACGAAGGCGGTCTGCGAATTCTCGTAGACCTCGTTGCCGCTGCCGACCTGCTGGATGATGCCCTGGCTCATGACCGCGATGCGGTCGGACATGGTGAGCGCCTCGCCCTGGTCGTGGGTGATGTAGATGAAGGTGATGCCGACGCGCTGCTGGATGGCGCGCAGTTCGGTGCGCATGTGCTGGCGCAGCTTGAGGTCGAGCGCCGAGAGCGGCTCGTCGAGCAGCAGCACCGCCGGCTCCACGGCCAGCGCGCGGGCGATGGCGACGCGCTGCTTCTGGCCGCCGGACAGCTCGCTGACCTTCTTGTCGCCCTGGTCCTCCAGCGCGATCAGCTCGAGCAGTTCGTTGGCGCGCTTGCGCCGCTCGGCCTTGCCGACGCCGCGCACCTCGAGCCCGAAGGCGATGTTGTCGGCCACCGACATCAGCGGGAAGAGGGCGAGGTTCTGGAAGATCAGCGCCGTCGGCCGCTTGTTCGGGCCGATGCCGCGCATGTCCTTGCCGCCGATGCGCACCTGGCCTTCGCTGGGCTCCAGGAAGCCCGAGATGGCGCGCAGGATGGTGGTCTTGCCACAGCCTGAGGGGCCGAGGAAACTGAAGAATTCGCCGTTTTCGATTTTCAGGTTGGCGTCTTTCACCGCCGTGAATTCGCCGAAGCGAATCGTTACGTGATCGAGCTCAACATCGGCGCTCATCTCGGCCCGCCCCCGTTTTACGCCTGCCGCGCCGCTGCCGCGCCCAGGCCGCCTCACTCACGCGCCTCTTTAACGGGCGCTCGATATCGTATCCAACTTTACGGGAAGCGGGTCCCGGCGCTGCGGCCGGGACCCGCCGTACTCCTCGCTCTATTGCCGGACCCGGCCTCAGGCAGCGACGAACTTGTCGCTGTATTCGGCGCGGATCTCGGTGTACCAGGGCTCCGACGGCGGCCACCACCACAGCCGGTCGAGGGCATCGCCCGGATAGGCCTCGCTGAAGGCCTTCTTGCTGTCTTCCGACAGGTAGTTCTCGGCACCCACGGAGACCGGGTTGTAGCCGGTCTCGTTGGCGATCAGGCCGTTCACCTCGGGATCGTAGACGTAGTTGATGTACTCGTAGATCTCGTCGATGTTCTTGGCACCGACCGGGATCGAGAGGCCGTCGAGCCACGTCAGGGCACCTTCCTGCGGCGCCATGTAGGTGACCGGATTGCCTTCCTTCTTGAGCCGCAGCGGCGGGCCGTCCCAGGTCTGGCCGAGCACCACGTCGTTCTGCATGAAGCCGTTGATCTGCGCGTCGGCGTCATTCCAGAACTGCTTCAGCCAGGGCTTGTGCTCGACCGCGAACTTGGTGACCTGGTCCCAGATCCGCCGCATGTTCGCCTCGTCCTTGTAGGCGTCGAGCATGCGGTTCGACGGCACCTGTCCGCTGGCGTCGAGGTAGAGGCCGATGCCCAGCATCATGGAGTGCGGGCGGCCCATCACCTTGCCCTTCATTTCCGGCGTCCAGAGATCGCCGTAGGACAGGTTGGCGTAGTCCCGCTGCCACTTGTCGGTGCGCCAGGCCAGGGCCTCGGTGCCCCAGTGGTAGGGCAGGTGGTGGTTGCCGCCGTCCCAGGTCCAGCCGTCGGTCGAACCCTTCAGCAGGCCCGGCACGACGTTGGAGGTATCGACGCGGTTCATGTCGAAGGGCTGCAGCAGGCCCAGCGGCTGCCACTCGCCGGCGCGGTCGACGGTCGGGCCGACCAGGTCGAAGCCGCGGCCCTTGGTGGCGCGCATCTTGTTCAGCAGCTCCTCGTTGGAGCCGTAGGGTGTGTGCTTGATGACGATGCCGGTCTTCTTCTCGAAGCCGTCCAGGAAGGACTTCGGCAGATAGTCCGACCAGTTCATGACCACCAGTTCGCCCGAGGAGGCGAGAACCCTCCGGCTGACGATGGCGGGCGCCACGGCGACGATGGCGCCGCCGGCCGCGGCCTGCTTCAGCAGGGTGCGGCGCGAGAAATCGCGCACCGCGCGGTGCGTCTTCTCGCTGGATGTTGGCTTTCCAGTCCTCTTCACGCTAGTTCTCCCCAAGACGTTGACGTGTCTTCGTGGGGTCGGCGGCTGCCGCCCCTTCCCGGTAGCATTATTATCTCTTCCAGGCGTTCCAGCCTGCCGTTGAATCTGGCAGTGGCTTCCAAAGCAAGTCAAGGCCAACTCCGTACAGTGGATGGTGCCAGCCGTGCACGAACAGGGACCCTCGCGACATCTTCGAAACTGGCTGTTCGCCTGCCCGTTGCTGGCCTTGGCCGCCTGGCCGGCCGGCGCGGAGCCGCGCGGAGTCACCCGCGTGGTCTATGAATTTGCTGTTACAAGCTACTGCGGCAGCCTGGACGAGGCGGTGGAGCGCGGCTACCGCGCCGAGGTCGCCGCGGCGATCGCCCGCGCCGGGCTCGATGCCGAAACGGCGCGCCGCCAGCGCATCCAGGGCTGGATCGAGGCCGAACGGGAGTGGCGCAACCGCGGCCTCGGCGGCAATCGGGCCTGGTGCGCCGCCGAAGGGGCCGCCGCCGCCCGCCACTTCCGGGCGATCGCCGAGGGCAGGCGGCAACCCTGAAAGGGCCGACCGGTGGGGCTTGAGGCGGCGCCGGGCGCCGCTTACTGTGGCGCCTTCGGCCCGCCCGGTCCTCGATCCGGGACCCCGTGGAGGGGCGGGCAGGGGCAGTCAGGGAGGCCGCCGGGCGCGGTTCACTTTTGCGCGATTTCATCTTTCCCGTCCGCCACGACGGCGATCTCGGCCTCCAGGCCCAACTGCGCCGCCAGTTGATCGACGCCATCCTCGACGGCCGCCTGTCGGGCAGCGACCCGCTGCCGTCCTGCCGCCGGCTCGCCCATTCGCTGGGGGTGTCGCGCAATACCGTGGTGCTGGCCTACCAGGCGCTCGCCGACGAGGGCCTGCTGATCTCGCGCGAGCGCATCGGCTATTTCGTGAACGCCGACATGGTGTTCCAGCAGGCCGGCGGCCAGACGGGCGGGCAGGTCAGCCTGCCCGAGCCGGCGGGCGGCCCGGCCGTCGACTGGTTCTCCCGCCTGCGGCTGCGGCCCTCGGAGCAGCACCACCTGACCAAGCCGCGCAACTGGCGGCGCTACCCCTTTCCCTTCATCTACGGGCAGCCCGACCCCAAGCTGTTCCCGGTGTCGACCTGGCGCATGTGCTCGCGCGAGGCGCTTGGCGTCGAGGCGATCCAGACCTGGACCGAGGATAACTTCAACGACGACGACCCGCGCCTCATCGAGGAGATCCGCACGCGGGTGCTGCCGCGCCGCGGCATCAAGGCGCAGCCGGCGGAGATCCTGGTCACCCTCGGCGCCCAGAACGCCCTCTACCTGATCGCCGAGCTGCTGGCCGGCCCCGGCAAGGTGCTGGCGGTGGAGAACCCCGGCTACGTCGACGTGCGCAACATCTTCAGCCTGCAGGGCACCGAGCTGCGCCCGATCCCGGTCGACGCCGACGGCATGGTGGTGGACGAGCGCCTGGAGGGCTGCGCCTGCGCCTACGTGACTCCCAGCCACCAGTCGCCGACCACGGTGACGCTGCCGCTGGAGCGCCGCATGGCGCTGCTCGAGCGTGCCCAGCGCGGCGATTTCCTCATCGTCGAGGACGATTACGAGGCCGAGTCCAACTTCCTGCACGCGCCGACCACGGCCTTGAAGGCCATGGACCGCAGCGGCCGCGTCATCTACATCGGCAGCTTCTCGAAGTACCTCGGCCCCGGCCTGCGCATGGGCTACATGGTGGGCGCCGCCGAGTTCATCCACGAGGCGCGCATGCTGCGCCGCCTGATGCTGCGCCACCCCGCGACCAACAACCAGCGCACCCTGGCGCTGTTCATCGCCGGCGGCCACTACGACGCCCTGGTGCACCGCCTGCAGCGCGACTTCCGCACCCGCTGGGAGACCATGGGCGAGGCCCTGGAGCGCCAGCTGCCGCAGTTCCGGCGGCGGCCGTCCTGCGGCGGCACGTCGTTCTGGCTGGAGGGGCCGAGGAGCCTCGACACCGACATCCTGGCCCGCGAGGCGCTCGGCGAGGGCATCGTCATCGAGCCGGGCTCGGCACACTTCCTGTCGCCCAAGCCGCCGCGCAACTTCATGCGTCTCGGCTTTTCCTCGATCGAACCGGAACACATCGGCCCCGGCCTGGAGGCGCTCAGCCGCCTGGTCGCCCGCACCATGCAGCAGGCGCGCTGACGGAACAGCCAAGGACGGGAAGGCCGGTATGGCGTGCCTGGCGGCGCAAGCGGTCGGACGCCTCGTCCTTCGAGACAGCCGCTACGCGGCTTCCTCAGGATGAGGCTTGAGATTAAAGGGCCGGTCTTCCCGCTGCTATTACAACAACAACTTCCTCATTCTGAGGAGCCTTGCGCAGCGAGGCGTCTCGAAGAATGAGGACCGGCGCGCCGCCGCCCTCAGGCGGTCATCACGCGATCGATCTGACCCTGGTCGAGGGTGTCCATGTTGCCGTTGATGATCGACGAGGCCATGTCGACGAAGCTGTGCAGCTTGCGGGTGACGCCCGCGACACCGCTCTCCAGGGCCGCCGGGTCGCCGGCCTCGACCAAGGCGCCGATCCGCGGCAGGGCCTCCAGCACAAGGCGGTCCATCTGCGCGATGGTGGCGTCGAAGGCCTGGCGGAAGTTCTCCGGCGCGTTCTCATAAGCGTGGATGGCCAGCTCGGCATCGGAAAAGCAGCTGTCGCGGAAATGGGCGGCATAGCTCTTCGGGCGCCACTCGGCGGCATCGGCGAAGCACTCGGGCATCGCGGGAACCATCTCGAGCAGCATGATGATCTCGTTGAAATGGTTCAGGTAATCGGTCGCCAGCAGGGTGTTGCGGTTGATGTTCTTGCCGCGCACCAGCAGCCGGTAAGTGCCGGTGTAGCCGCCGCGCCGCCGCGGCGACGGCACCGCGTTCTCGGCGGTCGTCTGGAGCTGCACTGACGATGACACCATGGGTTGAGACCTGCCCCCGGCTTCCGGAATTCGGGTATCTGCCTGCACGAAGGGTCCATTGAAGCAGCCGGGTCTTTAATTTTCCTTTCCAAGAAGGAAATTGCACCGCCTGTCGCCGCTTCGCCGCGCTGTCGTGGCCGACTGTCCGGCTTTTACTTCAAATTTGAGAGATCAGATTATGAAGCTGTCGCCCGAATACTCGGAGATATTGGTATAGTACAGGGTGATTTCCTCGTCCGGCGCGATATCGCGCTGTGCCTCGAGCGTGGCCCAGAGGCCGATGGCGTCGCTCGACCAGCGCACGAGGGCGTTGGGATGCTCTGCATGGTTGCAGAAGGTGAGGCTGCCGAAAGCAAAGAGGCCGTCGTGGGCGCCTGTCCCGGAATCCGCACCGAAGGTCTGCGGATCGACGAAGAGGTAGGCGAAGAGGGCGCTGTCGTCGACCAGGGCGCGCTCGGCGGCCGGCAGCCGCACGGCGGGCGCCCGCTCGATGATCGTCCCTGCGGCAATGGGCCGGCTCGCCACCAGACCGCGGCCTTTGCCCGCTATCCTCTCTAGTCTGAACATGCCCCGCGCTCCCCACTGGTGCCGCGACACTCATGGTCGCAGGCGCGGCGCGGATTGCAAGGCGGACCCGGAGCAGGGCGGCAGGCGGCCGTTCGCCCCTCAAAAGGAGATTGGGCGCGGGATCAGGCGTGGTCGCCGGTGGCGGCGTTCAGGGCCTGCAGGGTCATGCGGGCGATGTCGTCGCGGGTCAGTCCGCGCTCGGCGAGCTGATCGTCGGAGAGGCTGGCAAGCTCGCGGTAGACGCGCTCGGCTTCCTGAGCGCCCCGGAAGGCGGCGGCGAAGCCGGCGAAGAAGCGGCCGAGGCTGTCGAGGACATGGAGGCCGGAAGCGTGTGTTGCAGGTGCAAACATCGGAATACCTTTCACGGGCAAACGTTGGTGTACGTCTCTAGAAGCCGATGAAATATATATTAAATCTGTGGTATACCAGTTCAAGACAAAAATGCTGCACTGCACTAAGAAATCCGCATGGCTGACATACCAGCGTTGCATGACGGTGCCGGCCGGTGCGGCCGCCGCCGACCCCTTGCGGCCCGCGTGGCCTCTCAAGTAGGCTCCGCGGCACTTTGCCGGGCCTCTCGGGTCCGACTCCTTTCCGCAAACGTCACTACAGGTGAGATCGACGCGATGACCAAGCTTGCCTTCCTCGGCCTCGGCGTCATGGGCTTCCCCATGGCCGGACACCTGGCCGCCGCCGGCCACGACGTCACCGTCTACAACCGCACCGCCGCCAAGGCCGACGCCTGGGTGGCCCGGCACGGCGGCGCCGCTGCCAAAACGCCGAAGGCCGCGGCCGAAGGCGCCGAGATGGTGTTCTCCTGCGTCGGCAACGACGACGACCTGCGCAGCGTGATCCTGGGCGAGGCAGGGGCCTTTGCCGGCATGGCTAAAGGCAGCATCCTGGTCGACAACACCACCGCCTCGGCCGAGGTGGCGCGCGAGCTGGCGGCGGCCGGCAAGAAGCAGGGCATCGACTTTATCGACGCGCCGGTCTCCGGCGGCCAGGCCGGCGCCGAGAACGGCGCCCTCACGGTGATGTGCGGCGGCGACGCCAAGGCCTTCGCGCGCGCGCAGCCGGTGATCGACGCCTTCGCCAAGGCGGTCACCCTCATGGGCCCGTCAGGGGCCGGCCAGCTCACCAAGATGGTCAACCAGATCTGCATCGCCGGCCTGCTGCAGGGCCTCGCCGAGGGCATGAACTTCGGCCTCAAGGCCGGCCTCGACATGGACAAGGTGATCGAGGTCATCGGCAAGGGCGCGGCGCAGTCCTGGCAGATGGACAACCGCGGCCAGACCATGTGCCGCGGCGAGTTCGAGTTCGGCTTCGCCGTCGACTGGATGCGCAAGGATCTCGGCATCTGCCTCGCCGAGTCCAAGAACAACGGCGCCCGCCTGCCGGTCGCCGCCCTGGTCGACCAGTTCTACGGCCAGGTCCAGGCCCGCGGCGGCAACCGCTGGGACACCTCCAGCCTCATGCACCTGCTGGCCAACGACTGAGGGGCGGAGGCCAGCGGTCTACAGTGCCGTCGCAGGGAACTCTGGCATCGGCAGCCTGCGTCCTTCGAGACGCGCGCCCGGGCCAGCGCCCGGTCGCGCTCCTCAGGATGAGGTATATCTCTGATGGCACAAAGAAACGTCCTCATGGTGAGGAGCGCCGCAGGCGCGTCTCGAACCATGAGGAGCCCCGAAGGGGCGTCTCGAAGTACGCGCGGCAGCGATCCAATACTCCGGCCACACGCGGTACCAGATCACCGTGCGGCGGCGTGTCGAGTTCGCATAGGATTGCGCCCAAAGCGGTGAGGGGACTCCATGTCATCTGAGGGCTTCGTCCTGCAGGCCTGCGTCGCCGGTGTCTTCGCCACCGTCGTGCTCGACCTCTGGCAGCGCCTGCTGCACGCCGCCGTCGGCATCCCTCCGGCCAACTGGGCCTTCATCGGGCGCTGGTTCGCCTATCTCCCGAGCGGCCGCTTCGTGCACCGGCCGATCGCGGCAACATCAGCCGTGCCTGGCGAACTCGCCCTCGGCTGGGCGCTCCACTACTTGATCGGCATCGCCTACGGCTTCGCCTATCTCGGGCTCATGGTCTATGGGCTCGACCGGCCGCCGAGTCTGCTGAACGGTGTCGCGTTCGGCGCCGCCTCGGTCGTGATCCCGTGGTTCATCCTGCAGCCAGGCCTCGGCATCGGCGTGATGGGCCGCCTCGCCCCGGACCCGCGCGTGCCGATGCTGAACGCGCTCGCGTCGCACGGTCTCTACGGGGCGGCGCTCTATGTGGGAGTGAGGTTAGCGACTGCCGCCTAAAGAGCCACCCCACCGCAGGGTGTCATCTGTAGCCCGCCTACTGCTGATCGCCACCATTCTTCGTCCGGGCGCTCTGCAGCGGCGTGCTGCGTAACAGCCCGCAGAATCACCGCTTCATAGAGGCGGCTGTAAAAGTCCTGATTGGCTCCCCAGCATTCCTTCAAGGTGTCGTAAATAGAATGGTCGCGAGGCGCACGAAACGCATCGGACGAACGTTCAAAGAAGTGGAAGAGCGGGTCGCGCAGCGGGCGCGGCAGGCAAGTTAGATCGTCATAGAAGCCCGAGTGCCACCGTATGCTCCCCAGCGTCGAGGCAAGATCGAAGTAGCGAGTGAGGGCATCGCGGAAGCATTTGGCTTCAATCGACGAAATCGCTGTTTCTACGGTCCGGAGATGTTGCGGGTGCTGCCAAGCATACAGGTCCGCGATAAGCCGCGATTGAAAGGCAAGCACATGGATTTCGCTGAGCCGAACCGAGCCGGCATGCGTTTCCGACATCAGGGCAATCCATGGAGACACCAGCATCCCGTCAACGTCAGAAGTCGGCCATACCTGTCTTGCCCTTCCGTTCGGCGCCACCCAGTGCGCCAAGTGCAGCACAACTGTCACGTCTTCCTCGACAGCGCCCTGAGCCCGCAACCGCCTGAGCGCTTCTTCCAGCGCTGCCTGCGTCGCCGCCACTTCCGTATACTGCCGGTATTTCTCAGGCGGGTAGGAGTGCCCGCTATCCAGACTCCTGAGCTCATAATCGTCAGCCTGCACAGCGCCTCCCACCGAGGCCGCCATCCCCACAGCCGTTGCCAGGGCAATCAGCCACAGAACCGGACGCCGAGATACTTCAGCCACCGCGCTCGGCGCGCTTGGCGGCCTGCCACTGCGCTTCCAGCGCCTCCAGGCTCTGCGCCGCAGCGGTCTCGCCGGCGGCGGCCAGGGCCGCCTCCATGGCGCGGAAGCGGCGTTCGAACTTCAGGTTGGCGCGCCTCAGCGCGGTTTCGGGATCGACCTTCAGGTGGCGCGCCAGGTTGACGGCGACGAACAGCAGGTCGCCGACCTCGTCCTCCAGGCGGTCGGGCGCGCCTCCGAGCCCGATCTCCTCGCGGATCTCGGCGATCTCCTCCTCGAGCTTGTCGAAAACCTGCTCGGCCTCCGGCCAGTCGAAGCCGACCCGCGCGGCGCGCTGCTGCAGCTTCTCGGCGCGCAACAGGGCGGGCAGGGCGGCGGTCACTCCGTCGAGGGCGCTCGGCGGCGCGCCGCCGGCGCCGTTCTCCCGCGCCGCCTTGGCCGCGCGCTCGGTCTCTTTCTGCGCCTCCCAGGTGACCTTCACGTCGTCGGCAGTGGCCGCGTCGTGGTCGGCGAAGACATGGGGATGGCGGCTGATCATCTTGTCGGCGATCGCCGCCGCCACGTCGGCGAAGGCGAAGTCGCCGGCCTCTTCGGCCATGCGCGCGTGGAACACCACCTGCAGCAGCAGGTCGCCCAGCTCGTCCTTCAGTGCCGCCATGTCGTTCTGCTCGATGGCGTCGGCGACCTCGTAAGCCTCCTCGATGGTGTAGGGGGCGATGGTCGAGAAGTCCTGCTCGAGGTCCCAGGGGCAGCCGCCCTCGGGGTCGCGCAGGCGCGCCATGACGGCGAGCAGGCGCTCGATATTGCGGGCGGCGGCAGCGGGAGCACCGGGGGGCGAGTTGGGGGGCGAGTCGGGCGGGCTGTCGGTCATGGCGGCCACACTAGTGAAAGCGAAGGCGGACGGCCAGAGGCGAGGCGAAACTCAACATTTCGATTAGCAATCCCCTAATGAATCTACTATATCCCTGGTTATATGACCGGCACCGTAGCGCTGGCCGAGGAGAAACCGAAGGGTGTCTTCTTCAGCCGCATTTCCCAAGATTTCTACACCTATTGGCAGGCCCTGGCGAAACGCCGCGGCGGCGTGCCGCTGCGCGGCGACCTCGATCCCGCCGACATCCCCCGTCTGCTGCCGTTCGTCTTCATCGTCGAGAAGGTGAGGGAGAGCGGCCGCTTCTTCTTCCGCCTGTCGGGCACCGGCATCCGCGACATCATGGGCTCCGAGAACACCGGCCACTTCCTCGACGAACTGCTGCGCGGCGAGGATCTGGCGACGGTGTCCCGGATGTTCGACCAGGTGCTGGAGCAGGGGGTCTGCATCCGCTCCATCGAAGGCCTGACCTACAGCGACCGCAGCTACCTGCGGGTCGAGATCCTGCGCCTGCCGCTGCGCGCCGACGACGGCGACCAGCGCCTGGTGCTGGGCTGCCTGTCGCGGATCGAGGACGACGACCGGCCCGAGCAGACGTTCAGTTCGATCAAGGACAAGCAGGTCATCCAGATCGACAACGACGTGCTGCCCCGCAAGTCCTTCTAGCGTTCATCGAACTACGGCGACACGGCAGCCCCGCGAGGGAAACTGCCGCATCGCCGGAGAGGGAACCTGCGCGGCGGGTCAGCCGGCGGGGCTCACGCAAAGGCTGCCGTAGGTGTTGGCCTCGCTCCACTCCTCGACCTCGTTGTGGTCGTCGAGGTGGATCGAGAACTGGCAGACGCCGGAGAATCCCGGGGTATAGCAGCCGTTGGGGATACCCTGGGTGATCAGCAGCTGGCCGTTGGCCGGGATGTTGCCGATTACCTGGGCGGGCGCCGCGCCGGCGTTGGGGAAGCTCGGCGTCCACTGGAAGCTGCCGCTGTCGCTGCCGCCGGCGTTGCGGATGTAGAAGCGGATCTGGTTCGGCGTGCCGCCGGCCGGGTTCTGCAGGCAGTAGCTGTGCGTGGGGAAGCCCTCGGGCAGGTTGTTCGGGTTGTTGTAGTAGGGAATTACCACCAGGTTGGCGAGCTGGCTCGGGGTGTCGGGCCCGCCCTTGGAAGTGCCGGTGGCGATCTTGCCGGGAGTGCCCGGACGGTCGCCGCGCTTGACCTGCAGCTGCTGCGGGCGCGACGGCTTGACCGTCCCGGCGTCGGCGGGGGCGATCTGGGCCGGCGTGCTGCGCAGCTGGGTGGCGTTCTGGGCGGTGCTGTCCTGGGCGAGGGCGGCGAAGGCGGTGGCGGCGGCAAAAGCCGCCAGTGCGGTCACGGTAATGGGGCTCTTGCGCATCGGGGTCGTCCTTCTTCTGGAGTTTGATCCTTCGGCGGGTCTCCGATATGCATCGTTGGCACCCGCGTTACCCTGTCGGTCGCGCCTGTTGGTTAAGAGGTTCAATAAGGTCGGAAGGAAAATATGCAGCTCTCCCCAGATAGCCCGCCTGCGGACGAGCCGCTGCGCCGGGACCGGCCCCTGCGGGCCGTGATCTTCGACCTCGACGGCACCCTGGTCGACAGCGTGGCCGACATCCACGCGGCCGTGGTGGCGTTCCTCGCCGAGCGCGGACAGCCGGCGCTCGACCTGGCGACGGTGATCGGCTTCGTCGGCAGCGGCGTGCCGGTGCTGCTGGAACGGGTGCTGGGCGCCGTGGGGGAGGCGGCCGACGCGGCGGCGGTCCAGGCGGCGCTGCCGCGCTTCCTGGAGATCTACGGCGCCGCGCCGAGCGCCCTGTCGCGGCTCTACCCCGAGGTCGCCGAGACCCTGGCGGCCTTGCGGGCGGGCGGCCTGGTGCTGGGCATCTGCACCAACAAGCCGGTGGCGCCGGCACGCAGCATGCTCGCCGACCTCGGCATCGCCGACTTCTTCGCGGCGCTGGTCGGCGGCGACAGCCTGCCCGAGCGCAAGCCCGACCCGGCGCCGCTGCGCCACACCGCCGCCGTGCTCGGCGTCGACCTCGCGGAACTGGCCTACGTCGGCGACAGCGAGGTGGATGCCGCCACCGCCCGGGCGGCGGGCGTCGACTTCCTGCTGTTCACCGAGGGCTACCGCAAGAGCCCGGTGGAGGCGCTGCCGCACCGCGCCAGCTTCGACCGCTTCGCGCGGCTGCCCGGCCTGCTGGCCGAGGGGGCCGCGGCCCCCGCGGCCTGACCGCGGCGCCGGCAACGAGAGGCAGCCGGCGCCCCTTGCGGGACGCCGGCCGTGGCTTGGAGTCCGTTTGTTATCCGGAGCTTAGTTGGCGGGCTTCAGACGAAGCCTGCGCGTCGGCGCCGGGTCCGGGTCGGACGCCCCGGGGGCCTGCTTGACGCCGCCGGAAGGCAGCGGCACGCCGCCGATCTTGCCGTCGCCGTCGCAGTCGATCTTCACGTTCACGCGGATCTGGAAGGTATTGTTCTCGTCGCTCTCGGCGACCTGCTTGTCGGCATCGAAGACCACGCGGACGACGTTCATGCCTTCCTTCAGGTCGAGGGTGAACAGGTGCCAGTCGATGCCCTGCTTGGCGGGCAGGCCGCCGGGCACGTTGTGGGTGTGGGCCAGCAAGCCGTTGACGTAGGTCTTGTTCACGAAGGCCCCGGCGTTGCCGTCGCCCTTGTTGAAGGTGCGGTAGCGCGCCGGATGGAATCGGCAGAGGTTCTTGCCCGGGCCGACCTGGGTAGCGTCGGCCTGGTGCGGCAGCAGGTCCACCGAGTTGCCCCACTGGACGGGGCCGCTCTTCATGACGAAACCGATGGTGGTGGGGATGATGTCGGGCAGGCCGGAGGTCAGCACGTTGCCGGCGGGGCCCTGCGGCAGCGGCTGCACCTGGGCGGCCGCGGGAGCGGCGGCCAGGGCGGCGCCGAGGGCGGTGGCGGCGAGCAGGCCGGCGAGGCCGCGGGCGCGGGACATGGTCATCTCGAAATCCTCACAGATCAAAGGGTTGAAGCGGCAAATGCATATCGTCTGTGAAGAAGTCGTGCCGGCGGCCCGAAAGGTTCAATGCCCCAAGCGTTCAATGCCCCGCGCGCTCAACGTGGGGTGCTGGCGTCGCCGACCGGGCGGTCTATACTGACGGCAGTGAAGGGGAGGTAGACAGGTAATGGCGATGTCCATCGCGCCGCGGCTCCTGCGGGCCGCCGGCTTCTGCGGCTTGCTGGCGCTGTCCGGCGGGCCGGCCGTGGCGGCCGGCGCCGGCTATCAGGTCGAGGCGGCCGAGTTCGTGGTTTCCCTGGACGACGGCGAGGGCAACGAGCGCAGCGTGGTGTCCGACCTGGTGCCCTACCTGCCCAACCGCGCCTGCTTCGGCTGGCGCATACGCCTCGCCGACGCGCCGGCCCTGGTGCGCGTACGCGAGGTCCTGAAGCTGCCGGCGGCGCCGGACTTCTGGAGCGGCGAGGACGACCAGTACAGCCCGCACACCTACTCGGCCGACCGCACCACGGCGACCACCGAGGAGTTCGCGGCGCCGAAGGACGGCTGGCTGTCGAACCAGTGGTGCATCGTCGAGGGCGACCCGACCGGCGCCCACTTCATCGAAGTCTTCATCGAGGACGAGCTGGTCCGGCGCTTCGACTTCGAAGTGAAGAAACCCTCGGAAACCCGCAGCAACTAATGCAAATCTACCGAGCCTGTCCGGCGTTCAGTAACGGCCGACGCCGGCGACCTCGCAGTCGCCGCGGGTGTAGTCCTTCTTGACCTGGCACTGCTGATTGAGCTCGACGTAGAGCGACCCCTGGCAGCTCTTCAAGCGTACCCGCGCCTGGTAGTCGTTCTTCCCACCGGAAATGACGTTGTTGAAGATGACCTCGTCAAGTTCCTCGCTGCTGACGGCGCGGCTGTCGAAGTGCGTCTTCAGTGCGCCGGCACAGCTGTGCGACTCCCAGGCGCCGAGCCTCTGGCCGTAGCAGCCGGCGCCGCTGCAGTCGTAGGTGGCCTCCAGGTACTCGCGGATCTGATCGGCGTCGGCGGCGACGTCGCGGGCATCGTTGGTGAGGCGCCCGCAGACCGGCATGGCAAAGCCGTCGCCGCGCACGACGCCGAGGCCGATGGCGCCATAGGGCGACATGCGGGCGAGGTTGCGCAGCATCGCGGCTTCGTCGTAGGCGCCGCAGACGCCGGCGGCGCCGGCCAGGAAGCCGACGTACCACTCGAACTTCTGCATGTCGGTCCAGTTCGGGTTGGGGCCGGGCGGCGCCAGGGTGCCGGCGCGAGTGTCGCCAGGGCTGACAAAAATCGCAAGAACGGCCGCCAAGGCCGCAATAGACAAAGCAAATCGGCGCATCGAAATCTCCCAATCCGCACAACCATCGGCAACGGAATGACGGGGAGACTAGCGCGGAGCGCGACGGGAGTTCAACTCAAAGACGACCGGAGAGCGCGGTTTTCATCGACCTGTCAGCGACCGAAGTTCCGTACGGAGACATGGGGCTAGCTCTTCTGCGCCAGGAAGCCGTTTGCTGCAAATAAGCCTGCTGTCTATACTTAATGAGATTATAGGTCGCCGTACCTAGGGGCGAGTGTCCCGCCGGGACGCTTGGGGAGAACGGACGTCTGCCGCGGGGCGCTTCGCTTTGTGGCCAACACGAGAGTGGAGGGGGAATCCATGGCAGCCGTCGCAGGTGAATTGCAGGCCTTGCCGTTCGGGTCTCTGATCGGCGGTCCGCTGGACGCGGCGATCGAGGCGCAGGCCCGGGCGGCGATGTCTTCGGTGAACTTCATCCGGAACATCGGCTTCGACGACAAGGGGGCCGTGCAGAACATCACCTTCACGGCGAAGAAGGGCGACGTCGAGAGCGAGATCACCGTTCCGTTGCTCACCATCGTGCCGATCCCGTTCATCCGCATCGACGAGATGACCATCGACTTCAAGGCCAACATCTCCTCGAGCACGGAAAGCGAAGACAAGACCGTGCAGTCGGTGAGCAAGCAGGCCAAGGTTAACGCCAGCGCGCGCTACCTCTTCTTCAAGGCGAGCCTGGAGGCATCGATCTCCTCCAAGAAGGATTCGGAGTCCACCAAGAACTCCAAGTACGCGGTGGAGACCACCATCGACGTGCACGTCCACGCCGTGCAGGATGAATTGCCCGCCGGCCTCGCCAAAATGCTGAACATCCTGGCCGACACCATCCAGGCGCCGCCCGCGGTGACCGAACAGCCTGCTCCGACCAAGCCGGAAAAGCCTTAGCGCTGGGGCCGCCGCGGAGCACTGTGCTGCCCGGCCGTCCCAGCGCTGTCGCGCGCTTTCGCCAGGTTCAGACCCGCGTCTGGCGCGGCCTGCTGGACTGGCTGGGCGCCTGGCGCCAGTCAGCCTAGGATGGCGGGCGAACACTGAACGCCGAGGGGACGTAGCGGAACCGAATGGCCGATCTTCAACAGGTGGTAGGCGCGATCCTGCGCGATCTGGCGAAGGCGCGCTTCAGCGCCGACCTCTATTCGCGCTCGATTGCGCGCTACTACGAGAACGACTACCTGCTGCGCCGCTTCCCGGTGCCGCGCGCCGACGTGGAGGAGGTCGAGATCGACCTCAAGTTCTCCATCGCCGAAGTGCCCGAGAGCGAGGTGAACCACGAAAGCCAGGAAGCCAACGCCGCGGTGCTCTTCGAGCGTTCGGTGGAGCGTCTGGTGGCCACCTTCCTTGACATCGCGCGGCTGCGCAACGACGAGGATCAGGCCTTCCGCGACACCTGGTGGAAATACCTCGACAAGGGCTTCAACTCGACCGAGCTGCGCATCGAGATGCGACAGAAGGTGCTACGCTACTTCATCGAGTCCTACACGCACCTGATCGATGACGACGGAAAGTTCAGCACCGAATTGGCGCTCGGCGAGCTGGAACGGCCGATCCGCTGGGCGATGGAGCCCTACACCAAGGAAACCTACGTCCAGGGCAGCGACGCGGAGGTGGCGATGAAGCGCGAGCTGCGCGACATGGTCCTGCCGTTGATGGAGCATAAGGCCATCAAGGCCGCGGTAGCGGCCATGGCGCCGGCGATCAAAGCCATCTGGCAGGGCAACAGCGATGCCCGCCTGGAGATCATGATCGAGGGCGGCAAGCTGGCGCAGCTCAGCGAGGCGGCGATCTCCAGCGTGAAGATCAAGGCGGTGGTGCGCAACATGGTGTGGACCGAGGTGAAGGTCGGCGACCGCACCACGCGCCACGCCCTCACGGCGGAATAGCCGGCGCCCGGCAAGGACCCGGGAGGCGCGGCACGGGAGGACGGACATGGCGGAGCAGGATAACGCGGCGGCCCCGGCTGGCGGTGGCGACGGCGGCGATGGGGGCAACGGCAATGCCGTGGCGAGCGCCGGCGCCGGCGCCATGCCGGAGCCGCAGAGCGGCGTGCTCTCCCTGGCGCAGCTGATCGGCGCACCGATCCACGCCCTGGTCGACGCCGAGGCGCAGTCGGCCATGGCGACGGCCCGCTTCGTGCGCGCAGTCGGCTTCACCGGCGACGGGGAGGGCATGGACGACCTCGGCGAGCTGCAGATGGCGCGCTTCACGCGCAAGCGGCGCAACGCCGACGGCACGGAGGAAGATGTCGAGGTGCAGATCCCGCTGCTCTCCATGCTTCCCATCCCGGCATTGCAGATCAAGGACGCCGAGCTCGACTACACCGTGAGGATCGTGCAGACCGAAGCGCTGCCGAGCCGCGAGGCGGAGGTCAACCAGCTGATGGGCGTGAAGCGCATGGGCCCGCTGCGCGAGGCACCGGCCACCCTGCGCGCCGCTTTCGCGCGGGAATCGCGGCCGGGCGACCGCCGATCCGTCGACATGCTGGTGAAGATGAAGCTGCGCATAGAGCAGGCCGACATGCCAGGCGGCCTGGCGCAGCTGCTGGCCCTGGCCACCGAATCCAGCCGGCAGGACAGGCTGGAGCCGCCCAAGGCGGACCGCCGGGGCAAGAACGCCCGCAAGGCGGGCGGCAGATCCAATGGGGGCAAGTCCGATGGAGGCAAGTCCGATGTCGGGTGACCGCCGGCGCGCGAGCCACCGGCGATGACGGCACTGCCGCCCGGACGCATTCCCTGTCCCGACTGCGGTCAGGCCCTGGATCTGCCCATCGAGGCGGTACTCGCCGGTCGTCCCATCCTCTGCGCCGCCTGCGGCCTCGAGCTGCAGGTCAACCGCCGGGACTCCGAGGCCGCGCTCTCGGCCCTCGGCCGCTGGTGGAGCGAGACCGCGCCGGCGCGTGCGGCGGCCGAGGCCGTTCCCGCCGAACCGGCCGGAGGGGTCTCCGGCCGCCGGGGGCGGCGGCCACGCCGCTGAACCCGTCTTGTCCCTTGTGAACAACGTTGCAAGCCGATTCCGCCCCTGGCTCGACGATCCCGGCCGCTGGCCCGATTGGGATCTCGACGCCGGGGAGCAGCAAGCCTTCGCCGCCGCGCTGACCGATGGGGCGGCCGTGGCCGCCGAGCGCTTGGCGAAGCTCTACGGCGCGCAGGCCGAGACCTTCGGCGCCACAGCCCTGGTGCGGGCGCTGGCCGCCCAGTCCCTGCCGGAAGCCGACCTGCAGTCGGCGGCGCTGACCATCGCCGCCGCGGACCACCATCGCGCCCGCCTCGCGGTGCCGCGGGCGGGTGCCGGCGGCCTGACCGATCCGACCAACATCAAGCGATGGCAAGAGCTGCGGCCCTACCTCGTCGCCCGCGCCCTCGCCATGCTGCGGGACAACGCCGCCGACGCGCTGATGTGGCGCGCCATCTTCGGGCGCGTGGCGGATGCCTGGGTGCCGGTGGCGCAGCTGACCCGGGCCATCCACCAGGAACTCAGCGCCAGCGGGCTGTTCAATGACATCGAGGTGACGCTGGAGTTGACTCCGCCGGTGGCCGGCGGCGGGCGATGGATCGCCCTCCAGTGCAAGGCAACGCTGGCCGAGCTGCGCCACCGCCTGGGATCGCGCAAGGCCTGCCTGGTCGAACTGATCCGCGATGCCGAGGGGGGCCCGCCGGCGACCGAACTGGCGGTGGCCTACCGCCTGGAGGACGAACTGACCCGCGGCCGCGACGGCGTCGAGCGCGTGAGGCTGTGGCTCTACGACCCGCGCCGCGGCGACACGGCGGTGAGCCTGCGCATCACCCTGGCCGAGGACCGCCTGCAGGTGGTCGAACTGCCGGCCGCCGAAGGGCGCCCCTCGGTGAAGGCGCTGCGCCTGGTGACACTGGCGGCGGCCGATCCTCCTTTCACCGGCTGGCGTCGCTGGCTCAGGCCGGTACACCCCTGGGGCGCCTTCTGGTGGCTGCGGCGCGTCTGCCTGCTGGCCTCGGCGCGCAAGCGCGACCGATCTTAGGACTGGTCTTAGGACTGGCCGCTGCGCCTCGCGGCGCTGCGTGACGATGGCGGGCAGGGGTGCGGAGCATGCATCTTGCCGCGCCGTTGGTTCGGCGCAGAGTTTGCGAAAGCGCGACGCTCAGCGAGCCAGCGACGATGACGATCTCAGCGGTCGCGTCGGGCTTCTGCCCGATCGTCGCGCTCGATCAGAGCCGCGACGCAGAGAAAGCGAGGTCGAGGCGCGGAGACCGATCCGACCATAGGTCCCGGCTCGCGCTCGCTGATGCTCGCTTGGCCGGGATGACGATCCGGGAGAGCAGGCGAGATGTGTGAACCCGGTAAACGGGATGTCTATCCCGGCGCGGTCCAAGCCCTAAAGGGCAGGCGCATGCATCCCGCCTGAAGCCATCCATTTCGCGCATAATTTATATTATGGAAAATAATGATCGCTGGCTCCGGCGCAACTTTTGCGCCTCCGGACCAGTCCGAATGGTTCAACCGCTGCCGCCTAGTCTCCACCCTAGATCGGGCGCAGAACGACTTTCTTCCGCGAAACGCGAACGCCTGCTACGATCTCACGGTCGACTTCTTAGCGCTCGAAGAAGGAACCGCTTCAGCACAAACTTCACTTTCACCAGCGGCAACGAACCCACGCGAAGGCTGGAAGAACTACTGGCAACGGCACATTTTATTGGTAATTCCGGTAGGTTCGGCCAAATATGAGCCGTTCAGAGTCGTTGACGACGAGGATGCGCATGGGAAGCACGGATACAGTCGCCGAAGTTGCCAATAGGATTGCCGAAGCGACCGATACAGATATCCTACTATTTAATGGGGATATTCAGCGCCCTAGCGATATTAAGGTGATCAACCTCTGCCGGAACCGTAACAGGCGTAAGAACGTTTTACTGGTGCTGGTAACGTCCGGTGGCGATGCCGATGCCGCTTATCGGATAGCTCGATGCCTGCAAAGCAGTTACGGCAACTTTACAGCATTCGTCCCGGGCTGGTGCAAAAGCGCAGGTACGCTCTTGGCGATTGGCGCCAACCGGTTGGTCATCAGCGAGTTCGGCGAACTGGGACCTCTGGATGTCCAAATGGGCAAGACCGACGAACTGTTTGACTACAGTTCCGGACTCGACTTGACGTCGGCGATCCAAACTTTGGAAGAGACCGCTTTCCGGATGTTCGAAGGGTACATGCTGGACATCAAAACGCACAGCGGCAATCGGATCACATTCAAGACTGCTAGCGAGATTTCGGTTGGTCTAGTTGTGGGGCTGCTTTCGAATACGTATTCGCAGATCGACCCGGTCAAAATCGGTGAGACCGCACGATCCATGACCATAGCCAAGGATTATGGGAAGCGCCTTGCCTTACGTTCTTCCAACTTGGCCGACGATGACAACAGCTTGGATATGCTGGTTTCGTCCTATTCGTCCCATGGCTTTGTCATTGATTTTGACGAGGCTCAGCAACTGTTCGCAAATGTGGAACGACCAACAGACGACCTACGGGCTTTGCAAGAGGTATTGGGGGACGCGGCCTTGCACGCAATTCCACACAGAAAGCCTTTTTTAATGTTCTTGAACGAGGAATTAGGTGCCATCCAGGAGGCATTGGAGGAAGAAAATGTCGAGCAATCGGAGTCCCAAAGTGACGCGCCAACAGAGGTCGGAGGAGAAGACGGCGCTAGTCCGGATCCTGGAAGAGCAATTGGATCGGAGGCGAGTGCTCCCGACCGAAAAATCTCATCGATCGCTAGAGCTGGAACATCGCGGAAGCCTAGCTAAAAACTACTCCCAGCTCGCTGGCAGCGATAGTTAACGAACAACAAAAAAAGGGGTCCACACGGACCCCTTTTCTTGTTGATCGATACGTTACCACGTCGGCTGCATTCGACACGAGACCGGCAATCCCGAGCTGCGGCATTATCAGGCCTTCGCAAACATACCGAATAGGTAAATCACTCCTCCGATAAAGGATCAGCGCCCGAAGCGTGAGACGCCCTCGATGCCGTATCGGTGACGAAGCTGCCGCTACCGCCGATCGAGAGATCGGCTCCAATTGAGATCAAAAGCGGCATCCAAAGTTTCTTTCCCAACCAGAACGCGAGGACCACCTCAGTCGCGCAAAAGTGGATGGTCCCTGTGTTGCTCTTCAAGAATAGCGCCGCACCCTTCGCCTTCACCACCACGCCGCCACCCTAGGCGCACTGATCGCCCGGCACCAGCAGGCTGGTTTCAGGGTCAAGCCCTTTAACTCAGGCGTCCCCGAAGACGTGCTCCGACCCTGGAAAACGCCGCTCGCGGACGTCGGCGGCGAAGGCTGCGATGGCGGCCTCGGCGTCCCGGCCCAGCTCGGCGTAGCGTTTCACGAACTTCGGGCGGAAATCGCCGAACAGGCCCAGCATGTCGTCGATCACCAGGACCTGGCCGTCGCAGGCGGCCGAGGCGCCGATGCCGATGGTCGGGATCGCCAGCTCGGCGGTGATGCGCCGCGCCAGCGGCTCGGCGATCTTTTCCAGCACCACCGAGAACGCGCCGGCCTCGGCGACCGCCACCGCGTCTTGCAGCACCTGCTCGGCGGCGGCGCCGCGGCCCTGGACCTTGTAGCCGCCGAAGGCGTTGACGGCCTGCGGCGTCAGCCCGACGTGGGCCATCACCGGGATGCCGCGGGCGACCAGGAAGCGGATGGTCTCGGCCATGCTGCGGCCGCCCTCCAGCTTCACGGCGCCGGCACCGGTCTCGGCCATCACCCGCGCGGCATTGCGGAATGCCTGTCTGGGGCCTTCCTCGTAGCTGCCGAACGGCATGTCGACCACCATCAGCGCCCGTTCGAGGCCCCGGCGCACCGCCTGGCCGTGCAGGATCATCATCTCCAGGGTCACCCCCAGGGTCGACGGCAGGCCGTGCAGCACCATGCCGAGGCTGTCGCCGACCAGGACCACGTCGCAATGGGGATCGACCAGACGGGCCACCGGGGTCGTGTAGGCGGTCAGCGACACCAGCGGGACGCCGCCCTTGCGCGCCGCGACCTCCGGCGGGGTCACCGCCGCCCGTTGAACCGTCGCGCTCATGCCGCCGCCCTTCCCCTTGCCCGCTTCCCGCGGCAGCCATTTAGCACATCGGGCCGCGCAGCGCGAACCACGCGGCCCCAAATGCAGAAGGGCCGCGCAGCGGCGCGGCCCTTCTGGGTCTTCGTGGTGGGTCGTAAGACCGCCGGCGTCAGGCCGCGGCGGCAGTGCGGTGGTCGTCGGCGCGGGGGTCGTCGGCGCGGAGGCTGCGGACCTCGGCCTCTTCGCCCTGCTCGAAGGCCTCGGCCAGCGCCATGCGGCGGGCCAGCGCGTCGCCGTCGACCGCGGCCGCCTGGCGGCGCGGGTCGTGGCCGCGGGCCACCGCGTCGATCTCGGCGCGGCAGATGCCGATGTCGTCGAGCTCGCGGTCGGTCATGGCCGACAGCACCGCGTAGGTCCGGCGGTACTCGAGATAGGCCGACAGCTTCGCGAAGCCGGCCTTCGCCACGTCGCGCAGGCCGTCGAGGGTGTCGGTGATCATCTCGGCGATGGCCTGGGCGCGCATGGCCTCGGCCCGGGCGATGGGATCCTGGATGTGCTGGAAATGATTGATGTTCATTGTCTTTGTCCTAAATGGCCGCCTGCCGGGGCGGCTTTACCGATGGGATACCCGCCGGCCGGTTGCCATTGCCGCTCGAGGGAGGTGTCCGAGGGGGCCGGCGGGTGTGTCTGATGCCCATCTATATGGACCCCTTCCGGCCATGCTACGAGCGCATATGCCGCACTGCAGCATTGCGCCGCCGGCATGGCCGCTTAAAAAAACATTAAGGAATCGCAAGGCGCTATGAGGCGTCTTTTCGGACTCCCGCGGCCGGCGCAGAACCCTCGGGGAGGCCCGTGGCGGCACCCTCGCCGGCCGCCGCGACGCCGCCACATCGCCGCCGGCCCAACTTCAATGGCGCATCTTCGGCCGCTGCACTATAATCGTCGGTAAGTGGGCAAAAATGTCTGCAATAACAATGCGTTCAGGGAAGAGTCTCATGTATCACCGGTCGAGGTCCCGGGGCGGGCTGCTGGCCCTTGCCGCTGTGTTCGCCCTGGCTGCAGGCCCGGCCGAGGCCGAGACCGTGCGCTACGAGGCGCCGCCGGCGCCGCGGATCGCCGAGCTGAAGGAGACCCCTGCCCTGCAGGCCCGGGTCGCGGCCGGCGAGCTGCCCGGCATCGCCGAGCGCCTGCCGGCGGTGCCACGGGTCTCGATCAGCGGCCCCGACCTCTCGGTCGGCCACCACGGCGGCGACATCCGCATGCTGATCACCCGCGACAAGGACGTCCGCATGATGGTGGTCTACGGCTACGCGCGGCTGGTCGGCTACGACGAGAAGCTGGAGATCGTCCCCGACATCCTGGAATGGCTGGAGGTGGAGGACGGCCGCATCTTCACCCTGAAGCTGCGCGAGGGGCACCGCTGGTCCGACGGCGCGCCCTTCACCGCCGAGGACTTCCGCTACTTCTGGGAGGACGTGGCCAACAACGAGGAACTCTCCCCCGTCGGCCCCGAGATCGCCCTCAGCATCGACGGCGAGCTGCCGGAGTTCGAGGTCGTCGACGAGACCACGGTGCGCTACAGCTGGTCGAAGCCCAATCCCTTCCTGATCCCCGCCCTGGCCGGCGCGCGGCCGCTCGAACTGTTCGTGCCGTCGCACTACCTGAAGCAGTTCCATGCCAAGTACGGCGATGCCGAGCAGATCGCCGCCGCGGTCAGCGCCGCCGGCGCCCGCAGCTGGGCGCAGCTCCACAACCGCATCGGCGACACCTACGATTCGACCGACCCCAAGTTGCCGAGCCTGCAGCCCTGGAGCAACGCCACGCCGCCGCCGTCGAGCCGCTTCATCGGCCAGCGCAATCCCTACTACCACCGCATCGATGCCGCCGGGCAGCAGCTTCCCTATGCCGACCGCTTCCTGCTCGACGTGGTCGGCGGCGCCCTGGTGCCGGCCAAGACCGCCGCCGGCGACGCCGACCTGCAGTCGCGCGGCCTGAGCTTTTCCGACTACACCTTCCTCAAGGCCGGCGAGGACCGCAGCGGCTACAACGTCCGCCTGTGGAAGACCGTGCGCGGCGCGCAGCTGGCGCTCTATCCGAACCTCAACGTCGACGACCCGGTGTGGCGCAAGCTGAACCGCGACGCGCGCTTCCGCCAGGCGCTCTCCCTCGGCATCGACCGCGCCGAGATCAACCAGGTGATCTACTACGGCCTCTGCCTCGAGACGAACAACTCGGTGCTGCCCGACAGCCCGCTGTTCAAGGCCGAGTACGGCCAGGCCTGGGCCGCCTTCGACCCGCAGCGCGCCAACGACCTGCTCGACGAGATCGGCCTCACCGAACGGGGTGGCGACGGCATCCGCAAGCTGCCCGACGGCCGGCCGCTGGAGATCATCGTCGAGACCGCCGGCGAGAACACCGAGGAGGTCGACGCCCTCGAGCTGATCCGCGATTCCTGGCGCCAGATCGGCGTCAAGCTGTTCACCAAGCCGTCCCAGCGCGAGGTGCTGCGCAACCGCATCTTCGCCGGCGAGACGGTGATGGCGATCTGGTTCGGCTACGAGAACGGCATCCCGACGCCCTACACCAGCCCCGAGGAGTTCGTGCCGATCCACCAGATCAGCTTCCACTGGCCGAAGTGGGGGCAGTACGCCGAGACGCGCGGCAACTCCGGCGAGCCGGTGGACATGGAAAAGCCGCAGCGCCTGCTGGAGCTCTACGACGCCTGGCGCATCGCCGATACCCGCGCCGAGAAGGAAGCGGCCTGGCAGGAGATCCTCGAGATCCACGCCGAGGAGGTCTACACCATCGGCCTGGTCGCCCAGGTGCCGCAGCCGGTGGTGGTCGCCCGCGCCCTGCGCAACGTGCCGACCGAGGGCATCTACAACTGGGACCCCGGCGCCCAGTTCGGCATGTACCGCCCGGAGAGATTCTGGTTCGACCGGTAGGCCGGAGGAGCGGCACCAACGGCTCTCGCTCTGACGATCCCACCCCCCACTCGTCACCCTCGCACCTGTTGCGAGGGACCATGGCGCAACTGCACCGAGCGTCCACAGGCGAATCCCGGCGCCTGCCGCCGCCATGGATTGCCGGGACAAGCCCGGCAATGACAGTTTTTGGCTGGATGGAAGGACGCGCTTTCTTAGGGTTTGCGCTGCTCGCGGGCGCCCTCTCCCGCTACAGCTCGACCACCAGGCCGTCGTAGCCGGGTTCGACGCCGTCCGGGATCATGCGGCCACGCGCTTGCAAGCGGTCGTAGACTGTTGCGGTATCGCGAAGCCGCTCGATGACCATGAATAGCATTGCTCTCGCCTCTTATGTTGCTCCGTCAATAGATCACGCCACCGACGGAGGTGCAGATCCGTACATCGCGCACGCCCGGGAGCGCCTCGAGGGAAATCCTCAGGAATTCGGTAAAGCCCTCGGTTTCAAAATCGCTGGGCTCAGCCAGGTTTTGCTTCCAACGGTGACCGGATAGGCCAAGTATACAGGCGCGATCTCCCGGCGTGTTCTGTGAGTCTGCAACACAGTTGAAACCGACCGCGGTAAGGCGGCGTTCGATCTCTGAAATTGGAGCACCTGTAGGTGCTGCTGCAAGCACTGCAGCGGTGAAGGCAGATACTGGTCGATCATCGCCTTTATCATCGCATTGCTTAACTCTCCCACGCCACCTACGGTCTATGCCCGTGTGGGCAGCACCGACTATGCTCGACCAAAGACCCGGCTCGTGTTGCGGTGGTTTCATGGAGAAACACACGC
>JBHJOA010000008.1:0-10344 GCA_050330205.1 Kiloniellaceae bacterium
GTCCGCATATTGGACCGTTGAGCGAACTAGAGGCGGGACCTGCGCGCGTGGGCCGCGCGCCGCCCCGCGTCGCCGCCACGGAGCCAATATCATGACCTCAGATTCCAATCCGCGATCCAATCCGCGCGGCAGCCGCCGTGCATTCCTGGCCGGGGCGGCCGCAGGGCTGGCGGTGGGCGCCGGCGGCGGGCTGGCGGCGGCGGGCGGCCTGTCCGGGTCGTCCGGCGGCAAGGCGCCGGCGCTGGTGTCCGGCCGCGAGATCGGCACCACCTGGAAGATCCAGACGTCCTGGCCCGGCGGCGTCGGCCTCGATACCTTCAAGGCCTGGAGCCACAGCATCGTCGAGAAAACCTCTGGCGAACTGGCTTTCGAGCCCTACGGCGCCAACGAGCAGGTCGGCGAGTTCCAGATGTTCGACGCCCTGCGCCGCGGCGAGCTGCAGGCCATGAACTCCTTCACGCAGTACTGGTCCGGCCGCATCCCGGCCTCGGTGTTCCTGGCCGCCTATCCGCTCGGCCTGCGCCAGCCGCACGAGTGGGAGGTGTTCTACTACGGCCTCGGCGGGCTGGAGATGGCGCGCGAGATCTACGAGCGCGTCGGCATGTACTACCTCGGCCCAATCCGCCACGGCGCCAACATCATCCACTCCAAGAAGCCGATCCACTCCATCGAGGACTTCAAGGATCTGCGCATCCGCATGCCGGGCGGCATGGTGGCCGAACTGTTCCAGGCCGCCGGCGCCAAGACGGTGATGCTGCCGGGCACGGAGATTCTCGACGCCCTGGCCGGCGACAAGCTGGACGCCGCCGACTTCGTCGGACCGGCGGTGAACCTCGCCCTCGGGTTCCAGAACGTCGCCAAGTACGTCTCCATGGGCCCGCCGGGATTCATGTCGATCTACCAGCCGGTCGACCTGATGGACATCACCGTGGCGATGGAGAGCTGGCAGACCCTGTCGCCGCGCATGCAGGCCTTCCTCGAGGACGAGGTCCGGGTCTACTCGCTGCACCACCATGCGAGCATCGAGGCAGCGGACCAGGCCGCCTGGGACGAGTTCGACGCGGCCGGGGTCGAGGTCTCCCGCCTCAGCGACGCGGACGTGCTGGCCTTCACCAAGCTGGCCGTTCCGCGCTGGTTCGCCTGGGCCAACCGGGATGCCGATGCCGGCCGCGTGTTCCGGGTGCACCTGGACTTCATGATGTCGGGCAGCCTCGGCTACGTGACGCCGGAGATGGTGCAGGGGTTCCGGCTGAACGCATGAACCTCGTCGCGCGCAGACCCGGCGGCGCCGGCCGCCGGGGCGGTTTCGCGGCCACGCTGAAGCGTGGCTGGACCCGCCTGCGCGCCCTCGACCGGGACCTGCGCCTGGTATTCGCCATCATTCTGATCGTGGTTGTGGCGCTGGCGGCCTGCCTGACCACCATCCGCGAAGTCGAACGCCACCTCCTGAAGACCACGGCGACCGGAGCGGCGGTGCACTGGGCCGAGTTCCTGCAAACGCGGCTGCGCGGCCTCGACGAGATCCTGGATGCCGGGCTGGTGAGCGCCGAGGACCAGCGCATCTTCGAGTTCGCCGATGCCGCCGGCGGCGTGCGCGACTACCAGGTGATCCGGCCGGACGGCCTGGTGGCGCTGTCCAACTGGTCCGGCGACTTCCGCGGTGCCGTCGACCCGGAAACCCTGCGCGTCGTCATCGAGAAGAACCAGATCGTCACCAAGGTGGTGGAGGAGCAGCTTGGCGGCGACCACGCCGTCATCGGCACGGCCTACGTGCCGCTGACGTCCAACACCGGCGACCGCGGCGCGCTGAAGGTGGACGTCGACATGACCGGTCCGGCCGAGCGCTACCGCCGCCTCGGCAACAGCGCCATGGCCGCCCTCGTCGCCCTGCTGCTGCCGCCGGGCGGACTGGCTGCCTGGCTGGTCGGCCGCAACATCCGCGCCCGCCGCGCCGCCGAGCGGCTGCAGCGTCAGCGCGGTCTGACCCTCGAGGCATTGGCGCGCGGCATCGACCTGGACCGCGTGCTGCTGCGCATGGCGCGCTACGTGGAGCGCCACCGTCCCGGCTGCCATTGCACCATTATCACCCTTGATGCCGCCGGAGAGCGTGTCGCCTCGGCGGTGGCGCCGCACCGCGGCGACAGCGTCGCGGGCCTGGCCGGTCGGCGCACCGAGGAGCTGCCCGACTACCTCGCCGGCAGCCTGCGCGGCGGCGCGGCCGCGCTGCGCCAGGGCCCGGGCGGCACCGCCCTATGGTCGACGCCGTTGCAGGCCGCCAGCGGCGCGCCGCTGGGCTGCCTTCTGGTGACCTTCCCCGGTGGCACGCCGATGCGGCAGGCGGACCCGGAGGGTCCCGAGGCGACCTTCGCCCACCTGGCAGCCTTCGCCGTCGAATCGCGGCGCGCCGAGAATGCCCTCGCCGAAATGCGCCAGCGCAACGAACTGATCCTGGGTGCCGCCGCCGACGGCATCTTCGGCGTCGATGCCGAGGGTCGTGTCACCTTCGCCAACCCGGCCGCTTCGCGGATGCTGGGGCGGCCCTTGGAGGACATGATCGGCCGTGACGCCACGGACCTGCTGCGTACGCCGGACGGCAGCAGGACCGAACTGCCCATCGCCGCCACCCTGGCCGACGGCCTGCCGCGCCAGCTCGAGCGCATCGAGATCCGCGGCGCCGGGCGCCTGCCGCTGCCGGTTCAATTGGCTGTGACGCCGATTCCGCGCCGCCTGTCGAGCCTGCGCGCGGTGGTCGTGTTCCACGACATCAGCGCGCAGATCGCCGCTCAACGCGGCCTGCGCCGCGCCGCCGAGGAGGCCGAGGCCGCCAGCCGCTCCAAGTCCAACTTCCTGGCCCACATGAGCCATGAGCTGCGCACGCCGCTGAATGCCATCATCGGCTTCTCGGAGGTCATGTCGGCCGAGACCCTGGGACCGCTGAACCATCCGCACTACCGCGAGTACGCCCAGCACATCCTCACCTCCGGCCACCACCTGCTGTCGCTGATCAACGACCTGCTGGACCTCTCCAAGATCGAGGCCGGCAAGCTGGAACTCTGGGAGGAGACCGTCGAGCTGGTGCCGCTCATCGAGCGCTGCCGGGTGTTCGTCGCCGAAACGGCCGAGAACAAGGGCGTCGCCCTGGCGTTGCGCCCCGCGGCCGACCTGCCGGACCTGCACTGCGATGCCCGCAAGCTGAAGCAGGTCCTGGTCAACCTGCTGTCCAACGCGGTGAAGTTCACCCCGGCCGGCGGGCGCATCGAGTTGGAGGTGAAGCCGGACGATGCCGGCGGTATCGTCTTCCGCGTCACCGACACCGGTATCGGCATCGCCGCCGACGACCTGGAGAAGGTGATGTCGCCCTTCGGCCAGGTGCACGAGGCGCTCAACCGCGACACCGAGGGTACCGGTCTCGGCCTGCCGCTGTCGAAGGCGCTGGTCGACCTGCATGGCGGCCGGCTGTCCCTCGAAAGCGAGCCGGGCAAGGGCACCACGGTCACCGTGGAGCTACCGGGCCGCGCCGTGCCCCGCAGGGCCGCGCCGGCGGCGCCGGATGCCCGTACCGGCGGCCTCGCCGGCTGACTCCAAGGCCGCGACGAAGCGCGATTGCAGCCACCTTGGCGCGACTTTCGGGGCGCCGACCGGCGGTTTGCGAAACATGCCAGAGCGGGTTTTCTAACACACTGAAATAAAAGAACGATTCACTCCGTCTTCGCGGGCGCGGGAGTTGTCGGCGGCGGGCGCTATTGCTATAGTTCACAAAGCGATTCGCGGCGGATTCCAGGCCTGCTCTTCCCAGGCTCCTGCCGGGACCTTCCCGGGTGTGCCGGGTGCCCCTGGGCGAGCCTTCCGGGCTGCGGCGGGAGCCCTGGAGCGGCCGGCCGCGATCCGCCGTCCCGACCGGCCCGTCCGGGCCAAGCTTGCAGTTGTCCGGGTGCTGGACCCGGGCCCGTTCTCAAGGCAGTCCACTTGTCCGACCCGTCACCGCCGACATCCGATTTCGACATCACGCCGGTCACCATCGAGGAGGAGATGAAGCGCTCCTACCTCGATTACGCCATGAGCGTGATCGTGGCCCGGGCGCTGCCCGACGTGCGCGACGGCCTGAAGCCGGTCCACCGCCGCATCCTCTATGCCATGAAGGAAGCCGGCTACGACTGGAACCGGCAGTACCGCAAGTCGGCCCGCGTGGTCGGCGATGTCATGGGCCAGTACCACCCGCACGGCGACAGCGCCATCTACGACACCATGGTACGCCTGGCGCAGGACTTCTCCATGCGCCTGCCGCTGATCGACGGCCAGGGCAATTTCGGCTCCATGGACGGCGACCCGGCGGCGGCCATGCGCTACACCGAGGCGCGGCTGACCCGCGCCGCCAGCGACTCCCTGCTGCAGGACATCGACGAGGATACCGTCGACTTCCAGGACAACTACGACGAAACCACCAAGGAGCCGGTGGTCCTGCCGGCGCGCTTTCCCAACCTGCTGGTCAACGGTGCCGGCGGCATCGCCGTCGGCATGGCGACCAACATTCCCCCGCACAATCTGGGCGAGGTGATCGACGCCTGCTGCGCCTACATCGAAGACCCGCAGATCTCGATCGACCGCCTGATGCAGCATATCCCGGGGCCGGACTTCCCGACCGGCGGCATCATCCTGGGACGCGCCGGCATTCGCGACGCCTACCACACCGGGCGCGGCTCGCTGCGCGTGCGCAGCGCCACTTCCATCGAGGAGATCCGCAAGGAACGCCGCGCCATCGTCGTCACCGAGGTGCCCTACCAGGTCAACAAGGCCCGCATGCTGGAGCGTATCGCCGAACTGGTGCGCGCCAAGACCATCGAGGGCATCGCCGACCTGCGCGACGAGAGCGACCGCCAGGGCCTGCGCGTGGTCATCGAGCTGCGCCGCGACGCCGAGCCCGAGGTGGTGCTGAACCAGCTGTTCCGTTTCTCGCCGCTGCAGGGCTCCTTCGGCTGCAACATGCTGGCGCTGAGCAGCGGCCGGCCGGTGCTGATGGACCTCAAGACCATCATCGCCGCCTTCGTCGATTTCCGCGAGGAGGTGGTCACCCGGCGCACCGCGTTCCGCCTCGGCAAGGCGCGCGATCGCGCCCACCTGTTGGTCGGTCTCGCCATCGCGGTGGCCAATATCGACCCGGTGATCGAGCTGATCCGCGCCGCGCCGGATCCGGTGGCCGCGCGCGAGGGCCTGACGGCCCGCGCCTGGCCGGCCCTGACGGTGGAGCCGCTGATCGCGCTGATCGACGAGCCCGGCCGCCAGGTGGCCGCCGACGGCACCTACCGTCTCTCCGAGGCCCAGGCGCGCGCTATCCTGGAGCTGCGCCTGCAGCGCCTGACCGGCCTGGAGCGCGACAAGATCGCCCAGGAGCTGGAGGCCATCGCCGTCGAGATCAAGGACTTCCTTGCCATCCTCGGTTCGCGGGAGCGCCTCATGGAGGTGCTGCGCGGCGAGTTGCTGGACATGAAGGAGCGCTTCGCCACGCCGCGGCGCACCCAGATCGTCGAGCAGGGCTTCGAGCAGGAAGACGAGGACCTGATCCAGCGCGAGGACATGGTGGTCACCGTCACCCACGGCGGCTACATCAAGCGGGTGCCGCTGTCGACCTACCGCGCGCAGCGGCGTGGCGGCAAGGGCCGCGCCGGCATGGCGACCCGCGACGAGGACTTCGTCAGCCAGGTCTTCGTGTGCAACACCCACACGCCGGTGCTGTTCTTCTCGTCGCGCGGCATGGTCTACAAGCTGAAGGTCTACCGCCTGCCGGTCGGCACGCCGCAGGCGCGCGGCAAGGCACTGGTCAACCTGCTGCCGCTGCAGGAAGGCGAGTGGATCACCACCTTCATGCCGATGCCCGAGGATGAGGACACCTGGGACCAGATGTTCGTTGTCTTCGCCACCTCGGCCGGCGACGTGCGCCGCAACAAGCTTTCCGACTTCGTGCGCGTCATGGCCAACGGCAAGATCGCCATGAAGCTGGAAGAGGGCGAGGGCGAGCTGGTGGCGGTGAAGCCCTGCACCGAGGACGACGACATTCTGCTGGCCACCGCCGGCGGCAAGTGCATCCGCTTCGGCGTTTCCGACGTGCGCGTCTTTGCCGGCCGCACCTCCATGGGCGTGCGCGGCATCCGGCTGGCCAAGGACGACAAGGTGATCTCGATGTCGATCCTGCGCTCGGGCGAGGCCGAGAGCGTCGAGGAGCGCGACGCCTACCTGCGCTACGCCAACGCCCGCCGGCGCGGCGAGAACGGCAGCGAGAACGGCGAGACCGCCGCCGGCGATTATGGCCAGGAGCTCCCGGCGGCGCGCCTGCAGGCGCTGGCGGAAGCCGAGCAGTTCATTCTCTCGGTCGCCGATGACGGCTACGGCAAGCGCACCTCCAGCTACGAGTTCCGCGTGGCCGGCCGCGGCGGCCAGGGCATCGGCAACCTCGACCTTTCGCGCGCCGGCGGCCGCGAGGCCGGCGTGGTGGCGGCCTTCCCGGTGGCGCCCGGCGATCAGATCATGCTGGTCACCGACGGCGGCAAGCTTATCCGCAGCCCGGTCGACGACATCCGCATCGCCGGACGCACCACCCGCGGCGTGATGCTGTTCCGCATCGACGAGAGCGAGCGTATCGTCTCCGTCGCCCACCTGCCCGAGGACGAGGAGGGCGACGAGGACGACGACAGCGGCGACGACTCTCCCGAGGGTGGGATAGCGACGCCGGACGACGAGACGGTCTAGGCAGCGAGCAAGAAAGCGAGTCCCGGTCATGACCCGTGCCCTGGTCGGGGTCTATCCCGGCACCTTCGATCCGATCACCAACGGCCACCGCGACATCATCGGCCGCGCCTGCAAGGTGACCGACCGCCTCGTCATCGCGGTCGCCCGCAACGCCGGCAAGGGGCCGCTGTTCTCCATCGACGAGCGTGTCGAGATGGTGCGCGACGACCTCGCCGACATGAACACCCACGGCGCCGAGGTGCAGGTGCGCGCCTTCGACAGCCTGCTCATCGACTTCTGCCACGAGGTCGGCGCCACCCTGCTGGTGCGCGGACTGCGCGCGGTCTCCGACTTCGAGTACGAGTTCCAGATGGCGGCGATGAACGCGCGCCTGGACGCCGGCATCGAGACGGTCTTCCTCATGGCCTCGGAGCGTCAGCAGTTCATCTCCTCGCGTTTCGTGAAGGAGATCGGCCGTCTCGGCGGCGATATCTCCAGCTTCGTCAGTGCCCCGGTGGCCGTGCGCCTGCGCGACCGCTTCGACGTCGAAGAGCGCAGCGGCGACGGCACCAAGCGCCGCCGCCAGACCTTCGAGGAAGGCTAGGACGGGGACGGGGCAGGCGCCCCGGCAGGAGGCGCCTCAGGCGGCCGCCAAAAGTGGACCAATCGGTTGACCGGGGCAGGGGGCGGCACTAAGGTGCGCCCGCCTGCGCCCGGGACACCGCCGGGACCGCGCAGTTTCCCTTCGGGGGCCCGTAGCTCAGTGGTAGAGCAGCTGACTTTTAATCAGCGGGTCGGAGGTTCGAATCCTCCCGGGCTCACCATAAAATCAAATACTTATGAGCGAGAAAGGTCAAGACACGCGGCCTATTTATGTCAACTGGCTAACAGTCGGCTAACATCGGACCTGGAAGCCGGCTTCTGGCTCGGCTTCGGCGCCGGCGGCGCACTGGTCGGCCTGGCCTGGATCCTCGGCACATAGAAGAAGCCCCGCCGCGGCGGACCGGGCGGGGCTCCCACTTCGGCGCCGGGCTGCACCCCTGGCGCCTCGGCGACGGTCTACGCGGCGGCAGCCGCAGCACGCTCGGCGCTGGTTTCGAGGTGCCTGGCGAAGACGGCCGCCACCGGGCTGTCGGCGCAGCTGTCCAGCAGGCCGACGATCTCCTCGCAGATGTACTTTTCGAAGGCCGAGTTGAAGTAGTCGGCGGCCAGCGCCCTGCGGAAGTCGAAGCACGTCACCTCCGGCGCCATCCAAAATCCGTCATCGCGTTGGCTGAGGTACCCCATCTGCGCCAGCCGGACGGCCGGCACGCGGCGATCGAGGGCGAGCAGCGCCTCGGCCGCCGCGCCCTCGCGAGCCACGATCGGCGCCTGGAGTTTTTTTTCGGACTTGACGTCCTTCGCTGCGCAGCCGACGAGGAAGTAGTCACGGTAGGCCTGCAGCGCCTCGGCGAGCAGCTCGGCCGCCTTCGCCTCATCGGGATGGACGTGGCGCGGGCGGGTCGCCTCGAGCATTTCCCGGAAGCCCTCGACTTTGCACCTCCGATGCAACGCGATACAGAGGGTGTGCTCGGCTTCCTTGAGTCGCTCGACGGTGTCGTTCAGTTGCGTCACCAGGAAATACAACTCGGGACCCCAGTTGGCATCTGCCCGAAGCTTCGCCAGGAGGTCGGAGATCGCCCCGACTGTTGCAACCTCACTGGAAACCGGTTCAGAGGCGCGCAGGGCAGCGGCCCAATCGTCGTTATCGCTTTGAGACATGGTGGATTTCTCCCCCAGATGAGGCCAGGTGCGGCCTGGCGCCGGGGAGTTGAGAAGGCGACCGAAGGCAGCCTCCGCCCTGTTCACCTCGCGGCTCTTGTATTCAGGCGGCTCCCCGACATAGAGTCGTCGGGTTCGCGCGTGCCGCCCTGGCACGCCCGTTGCCGCCCCGCGAGACGGGGCGCCGGCTGCCTGCCAGCAGCCGACTTCGGTCGGGTTCTCACACCCAGGGAGATTCTGCCCCCGCACGCTGCGCGGGGCAAGGCCTTCCTGCGCGGTCACTCCCTACTCACATTCCGCCGCCGCCAGCTTCTCGCAGGCCGTGCGCCAGGCCTCCAGGGCGCGCGCCGCCAGCGCTTCGCGGAGCTCGGTATCCTTTCGGTCCAGCACGGCGTGCGCGTGGTCGGTCGACTCGGCCGCCTTCAGGTTTGCCCCCAGCTCGGCGCGCCACTTCTCGAAATCGGCTGCCGGGAACGTTGCGGCGTCGCCGGCCGCATTGTCGACCACAAGGCGCGCCCATCTCGCTTTCAGCCGGTCGACCTCCGCCGCGCCCGCCGCCTCGCCGCGGGCGATGATCGGCGCCGCCAGGGCTTCCGCCCGCGCCGCCGCCGCAGCGATCTGCTGCTCAATCGTCATGTCGTTCCCTCCTCCACTTCCAGCAAGTCGGCCACCGTCAGGTCGCCGCAGCCCGGCAGCGGGCCACAGAGGAGCGGCAGCACCTCGCCAATGATCACCTCGCGGATCTCGCGCTCGGCCGCGCCGGCGTCCTGGCCGATGAATCGCGGCGCCAGCCTGGTCGGCAAGCCGAGCACCCGCGCGCGGGCGGGGCCCAACTTTGATTGCAGATCGCGAACATACGGCGCCGACTCCAGCAGCGCGCCGCGGCGCACCGCGCGGCGCAGCTCGATGCGCTCGGCGTGCAGCTGCGCCTTGCGCGCCGCCAGGTCGACCACGGCCGCCGGCGGCGGCTCTTCGCGAACGGCGTTCCCGGTCGGCGGATCGTCGGCGGCGACGGAGTCGGGATCCGGCGAGAACTCGGTTTCCGACAACCGGGTGAGCGTCTCGTTGATCACGTCGGTCAGCTGCTCTTTGGCAGCGCGGGCGGGTTGCCCGGCGACCAGCGGCGCCGCCGCCGGCGCGATGCCGAGCAGCCCGCGGGCCGAGAAGGCGAACACCATCCTCCGCGCCCGGGCGGCGTCGTCGGCGGGGATCAGCTGCGCCCTGGTTGCGGCGAGCTCGTCCTCGAGGTCGGCCACCTCGGCGGCCAGCTTGCGCTCCCGGGCGCGGGCCAGCGGGCGCGCCGCCGCCTTGGCCTTGGCCGCCTGGCGCAGCTCGGCGACCCGCGCGTCGCTGGCCGCCTTGTCGATCGAACCGTCGGCGAGAAGCACCAGCCATCCGTCGGCCTTCCAGCGCTGCACCGTGGCAGCCGCGACGCCAGCGTGCCGGGCGTAAGCCCTGCCGGTAAGCCCCTGATCTGACTGTGACTGGTGACTCAAGGTGTTTTCCCCCTGGCGCTAGGGATACAACGCGGTGCCGAATTACCCTCAATCGGCGGGGCGCGCAGGGGCCCCGTTGGCCGCCCGGACCTCGGCTTCCAGGTCGAGCAGCTCGGCCGGCTTGGCGTAGACCAGCATCGCGCGGGCCTGGCGATAGGCGATGCCCCGGAGTTGCGCGAGGCGCTCGACGTTGCGGCCCTTGTCGACACTCCAGAAGCTCGCCGCCCTGGCCGGGTTGCGCGGCATCCGCTGCAGCGCCGGTGCCGGCAGCGCCGGCCGCCGCAGCTCCTCGATCCTCGCCTGAAGGCTCGCCAGCAGCGCCAGGCGCTTGCGGGCCTGCGCGCCGCAGGCCTGCGACAGATCGGCG
>JBHJOA010000009.1:0-60386 GCA_050330205.1 Kiloniellaceae bacterium
CGCGACTTGATCGCGGGACCCATTGGCCTCGCCGCCGCGCATTCGGGCGCCCAGAAGGCAAAGGTGGTCGGCGTGCGGCGACGGCATTGGGCCCCGGGGTCAAGCCCCGGGGCGACAGCAGTGTATGTGATGGTTCCTGCGAAACCGTCGGCAGATGCGTGAATCCGGTAGCTTCCTATCCCGGGATTATTCCGGTCAGCGCCGGGTCGAGGATCTCCTGTTCCTCCTGCCGGTAGGGGACGAAGCCCAGCTTCTGATAGAGCGGCAGCGCGCGCGGATGGTCCATGGTGTTGGTGTTCACCGTGAGGCGCTCGGGACCGTAGCTCCAGGCCTGCTCGACGGCCATGTGCAGCAGGTAGCGGCCGAGGCCGCGGCCGACGCCGTGTGGCATGAGGCCGAAGTAGGCGAGGTCGACGGTGGGCGCGCCGCGGCGGTCGAGCTCGAAGTAGCCGGCGGGCTGCCCGTCGGCATAGAGCACGAAGACCTCGACGCGGTCGTCGGCGAGAATGACCGCCAGCTCGTCGTCGGACATCTGCCGGCGGTACCACCAGCACCAGTCGCCGCCCACCGAATTGTAGAGAAAGCGGTAGAAGGCCACGGTCGGGTGCTCGGCGCGCAGCAGCGCGATCTTGACCTGCGCCGGCGGGTGCACCGGCGGCCCGGCCGGCCGCTCGGTCATCTCGAGGTAGGTGATGGTGAAGCGGAGTTTCGGGTCGCGGCCGGCGGCCAGCGCCAGGTCCGGCGGCAGCGCCTCGCCCTCGGGCGGCGTCGCCGGCAGCTCCAGCCAACGCGCCATCACCGCCCGGGGCGTGTAGGCATAGCCGAGGGCGGCGTAGAAGCCGAGGACCCGGCGGTTGCCCTCGCGCACCATGAGCTGGACCTTGAGGATACCCTGGGCGCGCAGCCAGTCCTCGGCGTGGCGCACCAGGCGGGTGCCGATGCCGTGGCGCTGGCGGTCGGGGTCGACGGCGAGGGCGTAGAGCCAGCCGCGGTGGCCGTCGTGGCCGCAGCAGACGGTGCCGGCGATGCCGCCGGCCGCCTCGGCGACGAAGATCTCGGCAGCGGGGCTGCGCCGCCACAGCGCGATGTCGCGGGCCGGGTCGTTGTACCAGGTCGCCAGGCCGCAGCGCCGCCACAGCGCGGCGCAGCCGGCGAAGTCGTCGTCGCGGTAGGGCCGCAGTTCCACCACCGGTCAGTCCTGTCCGGACCCGGCCGCGCCGGTCTCCACCGGGGTGTCGCCGGGCTGCCCCCATTCCGACCAGGAGCCGTCGTAGACCGCGGCCTCGCGCTGGCCAATGCGGTGCAGGCCGAGGGCGAGCACCGCCGCGGTGACGCCGGAGCCGCAGGTGGTGACCACCGGGCGCCGCAGGTCGATGCCGGCGGCAGCGAAGCGCTCCTTCAAGGCGGCGGGGTCCAGCAGGGTCTGGCGCTGCGGGTCGACGATTTCCGTGAAGGGCAGGTTGCGGCTGCCGGGGATGTGGCCGGCGCGCAGGCCCTCGCGCGGCTCCGGCGCGCCGCCCGCGAAGCGGGCCCGGCTGCGCGCGTCGAGCACCTGGTCGCCGCCGCCGGAAAGGTTGGCGAGCATCTGGTCGCGGTCGCGCAGCAGGAAGGAGTTCATGCGCGGGGTGAAGTGGCGCTCCTCGGCGCGCGCTTCGCCGTCCTCGACCGGGCGGCCCTCGTCGAGCCACTTGGGCAGCCCGCCGTCGAGCACCGCCACCTCGTCGTGGCCGAAGAAGCGGAAGGTCCACCAGACCCGCGGCGCGCTGAAGATGCCGCGCTGGTCGTAGATCACCAGGCGCAGGCCGTCGCCGAGGCCGAGCTTGCGCACCTTGGAGGAGAAGATGTGCGGCGGCGGCAGCATGTGCGGCAGGTCGCTGGCGGGATCCTTGATGGCGTCGATGTCGAAGAACACGGCGCCGGGGATGTGCTGCGCCTCGAACTCGTGGCGCGGGTCGAGGCCCTCGCCCGGCAGGTAGTAGCTGGCGTCCACCACGCGCAGATCCGGGGCGCCGAGGTTGTCGGCCAGCCAGTCGGTGGAGACCAGGGCGTCGCGCTTGAAGTCGGCCATGACGGTGTTCGTTTCCTCCCGCGGGTCCGGCGGTGACGCGCCGCCGGGATGCTTGTTATTCGTCGAACAGGATGTTGATGCGGCGGTTCTGCCGGCCCTTGTTCTCGATCTTGCCGACGCGCACGCGGCCGATCTCGCCGGTGCGGGCGACGTGGGTGCCGCCGCAGGGCTGCAGGTCGACGCCGGCGATGTCGAGCAGCCGCACCCGGCCGCCGCCGCTGGGCGGCTTCACCGACATGGTGCGCACCAGTTCCGGCTGGGCGGCCAGCTCGCTCTCCTCGATCCAGCGCGGCCGCACCGGATGGTCCTCGGCGACCAGGCGGTTGAGCTCGGCGGTGATGGCGTCCTTGTCGAGCTGGGTGTCCGGCAGGTTGAAGTCGAGGCGCCCCTTGTCGGCGCCGATCTGGCCGCCGGTGACGTCGCCGGTCACCACCGCGCAGAGCAGGTGCAGGCAGCTGTGCATGCGCATGTGGCGGTGGCGGCGCTCCCAGTCGATCTCGGCGGTGACTTGGGTGCCGGGCGCCGGGGCGGCGGCGCCTTCCTCGAGGACGTGGACGACGTCCTCGTGGTCGCTGCCCTTCACCGCGTCGACGACCCTGAGGCGGCCGCCGTCGGGCAGGGTGAGCCAGCCGCTGTCGCCGGGCTGGCCGCCGCCCATGGGGTAGAACACGGTGCGGTCGAGGCGCAGGCCCTCGGGGCCGGCCGCGGTCACCGTCGCCGCGCAGCTCTTGAGGTAGGGATCCTCCCTGAACAGCAGTTCCATGGTCTCGCTTTCTCTCTCGGCTATCGCTTCCAGTCGAGCCAGTCGGGCACCGGCAGCCCTTTTTCGCGCAGGAAGGCGGGATTGAACAGCTTGCTCTGGTAGCGCATGCCGTTGTCGCAGAGAATGGTTACGATGGTATGGCCCGGGCCGAGCTCCCTGGCGAGGCGCAGGGCGCCGGCCACGTTGACGCCGCTGGAGGCGCCGAGGCAGAGGCCTTCGCGCTCCAGCAGGTCGAAGACCAGCGGCACGGCCTCCTCGTCGGGGATCTGGAACGGGGCGTCGACGGTCAGGCCCTCGAGGTTGGCGGTGATGCGGCCCTGGCCGATGCCCTCGCTGATCGAGCTGCCCTCGGCCTTCAGTTCGCCGCAGGTATAGAAGCTGTAGAGCGCCGCGCCCATGGGGTCGGCGAGGCCGATGACGACGTCCTTGTTGCGCTCCTTCAGGGCCTGGGCGACGCCGGCCAGGGTGCCGCCGGTGCCGACGGCGCAGACGAAGGCGTCGACCTTGCCGTCGGTCTGGCGCCAGATCTCCGGGCCGGTGGTCTCGTAGTGGCCGCGGCGGTTGGCGACGTTGTCGAACTGCCGCGCCCAGATGGCGCCCTGCGGGTGGCTCTCGTTCAGTTCCTGGGCCAGCCGCTCGGAGACGTGGACGTAGTTGTCGGGGTCCTTGTAGGGCACCGCCGGGACCTCGCGCAGCTCGGCGCCGGAGATGCGCAGCAGGTCCTTCTTCTCCTGGCTCTGGGTGTCGGGGATGACGATGACGGTGCGGTAGCCGCGCGCCCGCGCCACCAGCGCCAGGCCGATGCCGGTGTTGCCGGCGGTGCCCTCGACGATGATGCCGCCGGGCCGGAGCGCGCCGCGCTCCTCGGCGTCCTTGATGATGGCCCAGGCGGCGCGGTCCTTCACCGAGCCGCCGGGGTTCTGGAACTCCGCCTTGCCGAGGATCTCGCAGCCGGTCTCCTCGGAGAGCTTGCGCAGGCGGATCAGGGGGGTATTGCCGATCGCGCCGACAAAACCGTCGCAGACGTCCATTTCTTCTTCTTCCTAGGTGCAAAGCGTCCGCCCCGGATGGCGCGGCGCCCGGCCGGCGAGAGTAGCCGCCCCGGCCAAGAGGGTTCAAGGTCCGGCCCCGGCAATCCCCAGGTCCGTGGTGTAGTTCACTTCCAAATACGCATCAATTCCTGGTAATTCAAGGCCAGCCACTGCAGCGCCACCGCGGCGGTGAGGTTGCCGACCGCGCCGGCGGCCAGGCGGTCGAGGGCTTCCTGGCGCGAAACCGCCAGCACGCGGATGTCCTCGTGCTCGTGGTCGAGGCCGTGCACGCCGCCGGCGCCGCGGCTGTCGACGCGCCCGCAGAAGAGGGTCTGGGTCTCCGAGCAGCCGCCGGGCGACGCCAGGTAGCGGCCGATGGGGTGCAGCGCCGTCACCGCGCAGCCGGCTTCCTCCACGGCCTCGCGGCGGACGACCTCTTCCGGCGTCTCGCCGTCCTCGATGATGCCGGCGACGACCTCGATCAGCCAGGGCTCGAGGCCGGCGGCGTAGGCGCCGGGGCGGAACTGCTCGATCAGCACCACCCGGTCGAGGTCCGGATCGTAGGGCAGCACGGCGGCGGCGTGGCCGCGCTCGAAGACCTCCCGCGTCATCGGCTCGGTCCAGCCGCCGTCGAACTTGCGGTGGCGCAGGCGGTAGAGGTCGACCTGGAAGTAGCCCTTGAAGGGCGTGGTCTTCTCGAGGATCTCGACGCGCGGGTCTTGCTTGGGGGAAGGGGCGGACACGGGGACTGTGTTCTCCTGCGGCTTGGGCCTGTGGTTGGGATGCGGGGCGCTTCGCGGCGCACCTTAGGGCGTTCCGGGCGCGGAGAGAACCGTCCAGGCGCCGCGGCCCTTGCCCGCAGGGGGCCGGCCGTGCTGCGATCCGGCGACCAACCGCGCGAGAGGGAGCGAGCGATGACCGTGAAGAGCGAGAAGGTGACCTTCGCCGGGTCCGACGGCGCGACATTGGCGGCGCGCCTCGACCTGCCGGCGGGGCGGCCGCGCGCCTACGCGCTGTTCGCCCACTGCTTCACCTGCAACAAGGACATCTTCGCCGCGGCCCGCATCGCCCACGGCCTGGCCGAGCGCGGCATCGCCGTGCTGCGCTTCGACTTCACCGGCCTCGGCGCCAGCGAGGGCGACTTCGCCAACACCAACTTCTCCTCCAACATCGAGGACCTGGTCCTGGCGGCCGACTTCCTGCGCGAGCGCCACCAGGCGCCGGCGCTGCTGGTCGGCCACAGCCTGGGCGGCGCGGCGGTGCTGGCGGCGGCGGCGCGCGTGCCGGAGGCGAAAGCGGTGGCCACCATCGCCGCCCCGGCCGACCCCGCCCACGTCGCCGCGCACTTCACCGAGGCACGCCCGGAGATCGAGGCGGCCGGCGAGGCGGAGGTGCTGCTGGTCGGCCGTCCCTTCCGCATCAAGAAGCAGTTCCTGGAAGACATCGAGGCGCATCGCCTGGAAGACGCCATCGCCGGGCTGCGCAAGGCGCTGATGGTGTTCCACGCGCCGCGCGACGAGATCGTCGGCATCGACAACGCCAGCCGCATCTTCCTCGCCGCCAAACATCCGAAGAGCTTCGTCTCGCTCGACAACGCCGACCACCTGCTGAGCCGCCGCGCCGATGCGGTCTACGTGGCCGAGGTGCTGGCGGCCTGGGCCGGGCGCTACCTCGGCGAGGCTGCGCAGGCGGAGGAAGCCTCGGCGCCGCGGGCCGCCGACGGCGAGGTGGTCGTCGAGGAAACCGGCGCCGGCAAGTTCACCCAGCTCATCGCCGCCGGCCGTCACCTTCTTAGCGCCGACGAGCCGGAGGCGATGGGCGGCCTCGACAGCGGCCCGTCGCCTTATGACTTCCTGCTGGCGGGGCTCGGCGCCTGCACCTCGATGACGCTGCGGCTCTATGCCGAGCGCAAGGGGCTGGCGCTGGAGCGCACCCGGGTCACGCTGTCGCACGACAAGATTCATGCGAAGGATTGCGCCGACTGCGAGACCAAGGAAGGGAAGGTGGATCGCATCCGCCGCCGCATCCAGATCACCGGCGACCTGACCCCCGAACAGCGCGCGCGACTCATGGAAATCGCCGACAAATGCCCGGTCCACCGCACCCTGCAAAGCGAGGTGTCGATCGAGACGGAAGCGGCGGAATAGGGCGGCGGCGGGCCGGAAACTGAATTGTATCGGGTCGCTTCTGGCACACTCGCCGTCGCACCGCCGCAACTCGCGGGTTTTAGGCAGGGATAAAGTTTGCTAGGCTTGTCTTTGAAAAGAAACAAAATAAGCCACCGCATCGCAGCAATATGGGGGCGGGCGGAAAGGCGGAGAGGCGTTTGAAGAACAGGGAAAGCCGGAGAAGAGCGGGTGACCGCCGGCGTATCTGAGGTCAGGGCCGTGGCGGCAGGAGGGGCCTGCGCGCGACCGGCTGGCCGGCCGACGGCCGTGAGTCCCGGCGGTGATCGGGAAGTTCTGCTGGATATTCCGGCGTTCAGGAAAATTGCAGCGCGTGCCCTTGCGTCCCGTATGGCCGGAGTCCCGCCGGAGCGGGGGCGGCTGAAACGAAGGTACCGCAACCAAATCCACAAAGCTGCGTGACCGGCGGCAAGCCGGCGGAGCGCAGCGACAGGTAAGCTCACAGGGAGACTAAGACCGATGTCGAAAGAAAGAGATCTGGAAACCATCAACGGCAAGCCGTTGCATCCGGGCGTAGAGGAACTCTGCGCCCAGTACGAGGACGGCAAGATGGGCCGCCGCGAGTTCGTGCGGCTCGCCGCGTTCCTCGGCGTATCCGCCGCTTCGGCCTATGCCTTCGCGGGCGATCCCCTCGGCGGCGGCCTGGTGAAGGAAGCCGCCGCGCAGACCCCGAAGATGGGCGGCAGCCTGCGCGTCGCCATGCAGGTACAGGAGATGGTCGATCCGGCCACCTTCGACTGGACGCAGAAGTCCAACCAGACGCGCCACATCATCGAATACATGACGATCACCGGGCCCGACAACGTGACGCGCCCCTACCTGGCCGAGAGCTGGGAGGCCTCCGACGATCTCAAGACCTGGACGTTCAGGCTGCGCCAGGGCGTGAAGTGGAGCAACGGCGACGACTTCAACGCCGACGACGTGGTGTTCAACTTCACCCGCTGGCTGAACCCGGCCACCGGCTCGTCGAACATCGGCCTGTTCTCGGCGATGACCGAAACCGTCGGCGACAGCACCAAGATGTCCGATGGCGCGGTCGAGAAGGTCGACGACCACACGGTGCGCCTGCACCTCAATTCGCCGGTGCTGTCGATGCCGGAGAACCTCTACAACTATCCGACGGCGATCGTGCACCGGAACTTCGAGGCGGACGGCGGCGACTTCTCCAAGAACCCGATCGGCACCGGTCCCTACGAATTGGCGGAGTTCAACGTGGGCGAACGCTGCACCCTGCGCCGCCGCAGCGATGCCTACTGGGGCGGCGAGGTCTACCTCGACGAGATCCGCTACATCGATACCGGCGAGGATGACTCGGCGGCGATCGCGGCGCTGGCCTCCGGCCAGGTCGACGCCATCTACCGCCTCGGCATCCCGACGCTGGAGATCGCCGAGCGCATCCCCAACGTGGTGATCTCTCAGGCGGTGACGGCGCAGACCGGCGTCATTCGCATGAACGTCAACCACGCGCCCTTCGACAACCTGAAGGTCCGCCAGGCCATGGTGCTGGCGGCCGACAACGCGGAGAACCTGCGGCTGGCGCACCGCGGCATGGGTGCGGTCGGCGAGAACCACCACGTCGGCGAGGTCCATCCTGAGTATGCCAAGCTGGAACCGCTGCAGCGCGACATCGAGGCCGCCAAGGCGTTGCTGGCCGAGGCCGGCTTCCCGAACGGCATCGAGGTCACCTGCAACGTCGGCAACACCGAAGGCTCGTGGGAGCAGGACTCGGTGCAGATCCTGAAAGAGCAGGTCGCCGCGGCCGGCATCGACATCACCATCAACGTGATGCCGTCGGCGCAATACTGGGAAGTCTGGGACAAGGCGCCCTTCAGCCTGACCTCCTGGACCCACCGGCCGCTCGGCACCATGGTGCTCAGCCTCGCCTATCGCGCCGGCGTGCCGTGGAACGAGTCCGGCTACAACAATCCGGAGTTCGACAAGGCGCTGGACGAAGCGGAGGCGATTCTCGACGTCGAGGAACGCCGCAAGGTCATGGCCAAGGTGGAGAAGATCCTGCAGGACGACGCCATCATGGTGCAGCCTTTCTTCCGCTCCGTGTTCACGGCGACCAACAGCAAGGTCATGGGCTACTCGGCCCACCCGACACGCTACCACCAGTTCAACGGCGTCTGGCTGGCGTGAGCGAATGCGCGGGGGCTGCGGTGCATGGCATCGCGGCCCCCGCGGTTTTCAGTGACCGGCGGCCGGCCGCGGGCCGGAGCCGGCAGCGTCCTTGCGGACGACCGGGGGCAAAGAAAACACCGCGCGAAAACAAGCGGGGACGGGAAGGCTAGGTCACGATGCTGATTTTCATGCTTCGTCGCTTCGGTACCATGGTCCTGACCATGGTCGTGGTGTCGATCCTGGTGTTCCTGTTGCTCGAGATCAATGTCGAGTCCGTCGCCATCAAGGTGCTCGGGCCCTATACCTCGATGGAACAGCGCAATCTCTGGCTGGAGCGCAACGGCTACTTCGACCCCGCGATCCTGCGCTACCTGCGCTGGCTCGGCAACTTCGTCACCGGCGACTTCGGCCAGTCGGTGCGCTTCAAGGTGCCGGTTTCCGAGGTGCTGTGGCCGCGGCTGGCCAATACCGGCATTCTCGGCGGCATCGCCCTGCTTATCGCTTCGATCATCGGCCTGACCCTCGGCGTCATCGCCGGCATGCGCGAGGGCGGCCCGCGCGACCGCGGCGTGTCGGTTTCGGCGATCCTCACCACCTCGGTGCCGGAATTCGCCAGCGCCACTTTCCTGATCAGCATCTTCGTCTTCCAGCTTGGCTGGCTGCCGGGGACCAGCGGCATGGCCGACGGCTTCGACCTGATGCAGCTCGTCCTGCCGGTGATGGTGCTGGTGATCTACGACTGGGGATACATCGCCCGCATGACCCGCGCCTCCATGGCCGAGGTCATGACCACGCACTACATCCGCACCGCCGTGCTCAAGGGATTGCCCTACGGCCAGGTGATCCGGCGACATGCCATGCGCAATGCGCTGATCGCGCCCTTCACGGTGATCATGCTGCAGATCAACTGGCTGCTGTCGGGCGTCATCGTCGTCGAGGTGGCCTTCGGCTACAAAGGCTTCGGCGCGCTGCTCTACGAGGCCTCGCTGAACCAGGACATCTATCTGATCGAGGCCTGCGCCATGGTGGCGGTTTTCGTCGCCGTGATGACTCAGACCCTGGCCGACATCGGCTATACCTATCTCAACCCGCGGATCCGCTTTAGCTAGTACCCACTATCAGGATTAGATGCATCATGAGATCGTCTTTTCGACCGCATCCGGTAGGAGCCGCGCGCCGCGCGATGTGGTGCATCGGGCAAGCGCGGCGACGCCCCGGATGCGGAGCGAAAAGCGACCCTTCGGGCGGCCGGGGGCGACCCGTGGACGTCGTCGCGCCGGCTTGCCGATGGTCCACATCGCCGTCGCCGGCGCTCCTAGCCACGGGACGTCCCCGGCCGTCTCATGACGCATCTAATCCTGATAGTGGGTACTGGGAGGGGTGCGATGACTGACCAAGCAGCCAGCGTGCCGCGCCGAGAATCCTCCCTGCTGCGGCTCGTCAAGGGTTTTGCGCTGATCCGGGAAAGCGCCGTCGGGACGATCGGCCTCGCCATTGTCGCGTTCTGGGTGCTGGTGGCGATCCTGGCGCCGCTGCTCGCGCCGTTCCCGCCGAACCAGCCGATCATGCCCATGGTGACTCCGGGGACGGAGTCGCCGACCGGCGGCGTGTTCTGGCTCGGCACCGATCATCTCGGCCGCGACATCCTCTCGCGTATCATCTATGGGTCGGGCCAGGTGCTGCTCTATGCGCCGCTGGCGACCTTCTGCGCCTACCTCGTCGGCATCCCCATGGGACTGGCGGCGGGCTATCGGCGCGGCATCACCGACGACGTGCTGTCCTTCATCGCCAACGTGATCCTCTCCTTTCCGGTGCTGGTGCTCTACATCATCATCATCGCCACCATCGGCGCCTCCGGCACCAACATCGTCATCGCGGTGACCTTCGCCTCGGCGCCGGGCATCATGCGCATCGTGCGCGGCCTGGTGCTCGACCTGCGCAACCGCGAATACGTCTTCGCGGCGGAAACCCGCGGGGAGTCGCCCTGGCGCATCATGCTGATGGAGATCCTGCCCAACGCGCGCGGGCCGCTGATCGTCGATTCCTGCCTGCGGCTCGGCTATGTGGTGATCACCATCGGTACCCTGGGCTTCCTCGGCCTCGGCCTGCCGCCGCCCGATCCGGACTGGGGCGGCATGGTCTCCGAGACTCGCCAGTTCTCGCTCTTCATGCCGCACATGGCGATCTTCCCCTGCATCGCGATCTCGTCGCTGGTGCTCGGGTTCAACCTGCTGGCCGACGGCCTGCGCGAAGTCTCGATGCGCGACTGAGGGGGATGGGGCGATGAGCGGCAACGGCCAAGCCTACGACGGGCCCATCCTGGAGTGCAGGGGTCTCTGCATCTCCTACTTCACCCGCGCCGGCGAAATCCCGGCGGTGATCGACTTCAACATGACCTTGAATCAGGGTGGCAGCATCGGCTTGGTCGGCGAGTCCGGTTGCGGCAAGTCGACTGTGGCCATGGCGATCATGCGCTACCTCGGCAACAACGGAGCCATCGTCGGCGGGCAGGTGCTCTACAAGGGCCGCGACATGGCGACCATGAGCGACGAGGAACTGCGCCAGTTGCGCGGCAACGAGATCGCCATGGTCTACCAGGAGCCGATGGCCTCGCTGAACCCCTCGATGACCCTCGGCCGGCAGTTGATGGAGGTGCCGCTCTGCCACGAGAAGGTCAGCGAGAAAGAGGCTTACGACCGTGCCCGGCAGATCCTTTCCGATGTCAACCTGCCCGACCCGGAACGCATCATGTCGGTCTATCCGCACCAGATCTCCGGCGGCCAGCAGCAGCGCGTGGTGATCGCCATGGCACTGCTGTCGAACCCCTCGCTGCTGCTGCTCGACGAGCCGACCACCGCGCTCGACGTCACCGTCGAGGCCGGCATCATCGAGCTGATCGGACAGATCGCCGAGAAGTTCAACACCTCGATGGTCTATATCTCCCACAACCTGGGACTCATCCTGGAGACCTGCCAGCGGGTCAACGTGATGTACTCCGGCGTCGTGGTGGAGAGCGGCACGGTCGAGGAAGTCTTCGACCAGATGCGCCACCCCTACACCAAGGGCCTGTTCGGCTGCATCCCGCTGCCGGGCGCCGACAAGACGGCGCGCCCCCTGGTTCCGATCCGCGGCCAACTGCCGCTGCCGCACCAGCGCCCGACGGGCTGCTACTTCGCGCCGCGCTGCGATTTCTTCGAAAAGGGCCTTTGCGATCAGCCCGACCTGCGCATGACGCAGGTGCCGAACCAGCCCGGCCACGACGTGCGCTGCCGGCGCTGGCAGGACATCGACTGGTCGACCTACAAGCCCGTGGGCGTGGGCGCCGGGGAGATGCAGGCCGGCGAGGTGGTGCTGTCCCTGAAAAACATGCGCAAGTACTACGAGATCACCGACAACTCGATCGTCGCCATGATCCGCGGCAAGCGGGTGCGCCACGTCAAGGCCAACGAGAGCATCTCACTGGAGGCGCGCTCCTGCGAGACGGTGGCCATCGTCGGCGAGTCGGGCTGCGGCAAGTCGACCTTCGCCAAGGTGCTGATGGGCCTGGAGACCGCGACCGACGGCGAGGTCATGTTCAACGGCAAGGACATTTCCCAGGAAGAAGTGCAGAAACGCCGCCCCGAGCAGATCGGCGCCATGCAGATGGTGTTCCAGAATCCCTTCGACACGCTGAATCCCAGCCACAGCGTCGGTGCCCAGCTGGCCCGCGTCATCCGCAAATTCGGTGTCGAGAGCGATGCCGACCGCATCGAGCAGCGGGTCATGGAACTGCTCGACCTGGTGAAGCTGCCGCGCGAGTTCGCGCGGCGCCGGCCGCGCCAGCTCTCCGGCGGCCAGAAGCAGCGCGTCGGCATCGCCCGCGCCTTTGCCGGCAATCCGAGCACCGTGGTGGCCGACGAGCCGGTTTCCGCCCTCGACGTGTCGGTGCAGGCGGCGGTCACCGGGCTGCTGATGGACATCCAGAAGACCTACCGCACCACCCTGATCTTCATCAGCCACGATCTCAGCCTGGTGCGCTACCTGGCCGACCGGGTGGTGGTCATGTATCTCGGCCGCATCGTCGAGCAGGGCACCACCGACGAGGTCTTCGCGCCGCCCTACCATCCCTATACCGAGGCGCTGCTCTCGGCGGTGCCGATCGCCGATACCTCGGTGCAGCGCACGCGCATCATCCTGGAAGGCAACCTGCCGTCGGTCACCAATCCGCCGAGCGGCTGCGTGTTCAACACCCGCTGCCCGCGCAAGATCGGTGATATCTGCGAGACCGAGGTGCCGCCGGTGGTGGAGCCGACCCCCGGGCACCGCATCGCCTGCCATCTGTCGATGGAGGAACTGCGGCAGATGAAGCCGGTGATCGTCATGGCCGACGAGCCGGCGTCGCCGGCGGCGGAGTAGGAGGCGAAGCCTACCGCTTTCGCGCCGGCCCCCGGCCTGATTGCGGCACTTGCCGCCGCGCGCCTGCGGTCGTACCTTCGATGCCATGGGACGGGCAAATTCATTAACCATATCAGGGGCCAGCGGGCGTTTGCTGCGACCGCGCCGAGGTAGGTGCCGGGTCGCCGGCGGCCGCGCCACCGGCCTGGTCGCCCTGGCTTGCCTGGCGCTGGCCGGCTGCGCCATCGAGGTAGGGCCGCCGACGGAGTCCGATCCGCCGCTGGTCCCGCAGGCGGCCAACACGCCGGAACCGCCGGTTCAGCCGACGGAGCCGCAGCCCTGGTCGCGCGACCTCAACCTGGACGGCGGGCCGCCGTCGGTCGACCGCCGGCAGCTGGCCGAGGGTCTGCTGGCGAGCGACCAAGGGGCCGACTACAGCGAGCAGCGCCTGACCTTCGAGTCCGCCTTCAAGGAAGAAGAGCGGCAGCTGTCGGCGGCCGAACTGACGCGGCAGCGCGCGCGTGAGCGGGCCGCCGCCGCCGGGCTGCCGCCGCCGCCCCAGGTGGCCGCGGTTCCGGTAGAGGAGGTCCGCGCCGAGGCCCTGCCGGCCGACAACGGCCCTGGGTCCGCTCCCGGGTCCGCCCCTGGGTCCGCCCCTGGGTCCGCCCCTGGGGCCACCGCGGTCGACGACCCCGCCGCCGCGCCGCCGCCGCAGCAGCGGCAGTCGCGGCTGCCCCCGCCGCCGAAGTTCCCGCCGCTGCCCTCCGAGGCCGAAGCGGCGGTGCCGGCCGAGGCTGCCGCCGGGGACGACCCGCCGGCAGAACAGGCGGTGGCCGCGCCGCCGGTGGAGACACCCGCGGACAGCGACCCGGAGGCCGGGACGGCGGCCCGGGTCGCCGCGGCCAGCTTCGCCGCAGAGGCCTGGGATGCACCGACGGGAACGATCCTGGTGCAGGTCTCGGCGGTGCCGGACGAGGCGCGCGTGGTAAACGAGTGGCAGCGCCTGCAGGCGCGCTATCCCCAGGTGCTGAAGCCGCTACGGCTGGTGGTGGATGAAGCCAAGCTCGGCGAGCGCGGGGTGTTCTACCGGGTGCAGGCCGGCGCCTTCGGCAGCGAGGATGGCGCGGCGGCGGCCTGCGATGCCCTGATCAGCGAGGGCCAGGCCTGCTTCGTCGTGGTGCGGTGACGGCCGGGCGCCGGGCCGGACGGGATCAGTGGGTGACGCGGATTTCGCTGTCGGTCACGGCGGCGAAGGGCAGGCGCAGGGCGACGAGCTTCCACTCCGGGCCGCGGCCCTCGGCCCAGTGCCGGAACTGCTGCTTGGCCCTGTGGACGACCTCCTCCTCGGTCTGCTCGTGCGCCGAGATGACCTGCTGGTAGATCTCCAGATGGATCTGGTGCTCTTCGTCGTCCAGTTGAAGCTTCACGTCGTACTTGGGCACGGCAGGATGCTCCGCTCTTGATAGCTTTCGACTGCCCCCAGGCTAGGACATGACCCCTTTAGCTTTCGTTAAGGGTCATTTGGTCGTCCCATAGTAGTGTATGGTTAATTGTTCCTTACCAGGCCGCCGGCAAACGGCGATAGAGTCGATGCGGACAGGCTGACTGAGTGACTGAATGGACAATGCGACGCCGCTGGGCCAGATAGCGCCCGTCGAAGAAGCCTGGGAGGAGGTCGGGTTCGCCGGTATGGCTGGCGCGGCTCTGGACAGCCTGCCGGTGGCGGTGGCGCTGGCGGTGCGCCGCGACGGCGCGGCCGAACCCGATCTGGTGCGCGGCAACCGGGCCTTCGAGGCGCTGACGGGGCTGCGGCCCACGGCAAGGCGACCCTGCGGGGCCGGCGACCTGGCGGCGGAGGCGCGTGGGCCCCTGCAGGAACGCCGCCTGCGCGACAGCTTCGCGGCCGGCCGCGGCTTCGCCGAAACCCTGAGCATCAGAGACGCAGGCGGCGCCAGCAGGGTCGTGACCTGCCAATGGATGCCGCTCGACTCGCCCAGCGGCGGCGGACGGGCCTGGAGCCTGACGATCACGCCGCGGTCGGAAGAAGAGGAACTGCGCCGCGCCCTGCACGCCAGCGAAGGGCGCCTGGCGGCGATCTTCGACCACGCGCCGGTCGACATCTGCCTGAAGGACGCCGACGGCCGCTACCTGCGGGTCAGCCGGCGCTTCGAGGCGATCTACGGGATCACCGACGAACAGGCGAGGGGCAAGCGGCCGGCCGACCTGGGCCTCGACGACGGCTGGGCCGAGCGCGCCCGGGCCGCCGACCTCGAGGTCCTGGAAACGCGGCAGGCCCGCGTCCACGAAGAGCGCATTCCGCTCGGCGTGGGCACCATGGACGTCATCGCCGTCCGCTTCCCGCTGATCGATCCGAACGGCGAACTGCTCGGCATCGGCGCCATCAGCACCGACGTGACCGATCGCAAGGCGGCCGAGCAGGCACTGCTGCGCAGCGAACAGGAGGCGGCCCGGTCGCGGGCGCCGCTCTCGGAAGCCATCGAAAGCATGACCGACGGCTTCGTCTGGTTCGACAACGAGGGCCGCCTGGTGCTCTGCAACGCCAAGTACCGCGAACTCTATCCGAAGCTGGCCAGTGATCTGAAGGTCGGCGCGCACTATTCGGACCTGATGCGGCTGGCATTCGAGCGCGACCAGTTCACCGTCCTCGCCGCCGACGAAGAGTCGATCCGCAGCCGCCCGCCATCCGACCCCTTTCCGACGCATGCCTCGTTCCGCACCCGCACCAGCGAAGGCAGGTGGATCGAGGCGCGCAACCATCCGCTGGAGGCCGGTGGCTTCATCGGCATTCGGTTCGACGTCACCGACGAGGTGGCGGCCGAGGAGGCTCTGAAAGAGAGCGAGCAGCGCTTCAAGGACCTCGCCCAGTCCGGTCCCGGCGGTTTCTGGGAGATGGACGAGTCCCTGCGGCTGTCGTCGTTCCTCGACGTCCAGAAGGTCGAGGGACGGTCGCGGCCGACGGCCGGCGAGGCGACCGGGCGCACGCTCTGGGAACTCTTCGACGTCGACATCGAGGCGGACCACTACTGGCAGACGCTGCAGCGTGACCTGCAGGCGCGGCGGCCGATCAAAGACCTGCGGCTCGCCTACGCCAGCCCGGAAGGAGAACGCTTCTACTGGCGCCTCAACGGCAAGCCCTACTACGACCGCAGCGGCCGGTTCCGCGGCTACCGGGGCATGGCCGAGGACGAGACCGCCGAGATCCGGGCGCGCCAGCGCGCCGAGGCGGCCGAGGAGCGGCTCATCGATGCCATCGAGAGCATCTCCGGCGGTTTCGCGCTTTTCGACGCGGAGGACCGCCTGGTGCTCTGCAACCAGATCTACCGCGGCCGGGCGTTCGGCAACGGGCTCTTCATCTACCCGGGCGCCACCTTCGAGGAGATCGCCAGGGGCAATGCCTACAACGACTGCATCAGCGGCCTCGAGACCGACGACGACCGCGAGGCCTGGGTGCGCCGCCGCGTCGCCGCCCACCGCGCCGCCCAGGGCTGGTTCGAACTGACCTGGCGCGACGGCCGCTCGTTCCTGATGACCGACCGCCGCACCCACGACGGCGGCATCGCCAGCGTCTCGACGGACATCACCGAGCTGAAGGCGGCGCGCGAGCGGGCCGAGCAGGCCGACCGCGCCAAGACGCGCTTCCTGGCCGCCGCCAGCCACGACCTGCGCCAGCCGCTGCACGCCATCGAACTCTTCGTCGCCGCGCTCGAGGCCACGGTCGAGGACGAGGAAGCGCACAGCATTGTCGGCGACCTGCGCGAGGCGTCCAACGCGGCCGGCCGGCTGCTCAACGCCCTGCTCGACGTGTCGCAGCTCGAGAGCGGGAATTTCGGGGCCAGCGCCGTGGAGTTTCCGGTGCAGCAGCTTCTCGACCGCATGGTCCGGGTCTACGGCTCGCAGGCGCGCGAGCGTGGCCTCGCGATCACCATGGTGCCGTCGAGCCAGGTGATCCACAGCGATCCCAACCTCCTGGAGCGCATCCTCGGCAACCTGCTTTCCAACGCGGTCCGCTACACGGCGAGCGGGCGCATCCTGCTCGGTTGCCGCCGCCGCGGCGGCAAGCTGCGCATCGAGGTCTGGGATACCGGACCGGGCATTCCCGAAGGCGAGCGCGAGCGCATCTTCGAGGAGTTCCAGCAGCTCGACAACGCGGCCCGGGAGCGCCGCCGTGGCGTCGGCCTCGGCCTGTCGATCGTGCGGCGCCTGGCAAACATCCTCGGGCACGAGATTCTGCTGCATTCGGTGCGCGGCAAGGGCAGCATGTTCGGCGTCGAACTTGACATCGCCGGCGCGGCGGCCGAACGGCCGGCCAGGGGCGGCGACGACCGGTCCCGGGCCGGGGTGAGGAGCGGCACCACGGTGCTGGTGATCGACGACGACCAGCAGGTGCGCCGCGGCATGGTGCGGGCCCTGGAGTCCTGGGGCTGTACCGTCCGCACCGCGGGCGATTCGGACGCCGCGGCGGGAATCGTCGCCGCCGCGCCGGAGGCCGTCGACCTGATCATCGCCGACTACCGGCTGCCGCGGGGCTGCAACGGCGCGCGGGCGGCCGGGCGCCTGCGGGCGATCTGCGGGCGCGCGGTGCCGGTGCTGATCGTCACCGCGGACCAGGGACACGAAGAACTGCGGGAGATTGCCGATCAGGGCTTTCCGGCGCTGCAGAAGCCGGTCAATCCCGGCGCCCTGCGGGCCGCGATCGCCGCGTTGCTGGGCGACTTCGCCGTTCCGGACTGCGATGAAGCCGACGCCTGAGCCCGCCGGCCGGCGGGAAGCCGTGCGGCGCCGATGAGCCTGTGGATCGCCGACAACCTGGGGCTCGGCCTCGGCCTGCTGGCCGGCTTCATCCACCTGTCCGGCATCGCCTCGGCCCTGCACGCGGCGGTGCGCACGCGCACCGCCCAGGGCGCCGTCGCCTGGTCGATCTCGCTGGTCACCTTTCCCTACCTCGCGCTGCCGCTCTACTGGGTGTTCGGGCGCGGCAAGTTCCACGGCTATGTGGCGGCGCGGCGCTCCGGCGATCTGAAGATCCACCACCTCGCCGCCGACCTGCGCCGGCGCCTGGAAAGCGGCCACCAGGTGGCGCTGCCGCCCGAGGCCGTGCACCTGCGGGTCTTCGAACATCTGGCGGGCCTGCCGTTCTCCGGCGGCAACGACGTGCATCTGCTGCGGGACGGCGAGGAGGCCTTCGGCGACATGTTCGCGGCCATCGAGGCGGCCGAGAGCTACCTGCTGCTGCAGGTCTACATCTTGCGCGACGACGACCTCGGCCGCGATCTGAAGACGCGGCTGATCCGGCGCGCCGGCGACGGACTGCCGGTACATCTCCTCTACGACGAGATCGGCAGCTACGGGCTGCCGCGGGCGTTCATCGGCGAACTCACGGCGGCCGGCGTATCGGTCTGCCCCTTCGGCACCACCCAGGGGCCGGTCAACCGCTTCCAGCTCAACTTCCGCAACCACCGCAAGATCCTGGTGGCCGACGGCCGCGTCGCCTTCGTCGGCGGGCTGAACTTCGGCGACGAGTACCTGGGCCGCGATGCCGCCATGGGGCCTTGGCGCGATACCCACCTGCGGATCGAGGGACCGGCGGTGCAGGCGATCCAGCTGTCCTTCGTCGAGGACTGGTACTGGGCCGCCCACGAGGTGCCCGAACTGAACTGGGAGCCGCGGTCGGTGCCAGCGAAGGGGCATCGGGTGCTGCCGATCCCGACGGGCCCGGCCGATCAGCAGGACAGCTGCGAGCTGTTCTTCCTTGAGGCGCTGCGCAGCGCCCGGCGGCGCATCTGGATCGCCAGCCCCTACTTCGTGCCGGATGAGCAGATCGTTTCGGCGCTGGAACTGGCGCGGCTGCGCGGCGTCGACGTCCGCATCCTGCTGCCGCAGAAGCCGGACCAGCTGTTCGTCCATCTCGCCGCCTTCGGCTACTATCCGATGGCCGAGCGCGCCGGCATCGCCATTTACCGTTATGAGCCGGGCTTCCTGCACCAGAAGGTGCTGCTGGTCGACGACGACATCGCCTCCGTCGGTACCGCCAACCTCGACAACCGGTCTTTCCGGCTGAACTTCGAGCTGTCGATCGTGGTCTGGGACCGCGGCTTCGCGGCGGAGGTGGCGGCGATGCTGGAGGAGGACTTCGTCAGCAGCCGCCTGGTGGCGGCCGGGGAACTCGACGAGCGGTCGTTCTGGTTCCGCTTCGGCGTCAGCCTGTCGCGGCTGCTCGCCCCGGTGCTGTGAGGCCGGCTACATCTTGCTCATGGCGTCGATGGTGCGCAGGGCCGCGGGCCCGATCAGCACCACGAAAAGCGGCGGCAGGATGAAGACGATCATCGGCACGGTCAGCAGGGCCGGCAGGCGAGCGGCCTTTTCCTCGGCCTTCATGGCGCGCTCCTCGCGGGACTCGGAGGAGAGCACCCGCAACGACTGCGCCAGCGGCGTGCCGTAACGCTCCGCCTGCAGCAGTGTGCCGACCATGCCGCGGAGCACCGTGAGGTCGGTGCGCTTGGCGAGATTCTGCATCGCCGTGCGGCGGTCCGGCAGGAACCCGAGTTCCAGGCCGGTCAGGCTGAACTCGTCGGAGAGCTCCGGCGCGGTCTTCTGCATTTCGTCGGCCACCCGCATGAGGGTGGCGTCCAGGCTGAGGCCGGCCTCGGCGCAGATCACCATGAGGTCCAGCGCGTCAGGCAGGCACTTGCGAATGGCGTCGCGCCGCTTGGTGGCGGCATTGTAAATCAGGATGTCCGGCAGGTAGGCGCCGAAGAGGGTCGCTGCGAGCGCCGTGGCGGCCTTCCAGGTCGGCTCCATCGGATAGACGTCGAGCACGTAGAGCATGACCAGGGCGATGCCGCCGAAGACGAACGGCAGCGCGAACTTCGCGAAGAAATAGCGCACGACGGCGTCTTTGTTGCGCCAGCCTGCAGTGGTCAGCTTCAGCGTCACCTTGTTGGCCTGGGCGCTGCGCAGCAGGCGCAGCGTTTCCACCACCTTGCGCATGAATGTCATGCTCGACTGATGGACTTCGCGCCGGCGCGGGCCCATCATCGTGGCGCGCATGTCCCGGCGCTGCTCGGCGATCAGGCGGGCGCGCTGTGCCGCGACGTCGCGGTGGAGGAAGGCGAACCACACCGCCACCAGGCTCACGAGGACCGACAGCCCCGACATGACGATCAGCAGATCCTCGACCGACATGCCGGCGGGTATGAGGATGTCGAAGGTCATATCTCGAACTTCACCATCTTGTACATGACGACGATGCCGACCGCGAAACTGCAGAACCCGAGGAACACCAGGAAGGCGCCACGGGGATCGATCCAGAGATCGGCAATATAGGTCGGGTTCACCAGGAAGATCAGCAGCGCCATGACGAAGGGCAGGGAACCGATGATATAGGCACTGGCCTTGGCTTCCGACGACAACGCCTTGATCTTCAGCTTCAACTGACGCCGGCGGCGCAGCACGTCGGAGAGATTGGCGAGAGTTTCGGCCAGGTTGCCGCCGGTCTCCGACTGGATCGCCAGAGCGACCGTAAAGAAGTTGAACTCCTGTATGTCGAGCCGACGGGAAGTCTCCCAGAGCGCTTCCTCGAGCTTGGCGCCGAGGCGCACCGAGTCGGTAACCTGTCGCAGCTCCATGCCGACGGGATCGACGATCTCGGCGCCAGCGGTGCGGATAGACTCGGTAATCGGCAGGCCGGAGCGCAAACCGCGCACCATCAGGTCGATAGCCTCGGGGAAATGGGCGATGAACTTGGTGCGGCGGCGGGCCACGAGGAAGCCGATCACCACATGCGGCAGCATGATTGCCGCAAAGAGGCCGAACAGAACAGCCACCAGCGGCGGCACGACTTCGAGATAGAAGATTATCGCGAAGGTGCACAATCCCAGCAGCAGGCAGATCATCAGGTACTTGCCGAGCGAGAGGCGCAGGCCCGTACTGGCGAGGCGAAGCCGGATCAGCTCCGGCCGCGGCACCAGGTGCTGGATCAAGCTGTCGAGCAGAGCGTTGCCGCTGTCGCTACTGGCTCGGCGGATGGAGACCATCTGCTGCGGCGTGAGCTTCGGCGCATTGCTTTCCCTGATGCGATCGATGCGCCGGCGGGTCTGCTTCTCGGCGCTGTTGCCGCCGAAAATCAGCAGGAAAAGCGTCAGTACGCTCAGTGCCGGCAGCGCGATCAGCAGCCACTCGATGGGAACCGCGCCCAGCTTGAACGGCAGCTCGACGTTCATCCCATGGCCTCGAGCAGCGGCTTGTCGAGGCTGAAGTAGGCCGCCTTGGGCGTGAAGTGCGGCCGCAGGCCGGACGACTTGAAGCTGCCGAGCAGGAGGCCGTCCTTGCCCTCGCCCTGGAACTCATAATTGAAGAGACTTTGGGTGGTGATGATCTCGCCTTCCATGCCGACGATCTCTTCGATATGGGTGATCCGGCGCATGCCGTCGCGCATGCGCGAGACCTGCACGATCATGTCGACGGCAGAGGCGATCTGCGTGCGCACCGCCTTGGCCGGCAGGTTGATGCCCGCCAGGCCGATCATGTTCTCGAGACGGGTGAGGGCCTCGCGGGGGCGGTTGGCGTGCAGGGTGCCGAGCGAGCCGTCATGGCCGGTGTTCATTGCCTGCAGCATGTCGACAGCTTCGGCGCCGCGCACCTCACCGAGGATGATGCGGTCCGGGCGCATACGCAGGGTATTCTTCACCAGATCGCGCATCGTGATCTCGCCGCTGCCCTCGAGGTTCGGCGGACGCGTCTCCAGCCGCACCACGTGGGGCTGCTGCAGCTGAAGTTCGGCCGCGTCCTCGATGGTGACGATGCGCTCGCCGGGATCGATGAGTTGCGACATGGCGTTCAGCAGCGTCGTCTTACCAGAGCCCGTGCCGCCGGAGATCAGGATGTTCAACCGGCTGCGGGCGGCGATCTTCAGCACCGTCGCCATGGCCGCGGAAAGGTTGCTCTGGCGCTGCATCACATCGAGGGTGATGCCCTTCTTGGCGAACTTACGGATCGAGATGGACGGACCGTCGATGGCCAGCGGCGGGATGATGATGTTGACGCGGCTGCCGTCCAGCAGGCGGGCGTCCACCAAGGGCGTCGTTTCGTCGACGCGGCGACCGATCTGGGAGACGATCCGGCGAGCGATATTGAGCACATGCTCGTCGTTCTGGAAGGTGACGTCGGTCAGCTCGATCTTGCCGCGGCGCTCGACGTAGACCTGCTTGGGTCCGTTGACCATGATGTCGGTGATCAGCTCGTCGGCCAGGAGCGGTTCCAGCGGTCCGAGCCCAAGCATGTCGTCGAGCATGATGTCGACGATCGCCTGCTGCTCGGGGGCATTGAGGTTGAGCTTCTCATCGAGGACGATTTCGCGGACGATCTCGCCGATCTGGCGGGTCAGGTCGTCGCGCGGCAACTGCGAGGCGGCGGAGACGTCGAGGCGCTCCATCACCAGGGGATGGACCTTGTTCTTGGCCGCCGCGACCACCGGAGAGCGCGATGTCGCCTTGCCTTTGGCGCCACCTTCTGGCGGCGTCACCGAGCCCGGCCTGGCCTCCGGCATGTCCGGCGTCTGCATCAGCTCGCTGCGCTCGTCGGGCTGCATGGCGCTGCATTGCAGCAGCCAGTCGATCAGGCTGGCGACCAGCTTGCGCCGCTGCAGCAGGCCGAGCTTTGTGCCGCTGCGCTCGACCTCCTGAGTCAGCAGGTTGCCGATCCGCAGCGCCAGTTCCGGGCGGGGGATGTTGGTGAGGTCGTCGTCGCCGAATAGTGCCAGCGTCTTGGGCTGCAACTGGCGGCGATAGGCGTCGAGGCTCTCGTCGGAGATCCCCGGTTCGACGGCCGCGGCCAGGCCCGTATTCTTCTGGACCCCCACCACGGCGGTCAGCCCCGCCCGAAGAGACCGAAGAGACCGGACTTCTTCTTGGTGCCGGGCCGCTTCTTGCTCTTCAGTTTGCCCTTGCCCTTGGCAGGAGCGGCCTCCTGGGACGGCTCGGGAAGCTGCAGCTCGCCGGCCAGGCGCCGCATCACCTTACAGACTTTCGCCCGGGCATGAGACTGAGCCAGGGGCTTGCCGCTGTTGGCAGCGGCATTGAAGACCTTGGGCTCGTCCGGGAGCACGAGGTCGACCTTATGCTCAAGGGCCTTCTCGAAGTCTCTCAGCTGCATCGCCTGCTTCGGCCCGGCTGAGCGGTTGGCGACGACACGCACCGGCGTGTCCGGCGCCACCTCCTGGATGCCGCGCAGCAGTCGCAGGGTGTCGCGCAGGCTGGAGAGATTGAGCTCGGTGACCAGGACGATCTCCGTCGCCGTCTCGAACACGCGGCGGCGCACCGGGTAGGAGCTCCGCGGGACATCGACGATGATGGTGTCATGGGTGCGCCCGAGCGCCTCGAAAAGTGCGTCGACGGCATTGGGATTGAACTGGGTGTCGGCGGTGAGGTTTTCCTCTGTCGCCATGATCGACAGATGATCCGTCAGCTTTGCCGTGGCGCTGGCGATAAAGAGACCGTCGACACGGGCCGGGTTCTCCAGGGCTTCGCGCAGGCCGCGCGTCGGCTCGAGATCCAGCGACAGGGCGATGGTACCGAACTCGAGATCGAGGTCGATCAGCGCCGTCTTGTACTTGCGTTCCTCGGCCAGGATCCAGGCGAGGTTGACCGCGAGGGTGCTGGCGCCGACGCCGCCGCGCGAGCCGATCACGGCGATCCTCGCCTTCTGCTCCGGCTCCGCCTCGACGGCATGCGACTGGTGGGTTTCCTCGGTGCGGCTAAGCGCCGACACGAGCGCCTTCTCGGTGACCGGCTTGACCAGGTAGTCGCAGGCGCCGGAATCCACGATCTCGCGGTAGACCGAGATGTCGTTCACCGAGCCGATGCCGATGATCTTGGTTTCGTCGGGGATGGCCGCGCTGAGCGACAGCATGGCGGTCTGCGGCGACGCCGCCTCCGACACGTCGACGATCAGCACCGAGGGGGCTGTCGTGGTGCCGAGGTACTCGATCGCCTGATTGGGGCCGCCGTCACGCACCAGCGGTTCGGCGAAGTATTCCTGCAGCACGGCGGCGACGACCGAATGCGTCTGGTTGTCGCCGACGAAGGCGACGCATTCGGCGGCCACGCTTTGCGCCGGGTGCTGCGCCAGGATGCGATCCGCTACGCTCATTGGATGTCCGGATTCTGTTCTCGAGTGTCCTCCAACAGGAGGGAATCGATGAGAGGGTCGTCGATGCGGTAGCGATTCACGGTCAGACTGGCCCGCTCGGCGTCGGCGGGATCGAGCGTCCGGCCGCGCGCGAGGTCCGCCGGATCGGCGACCATGGCACCCAGATTGTAGGCAGTGGCGCAGCCGAATCCGAGTTCGTGGCGCGGGGGGTTGGGCTCCAGCGGCTGGGGCTGATCGCATTCGGGCAGCACTGCCATGTACCTGGTCACGGTAAGTCCGACTTCGTCCGTGTCGAGCGCGGCCACGCGCGCGCTCTCGCTGTCGGCCAGGGTGCTCTCGTAGCCGCGGTTGGACAGCGCCATACGCACGCTTTCCAGGCGCTGCAGGGTGACCCGGTCGTAGTTGGCGGTGCCATTCTCGGTACCGGCCACGCTCAGGCGGATCAGGCTGCCGGGCGCGGGCTTGGCCTCGGCCAGCAGGCGGTCGATCGCCCGGCGTGCCTCCGGATCGAGTAGCGCCGACTCGCCGGCGAAGGCGACGCGCTGTTCAAAGACGATCACCTCGGCATGATTCTCCGGCGTTGCCGGCACCTGCTGCCACTTCGCCCGGTGGAACACGACGTTGACCGTGTCGGCAACGGCCTGCGCCTCGGGCGAACGCTCGGGATCGCCGGCGCAGGCGGTGGTTGCCAGTGCCAGGCCGAGGACAGCGGTCAGCTTAGTTGCCTTGCTTCGCAGCATCGCTTTCGTCCCTAATCGAGAATGAAGCCGGTGTTGGCCGAGGTGCCCCCGAGGCTTTCCGCCTGACCCGGGTTCACCGGCACTGTGCGCGCAGGCGCGTCCTTGGCCTTGTTGGAGGCGATCGGTGGCGCCCGGTAGGGATCGAGCGGCGTCCGCAGATCCTCGGCGTCGGCGGGGCGCACAATGTAGGGCGTGACGATGATCACCAGTTCGGTCTCGTTGCGCTGGAAGCGATCGCTCTGGAACAGGGCGCCGAGGATCGGCAAATCGCCGAGACCCGGAATCCGGCTGTGCTCCTGGCGTGTACGGTCCTGAATGAGGCCGGCAATGGCGAAGCTCTGCCCCGAGGCAAGTTCGACCGTGGTCTCCGCCCGCCGCACGGTAAGCGAGGGGATGGAGATGCCTCCGGACATGAACTGCACGGCCTCGGAAATCTGGCTGACCTCCGGCCTGACCCGCATGGATATCCGATTGCGGCCAACCAGGGTCGGCGTGAACGCGAGACTGACGCCGAATGGCTTGAACTCGACGGTGATCTTGTTATCGTCCTGGGCGACCGGCATCGGAAACTCACCACCGGCCAGGAAGCTCGCCGTCTCGCCGGATACCGCCGTCAGGTTGGGTTCCGCCAGGACGGTGACCAACTCGTCCTCGGCCAGGGCGTCGATGAGCGCATTGATGGACGCATCGCCGGCAGTACCGCCGGCAAAGATCGAGTTGATGCCGGCGGTCGCCGGAAACGATGACAGGGCGAACTGGAAGCCGCTGTCAACGAAGACGTCCCAGTTGAAACCGAACTGGTTGGTGATATCCCGCGACACCTCGGCGAAGCGCACCCGCAGGTTCACCTGGTTGGCGGCGGTGACCGCCAGGCGATTGATGACTTCGCCGTCGGTGCCGATGAAGCGCGCGGCGAGGCGGCGCGCGTTCTCGGCGTCGGTCGCCGAGGCGACGGCGCCGCTGAGGACGATGGCACCGTCCACGGAAGAGGCGGTGACGAAACCGTCGGAGGTCAGGCTATTCAATGCCTCCTGCAGGCGCGTCAGGCTATGGTTCACCGTGACCGTGACGTTGGCGATGACGTTGTCGTTGGTGTCCAGGGCGAAGAGCGTGGTGGTCCCCACCTTGCGCCCGAAGATGTAGAGCAGGCGGTCGGACTTCGCGGTGACGTCGGCGATCGCCGGGTTGGCGATGAAGACCGACGACATGGCCCGGTCCAGGCGCAGCAGCTGCCCCTCGTCGATCTCGATGGCCAGCGGATCGCCGTTGGTCGGGATGGCGCGGCCCTGCAGGGCGGCATCGGCGCCGGTCGCGCCAAGCGTTACCGCCAGCAGCACCGCCGCCGTGACCCAAATCCTTGATATCAACCGCATAACGACACCCATCTAGAAGCGCTGCTCCTGCACTTCATTACCACGCGTAATGTTAACAACCTTCTTACCGCCGCCGGTCCCGCCGGACCGCAGGCCGACCAGGCGGCTGACGTCGGTGTCCCAGGTGTGGGAGCTGCCGCGTTCGGGATCGATCTCCTCCAGGGGCTCGTCCTGGGTTGCCAGGCGCTCGAGTTCCTCATCGTCCCTGGCCAGGCTGCGCAGGGAGACCGAGAGTCCGCCCAGTTCGCGGACCACCGACAGCATCTCCGCCTGCTTCGGCATCACCTCGAGGGTGAAGTTGTTGGCGTAGGTCGGCTGCGAGCTCTCCTCATCGACCAGCTGGTCGATGGCGAGAACGCGGACATTCTCCAGGATCGTCTCGCTGGCGCGGCGCTCCACCGTCTCCTCGCCGGTGCGATCGGAGATGACATGTGTCAAGATGATGTCAATCCGGTCGCCCGGAAATACCAGGCCGCTGACGCCGGAGGTGGCATTGACGCGGATGGCGATGGCGCGGAAGCCAGGCCGCAGAACGGCGGCCAGGAACCCACGTTCGCCGGGGCGGATGATCCGGGTCGGCGTGATCGGCTCGCCGGCGCTGAAGCCCCGCCGCACCACCGCGCCGTTGACCTTCGCGAGGTCGGTGTTCTCCTCGGTCATGTAGTTCTCGGGGATGTCCTCATCCGGCCAGATCTGCCAGCGCACCTGATCCTCCTGGAGGAAGACGCCGGTCGGCAGCGGCACCTTGGCGACCAGAACCTTGACTCCGGTGGGCTCCGGCGCCTGCACCTGCGCGATGGCGGCGGGCTGGGCGCGCTGGCTGGCGATCCAGCTGCGCGCCACCACGATGGTGCCCGCCGTGATCAGCAGAGCGGCGAGGACGAGGGCGATGTTTCTGACAGACATTTATTCAGTCCTCCGAGGCGCCGCCGCCGGTGGCGGCCGTGGCGCCGGTGCCGGTACGCCCGAAAAGCTCAGGGGCGGCAGCGGTGGGGGTGTGGCCCGGGGCGCGGCGCATTCTTCAACCCCCCGACAGAAGCTGCAGCGCCACGAAGAGACCGCCGGCGGCAATCGCCAGGGCGTAGGGCATCGGCTGCTTGGCGAAAGACTCGTCGCTCTTGACGAAAAGGAAGTTGGCCGCGATGCCGGCGCGCTGGAACTTGTGATGGACCCACAGAACGACGGCCATCAGTCCGCCCGACATCGCCGTGTAGAACACCAGCGGCACGAAGTATGCCGGGCCGGCCCAGAGGGCGACGGCCGCGAGGAGCTTCACGTCGCCGCCACCACAGAAGCGCAGTGCGAACAGCAGGAAGCCGAACAGGAAGGTGCCGCCGGCATAGGCCAGGTGGAGCATCCAGTCGATTTCGCCGCCGCTGGCGATGGCGTAGGACGGGAACAGCCCCACCAGCGCCAGGCTGTAGTGGTTCGGCACCGTCATGCTGCGCCAGTCGCTCGCCGCTGCGGCGATGAGCAGACCGGCGAAGGCCAGAACGGTGAACTGTGCTGTTGCTGCCGCGATATCCATCACCGCGCCCTTTACGGCTGAACCCTTAAAGGCTGGCCCAATGTCACGCGAATGGCACAGCCAGCCTGAAAGCGAAATAGGGCCCGAGGACGCTGCCCCGGGCCCTATCGCTAGGCTCTGAGACGGCGGGCCCGGGGGCCCGCCGATCCGAGAGGTTTACTCGCCGGTGGCGTCCACGGCGTCACCGAGCTCGTCGGCAACACTGTTGAACATCGTACCGAGAGAGTTACCCAGGGAACCGAGGGCCGCGATGGCGGCGACCGAAACCAGGGCGGCGATCAGGCCATACTCGATAGCCGTGGCGCCAGACTCGTCAGACAGAAAAGACTTGATCGTGTTGATCATGATTGCGACCTCCTATGCACGCATATCCGAGGCGAATAATCCGCCCTGCGCATTAAGAAATGGTAAAACCGAATTCTTTTATCGCGCCGGATCGAATAAATAATGCATAGGCATCATGTCTTTATCTCAATAATACTTCATTAAAATGGAAGTATAGTTTACTAAAATTCTATTTACTGCCAGAAATCCGCAGAATACGGCGCGCGCCGCCCCGCCGCCAATCCTTAGACGGCACGCTGGCGCTCGGATTCCATGACTTTGGGGGCGTTGGAAACCTCGACATTTTCACGGTCCCATCGGACCGGCGCCGGCAGCGTGAGGTAATGCAGCCGCTTCATTTCCCGTCGCCCATGGGCCACGGAGTCGAGGATCATGCCGCAGGCCAGGCTGAGAAAGGCCAGGATCATCAGCGCGCAGACGAGCACCGCCGTGGGCAGCCGCGGCACCAGTCCGGTCTCCAGGAAGGTCAGCAGCAGCGGGAAGGCGAGAACCACCGAGGCCAGGGCGAGCACCGCGCCGCCGGCCGAGAAGAATGCCAGCGGGCGCTCCTCCTTGGTCAGGCGCAGGATGGTGCGCAGGATGCGGAACCCGTCCCTGAAGGTGCTGAGCTTGCTCTCGGAGCCTTCAGGACGCTCCTTGTAGGCGGTCAGCACCTCGCGAACCGGCATGCGCAGCTCCAGCGCGTGGACCGTGAGCTCGGTTTCGATCTCGAAGCCCTGGGCGAGCGCCGGGAAGGACTTCACGAAGCGCCGCGAGAACACCCGGTAGCCGGAAAGGATGTCGTCAAAACGCTTGCCGAAGAGGCCGCTGACCAGCCGCGTGAAGAGGCGGTTGCCGAACTTGTGGCCGCGGCGGTAGGCCTCCTGGCGGGCGTTCCGGCGCGCCGCGTTGACCATGTCGAGCTGTTCGCCGCAAAGCGTCTCGATGAGGGCCGGCGCCGCGGCGGCCTCGTAGGTATCGTCGCCGTCGGCCAGCACATAGATGTCCGCTTCGATATCCGCGAACATGCGCCGCACGACGTTGCCCTTGCCGCGCAGGGGCTCGCGCACCACGGTGGCGCCGGCGGCGGCGGCCACCTCGCCGGTGCGATCGGAGGAATCGTTGTCGTAGACGTAGATGCGCGCCTCTGGCAGGGCACGGCGGAAGTCCCGCACCACCTGGCCGATGGCCGCTTCCTCGTTGTAGCAGGGCAGCAGCACGGCGATCCGCGGCGCCTCGGGGCGCCAGGCGGCGGCCAGGGTGGCCTGCTGGCTGTGAACGGGGTTATCCTGTGGCATCGCGGCGCGGCCTCTCGACATCTCCGCCGCAGTCTCGCCGAACCGGCTCAATATTTTGCTAACGCCGCCATGAGGCGGCGTAGCTTCACGGCGTCACGGCATAGAGCCGGGCGCGGCCCTCGAGGGCCGGCGGCAGCTCGACCGGGGCCAGCCAGGCCGGCGGCCGGCCGCCATCCAGGCGGCTGTAGAGGCTGGCGCTGCCGTCGCCGCCGCGGAAGAAGGCGCGCTCGCCGGCGCTGCGGCACAGCAGCACGAGGTCGACCCCGCGCCCGGCCAGCAGCTCGCGCGCCAGCGTCTCGTCGCCGGTGGTCATCATGCGATGGCTGTCGTAGATGCCGTCGCCGTTGCGGTGGTAGGGCGTCCCGATGACGGCGTGGCGGGTGCGGTAGAGCAGTTCCGGGCCGATGTCGAGGAAGGCGAGGATGGTTTGCGGCCGTGCCGACCAGTCGGGGTGAAGGTCCAGGAAGTTGGCCAGTTGGCGCAGGTCGCAGGCGGCCTGCGACTGGCCCGCAGCGTCCGTCGCCTCGGCCCGGCTCTCCTTCATGGCGCCGCCGACCAGGATCGGCCCCAGCAGCAGTGTGGCGATGATGCTACCGCGCAACAGGCCGCGGACCAGGTCGCTGCGGATCGTGCCGCTCCAGTGCAGGAAGCGGTCCAGCACCACGGCGAAGGCCAGCACGAAGGCGATCTCCGCGTAGCCGGCAAAGCGCACGTGCCGCGCCGCGACAATGCCCAGCAGCAGGCCGGCGAGGGCGATGAAGACCAGCATCCAGAAGCGCGGCGTGCCGCGCTCCTCGGCCAGGATCTTGAGGAAGAAGGGCGCCACCAGCAGGCCGCCGCCGAGGTAGTAGATGAACTCGCCGAGGCTTGCGCGGTCGTGGGGAATCACCGGCCGCATCTCCACCACGAGGTCGAGCCAGATCGGCTCGATCCGCGGGTCGACGCCGACCATCGGGCCGGCAATGAACAGCGGGAAGGCGGCGTTGACCAGCAGGCCCATGACCGCGACCCCGAACAGGGTCAGCGCCGTGCGGCCGAGGAACGGCGATCCAGCGGCGCTGCGGCGCTCGTAGGTTTCCGCCAGGCGCCAGAACAGCAGGACACAGACGGCGACGAAGAACTGGACGCAGGAGACGCTGTCGTAGCTCGGCTCCAGCAGGTTGGCCAGCGGCCGCTCGGCGAAGAGAGCCCCCAGCAGCACCAGGCTCACCGCCAGGGCGAACCACTTGTTCTGAGCCGCCCGCTCGCGCTCGCCGAACAGCCAGGGCAGCCCCTGGGCGACCAGGCAGGCCCCGAGCACCAGCAGGAATTCCACCGAGAGCCAGATGCCGAAGCCGACCACGGCCCCGCCGAGCACCGCCGCGCGGTTGTCGTAGGGGTCGCGCAGGGCACGCAGGGCAAAGCCGGCGGCGATGACGAAGACCAGCAGCAGCAGGCTGTGATGGTCGGCGCGTCCGAGGACGGAGTAGGCCAGCGCGCCCGGCTGCAGGAACAGCGCGATCACCGGCAGGAACCAGACGCCGGGGCGGAGAACCGACCGCAGGGCCCAGATCAGCGCCAGCGCGGTCAGCAGCTGGAACAGCGGCGAGATGACGATGCCGGCGACGTGGATCGCCTGCTCGAAACCGACGACGGCCGAGATCGGCAGCGCGATCAGCAGCATCAGCAGGTCGAAGGGGCGGGTCCAGTGCAGGGTGTCGCCGAAAGGCGCGTTGGCGCGCGCGATGGTGTCGTCGAACCAGCCGCCGCCCTGATAGAGCTCCACCACCCGCAGCGCACGCATGTAGCTGTCCGGCCCGATCAGGCCGGCTTCGAAGACCGGCAGGCCGTGGAACACCACCAGGCTGGCGTGCACCAGCGCCCAGGTGAGGACGAGCGCGCCGAGCGGCAGCAGCAGTCCGGGCCTGACGTGAGTTCCGCTATAGCTGGACATGGGGTTCCGGCGCGTGGTCGAGAGGACTGGCGAAGGCGCAATCCTGGGCGCAAAGAAATAAAGTTCGATTAAGCCTGCTGGTCGGGCGTCAGGCGGTCAGTCGGTCACGCGGCGTGGCGGCCTGCGACCCTGCCGGGGGCGGGGCGGCGAGGCCGGCGTCGCCGCCGAACTCGCTTTCGACCAGGTACTTGTCGCCCTCCTGCGAGCCGCTGGCGCGCACGACTTCGGCGATCAGGCCGGTGGCGACCATCTGCGTGCCGAACAGCACCGCCATGATGCCGAAGAACAGCAGCGGGCGCGTGCCGATGGGACCTGCGCCGATCAGCCAGACAACGCTGAGGTAGGCCAGGGCCAGGAAGCCCGCGCCGGCGATCGGCAGGCCGATGTAGGCGAAGAGGTGGGCCGGGCGCATGCGGAAGCGCGTCGACAGCAGTACCGTGAAGAGGTCGATCATCCCCTTGATCAGGCGGCTCCAGCCGTACTTCGACTGGCCGTGCCGGCGTGGATGGTGGGTCACCGCGATCTCGGCGATCTGAAATCCCAGGGAATGCAGCAGGGCCGGCGTGAAGCGGTGCAGTTCGCCGTAGAGGTTGAGGTGGGCGAGAACCTGCCGCCGGTAGGCCTTGAAGCCGCAGTTGTAGTCGTGCAGGCGCAGGCCGAAGATACGCCCGACCACGCCGTTGAACAGCTTCGACGGCAGGGTCTTGCCCAGCGGATCGTGGCGCTTGCGCTTCCAGCCGCTGACGACGTCGGCGCCCCGGTCGATCTCCTCCAGGAAGCGCGGAATCTCCGCCGGGTCGTCCTGCAGGTCGGCGTCCATGGTGATCACCACGTCGCCGCGGGCCCGCTTGAACCCGGCCGACAGGGCTGCCGCCTTGCCGAAATTGGTGCGGAAATTGATGAGGGCCACGCCGGGTCTGGACTCGACCAGCTTCTGGGCCACCACGGGCCCGAGGTCGGTGCTGCCGTCGTTCACGAGGATGAGCTCGAAGACGCAGTCTGCGCCGGCCAGTCCGGCGGCGATCTGCTCATAGAGGGCTTCGAGGGTCTCTTCCTCGTTGTAGAAGGGGACAACGATGGAAATCGAACGCGGCATTGCCGACCTCTCCGGGGAGACTGGTGACCGGCCACTCTGAGGCAGATTCATTAATCCTTTCAAAATCCGCTTGGTTTACAGCTTGAAAGGAACTGTCGAGCAGGAAACAGGCCGCGGAACCGATGTCCCTTTCGCCCTCTTTGCCGCGCCAGGGCGCCGTCGGCCCGGCGCGGGTGCTGCGAAGCCTGGAGCGCCTGGCGCCGGTCGGTTTCGGCTGCTTCCTGTTCCTGCTGCCGCAGGTTTTTCCGCTCGGCATCGGCCGCGACTATCCCAACCACCTGGCGCGGGTCTATATCCAGTCCGAACTCGGCGGATCGGCGGCGCTGACCGCCAACTACACCCTCGAGTGGTTCCTGGTGCCGGACCTGGCGCTGGATATCTTCGCGCTTCCGCTGGCCGGCTGGCTTTCCCCCTATGCCATCGGCGGCCTGTTCAACGGTCTGATGCTGGTGCTGCTGTTCACCGCCGCCCTCGCGCTGCACCGCCGGGCAGGGGGGCAGGGAAGCGTGTGGCCGTTGCTGGCGACGGCGGTGCTGTTCAACGAGGCGCTGCGCTGGGGCTTCGTGAACTTCCTCTTCGCCTGCGGCCTTGCCCTGTGGATCGTCTATCTCTGGCTGGAGAGCGCGCAGTGGCGGCCGGGGCGGCGCCTGCTGGTGTTCTCCCTGGCGCAGCTCGCCCTGTTCTTCGCCCATCTGCTCGGTTTCATGCTCTGCGGCTACCTGATCCTGACCCTCGAGCTGGTGCGGTTCTGGCAGGCCAAGGGGCAGGCTCCAGGCCGCCGCATCGGCAGCTTCGTCTTTTCCATGCTGCAGTTCGCCATCCCCCTTCTGCTGTTCGCCTATGTTCTCTTCGGGCAGAGCGGGGTGGGCGACGACAGCACCGTCTACGGAGGGCTCGCGACCAAGGCCCTGGCCTTCCTCTCGCCGACCTCCGCGCTTGCCCAGCCGTTCTCGATCCTGGTCCTGCTCGCCATCCTGCTGCTGTTCTACGGCGCCCTGCGGCACCGCCTGGCGGTCATCGATCGCGCGTTCCTGCCGCTGCTGGTCGTCATGGCCGTCCTGGTGGTCGCCATGCCGAGCATGGTTCTCGGCATCTGGGGACTGGATTTCCGCTACCCCTTCGTCGCGCTGCTGCTGGCCATTGCCGCCGTGCGTCCGCTTCCACAGGCACGCGGCGCTTCGGCGCTGCGTGGCGCCGTGCTGGCCATCGCCACGGTGTCGCTCGCCGGCGCGGCGGTTCAATTCGCCGATACGCATCGCAAGCAGGAGGAACTGCGCCAGGCGGTGGCTCTGGCCGAACCGGGAGGGGCACTGCTGGTGGCCGGCGACTACGATCCCGACTGCCCCCGCTGCTATCCCGAGTGGATCGACCAACTGCATGCGGCGTCGCTGGCGGCGGTGGAGCGGCAGATGTTCGTGCCGCTGCTGTTCACGGCGACCTCGTTCGTGGCGGCGGCACCGGAACGCCACCGCCTCGACGTGCCCTACGGCCTGCCGGTGACGCGCGCGGCTTTGCTCGAGGGGCGCTTCCGGGAACTTCCGCAACGTGGCACCGGCCACGACCCGCGGCATCCCTATTGGCATTCGTGGGGCGAGAATTTCGATTACGTGATCTGGATGCGCGCGAACGCCAGCAGCCTGGACGATGTCCCAGGTCTGCAACGCCTCTCCGCCGGCGAGATTTTTGTGCTCTACCGCGTCGTCAGGTCGTCGCCGCCCGTGGTGCCTTAGGCGTCAGCAGCAACCCCGACAGCGTGAACAGCACCTCGCCGGAAAGCAGCGCGGCGCGACTGAGAGCGGCAAAGGCGAGAATGGCCGACAGGTCGCCGTAACCCTGCAGGGCGGCGACGAGGCAGGCTTCGCGCACCCCCAGTCCGCCCGGCGCGCCGGGGGTGAGGAAGCCGACCAGCCAGGCCAGCAGATACGCAAAGGCGATTGCCGGCAGGCTGGCGACGGGCAGGCCGAGCATGTTTGCCGCCAGCAAGGCGCCGAGCAGTACAGCCAGGGCAAAGAAGGTGAACTGTATCAGGAAGAGGCAGCCGAGCAGCCGCAGCGGCAGCGCGGGCCACAGCCGGATACCGCGCCGACGCAGGAGCAGGGTCGCCGTCCCCGCGACGGCCGCGATAGTCAGCAGGACGAGGGGCCAGTTGCCGAGCAGCGGACCGAGCCAGGCGAGGTCGTTCGAGGCGAAGGGCAACAGGATCGCCAGCAGGCAGCCGGCCGCCACGAGATGGCCGGAGATCTCGACCACCGTTGCCTGCGCGGGAGCCTTCTGGCCATGGCCCATGCGGGCCACGGCGATCTGCCGACCGGCATAGTGGAAGACGTTCCCGGGCAGGTACTTGGCGAAGGTCGACAAGGTATAGGCCCGGATCGCGGCGACAAGGTCGACCGGCCCGGGAGCGAGATGGCGCAGGGTTGCGGCCCAGGCACCTGCGAGCAGATAGAGCGCGACGCCGTAGAAGACCGCCGTGACGGCGGCGATGGTCAGGCTGTCGGCCTGCAGATAGCCGAGCAGTCGCGGCAGGTCGCTTTCGGCCAGGAGGTAGGCGAGATACGCGGCCGCGGCAATCGGCAGGACCCAGGTCAGTATTCGCTTCATTCGGCCTGCCCGCGTGAGGCGGCCAACTGCGTCAATACCCCGGACGTCGGCGACAGCAGCATGGTCGGGTCGAAATACGGCAGGCAGGCCGTCAGCCCGGATGTCGTGAGGCGGGGTAGCCGGCAGGACTCCAGTGCCGCCCTGTACCGTCGGCGGCCGGCGTTGTCGAAAAGGATGATGCCGTCGACCTTGACGCGTCGCAGCGCGGCGTTGAGGCAGTGGGTGCGGCAACGTCCGTCGATCACGATGAGGTCGAAGAGACCCTCCTCGCGGTCGATGCTGTGGACGTAGTCGCCGAAGTCGTGCCCGGCCCAGGCAGGGTGGTGCGACCGGCAGCCGCTGCCGGCGACCGTCGCCGGGGCAGCTACCAACTCGAGCCTGGCATTGGGTAGGTCCGTCAGCTTGCGGGCGACGACGTCATGCCACAGCGGGTCGTGCTCGACCGAGATGACTTCCCTGGCACGGCGCGAGAGAAACACGGTGCTGGCACCGGCGCCGTATTCGAACACTCGAGCCCCGGGCCGCGTGGCCAGATAGCGCTCGACCAGCCGGGTCGCGTCCAGCGTCCACCAGGGCAGGTCGAGGCGCACCATGGCCTCGATGTCGTAGATCGCGAAGAGGCTGTGCAGCCAGCGGGCGAAATCCCGGCCGGGAGCCGGAATCTCCCGACTCAACAGCCCGCTGCCATAGAGGCCGGCGCCGAATCCGTGCATGGCGGTCACGTAGGCACGCTTGATGCTTTGCATAGGCTTGCGGACCTCGACCGCGGGCGGACAGGCAGGTGCCCGCAGTCTCGCAGCGGGGGCTTAAGCCGCGGTTAACCGGCCGGGCACTGCGCCGGCGGGCCAGAGGGACAGTGGGGGATTCGGGTGGCGGTCGCCTTCGGAGCCGGCGGCTCAGACGTGGGGCTCAGACGTGGGGCTCAGACGTGGAAGGACTCGCCGCAGCCGCAGCGGCCTTTTTCGTTGGGATTGGTGAAGACGAAGCCGCTGGTGAACTTGTCCTCGACGTAGTCCATCTCGGAGCCGAGCAGGAACATGACGGCGGTGGGATCGATGAAGATCTTCACGCCCTTGTCCTCGACCACGTCCTCCAGCTTGCGCTGCTCCTTGGCGTACTCGACCACATAGCTCATGCCCGAGCAGCCCTTGGTATTGACGCCGACGCGCAGGCCCAGCACCGGCTCCTCGCTCCTGGCGATGAGGGCCTTGGCGCGCTCCGCGGCAGCGTCGGTCAGGGTGATGAGGTTCGCGATAGCCATGGTTCGATCCAACTTCCTACCCGATAAATATAAGGATTCCCTTCCGGCAACGGAAGGGGTCGCCTAACTCTTTGATATTTTTAGAACATGCCGAGAGCCAGCTTGGCGTCCTCGGACATTCGCTCGGGCGTCCAGGGCGGGTCCCAGGTGAGGGTGACCTGCACCTCGCCGACGCCCTCGGCCTCGGCCACCGCCTCGGCCACCTGCTGCGGCATCTCGCCGGCGACCGGGCAGGCGGGGGCGGTCAGGGTCATCTCGACGGCAACCGATCCGTCGGGGTGGATGTCGAGGGCGTAGATCAGGCCGAGGTCGTAGATGTTGACCGGAATTTCCGGATCGTAGACCTGGCGGATGGCGTTCTCGACCGCCAGCCGGTCGGCCGCCGGCACGCCCGGCTGCAGCGGCGCGCCGGCGCGCGCGGTCAGGCCCTCAGGGGCCACGCCGAGGCCGAACTGGTCCATGCCTAAAGGATGATCGCTCATCGCTCCAACCTACTCCGTCGTCGTCTGTGTCTCGCCGTCGAGCGCCGCGGTCATGGCGTGCCAGGCGAGGGTGGCGCACTTCACGCGCACCGGAAACTGCCGGACGCCGGAGAGCACCTGCAGGCGCTCCAGCGCGTCGCGGTCCTCGGCGGCGGCGTCGTCGAGAACGAAATCCGCCTCGGTGCAGAGGCGGTGGAAGACCTCGAAGAGGTGTCGCGCTTCGGCCTCGGTCTTGCCGCGCAGGATCTCCGTCATCAGCGAGGCCGAGGCGATGGAGATGGCGCAGCCGTGTCCCTCGAAGGCGACGTCGGCGATGCGGCCACCGTCCTTTCCGGTCTCGTCGCACTCCAGGTAGATGGTCACCTGGTCGCCGCAGAGCGGGTTGTAGCCGCGCGCCTGGCGGTTCGCCGCCGGCGGATGGCGGTGGTTCCGCGGGTGCCTGCCGTGGTCGAGGATCACTTCCTGGTAGAGATCGCGCAGCGTGTCCTGCATGGCGTTACCCGAAGATGTCCTTGGCCTTCTCCAGCGCCCGCACCAGCACGTCGATCTCGGCGCGGGTGTTGTAGAGGCCCATGGAGGCGCGCGCGGTGGCCGGCACGCCGAAGCGTTCCATCAGCGGCTGGGCGCAGTGGTGGCCGACGCGGATCGCCACGCCCTCGCGGTCGACGATGGTGCCGATGTCGTGCGGGTGGATGCCGTCCATCACGAAGGAAACGATGCTGGCCTTCTCCCGGGCGGTGCCGATGATGCGCAGGCCCTCGACCCGCTGCAGGCGCTCGGTGGCGTAGGCGAGCAGGCCGGCCTCGTGGGCGGCGATGGCGTCCTGGCCGATGGCCTCGACGTAGTCGATGGCGGCGCCGAGGCCGATGGCCTCGACGATAGGCGGCGTCCCGGCCTCGAAGCGGTGCGGCGGGTCGGCGAAGGTAGTCTCGGCGAAGCTCACCGAGCGGATCATGTCGCCGCCGCCGAGGAAGGGCGGCATCTCCTTCAGCAGTTCGGCTTTGCCGTAGAGCACGCCGATGGCGGTCGGGCCGTAGAGCTTGTGGCCGGTGAAGCCGTAGAAGTCGGCGTCGAGGTCGCGGACGTCGACCCTGCCGTGGACCACCGCCTGGGCGCCGTCCACCAGCACCCGGGCGCCGGCGGCGTGGGCCAGGCGGACGATGTCCTTCATTGGCGTCACCGTGCCCAGCACGTTGGAGGTGTGGGTGAGGGCGACCAGCCGGGTCTTCGGCCCCAGCATGCTTTCGTATGCATCGAGGCGAAAGCTGCCGTCGTCGGCCACCGGAACCACTTTCAGGTTGATTCCCGCGCGGTCGCGCAGCAGCTGCCAGGGCACGATGTTGGCGTGGTGCTCCATCTCCGAGATCACCACCTCGTCGCCGGGCGCCAGGCGGTTGCCGAAGCTCTGCGCCACCAGGTTGATGGCCTCGGTGACGTTGCGGGTGAAGACGATCTCCTGATCGGAGGCGGCGTTGAGGAAGCGCGCGACCTTTGTACGTACGCCTTCGTAGCGCTCCGTCAGGCTTTGGCTGAAGTAGTATGCCCCGCGATGTACGTTCGCATAGCAGGTACGGTAGACCTCGTCCATCGCCTCCAGTACCGCCGTCGGCTTCTGCGCCGAGGCGCCGCTGTCCAGGTACACCAGCGGTTTGCCATGTACGTACTCCTGGAGGACAGGGAAATCCCGGCGTACGCGCTCGACGTCGAAGGCCAGGGCGGAGTTGTCGCCCGGCAGCGGGGCGGTGCCGAGGCCGGTCATGCCGGGCCTCCCGGGCGGCGGCCGGCCAGCCAGTGGCCGATGGAGGACATCAGCGCCGGGCAGATGCCCTGGGCGGCGATGTTGTGGACGCTCTCGGCCAGGAAGGCCTCGATCAGCATGGACCGGGCCGTGGCCTCCGGGATGCCGCGGGCGCGCAGGTAGAACAGGGCGTCGTGGTCGAGGTCGCCGGCGGTGGCGCCGTGGCTGCAGGCGACGTCGTCGGCGTAGATCTCCAGCTCCGGCTTGGCGTCGATCTCGGCCTTGTCGGACAGCAGCAGCACCTTGCTGAGCTGGTGGCCGCTGCTGCGCTGGGCGTCGCGGTGGACGGTGATCTTGCCCTGGAACACGGCGCGGGCGCTGTCGTCGACCACGCCTTTGAAGACCTCGCTGCAGGAGGTGTCCGGCACCAGGTGGTCGATGCGGGTGGTGTTGTCACAGTGCTGCGCGCCGCGCAGCAGGTAGGCGCCGTTCAGGTGGCAGTTGGCGCCGCCGCCGGCGAGCCGCACGGCGATTTCGTTGCGCGACAGCCGGGCGCCGGTGGTCATGCCGAAGGCGTCGTAGAGCGCGCCCGGGCCGACCTCGGCATGCACCGTGGCGGTGTGGAAGGCATCGGCGGCGTCGGCCTGCAGCTTGTAGTGATGCAGCACCGCGCCCTCGGCCAGCGACACCTCGGTGCCGACGTTGGCGTAATAGGGCTGGTCCCCCATGTGGGTGAAATGCTCGATGAGGGTCGCCTGGGCCCCCGGCGCCAGCACCACGAGGTTGCGCGGATGGTAGGCCAGCGGCCGGTCGCCGGCGCCGCCCAGGTGGACCACCTCGATCGGCTCGTGCAGCACCACGCCGGCGTCCAGGCGCAGCACGTAGCCGTTGACCATCAGCGCGGTGTTGAGGGCCAGCAGCGGCTGCTCGCTGTCGCCGGCGACGGCGCCGAGCTGCGCCTCCAGCCAGGCGGGCTCCCTGGCCATCACCTCGCGCAGGGTGGCGAAGTGCGCGCCCTCAGGCAGCTTGCCGAGGCTCGAGAGGTCGGCGCGGTGGTGGCCGTCGACGAACACCAGGCGGTGGTGGTCGGAGGCCGCCGGCAGCAGGCTCGGCGCGCGGTCGATGGAGATGCAGGCGCGCGGTGCGCCATCGGCGCCGAAGCCGACCTTCTCCAGCGGCCGCAGGCTGGTGTACTTCCAGGCCTCGCGCCGCGGCGTCGGCAGGCCGCTCTCGGCGAAGCTCGCCAGCGCGTCCTCGCGCAGCCGGCCCAGCCACGGCAGGTCCTGGCCGGGCAGGGCGTCGCGCAGGGCGCCCCAATGCTCCGTGAAGGGGTGATCGGTGAAGGGGACGTCGCTCATCGCTTCCTCACGCCGCCGCGGTCGCGGTGAAGGCCGCGTAGCCGCTCTTCTCCAGTTCGTGCGCCAGCTCCTTGCCGCCGCTGGCCTGGATGCGTCCGTTCGCCAGCACATGGACATGGTCCGGCACGATGTAGTCGAGCAGGCGCTGGTAGTGGGTGATCACCAGCAGCGCGTTGTCCGGCCGGCGCAGCAGGTTCACCGCGTCGGCGACGGTCTTCAGGGCGTCGATGTCGAGGCCGGAATCGGTCTCGTCGAGGATCGCCAGGCGCGGCTCCAGCAGGGCCATCTGCAGTGCCTCGTTGCGCTTCTTCTCGCCGCCGGAGAAGCCGACGTTCACCGCCCGCTTCAGCATGTCGTCGCTCATGTGCAGCATCTTCGTCTTCTCGCGCACCAGCTTGACGAACTGCATGGCGTCGAGCTCGCCCTCGCCGCGGTAGCGCCGCACCGAGTTCAGCGCCTCCTTGAGGAAGGTGGTGTTGGGCACGCCGGGGATCTCCACCGGGTACTGGAAGGCCAGGAACACGCCCTCGCCGGCGCGCTCGTCGGGCGCCATCTCCAGCAGGTTGCGGCCCTTGAACAGCACCTCGCCCTCGGTGACCTCGTAGCCCTCGCGGCCGGTCAGCACGTAGGAGAGGGTGGACTTGCCGGAGCCGTTGGGCCCCATGACGGCGTGAATCTCGCCGGCGTTCACGGTCAGGTCGATCCCCTTCAGGATCTCCTTGCCGTCGACGGTGGCGTGCAGGTTCTTGATCTCAAGCATGTTTCCGCTCTGATCCTCAGATAACGCTCTGTCTGTTTTCGGTCAGCCGACGCTGCCTTCCAGGGAGATGCCGACCAGCTTCTGCGCCTCGACGGCGAACTCCATGGGCAGCTGCTGCATGACCTCGCGGCAGAAGCCGTTCACCACCAGGGCGACGGCGTCCTCCTCGGAGAGGCCGCGCTGGCGGCAGTAGAACAGCTGGTCCTCGCTGATGCGCGAGGTGGTGGCTTCGTGCTCGACGATGGCCCGGCGGTTCTTGTTCTCGATGTAGGGCACCGTGTGGGCGCCGCACCTGTCGCCGATCAGCAGCGAGTCGCACTGGGTGAAGTTGCGCGCGCCCTCGGCCTTGGCGCCGATGCGCACCAGGCCGCGGTAGGTCGAGTCCGACTTCCCGGCGGAGATGCCCTTGGCGATGATGCGCGAGCGCGTGTTCTTGCCGAGGTGGATCATCTTGGTGCCGGTGTCGGCCTGCTGGTAGTTGTTGGTGATGGCGATGGAGTAAAACTCGCCCACCGAGTTGTCGCCCTGCAGGATGCAGCTTGGGTACTTCCAGGTGATGGCAGAGCCGGTCTCCACCTGGGTCCAGGAGATCTTCGAGTTGCGGCCGCGGCAGGCGCCGCGCTTGGTGACGAAGTTGTAGATGCCGCCCTTGCCGTTCTCGTCGCCGGGGTACCAGTTCTGCACCGTCGAGTACTTGATCTCGGCGTCGTCGAGGGCGATCAGCTCGACCACCGCGGCGTGGAGCTGGTTCTCGTCGCGCATCGGCGCGGTGCAGCCTTCGAGGTAGGAGACGTAGGAGCCTTCGTCGGCGATGATCAGGGTGCGCTCGAACTGCCCGGTGTTCTGAGCGTTGATGCGGAAATAGGTCGACAACTCCATGGGGCAGCGCACACCCTTGGGGATGTAGACGAAGGAGCCGTCGGTGAAGACCGCCGAGTTCAGGCAGGCGTGCTTGTTGTCGCCGTAGGGCACCACCGAGCCGAGGTACTTCTTCACCAGCTCCGGATGGTTCTTCACCGCCTCGGAGATCGGGCAGAAGATGACGCCGACGGCCTCCAGGTTCTTCTTGAAGGTGGTGGCGACCGAGACGCTGTCGAACACGGCGTCGACGGCGACGCCGGCCAGCAGCTTCTGCTCGCTCAAGGGAATGCCGAGCTTCTCGTAAGTCTCCAGCAGCTTGGGGTCGACCTCGTCGAGGCTCTTGGGGCCGTCGGACGGCGACTTGGGCGCCGAATAGTAGTAGGAGTCCTGGTAGTCGATCGGCGGGAACTTCACCTTGGACCAGGCCGGCTCCGGCATGGTCTGCCAGTGGCGGTAGGCCTTCAGGCGCCACTCGAGCAGCCACTCCGGCTCGTCCTTCTTGGCCGAGATAAAGCGGACGATGTCCTCGCTCAGGCCCTTGGGTGCCGTATCGGACTCGATGTCGGTGACGAAGCCGTACTTGTACTTGTCCAGGGCGCGGACCTGTTCGACGGTTTCGACTGTGGCTGCCATTTACTCTCTCTCCTGCAAACTCGAATGCTTGTGCCGCATTCTTGAACTCACTGTTTCACCGCGGCGCGCGGTCCATTCTCTTCCTTGGACAGGGCGCCGCCGACGGCCGCCGGCACGCCGAAGGCCGGCGGCACCGCCATCATCTCGGCAAGACTGACCGAGGTCAGCGCGTCACGAATGGCGTCGTTCACCCGGTTCCAGTTGCCCCGCATGGGACAGAAGGCTTCGGAGCCGCAGCACTCCGTGGCCCCGTCGACGCAGGCGGTCAGCGCGATCGGGCCCTCCAGCGCCTGGATGATCTGCGCCACGGTGATGTCTTCCGGTTCGGCGCTGAGGGTGTAGCCGCCGCTGGCGCCGCGCTGGGAGGCGACCAGCTTGGCGCGTCCCAGCAGGTTCAGCAGCTTGGCGACAGTGGGCAGCGGCACCCCGGTGTCCTCGGAGATCTGCTGGGCCGAGCGGGTCTCGCCGCCGCGCAGGGCCATCTGCGACATCACCACCACGGCGTAGTCCGTCAGCCGGTTCAAGCGGAACATGGGAAGCCCAATCCTTACCAATCTAGTATGGTATTTAAATATAAGATAATCAGGGAGAATCAAGTGATAACCGCTCGCAGCTCGCCATTTTCCGGGCCGCCGCAGGGCGCCGAAAGGGTACGCCGGCAGCCAGGAAGCAGTTCCTCCCGACGCCCGGGGAAAGCCGGTTCGAGAACGAGAGAAGGGGAGGCACCGGGTGCCTCCCCTTTGGGGCGTCGGCCCTCTACAGGGCCAGGATGCTGGCGGAGGATGCCGCTCAGGGCTCGCTGCTGTTCCGGCAATTGCCGGGATAGGAGGTCTGGGTGGCCTCGCTCTCGCAGCCGCCGGTGGACTCGTATTCAGGATGGTTGTCGCAGGGACCTTCGTAGGAGGTCTGCGAGGCGCCGTCGTGGCAGCCGTAGGCGCTGTTGGCGCCGGCCCCTGCCTTGCCGGTCATGCGCTTTGGCGCGACCGGGCGAACCGGGCCGGTATCGCGCGGCTGTGCCTTGAACTGCTGGGCGGCGACCTGAACGGAGGCGCTGGAGGTGCTCGAGGTGCCGGCGCCGGCCGGCACGGCGGCGCCCATCAGGACGATGGCCGCGGCAGCGAAGGCACCCGTGGTGATTCTGGCGAGCTTGAAGGGCGTCGGCATGGGGTGATCTCCCTTGAGTGATTGGACAAAGATCGGGTCCAGCGGTGGGGCCGCGTGGCGCCGGTTCCGCTGTGTTGCCTGTGGGTCGTTGCGGTCGTTTGCCCGGTTCATAACGACAATGAAAATCGGCCAAGCTGCGGGGAGGGGGCGGGAACCGGGGTTCCCGCCGATGCAACTGGTGATTCAGCCTGTGCGACAGCTTGTCGCCGGGAGCAGTGGCGGCGGGCCAGCCCCTTGCATTGGCGCTATCCGGTCCCCTAATTTCATGCGGCTTCGACGCCGGGACAGCGCCGGGCCGAGGGATCGCGCCGTAGTGGCGAACAGCACCGGAGAGTAAAGATGCGCCTGAGGAGTGCCCTGACGATCACCGCCTTTACCGCCCTGGCCGGCTTGGCCGGGCCCGCGCTCGCCGAGGGCGACGCCGCGGCCGGCGAGAAGGTCTTCAACAAGTGCAAGGCCTGCCACACGGTCGAGGCCGGCAAGAACCGGGTCGGCCCCAGCCTCTACAACATCATCGGCAAGGCGCCGGCGGCCGTCGAGGGCTTCCGCTATTCCAAGGGCATGGAGGAGTTCGCCGCCGACCACGTGTGGGATGACGAAACCCTGAGCGCCTATCTCGAGACGCCGAAGGACGTGGTCAAGGGCACCAAGATGGCCTTCGTCGGCCTGAAGAAGCCGGAGGACCGCGCCGACGTCATCGCCTACCTGAAGCAGTTCACCGAGTGATCGCCGGCCCGCGGGCCGGAACGGAGAAGGGAGAGCAGGGCCTTGTGCCCGGCTCTTTTCATTTGCGGCACCGGCATGGCGCGCCGCGCCTTCAGGCCAGACCCAGGGCGCCGCGCAGGGCGGGCAGCGTCAGCACTGCGAGGTAGGCCGCGTAGCCGGCCAGCAGTGCCGCGCCCTCCCAGCGCTCGACCTTGGCCCGGGTGGTGGCGAAGACGATGAGCAGAACGGCGGCGGCCAGCATCACCCAGGCGTCGAGGCGGACGATCTCGGCCGGCACGGCGATCGGCCGGTAGAGCGCCGTCACGCCGAGGATGCCGAGGATGTTGAAGATGTTGCTGCCGATGACGTTGCCGAGGGCGACGTCGCCGTGGCGCCGGAAGGCGGCGATCACCGAGGTGACCAGTTCCGGCAGCGAGGTGCCGACGGCGACGATGGTGAGGCCGATGACGGTCTCCGAGATGCCGAATTCCCGGGCCAGGGCGACGGCGCCGGAGATCAGCAGGTTGGCGCCGAGCACGATGCCGGCGAGGCCGAGCACGGTGAAGCCCAGGTAAAGGCCGAGAGCGGCGCGGCGCGGCGGCACCGCCTCGATCTCCTCGGCCATGTGCGTCATCGCCGGCTGGTCCAGTCCGTGCCGTCCGCCCCAGTAGGCGGTGCCGGTATAGCCGGCCAGCAGCAGCACGAAGGCGAGCCCCCACCAGCGCCCGATCTCGCCGAGGAAGAACACCAGGATCGCCAGCAGGGTCGCGCCCAGCAGCACCGGGCCGTTGAGGCGAAAGGTGCCCGGGGCCACCGCGATGGGGGCGATCAGGGCCGAGATGCCGAGGATCAGCAGCACGTTGGCGATGTTGCTGCCGACCACGTTGCCGACCGCGATGCCCGGCGAGCCGAGGCGGGCGGCCTCCAGGCTGGCGACCAGTTCGGGCAGCGAGGTGCCGAAGCCGACCAGGGTGAGGCCGATGACCAGCGGCGACACGCCGAGGCGCTCCGCGACGCCGACGGCGCCGCGCACGAAGAGGTCGCCGCAGATCAGCAGCAGGCCGAGGCCGCCGATCAGTTCAAGGTAGATCAAGGGGCGCGACCTTCCGAACTGGGTGGCGGGCCGCCGGCGGGCGGCGCGGGGACTGCCTCGGCGGCCGCGGCCGGCCGCAGCGAAGGCAGGTGCAGCAGCAGGGCGGCGGCGACGAAGATGCTGGAATAGGTGCCGACCACCAGGCCCCAGGCGAGGGCCAGCGAGAAATTGCGCAGCACCGGGCCGCCGAAGAACAGCAGCGCCAGCACCGCGAGCAGGGTGGTGCCGCTGGTGATCAGGGTCCGGCGCAGGGTCTGGTTGACGCTGAGGTCGATCAGCGCCGCCATTGGCATCGTCTTGTACTGCCGCAGGTTCTCGCGCACCCGGTCGAATACCACGACGGTATCGTTGATTGAGTAGCCGGCGATGGTCAACAGCGCCGCCAGGATCGTCAGGTTGAACTCGAGCTGGAAAACGGCGAACAGCCCGAAGGTGGCGACGATGTCGTGAAAGGTGGTGAGGATGGCCGCCAGGCCGAACTGCCACTCGAAGCGGAACCACACGTAGACGCCGGTCAGCACCACCGCCAGCACGGCCGCCAGCAGGCCGTCGCGCAGCAGCTCGGCGCTCACCTGCGGGCCGATGGACTCCGTGCGGCGGATCTCGAAGCCGGGTAGCAGCAGCGACCTGACGGCGGCGATCGCCTGCTCCTGGGCCGCCGGCCCGCCGGCCGGCTGGCGCAGGCGCACCAGCAGGTCCTGGCCGCCGCCCATGGTCTGCCCCCCGCCCATGGCCTGCAGCGTGACCTCGCCGAGGCCGAGCCCGTCCAGCCGGCCGCGCAGCTCGGCGAGGTCGAAGCTCTGCCGCGCGCGGGCCTCGATCAGCAGGCCGCCGGCATAGTCGACGCCGAGGTTGAGGCCCTGGGACCACAGCGCGCCGAGGGAGGCGAGGACGACGAGGAGGGTGAAGAGGAAGGCTGCCTTGCGCCAGCGCATGAAAGCGAAGCGCGTGTTGTCTGGAATGAGCCGCCGGCGCACGATGTCTGGCCTCGAAGCGGGCTTGAAAGTCACGGCCGGCGGGACTGGAAACCGCCCGAAAAGCCGGGGCCTGAACAAGATCGCCGTGATAGGTGGGATGGCGCGGCGCGCAAGTTAAGCCCCCGCCCGGGCAAAATTTTCGCGCCCGGAGCGGCCCGGCCGCCGCGCCCGGAACCGGCAGGGAGCGGCCAAGAGGCTCGACAGACTCCGCCGGGTCTTCTAACACTCCGGCGCGGCCCGCCCGGCGGGGATCAGGCTTGGCGCGGGCTTGGCGCGGCAACAGCGACAACGAAAAGCAAGGAACAGGCAGGGACATGAAGGCAGACGTGACCACGGTCGACCACCCCCTGGTGCAGCACAAGCTGACGATCATGCGTATGAAGAGCACGGCGCTGCCGGAGTTCCGCCGCCTGCTGCGGGAGATCAGCCTGCTGCTGGCCTACGAGGTGACCCGCCACCTGGAGCTGAAGCAGGTCGAGGTGGAGACGCCGGTCGCCAAGACCAGCGCGCCGGTGCTGGCCCGGCCGGAGCCCTGCCTGATCACCATCCTGCGCGCCGGCAACGGCCTGCTCGACGGCATGCTGGACCTCATCCCCTCGGCCTCCGTCGGCCACGTCGGCCTCTACCGCGACCCGGAGACGCTGATGCCCGTCGAGTACTACTACAAGGTGCCGAAGGACATGGACCGGCGCCTCACCATCGTCGTCGACCCCATGCTGGCGACCGGCCACACAGCCGTGGCCGCGCTCGACATGCTGAAGAAGGACGGCGCCAGGGAAATCAGCTTCGTCTGCCTGGTGGCGGCGCCGGAGGGCATCGCCGAGCTGCGCGGGGCGCATCCCGACGTGCCGATCTTCGCCGCCGCCGTCGACGAGAAGCTGAACGAGAAGGGCTACATCGTTCCCGGCCTGGGCGACGCCGGCGACCGCATCTTCGGCACCAGGTAGCCGGCCCGGCGTTGCGGAGCGCGCCGGGGTTGCGCCAAGATGGCCCCCATGCGCTTCGACCTGATCCCCTTTGCGCCGGGCATCGTCGGCGGCTACCTGGCGGAGTTCCATCCCGGCCCGCCGGCCGCCTGCCATTGGTCCGAGGACTCGCTCTACATGGACGGCGACGTCTTCGAGGCGCTGGTGTTCCTGGTCGACCCCTTCACCCTGAAGCACCCGGTGACCCTGGAGGGTCCCGCCCTCGGCCGCCTCGCCGAGGAGCTGGAGGATATCGCCCGGCAGGTCTCCCATGCCGACAGCCCCAAGGCGATCTGGCCCTACAGCTCGAGCTACGGCTACACCCAGTTCAACTCGGTGCGCGACTGGCCGAGCGAGCGCCAGGCCTTCACCAAGATGCTGCGCGACCTCGGCGCCTGGGCGCGCCGCGCGCAGCACGAGGGCCGGCCGGTCAGCATCCGCAGCATGTAGGCGCTTCTCCGCGGTGATCCACCAGCGTCGCCCATTTCCCAATTGTCATCCTCGCGCTTGACGCGAGGACCCATGGGAGAGGCCGGGCGCCCGGCCCCGCGATGGGTCCCGGATCGCGCTCGCTTGACGCTCGCTTGTCCGGGATGACGGCCTTGGAGGGCTTGGAGTTGCGCAGGCCCGGCAGATAGGGATGCCGCGGTCGTGGGGCTTCAGGAAAACGCCTTGAAGCCGATGAGGGTGAAGGTGTCCTTGATGCCGGGCAGGGTCTGGATCTTCTCGTTGACGAAGTGGCCGATGTCGGCGCCGTCCTCCAGGTAGCACTTGACCAGCAGGTCGTACTGGCCCGAGGTCGAGTGCACCTCCGACACCTGCTCGATATCCTGCACCAGTTCGTCGGCCACCGCGTAGGCCTTGCCGAGGTCGCACTTGATCATGATGAAGATGGTTTGCATGGAAGCCTGTCGCCTGTTGCCTGCCGACCGCCATCATAGCTGCTTGTCCGTCGAGGCCAAGCCATGACCTACCGCGTCCGCCTGGCCGAGGCCGCCGACGTGCCGCTGCTGGGCGCCGTGGAGCGGGCCGCGGCCAGCCGTTTCACCACCGTGGGGCTGGAGCGCATCGCCGAGGGTCGCCCGACCGACGAGGCGGAATACCTGAAGGCGGTCGCGGCCGGGTGCCTTTGGGTGGTGGAGGTGGCGGGCGGTCCCGTGATCGGTCTCGCCATCGCCGGTCGGCTGGACGGCGAGGGCTACCTGGCCGAGATCTCCGTGCATCCGGACCACGCCGGCCGCCGCCTGGCGGCACGGATGATCGCGGCGGTCGAGGACTGGGCGGCCGGACTCGGGTGCCGCCGCCTCTATCTCACCACCTTCCGAGAGGTGCCGTGGAACCGGCCCTACTACCTGCGCCTGGGCTTCGCCGAGGTGGAGGAGGCGGAGGTCGGCGCGGAACTGCGCGCGCTCCGCGCGGGCGAGCGAAAACGCGGCCTGGATGACATCAGCCCGCGCGTCTGCATGGTGAAAAGGATCGGGGTCGGCTAGGCGACCTTGGCCGAGCGCAGCATGAAGGCGGGGACGTGGTCGCCGAAGGCAGTCTCGCCGGGCGCCGGTCCGTCGTCGTCCTCGTCGCGGTCGCGCGAGCGGCCACGGCCACGCGGGCGGCGGTCGTCGCGGCTGTCGCGCGCGGCGGCCGGCTTCTTGGATTCTTCCTCGCGCTGACGCTCGAAGGGCACCACTTCCTGGGTCTCGATGGCGGCGTCGACGGAATCGTGGCCAGCTGTTTCGGGGGCCGTCTCGGGGGCTGCCTTGGGGGCTTCCTCGGCGGGTGCCTCGGCGACCTGCCGGCGCGGCGCCCTGTCGGAGCGCGCCTCGCCGCGTCCGCCGCGGCCACCACGGCGTGCCTCGCGTCCGCTGTCGCGCCCGCCGCGGCGGCGGCCACGGCCGGCCTCTTCGGCCTCCTCGGGGCTCCAGGTCTCAGCCTCGCCCTCGGCCAGCTTCGCCTCCGGAATCGGCATGCCGAGCATGGAGATGACGTTGGCGAGGTACTTGCCTTCCTCCGGCAGCGCCAAGGTGAAGGCCTTGCCGCTGCGCCCGGCGCGGCCGGTGCGGCCGATGCGGTGGACGTAGTCCTCGGGGTTCGACGGCACGTCGAAATTGAACACGTGGGAGACGGCCGGAATGTCGAGGCCGCGCGCGGCGACGTCCGAGCAGACCAGGATCTCGACCTTGGCGTCCTTGAAGCCCTGCAGGGTCTCCATGCGCACCGGCTGGGCCATGTCGCCGTGCAGCGCCGCCACCGAGAAGCCGTGCCGCTCGAGGGAGCGGAACACCACGTCGACGTCGCGCTTGCGGTTGCAGAAAACCAGTGCCGACTTCACCCCTTCGCTGCGGATCAGGCTGCGCAGGGCGGCGCGCTTTTCCTTGGCGGCGCCGCGCAGCTTCACCAGGGCCTGAGTCACCGTCTGCGCGGCCGAGGCCGGAGGATCGACGGAGATCGCCTTGGGGTTAATCAGGAAGGCGTCGGCGAGGCGGCGGATCTCCGGCGGCATGGTGGCCGAGAAGAACAGCGTCTGGCGAATCTTGGGCAGCAGGCCGACGATGCGCTCGACGTCGGGGATGAAACCCATGTCGAGCATGCGGTCGGCTTCGTCGATGACCAGAATCTTCACATCGGCCAGCAGGATCTTGCCGCGCTCGAAGAGGTCGATGAGGCGCCCGGGCGTCGCGATCAGCACGTCGACGCCGCGGTTGAGCTTCTGTTCCTGCTCGACGAAGGAGGAGCCGCCGATCAGCAGTGCCATCGACAGCTTGCCGTACTTGCCGTAGAGCTCGAAGTTTTCGGCAACCTGGGCAGCCAGCTCGCGCGTCGGCGCGATGATGAGGGAGCGCGGCATCCGCGCGCGGGCCCGGCCGCTCGACAGGATGTCGATCATCGGCAGGGTAAAGCCTGCGGTCTTGCCGGTGCCGGTCTGGGCGCAGCCCAGCACGTCTCGGCCCATCAGGACGACCGGGATGGCCTTTTCCTGAATGGGGGTCGGAGTGGTGTAGCCCACTTCCTGTACGGCCCTAAGGACCTCTGGACTCAGTCCAAGATCTTCAAACGTCATGTAATCCGTATTTCAGTTTGGAGTAGCGTCGTCGATTGCACGTCCCGCAATCGAACTTTGGCCGGATCATTATGATTCGGCCCCGCAATGTCAATCATAACCGCTAGTTAGTTGGCGAATTTCTTAGGCGATTCGCCGGTGCTGCATTGGCCCGACAACTTTATTGCGGTATTCTGCAACTTAAATGGTTAATGTTTCCACTACCCAAATGGATGCGCCGGCGCGGGCTTTCAAGGGCGACCTCCTGCTGATCGTCGATGTGCAGGAACGCTTGGCTCCGGCGATCCCGGCAGCGCCGCTGGTGGCGCAGCGCATCGCCGCCCTCATAGAAAAGGCCAGGGAGACCGGCCTGCCGATACTTGCCAGCGAGCAGTATTCGCGCGGCCTGGGGGGCACGGTGCCGGCCCTGCGGCACCTGCTCGCGGACGGCGAGATGGTCGAGAAGATTCACTTCGCGGCGCCGCGCGAGGCCGCCTTCGTCGCGGCGCTGGAGGCGCGGGGCGCCCGGCGCTGCTTCGTCGCCGGGATGGAGGCCCATGTCTGCGTGCTGCAGAGCGCGCTGGCGCTGCTGGACCGCGGCCTGGCGGTCACCATGATCGCCGACGCCGTCGCCTCGCGCGCCGACCTCGACCGGCGCCTCGCCCTGGCGCGTCTGGCCCGGGCCGGCGCCACTCTGGCTGACAGCGCCGGCGTCATCGCTGCCTGGACGGCCGGCGCCGAAGCATTGTCGCCTCCGCTCGACTAGCCCAAAATAGCTTCACGCCCGTTCGTCTCCCACCCGGACCGACCCCAGCCATGACCGAACGAGTTCCCCTGGCGCTGCTGCCCGGCCTGCTGTGCGACGCCGCGGTCTGGCGCCCGCAGGTCGACGGCCTCTCCGACATCGCCGACTGTCGCGTCGCCGACCTCACCCGCCAGGACTCCATCGCCGCCATGGCGGACAGCGTGCTGGCGGCCATGCCGCCGCGCTTCGCGCTGGCCGGGCTCTCCATGGGCGGCTACGTGGCGCTGGAGATCATGGCGCGGGCGCCGGAGCGGGTGACCCGCCTGGCGCTGCTCGACACCCGCCACCGCACCGACGGCGCGGCCGAGCAGGCACGCCGGCGCGGCCTCATCGAGCTGGCGGAGAAAGGGCAGTTCAAGGGCGTCACGCCGCGCCTGCTGCCGGTGTTCATCCATACCGACCGCCTCGACGACGCGGTACTGACGGAGACGGTGACCGCGATGGCGCAGCGCGTCGGCAAGGAGGCCTTCGTCGCCCAGCAGCGCGCCATCCTCGGCCGCCGCGACCACAGCGCCACGCTGCCGGCCATCCACGTGCCGACCCTGGTGCTCTGCGGCCGCCAGGACGCGCTGACGATGCTGGCCGACAGCAAGGCCCTGGCCGCCGGCATCGCCGGCGCGCGCCTGACGGTGATCGAGGACTGTGGCCACCTCTCCACCCTCGAGCGTCCGCGCAAAGTCACCGCGGCGCTGCGGCGCTGGCTGCTGGCCGAGGAGTGAGCTACTTCACCGGAGAGGGGTCGCCTGTGGCTTCGCCGGGATCCTCCGCCGTGGGATCCACCGTCGAGACGGTCTGCGCATAGTTGAGGGACTCCGTGAAGGCGACGTGCTCCTCGACCGGCGCCGGCGGGCGCTTGCGCATGCGGTAGAAGGCGAAGGCGGCGAGGCAGAGCTGAACCCCCGCGGTCATGCCGAACAGCGCGTCCGGGCCGAAGAAGCGCACCAGGGTGGAGGCGACGATCGGGCCGACCACCGCGCCCAGCGCGAACACCAGCAGCAGGCCGCTGGCCGCCTCGACGTAGCCGTCGGGTTCGACGTAGTCGTTCATGTGCGCGACGCAGATGCCGTAGATGGGGAAGGCGAACAGCCCGAACACGAAGATCAGCGACATCAGCGGCACGCCCCAGGACGGCGCCAGCGCCACGAAGAAGATGCCGGCGATGGCGCTGCCGCAGGCGGCGCCGATGATGACCCGTCGGCGGTCCATCTTGTCGGAGAGGCGGCCCAGCGGCCACTGTCCCAGCGCGCCGGCCAGCACCGCCACGCTCATGAACACGGCGACGCCCCAGGTGTCGGCGCCCTTGTCCTGGGCGAAGAGCGGCGCCAGCGCCCAGAACGAGCCGTTGGCGAGGCCGACGGCGAGGCAGCCGATGACGCCGACCGGCGACAGGCGGTAGAGGTGGCCGATGCGGATCCTGACCGACTGCACCGGCGCCGGGGCGGCCGCCTTGGTGAGCGCCACCGGCACCGCGGCCAGCGACACCAGGATCGAGGCCAGCAGGAACAGCGGGAAATCCTCCGGGCGGTCGAGGCCCAGCATGAGCTGGCCGATGGTGATGACCGTCAGGTTGATGATGGTGTAGAGCGAGAACACGAAGCCGCGGTTCTCGTTGCTCGACTTCTCGTTGAGCCAGCTCTCGATGATCATGTAGAGCACCGCGAAGCAGAACCCGGTCGCCGCGCGCAGCACCCACCACAGCACCGGCTCGAGGAACAGCGAGTGCACCAGCACCACGCAGGAGGCGATGGCCACCAGCGCGGTGAAGGCGCGGATGTGGCCGGCGCGGCGGATCAGCCGCGGCCCGTACAGGCAGCCGGCGGCGAAGCCGAGGAAGTAGGCCGAGCCGAGAATGCCGATGTCGGTGGCGCTGAAGGCCTCGAGATTGGCGCGCACCGGCAGCAGCGTGCCCTGCAGGCCGTTGCCCATCAGCAGCAGGGCGACGCTCAGCAGCAGCGCGGTGATCGGGGCAAAGGCGGCGGCGGTCATAGGGTGCCGCTCTAGCACATCCGGCGGGTCGCGGCCACCGCACTTGAGGCCTCTCCGATCGTCACCCTCGGCCCGGGGCTTGTCCCTACCGGGTTCACACATCTGCCGACGGTTTCGCAGGGTCCATCAACATTCGCGGCTGTCGCCCCGGGGCTTGTCCCCGGGGCCCAATGCCGCCGCCGCATGCCGACCACCTTTGCATTCTGGGCGCCGGAAAGCGCAGCGGCGAGGTCCATGGGTCCCTGTGTGTTGGTTATGTGCCACGATGGTTGCGGGACGGAGGCCGTTGGGTCCCTGTGTGTTGGTTATGTGCCACGATGGTTGCGGGACGGAGGCCGTTGGGTCCCCGGTCGTGTCAGACCGAGTGCCGGCTTTGGCCCCGTCCCGCGTCTCAAAACCAACCTGAACAGTTGCACGAGGCTGGTTGCATCAGACCTCGCACCACAGGGACAGGCACCATGACTCTACCTCACCGCTACGTCGGATGCGACGTATCCAAGCACTGGCTGGATGTCTTCGACCCCGCCAGGAGCGGGCTTCAGCGCATCGCCAATACACCCGAGGCCACCGCCGGCCTCGCCGCTCAACTCGCCAGCGAGCAGGCCTTCCTGGTCTTCGAGGCCACCGGCGCCTATGACTGCGTCCTGCGCACGGCCCTGCACCAGGCTGGCGTGCCCAACGCCCGGCTCAATCCTACCCTGGTGCGCCGCTACGCCCAGGCCCGCGGTCGCAAGGCCAAAACTGATGCCCTGGACGCCGCCGTCCTCGCCGATCTCGGCGAGCGCCTGCGCCCGAGCCCCGACCCGGTGCCCTGCCCCCACCGCGCACGCCTGGCTCTCCTTGCCACCCGGCGCGATCAGCTCGTGGCCATGCGCGCCATGGAAAAGACCCGAATCGCAGAAGCCTCTGACCCTTTGGTCAGGCAGGACATGGAGGCGGCGATCGCCTATCTCGGCGCTGCCATCTCCCGCCTCGAGGCCGAGATCCAGCGCCACATCCAAAACCACGAAAGCTTGCGCCGACAGGCCCGCCTGCTGGCCAGCGCACCGGGCATCGGACCGGTCGCTGCCCAGATCCTGCTCGCCCTCATGCCCGAACTCGGCCACACGAACCCCAAGCGCCTGGCCGCCCTCGCTGGGCTGGCACCCTTCAACCACGACTCCGGCCAACTCAAGGGCAATCGCTGCATCTCCGGCGGACGGGCCCGCGTCAGAAAGGCCCTCTATATGGCAGCCCTCATCGCTGCGCGCATCTGCCCCAGCCTCAAAGCCTTCGCCGACCGCATCACCCAATCAGCCAAGGCCCGGAAAGTTGCTCTCATCGCCGTCGCACGAAAGCTGCTTGTCCGCCTCAACGCCATGCTTAGGGACAAAACCGTCTACCACGCCCCATGACACAGTTGCCGGCGCGCGCTCGCGTTGCTCGCTTGGCCGGGATGACGATCTGAGTGGACGATAGAGACGTGTGAATCCAGTAGGCCCAGATCCCCGGGCCGCGCCCGCTAGCGCGCCATCGCCAGCAGCAGGCTGTACCAGCCGTAGCCGACCGCCGCGAAGAAGAAGGCGAAGGTGCCGAGCGCCGCCAGGGCGCTGGCCAGTCGTTCCCACGGCGACGGTTCGAGGCCGCCTATTCCGTAATCCTGCATCTCGAGTCTCCCTTCCCGGTGCCTGCCCTTGCTTGAGAGGCATGACCCTAGGATCGCGCCGTCCGGACTGTCAAGAACAAAACGCGAACATAAGGGCGGCGGCCACCCCCCCTATAGCCTTCGTTAACCATCACCGCCTAGGCTGCGGGGACGGCGGAAGGCGTCGCGGAAGGGTCCGCGCTCCGCGGTTGCGCCGCATGGAGGCCCGAGACATCAGACAGGACATCTTCATCTGCCTGCCCGAGCACCTGCATCCGGTGAGCCGGAATTTCCTGGAGCACTGGCTGGCCGGCAACCTGGCGACGGACGAATTCCTGCGCTGGTTCCATATGCCCAACTCCGCCTATCTCACGATCGCCGAGTGCGTCATGGCGGTGGTCGCCGGGGCCTGACCCGCGCGCCGAAGAAAAGCAGTCCGGGCAGGCCGCAAAAACTTTGCAGCCTCTCCGGCGGTTTGATATAACCCCGCCGCGCCGGAGCCGATGTCCGGCAGTTCGTTTCCTGATCCGCGGTAGCTCAGTTGGTAGAGCGGGTGGCTGTTAACCACCATGTCGCAGGTTCGAGTCCTGCCCGCGGAGCCAACACCAAGTCAGCAAGGGGTCGACCGGCAGCGGTCGGCCCCTTCTGCATTTCCGACTCCCGCGGCACCGCGACGCCGCAATGGCGGTCCAACCACGCGCCGTGCTGTCGATCTCCCCTTGTGAAGCGACTCGATTTTGATTGAAGATGCGCTGCGGTTTCCGCCGTGGACCCGAGTCGTGAATCGCGGTGTCCGCCGCAGGGGGTGAAGCCGCAAGACCCGTGTGAATCATTCCGCCTCAACACGCTCGACATGGATTGATACCAGGAGCAAATAGGGGGACCTGCATGGCTACCAAGAAGACTGCCGCCAAGAAGGCGGGCGCCAAGAAGATCGCGGCCAAGAAGACCGCCACCAAGAAAGCCGCGGCCAAGAAGAAGGTCGCGAAGAAGACCGCCAAGAAGAAGGCCGTGAAGAAGACCGCCGCCAAGAAGGCCGGCGCCAAGAAGATCGCGGCCAAGAAGTCCGGCGCCAAGCGTGGCGCGGCGGCGAAGTCCGGCGCCAAGAAGAGCGCGGTGAAGAAGAAGTCGGCGGCGAAGAAAGCCGGCGCCAAGAAGATCGCCGCCGCCAAGCGCGCGACGCAGAAGGCGACGGTCCGCAAGACGGCCCGCAAGGCGGCCGCGGTGGAACCGGCGAGCCCGCCCAGCGCGCCGTCGCCCTTCGGCCCCGGCGGCGACTCCAACGGCTGAGGCCGCCGCCCGGGAGCTTATCCCTCGGCAGGTTGCCGGAACGCGCCAGACCCGCGATGCCGCGCGCCGGCAACCTGCAGGGCCGCAATCAAATCGCTTGATGACCATGCAACGGTCCGGCAGCTTATTTTCTTGAGCCGCCGACTCCGACTCCAAGGTGGCCTGTCCAGCCTGAAGCCTGGGACCGGGGGGCATCACCATCACGTCGAAGCTTTCAACGACCTCGTCGATCTATTACCCGCGCTGGCGCGAGATCGCCAAGGGCGCCGGCGACTACCTGGTCAGCGCGGCCGCCGCGAAGCTGCTGGCCGCCTGGATCGCCGCCGGCAGCGATGCGCGGCCGCCGGGGCGCCGTGATCTGCAGCCCGAGACCATGCCGGAGATTCTCGCCGACATCTGGCTGATGGACTACCTCCCCGATGTCGCGCGCCTGCGCTATCGCCTGGCCGGCGAGAACATCCGCGCCCGCTATGGCCGCACGCTGGTCGACCGCTATCTCGAAGATTTCCTTCCGCCCAACGGCCGCGAGAGGGTGGTGCCTTACTATCTCGCCTGCGTGCAGAAGCCGGCCGTCTGCATGGTCATCGGCCGGCTCTACGTCGAACGGGCCCGGCCGGGCTATGGCGAACGCCTGCTGCTGCCGCTGCTGGATGCCGCCGGGACCGCCGAAGGCCTTCTCGGCATCACCATCTGCAAGCAGGACTTCGACAGCCAGGAAGAGGCGGAAGCGCGCGCCAAGCGGCTCACCGTCGTCCTGCCGCTCGACGGCTCGCCGGCCTCCGAGATCCCGGGCTGACAGCCGCCGCGCCGCCGCGTCACAGCCCGGCCAGGCGCTCCAGCAGGCGTTCGACGTCCTCCGCGTCCTGATAGAGACCGAAGCCGAGCCGCAGGCGGGCACCGCGCACGTCGGTGACGACATCGGCGGCGCCGAGGCGGGCGTGGGCCGCGGCGGCGGCTTCCTCGCCGCCGAGATCGAAGGTGAGGAAGTTGCCGCAGGGCAGCCGCTCGGGGTCCAGCAGCAGCCGCTCCGGCGGCAGCAGCGCCGAAGGCCGCGCCCGGAGTCCGGCGAGAAAGCGGCGCTGCAGATCGACGGCATGGGCATGGATGGCGGCGGCGTCGAGCCCCAGCGAGTCCAGCAGATCGAGCACCGCGCGCAGGCGGTAGAGGCCGACCGGGTCGAAGGTGGCACCGAGGAAGCGCCGGCCGTCTTCGGCATAGGCCACCTCCCGGCCGCCGCTCTCCAGGGCGCCGAAGGCGGCATACCAGCCGGTGTCGCGCGGGCGGGCGCCGAAGCCCGGCGGCGCGTGCAGGAAGCAGACCCCCTCCCCGGCCATGGCGTACTTGTAGCCGCCGGCGAGATAGAAGGCGCGCCCGGCGATCGCGCCGAGATCGCTCGGCCGCGCCAGGAAGCCGTGATAGCCGTCGATGACAATGAACGCCGGCGAGGCCGCGAGGCGTTCGACGAGGGCGTCGAGATCGGCGACGGCGAAGCCGGAGTTGAAGAACACCTGGCTGACGAAGATGAGGTCGTGCACGCCCGCCTGCGCCGCCGCGGCGAAGCGGTCGGCAAAATCGGCGAAGGGCTCGACCGGCACCCGCGTCACCGCCGCCAGCCCCTCCTCCTCGAGGCGCGCCAGCTGGCGCGTGAAGCTGTGGAACTCGCCGTCGCTGGACAGCACCCGCAGCCGCCGGCCGGCCGGAAAGCAGGAGAGGATGCGGCGCAGGAAGTCGTGGGTGTTGGGCGCGAAGGCGAGGCTCGAGGGGTCGGCGAGGTTCAGGTGGCGGGCGATGCCGCGCTGCACCGCCGGCACCACCTCACCGAAGATGTGGGCCCACTTGGCGTCGGCCAGCCGCGCCGCGTCCTGCCAGCACTGCTGCTGCGCCGCGAAGGTGACGTCGGGCCAGTAGTGGTGGCTGTGGGCGGCGAAGTGCAGGCGCCCGGGCGCCGCCGCCAGGAAGCGGCCGAAGTGCGCCTTGTAGCTCACGACCGGGGAGCTCACGGCCGGGGAGCTCACGGCTGCTGCGATCCGTAGCGGAAGCCCATGGCGCTGCGCAGCGGCTCGGGCAGCGGCGGCAGGGCGGAACGCGGGATCAGGAAGGTCGAGAGCGCGAAGAGGTCGGCGAAGACGCGGTAGCGGCGCGCCGCCTCGGCGAGGTAGTCGTGGCCCGAGGAACCGCCGGTGCCGAGCTTCATGCCGATCATGCGCTGCACCATGAGGGCGTGGCGGTAGCGCCAGGCGGTCATGGTCTCGTCGATGTCCATCAGCAGGCTCAACAGGCGGAACGGCAGCTGCAGCACCGGCTCGTCGCGGTAGAGGGTGATGAACAGCGCCGCCTGCAGCGCCGGCAGCGAGAAGCGCCAGGCGCCTTCCGCCACCAGCTCGGCGTGGCGCGCCGCGTCGTAGATCGCCTCGAAGCGCGCCTGCGCCGCCGCCAGCGCGGCGAGCCCGGCCGCCTTCTCCGGCGGCGGCACCTGGGCGTTGGCCTCCAGGGTCGCCGCGTCGCGTGTCAGCAGGGCGGTGACGGCATTGCGGTAGCTCTCCTGGAAGCGGTAGCCGCCGAGCTCGACGAAGGGCGTGCGCGCGAGCCAGGCCTCGACGCGGTCGCTGAGGCTGGGCCGCGCCTCGGCGGCCTGCAGCGCCGCACGGTCGCCGGCGGCGAGGCGCGCGTCGTAGGGCTGCGCCTCGAAGCCGATGCGGTCGGCGCGCCTGAGGCCGAGACCGACCTCGATGAGGCGGAACTGCAGCGACTGGAAGCCCGAGGAGGGAAACAGCAGGTCGCGGAACTCCAGGAAGTCCAGCGGCGTCATGGTCTCCAGCACGTCGAGCTGGCCGATCAGCAGCTTCAGGATGCGCTCGATGCGCTCCAGCCCCGCCACCGCGCGGCCGATGTCGCGGTCGTCCAGGCTCTCGGCCGCGAAGACGGCGTCGATGCGCGCCAGCTCGTGCAGGATCTGCTTGAACCACAGCTCGTAGGCCTGGTGGACGACGATGAACAGCATCTCGTCGTGCGCCGGCTTGCCATGCTTTGCACTCTCCGGCGCCTGCGCGCCCAGCAGCCGGTCGAGCTGCAGGTAGTCGGCGTAGTAGAGCGGCTGCTGCTTTTCTTCCAAGGTCTTCCCCTTAGCTGGATCGCCGGCCTGCGTGCTTCGAGACGCCCGCTGCGCGGGCTCCTCAGCATGAGGAATATCTTTAGTGGCGCAAAGAAAAAGTCCTCATCCTGAGGAGCACGGCCGGGCGCCAGCCCGGGCGGGCGTCTCGAAGGACGCACCCTGTCACCGCAGCCTAGCAGGGAACTCCGCCGCCGGCGTCCGATCAAGCGACCCGGAAAGCCACCTGGGCGATCGGCGGCAGGTGGGCGGAGAGCCGCGACCAGGACTTGCCGCCGTCGCGGCCGATCCAGAGGCCGCCGGTGGTCGAACCCATGGCCAGGGTCCGGCCCGCCGCATCGACGTCGAGGGCGTGGCGGTAGACCAGGTCGTAGGCGCTCTCCTGCGGCAGGCCCTCGGACAGCGTCTCGAAGCTGGCGCCGCCGTCGCGCGTGCGCGTGACGACGAAGCGGCCGTCGACCGGAACGCGGCACTCGTCCTTCACCGCCGGCACGAACCAGGCGGTCTTGGGGTCCTGCGGATGCACCGCGACGGCGAAGCCGAAGGCCGAGGGCGACGCCCCCTCGATCTGCACGAAATGCCGGCCGCCGTCGTCGGAGCGGAAGATGCCGCAGTGGTGCTGGCACCACACGGTCTCCGGCGCCGCCGCGCAGACCGCGAGGCGGTGCGGGTCCTGGATCGTCGGGTCGTCGACGCGCTCGGGCGGCATGTAGGAGGCGGCCAGCCCCTTGCCGCCGACCTCCCAGCTATCGCCGCCGTCCTCGCTGCGCCACACGCCGCCGCAGGAGATGCCGATCACCATGCGGCGGCTGTCGCGCGGGTCGAGGGCGATGGAGTGGATGCCGGGGTCGTCGTAGCCGCCGCCGAACCACTCCGGGCGCGACGGCTGGTGCCACAGGCTCTCCACCAGGTGCCAGGTCTCGCCGCGGTCGTCGGAGCGGAACAGCGCGCCCGGCAGGGTGCCGGCCCACAGCCGGCCGGGCTGGTCGGCGCCGCCGGGCGCCAGGGTCCAGATCAGCGAGACGCTGGCCGCCTTGCCGTTCTCGGCGTCCGCGGCGATGCCGACCGGGAAGGCCGGCGCCGGCAGCTCGCTCCAGCTGGCGCCGCCGTCGTCGGAGCGGTGCAGCTTGACGCCGAAGTGGCCGAGGTTGAGGGCGGCGTAGAGGGCGCCGTCGCGGGCGTCCTGCAGCACCGCGGAGACGGGATCGCCGAGGAACCCGAGACAGCGCGGCGCGGCGCCGGTCGTCGCCTCCACGGCGAAGAGACCTTTGCGGGTCGCGACAAGAAGATCTTCGGCCATGTTCCCTACCCACCTGAGAGTGCTTGAAAAACGAATACCTCGTCGCCGGCGCCGACGGCATCGCCGAGGCCGTCGCGGTCGGCGATCATCTGCGAGTTCACGAAGACGTTCACGTGGCGCCGCAGGCGGCCCTGGTCGTCGACGATGTAGGAGCGCAGCCGCGGCTTCTGCGCGAAGACCGCCTCCAGCACCTCGCGCGCCGTCGCGCCGCCGACCTCGAGCGAGGGCACGTCGAGATGGCGCTGCAGGTTGGCGGTGAAGGTGACGCGCGGCATGGGTCTGCTCCTCAGCGGGCAGCCAGACTGCCCGCCCCACAGCGCGAGTTCAATTGACAAGATGCTGCCAGCCGCCGGCTGACAGCCGCGGCATGGCGTCCCTGGGCCTGTCTCCGCAGGAGACGCGGATCGTCTGCCAGGGTCGCGCCAGCGCCGCCGCTCCCCGCTGTCGCCCCGGGGCTTGACCCCGGGGCCCAATGCCGCTGCCGCATGCCGACCACCTTTGCAGCCCAGGCGCCCGAATGCGCGGTGGCGAGGCCCATGGGTCCCTGTGTGTTGGTTATGTGCCACGATGGTTGCGGGACGGAGGCCGTTGGGTCCCCGGTCGTGTCAGACCGAGTGCCGGCTTTGGCCCCGTCCC
>JBHJOA010000010.1:0-163415 GCA_050330205.1 Kiloniellaceae bacterium
ACCACGGCGCGCACCGAGGTGATCATGGCGGTCACGAAGTCGACCTCGCGGTCGAGCAGCAGTGGAAAGGACACCACGGTCAGCGAGAACAGCACCAGCGCCATGCCGGCGCCGATGACGTGGCCGACGGCGAGGAACATCAGTCCCTCCGGCGTGCCCAGCACCACTTCCATGAAGCCGGCCAGGGAACCCGGCGCGCGCAGGCCGATGAAGAGGGCGATGAGGATGCGCACCTGGTACATCCACATGACCAGCACGAAGAGGGTGACGAAGGCCATCCAGCCGGTCTCGCGCTTGCGCTGGGCCAGGACGACGCCGAGGATGGGTTTCCAGCGCAGCGGTTCGCCGGCCTCCCGCCGTCGGCTCACCTCGTAGAGGCCGACGGCGACGAAGGGCCCGATGAGGGCGAAACCGACCGCCAGCGGATAGGAGATGTAGCCCACTTGCAGGGCGGTGGCGGCCAGCACGATGAGCATGCCACCGAGGGCGTAGACACCGCCGAAGAAAAGTCCAAAGGCCGGGGCGGCGCGGAAGTCGCGCAGGCCCTTCTCCAGGGAATCCACGACGGCACCGGCCGTGATGGTCAGCACGCGCGGCGCCGGCTTCGGCGGCTCCTCGGCGTCCTTGGTCTGCTCGGCAGCCATTGTCCTTCCTCCCGCTGCTGGGCGCCCGCCTTGGCCGGGGCGTTCTTCTCCGCTCCGACTATGGCGAAAGTCGGCCGCCGGCCAAAGCCCCTCCCGCCGGTCCCGAGGATCTGCTAAGACAACCGCGAAGCCTCGCCCCGCCGGGAATAGCCTGCCGTGACGATGACCATGCCGCTGGAATCCCTGCTGGCCTTCACGCTGGCCTTCTTCCTGCTCGCGGCCACGCCGGGGCCGGGCTTCCTCATGGTGGTCGCCCGCGCGCTGACCGACGGCTTCAAGGCAGGGCTTGCCGCCATCGCCGGCCTGGTGCTGGGCGATCTCGTCTTCCTGCTGCTGGCCATCCTCGGCATGAGCGCCCTGGCGGCCGTCATGGGCGAGTTCTTCCTGGTGGTGAAGATCCTCGGTGCCGCCTACCTGATCTGGCTCGGCGTCAAGACCTGGCGCAGCCGCCCTAACCTGCCGCAGATGGCGGCGCCGGAGGCGACACGCAAGCCCATGCCGCCCCCGATGTCCCACTGGCGCTCGGCGCTGCTCGGGTTCCTCGTCACCCTCGGCAACCCCAAGGTGATCCTGTTCTACGGCGCGCTGGTGCCGACTTTCGTCGACGTGACGACGCTGACCGCGCTCGACGTGGCGGCGCTGTCCTTCGTCGTGGCCGCCATGCTGTTCCTGGTGGTCGGCTTTTACGCCTGGCTCGCTGCGCGCACCGGCCGGGTGGTGCGCAGCGCGCGCGCGCTCACCTGGCTGAACCGCGCCACCGGCGGCCTGCTGGTAGGGGCGGGAATCGCCGTGGCGACAAGGTAGGGGCAAGCCTTCCCCTGCCACTGGAAAGCAAATTAGTGCGATCCCAGTTTGCGGAGTTCACCACCTTGAGTTAATCTCGACTGCAGCATTTGCTCGCAATTGTAAGAGGGGTGCAATGGCGAGACAGGAAAAATTGATACCGGGCCTGATTACCGCCGCTGGAAACATCAATCAGCCGTATGAAAGCCTGGGTGTTGTGCTGGCAGTCATCTCGCGGCAAGAAAGCGGCTGTGGCGGTGGTCTGCCGGTGGGCCAAGCACTTGTAGATGCCACAAATGACCTAAAGATGCAGGCATCAAGTAAGGGGGCAGACGGCGTTATCCACATCTCATACATGCATCGTGTATCCACATCCGCGGGATGTGGCGGCTCGAAGTCCAGCTTCGAGGTCTATGCATGGGGAACAGCAATCCGGCTCTTGTGATGGGCGGCAGCGCGTCAATCTTGAGCCGTCGTGCGATCTGCGCTGTGATTGCCCTCGCTGCCAAGGTTCAAGTGGCCGGTCGACTGGATAACTTGCTTGCGATTTTGGCGATGGTGATTGTATCGCTCTACCGTGTCACCCTTTCGCGTTGGCTAGGCAACCAGTGCTTATTTTATCCCAGTTGCTCTCAGCGAGCAATGGATTCGCTACGCAATGCAGGATGGACTCAAGGCGTTGCTGAAATTGACGCTCAGTTGCATCGTTGTACCGGCGATTTTCTGATTAGATTGAACGAAGCTGGCCGTCTTGAACTGGAAACGGTGGATGGACTCACGTTGTGCCAGGAAGAACTCTCCACCTTTGTTGTATGCCAGTACTCTCCTTCGGCGCTTCATCGAATTGTCCAGTCTAGGAAGACTGGCTGAGGCACGAATACACCTCAATCCACGAACATCGGGCCGGGGTTGGTGTAGAGCTCCTCGTAGTGGACAAGGCTGTGCTCGCCCTCCAGGGGGCAAGGCACGCCGTTTCGGAAGGCCCACTCGCCGCGGTCGCAGTTGGCGGCGGTCACGTAGCCGTTGATGTAAAAGCGCCGGTCCATGGTCGAGCGGTTGGGACCGGAACCGTGCAGGGTGTGCACGTGCCACAGCGCCACGTCGCCGGGCTGGAGTTCCAGCGTCACCACGTTCTCCGTATCGACGCCGAGGTGCGCCAGGGCGGCGGGGTCGAGGGCCTCATGCATCGAGGGGCGTTGCGGGTCGAACGGCAGTTCGCCCAGGCGGTGGCTGCCGGGACAGACCACCATGGCGCCGTTCTCCGCGCTCTGCGGGTCGACGGCGATGCCGGTCTGAACGTAGGAACTCTCCAGGTCGCGGTAGACCTCGCGCGGCCGGCGCGAGCGCGAGTCCTGGTGGAAGCCGAACTCGGCGCGGGCGCCGGGCGGCTTCCAGTGCAGCTGGTTGATGATCTGCTTGAGGTCGCGGCCGATCAGCGGTTCCAGGATATCCAACAGCCGCGGGTCGCGACGCACGCGCTCCAGGACGGGATCGATCCAGCTGGCCCACTGCGCCAGCCGCAGCACGCGGCCGAGCTTTTCGTCGTCGGCCATGCGGAAGAAGGTATTGCGGTCGCGCCAGCTGCGCCCGCCGACCATGGCGCGGGCATGGATGCGGTCGAAGGCCCCGGCGATCTCCCGCACCTCCTCCGTAGCGAAGACTCCGCGCAGCACGGCGTAGCCCTCCGCGCGGAACTGCGCCACGTGCTCGCCGCTGATCCGGAATGCGGTCATGAAGGACTGCCCGCGGCTCCTCGCATCTTCGCTGCCGCTTCCTGAATAGCACATTTCCGCCGGCAACTCTTCCGCGGGCCACGGGATCTGTGGAAAATCTCGATGCCCCGATGAACCTTCTGCCGATTCCTGCGACAGACGCTGGAGCGCGCCGGACGGTGCGCCGCCAACTCCGACGATTGACAGGAATCCCCATGATCCCCGAGCAGAAGCAGTTGATCCGTGACACCTGGCAGCGTGTCGCCGCCATCGGCGACCCCGCCGCTGTGCTGTTCTACGACCGCCTCTTCGAGATAGATCCGTCGACCCGCCCGCTCTTCGCCGGGGTGGAGATGAAGAGCCAGCGCGGCAAGTTGCTGCAGGCCCTGGCCCTCCTGGTGGCCAGCCTCGACCGGCTCGATTCCATTGCGCCGGTGCTGGAAGACCTTGGCCGGCGCCATGTCGGCTACGGCGTCCGCGAAGCGCACTATGCCTCAGTCGGTGCCGCTTTGCTGTGGACCTTCGAGCGTGGCCTGGGCGACGCCTGGACCCCTGAGGCCGCCGACGCCTGGGCCGAAGCCTACGGACTCGTCGCGGGCATCATGTCAACGGCGGCCGCGAAAGTGCCGGAGGCCAGGGCCGCCGGTTGAACCGCTGCGGGCAGGCGGATAAGGTCTTCGCCGCTTTCACGGGGAGACCTGCCGCCCATGATCACCGTTTTCGGTTCGCTCAACGCCGACCTGGTCTGCCGCGTCGCGCACTTGCCGGCGCCCGGCGAGACGGTGACCGGACCGGACTACACCGTCGTGCCCGGCGGCAAGGGCGCCAACCAGGCCCTCGCCGCCGCGCGGGCCGGGGCCCAGGTGCGCATGGTCGGTGCCGTCGGCCGCGACGGCTTTCGCGAGGCGGCCTTGAGCGGCCTCAAGCAGGGCGGCGTCGACCTCTCGGCCCTGACCGACAGCGACCGGCCGACCGCCTGCGCCTTCATCGGCGTCGATCCTCGCGGCGAGAACCAGATCATCGTCGCCAGCGGCGCCAACCTCGATGCCCGCGCCGATCAGCTGTCGTCGCTGCGGTTGGGGGCCGGCGATCTTCTGCTGTTGCAGATGGAGGTGCCGCACGAGGAGAACTGGAAGGCGGTGGCGATCGCCAAGGCCGCCGGTGCTGCGGTGGTACTGAACCTGGCCCCGACCGGCACCGTGCCGCCGGAGGTGCTGCGGCAGATCGACGTGCTGATCGTCAACGAGACCGAGGCCCGGCAACTGGCGGCGCAGCTCGGCCTTCCGGAGACGACGCCGGAGGACATCGGCGCCAGGCTGGCAGCGGATTTTGTCGCGCAGTGCATCGTCACCCTCGGGGCTGAGGGAGTGGCGGCCTGCGGCACCGAGGGAAGCTTTCGTCTGCCGGCGCTGCAGAAGATCGAGGTGGTCGATACCACGGCGGCCGGCGATGCCTTCGTCGGCGGCTTCGCCGCGGCCCGCGATGAGGGCGCGCCGCTGCAGACGGCGCTGACCTGGGGCGTGGCCGCCGGCGGCCTCGCCTGCCGCAGTTTGGGCGCCCAGTCGAGCCTGCCGGGCCGGGCGGAGATCGCCGCCGCCCTGAAGGGCTACCGCGCCTAGCCGGCCTTGCGCCGGCCGGTGGCAGGTGTGCCGCCGTGCAATTCGCCGACCACATCCGCAAAGAGGGCGAGGGCTTCGCGGCCCTTGGGCGAGAGGTCGTAGACGCCGCGTTCGACGCGCCGGAACCAGCCGTAGACGTCGTTCCGCAGCAACGGCCCCGCCGTGGCGACACCGGTTTCGCGGGCCACCAGGGAGGCCCTGGTGGCGCCCCGGTCCCGCAGCAGGGCGGCACAGCGCAGGGCATTCTGCCGGTAGACGGTGACGATGGGCCGGCGGGACTGTCCCCCGGTGTTGGGGTCGCCGACGCGCTGGGCGAATTCCTTCAGCAGCAGAGCCTGGCGCTTGCGGTTGGGCCGCGGCTGGTAAGGCAGGGGATCGAGCAGGGGTTCCACCAGTGCTTTGTCCGGATGGACCATCAGCAGGCCGAGCCCGAGGCGGCGGCAGAGCTTCAGGACCGGCCGGCGGTCGCGCCGCCAGGCGGCGGTCCGCGACGGCGCGGCGAAGGCGAGATAGACCTGGTCGCTGACCGCCAGGCGGTCGACGCCCTGCAGCAGCAGGGCGAGGTTGAAGGTCTTCTTCAGCTCGACGATGACCGGTGGCTCCGAGCCGCGGCGGGCGACCAGGTCGCAGCCGCGGACCTCCGCCTTCACGGCATAGCCCTGGCCTTCCAGGAAGGCCTTGACCGGCTCGTAGAGATCTTCTTCGCGGGCGATGCTCACGCCCACGAGTCTAGCGCTTTGCTTCGAGTCTAGGCCAGCGCCCGGCGGTTCCACGGCATGAAGGCCAGGAGGCTCGCCATGGCGCAGGTGCCGGAGATGCCGGCGAAGGTGAGACCGGCGCCCACGAAGGCGGAGAGGGCGAAGAACCACGGCGAAATCGTGAAGCCGAGGACAACGCCGACCACCACCATCATCCCGGCGGTGATCTGCACCTGGCGCTGGATGGAGATCGGCATGCTGCGGTTCAGCACCGTCTGCAGGCCGGCCTTCTTCCAGCCCGCCAGGCCCTGGTCGAGCTGATAGACCTCGGCGAAGGCGCAGCCGAGGATTTTCGGTGCCGCTTCGGCGGTGCGCGCGCCGCTGGCGCAGTGGAAGATGGCGATCCTGTCGTGTTTGCCGGTAAAGTCGGCGGCGTTGAAACCGGAAAGGGGGACGTGATGCGCGCCGGGCACGTGCTCGCGCGCGAACTCGTCGCTCTCGCGGATGTCGATCAGCAGGGCCTTGCCGCTGTCGAGCAGGGCCTTGGCCTTCGCGGCGTCGATCTTGTTGAGGGTGGTCATGTCTCAGGCTCCCAGGATTTCGGCTTCGGCCGGCTGTTGCGCCGGCTCGCAGTAGAGCCGGTAAAGAATCTGGATGACGGCGCGCGCCTCGCGGCCGGTCAGGCTGTAGTGCATCGTGCGGCCGTCACGGCGGGCGGAGACGAGGCCGTCCTTGCGCAGCAGGGCGAGTTGCTGCGAAACCGCGGCCTGACGCAGGCCCAGCCCCTCGGCCAGTTCGCCCACGGACTTCTCTCCGTCGGCCAGCTGGCAGAGCAGCAACAGGCGGTTCTCGCTGGACAACGCCTTCATCAGGTCGGCGGCGGCGCGGGCCGAGGTCTGCAGGACTTTTATATTCATGATTGCAGATATATGAATGTAATGGCCGCCTGTCAAGAGATCAACGCGGCGTCGGCAACGCCAGTTCGGCCAGGACCGGCAGGTGATCGGAGGCCGTGCGGGCCGCGCGGTGGGTCCAGGTTCGCGCTAACAGGCCCCCCGGGCGGCAGCAAATCCGGTCGAGGGCGAAGAGGGGAAAACGCGCTGGAAAGCTGGCCTGCCGGGTCCAGTCACCGACCAGTTCGAAGAGCTCGCGCTGGCTGCGCCGCGGCCAGAACCATTCGTTGAAATCGCCCAGCAGCAGCAGCGGCGTCGCGGGGTCGGCAGCGATAATCTCGCGGAGGGCGGCCAGCTGGTGGCGCCGCTCGTGGCGGCTGAGGCCGAGATGGGTGGCGACAACCCGCAGGGTCGCGGCCGGCAGCGCGATGCGCGCCGACATCACCTTGCGGGCCTCGCGCCCGGCGACCGAGATGTCGTGGACCTGCCTGTCCTCGAGTGGAAGGCGGCTGGCCAGGATCTGCCCGTAGTCGCCGTCTCGGCCCGAGATCGACCAGGCATCGTGGCCGTGGTCACCGACAAGCTGGCGCAGCACGTCGTAGATCTTGCCCGCCCCGGGCGCGCCGTGGCGCGCGGCGCGGCGTGAGTCCACCTCCTGGAAAGCGGCAATATCGGGGGTCAGCGCGCTCACCACGGCACCGACGCGTCCGGCGTCGTAGCAGCCGTCGCTGCCGACGCAGCCATGGATGTTCCAGGTCATGGCACGCAGGTGAGGCTTCAGGTCAGGCATTGCCGCCGGCGCGCAGTCTCGTGGCGAGGGCCTGCAAGCCCAGTGAGACGGCCAGCCAGGCCACGACGAAGAGGGCGAAGAGGGCCATGTCCGTGGGAGACGGATCACTCAGGACGCGGCCGAGCTGATTGCCCAGAAGGGTGATCACGAGGATGCCCGGGGCCATGCCGAGCACGGTTCCAGCGAAGAAATCGAAGACGCGCACCTCGCTGGCCCCGGCGGCGAGATTGACGAAGCTGAAGGGCGCAATGGGCACCATGCGCACAGCCGCCACCGCAACCACGCCGCGCCGCGCCAGGGCGCGCACGATCCGGTTCATGCGCGTGCCGATCAGGTTGCGCAGCGGCTGGGCGCCGGCGGCGCGGCCGATCGCATAGGTCAGGCTGGCACTGAGCAGTGATCCGCCGAGCGCAAGGCCAAAGGCCGGCAGCGGCGCGTAGATCATGCCCGTCATGACGATCAGCACGGTCACCGGGAAGGCCACCAGCCCGCCGAGGAGGTAGGCGCCGAGTAGAACCACCGACATCCAAGGGCCGTCGCCGAGCGACTGCAGGGTCTGCTTGAGGGTCTCGGGGTCGGTGAACTCCGACAGCGGCGTGTAGCGCCACAGCGCGACCAGGGCGATCACCAGCAGGGCGACCGCGGCGAGACGCGCAACGCGAGAAATTGGCTGCTTGTCCCGGCGGCCGCCGAACATGTCGCCGACGAACTCCGGCGCTTCGATGGGGCGTTCGGGGTCGGCGATCTGGCCGACGGTGCGGCTCAGTTCGTCGGGCGGCGCGCCGTCCAGTGCGATGGGCCGCAGCCGGCGCGGTCCATCGCAGAGCCGCTCCACCGCCGCGAACAACGAGTCCTCGCGAGCCATCGCCTCGGCGACTTCCGCGGCATCGCGGCCGAGGTGCTCGCCGAGCAGGCGATGCAGCAGGCCGGAAATGGCGGCGCGCTCCCGCGCGTCGGCCGCTTCGACGGCGAGGTCGCATTCGCTGTCGGTGCCCATCGAGCGGTTGTTGAGGTTGGCGGAGCCGACGCGCAACAGACGGTCGTCGACGATCATTATCTTCGAATGAACCATGACCCCTTCGCCGGTGTCGTCGTCCGGAATCGCCGGAAACGACAGCTTCACGCGATCGTCGACCCCGGCCTCGGCCAGCCGGGCCATGAAGCGTCGCCGGCCGGCGTTCATGGAGCGCTCCTCCAGCCAGCTCTGGTGGACGTTCGGTGCCACGATGAGCACCTCGAGCGCCGGCTGCTCCCGCAGCCGGTCGATCAGCTCGGTACAGAAGCTCTCGGTCGTGAGAAACTGGTTTTCGATGTAGATGCGTTTCTCGGCTGCCTGGATGCTGCGCAGGAACAGAGTCTCGACCTCGCGTACCTCCGGCTCGCCATCGTAAGGCGGCAGGGTGCGGGCGATGCCGATCCGGGTGTCCGTGAAGTCGGGCTCGAAACCGGCCGGCCAGGGATCTCCCTCCGCCTTGGTCACCGGCAGGGTTTCACAGGCGGCGCGCCGCCAACGCCAGCGCACCAGCTCGCCGAGGGCGAGTGCTGCCTCGCCGTCGACCATCATCTGGATGTCGTGAAAGGGCCGGTAGCCGGCGCCGCGCGGGTCCTTGCGCCGGGCGTGCTTTAGTTCATGACCGGAGGTGTCCCAGCGACGGATGGTGAGATCGAGGCCGCCGGAGAAGGCGAGGGCGTCATCGACCACCACGACCTTCTGGTGATGGCAGGCACCGATCGGCAGCACGTCGTCGAGGCAGACGGAAATCTGCGGCGGCGACGTCCAGTCGAGCTTGACCGCCGGGAGCGGTTCGCGCTCCAGCGCGTAGAGGACCGAGTAGTCCCACAGCAGCAGGTGGATTCGCAGTTCGGGCCTTCGGCGCACCAGCTCGGTAAGGAAAGCGCCGAGAGCGACCGGCAGGTCGTCGCCGGTCTCGCCGTCGGGGCCGACCAGCGGCGTGCGGCTGTCGATGTCCCAGCCGACGATGAAGACCCGCCGCCGCGCGTTCACCAGGGCACGCCTCAACGCGAGGAAATAGTCGGCGCCGTCCACCAGTACACGGGCACGGCGGCAGCCGGCGTGGCGCCAGCAGGTCTCGTCTTCCTGGAGGATCTGGGTCTTCTCGGCGGGCATAGTCCCCGGCAGGTTTCGGCAGGACGTCCGGCGCAGGCCGAATTGAAGAATAAACGCCGAAGTCCCCGGAAAGGTTCCCTACAGCACGCGGAAAGCAGCGGCGAAAAAGAAAAAGGGGCCGGACGGAGCCGGCCCCTCAAGGTCGATGCTTGGGTAACTGGATGGTTGGACTTTAGAAGTCCATGTCGCCCATGCCGCCCGCGCCGGCCGGCATCGCCGGCTGCTTCTTCTCGGGCTTCTCGGCGACCATGGCCTCCGTGGTGATGAGCAGGCCGGCCACCGAAGCGGCGTCCTGCAGGGCCGCGCGCACGACCTTTGTCGGGTCGATGACGCCGTCCTTCACCAGGTTGGTGTACTTGCCGGTCTGGGCATTGTAGCCCCACTGTGGGTCCTTGTTCTCCAGCACTTTGCCGACCACGACGGAGCCGTCGGTGCCGGCGTTCTCGGCGATCTGGCGCAGCGGAGTCTCGAGGGCCTTGCGCACGATGCGGATGCCGACCTTCTGGTCTTCGTTGGCGGCTTCCAGCTTGTCGAGCTTGGCCGCGGCGCGCAGCAGCGCGACACCGCCGCCCGGCACGATGCCTTCCTCGACGGCCGCGCGGGTCGCGTGGAGGGCGTCGTCGACGCGGTCCTTGCGCTCCTTCACCTCGATTTCGGTCGAGCCGCCGACACGGATGACGGCCACGCCGCCGGCCAGCTTGGCCAGGCGCTCCTGCAGCTTCTCGCGGTCGTAGTCCGAGGTGGTTTCCTCGATCTGCGCCTTGATCTGGTTGCAGCGGGCCTGGATGTCGGCCTTCTTGCCGGAGCCGCTGACCACGGTGGTCTCATCCTTGGTGATGATGACGCGCTTGGCCCGGCCCAGCATGTTGAGGGTGACGTTCTCCAGCTTGATGCCGACGTCTTCGGAGATCGCCGTGCCGCCGGTGAGGACGGCGATGTCCTGCAGCATGGCCTTGCGGCGGTCGCCGAAGCCCGGGGCCTTCACGGCGGCCACCTTCAGTCCGCCGCGCAGGCGGTTCACCACCAGGGTCGCCAGGGCCTCGCCCTCGACGTCCTCGGCGATGACAAGCAGCGGCTTGCCGGACTGCACCACCGCTTCCAGCAGCGGCAGCATCGACTGCAGGCCGGAGAGCTTCTTTTCGTGGATCAGGATGTAGGGGTCCTCGAGCACCGCCTGCATCTTGTCGGCATCGGTGACGAAGTAGGGCGACAGGTAGCCACGGTCGAACTGCATGCCTTCGACGACCTCGAGCTCTGTCTCGAGCGACTTGGCCTCTTCGACGGTGATCACGCCCTCGTTGCCGACACGCTGCATGGCCTCGGCCAGCATGTTGCCGACCTCGGTGTCGCCGTTGGCGGAGATGGTGCCGACCTGGGCGATCTCGGCATTGTCGGAGATCTTGCGCGAACGTTTCTTCAGTTCTTCGACCACGGCGTGAACCGCAAGGTCGATACCGCGCTTCAGGTCCATCGGGTTCATGCCGGCGGCCACCGACTTCACACCCTCGCGGACGATGGCCTGGGCCAGCACGGTCGCGGTGGTGGTGCCGTCGCCGGCGATGTCGCTGGTCTTGGACGCCACCTCGCGCACCATCTGCGCGCCCATGTTCTCGAACTTGTCCTTCAGCTCGATGTCCTTGGCGACGGTGACACCGTCCTTTGTGATGCGCGGTGCGCCGAAGGACTTCTCGAGCACGACGTTGCGGCCCTTGGGCCCCAGCGTCACCTTGACGGCATTCGCCAGGATGTCGACGCCGCGCAGCATGCGCTCGCGGGCGTCGGTGGAAAACTTGACGTCTTTCGCAGCCATTTCAGCTCTCTCCTAAAGGGCTTCTCAGCGCGTTAAGCCGCCTTCTTGGCGGACTTGGTGCTCTCAAGCACGCCCATGATGTCGGACTCCTTCATGATCAACAGGTCCTGCCCGTCGATCTTCACCTCGGTGCCCGACCACTTGCCGAACAGCACGGTGTCGCCGACCTTCACGTCCGGGGCGATCAGCTCGCCCTTGTCATTGCGGGCACCGGGCCCGACCGCCACGACCTCGCCCTGGCTGGGCTTTTCCTTGGCGGTGTCGGGAATGATGATCCCGCCGGCGGTCTTCTCATTTTCCTCGATCCGGCGGATCGCGACGCGATCATGCAAAGGTCTGAAGCTCATGGGATTTTCCCCTGGTTGGATTATGCCTCTGTTGTTAGCACTCCCAATCGGCGAGTGCTAAGCATCGCCCGATTTAGGCCCTTATCCGGGAGGTTTCAAGCCCTTTCGTCGGGAAATTCCGGAGGTCCCGCCGGATAGCGCGAGGGTGGTCGGAAAACCGCAGAAAACCGCGGATTTCGGGGCCGGCGATCGGTTACCGGTCCTGGCTGTCGATGGTGATGACGATGGTGCTGCCGGCGGCCTTGGCGCAGCCGTCGGCCAGGGCAATGGCGGCCGGGCCATTTCGCCAGGTGGTGACGCCGTCGGCCACGGTGTCGGGGGCGCCATGGATCCTGCTGAAGTCCCTGGCCGCGCTCTGCAGCTCGCGCCGGCAGGGGGCCTCGCCCTGGGTCGCCACCATGGAAAGGGCGATGCGGCGGAGGCTGTCGTTCGGCCCGAAGTCGGCGAGGACACTATATCCGGTGTTCAGGAAGCGCCGGTCGAAATAGCCGAGGCAGGTGCCCGGCGGGCAGCCGGGGTCGGACTTCGCGAGCGGCTCCGCCGCCAGCGCCTCGGCAATGGACATGCCAAGCCTCAAGTTCTGGTGACCGATGGCCGGGCCGTCCTGGGCGGGCGCCGGGAGCGGGAGGGAAACCAGGCACAGCCAAAAGCCCGCTGTAAGCAGCTTTTGCATCCTCGTCGCTCCTGAAGTCCGGTGGGCACCGCCGAAGCGGTGGACGCGGACCGTACTCCACTTCCCGGCCTCAACAAAGCGTCATGGCTCAGGCGGGGACGATGGCGCCCCGGGTGGCGATGACGCGGGCGGCCAGGCGGTGGCCGGCCCGGGCGGCCACTTCGGCCGTTTCGCCGGTCAGGCGGGCCGCCAGGTAGGCGGCATTGAAGGAATCGCCGGCCGCGGTGGTGTCCACGGGGTGGGCGACGGACTCGCCGGGAACCCAGGCCTGCCGCCCCTCGAGGCTGATCAGGCAGGGCTCCCCGCCGCGCTTCACCGCCACCTCGCCGACACCGAGGCCGTGCAGCCGGACGGCGGTTGCCTCGGGGTCGGGGTCGCCGAAGAGGGTGGCCTCGTCCTCGAAGGTCGGCAGCGCGACGTCGGCGAAACGCAGGGTACGGGCGACGGCCTCCTGCGCCGTGGCGCGGTCGGGCCACAGGCGCGGGCGATAGTTGGTGTCGAAGGCGATGCGGACGCCGCCGTCACGCAGCCTCGCCAGGAGCGTCAGGAGCCTTTCGCGGGATTCGCCCTCCAGAATGGCGAGGGTGATGCCGGAAAGGTAGACGAGGTCGAAGCCGGCGAGGCCGTCGGCCAGGGTCTCGGGCCGGCCGTCGCAAAGCAGTTCGCGCGCCGCGGCTGCGCTGCGCCAGTAATGGAAGCTGCGTTCGCCGGAGGCGGCGGTACGGATGATGTAGAGCCCCGGCAGGCGGCCGGGCAGCCGGACCACCAGTCCGGTGTTGACGCCCTCGGCCTGCCAGCCGGCCAACATCTCGTCGCTGAAGGGATCGTCGCCCAGGGCGGTCACGTAGTGCACTTCGGCGGCGCTGTCCCTGAGGCTGCGTGCCAGATAAACCGCCGTGTTCAGGGTGTCGCCGCCGAAAGTACGGCGCATCCCGCCGTCCGCCGCGGCGGTGTCCGACAACTCGATCATGCACTCGCCGATGCTCGCGATGCGCAGCATCCCTGGTCCCCGCGAAATTCGCCTTGCCGTTGCGCTCCAGGCAATAGCTGCCGGCGGAGTCCCAGGCAAGGGGGCTGTGGCTTTCGGCCACAGGGAAGCGGGTCGGATCAGGCGGCGTCGCTGGTCGTCGTTTCGTTGACGGTCGGGGCGGGAGAGAGCCGGCGGCGACCCAGCGCGATGGCCTGCAGCAGGTCGGGCAGCGACAGGCCGTCACGGCGCAGCACGGCGTGGATGAGGGGATCGCCCAGCAGATCCTGCACCGCGGGTTCTCCGGCGATCCAGGTGCCGGTCTCCGGGACAGGATGTTCGTTCTGCAGTTTCAGCACGGCGCGCTGCTCGATCATAGGGCCTCACCTTCCGTCTCGTTTGGTCCCGATGGGACACTTGTTGGCGATCGAAGTTCCCCCGTCTCCGCCCGTCTTCATATTGGTCTTCTTGCGTTTAAGTGACCTGATTTATCTGTGACATTTTGTATAAATTTCAAGTTCCTATGGCCGAAGCGTCGTCGTCCGACGCGCTGGGTCGTGCTCGCGCGAAATTGTCATCGCGCCGCCACATTCCCCTAACAATCGCCGGGTAGCGTCGTCGGTGTCGCGGTCGTGCCCGGCTTCTTCCGGCCCCCTCCGGGTTGACGGTCTCCACGCCGTTGCCGGGTCGCTGCGACATCGAGGACTTCATGGTCCGGTCTCCGCCCCAGAACCGGGACATGGCCTCGCAGTGGTTCAAGATCCCTAGCCGCACTTACCGGGCCCGCCGTGGGCCCGGTTTTCTTTTTTGTCCCCAGCCCGGGCGCTCCTGCGGCAGGGCGAAAGCGCGCCGGAATACAGGCACTTTCAACTGGCGCTTCCGGCCGATCGTGATAGCGTAGAATCTTGTGCGCGGCGGTTGTGGCGGCTCTTGCGGCCGGCCGCCGCCAATGCGAAACGAAGCGAACAACAAGAACTCAGGCGAGGCATCTTCATGTTACGCAAAGTCACGGCCGCGGCTGCGGCCCTGGTGGTTTCCGCTTCCATGGCCACGGCGGCGGAGATCTCTCCGGCGGTGGTCTTCGACATGGGCGGCAAATTCGACAAGTCCTTCAACGAGGGCGTCTACAACGGCGTCGAGCAGTTCAAGAAGGAAACCGGTATCGATTACCGCGAGTTCGAGGTCACCAACGAAACCCAGCGCGAACAGGCGCTGCGGCGTATGGCCCAGCGCGGCGCCGACCCGGTGATCGGCGTCGGCTTCGCCCAGGCACCGGCGATGGAAAAGGTCGCCACGGAATTCCCCAATACCCGCTTTGCCATCATCGACGCGGTGGTGGACCTGCCCAACGTCCGCTCCATCGTGTTCAAGGAGCACGAGGGCTCGTTCCTGGTCGGCATGGTCGCCGCCATGAAATCGGCCAGCGGCAAGGTCGGCTTCGTCGGCGGCATGGATATTCCGCTGATCCGCAAGTTCGCCTGCGGCTACGAACAGGGCGCCAAGCACGTGAGTGCCGATATCGAGGTGGTGCAGAACATGACCGGCACCACGCCCTCGGCATGGAACGACCCGACCCGCGGGGCGGAGCTCGCCAAGAGCCAGTTCGACCGCGGTGTCGACGTCATCTACGCGGCGGCCGGCGGCACCGGCGTCGGCGTCTACCAGACCGCCGAGGACAGCGGCAAGCTGGCGATCGGAGTCGACTCGAACCAGAACTACCTGCATCCCGGCACCATGCTGACGTCGATGCTGAAGCGCGTCGACGTGGCCGCTTACAAGGCCTTCAAGGACGCCCAGGAGGACAACTGGACTTCCGGTATCCAGGTGCTGGGATTGGCCGAGGACGGCGTCGGCTGGGCGCTCGACGAATACAACCAGGACCTGGTGAGCGAGGACATGAAGGCCAAGGTCACCGAGGCCGCCGCGGAGATCGTTGCCGGCCGGCTGCAGGTCCACGACTACACCGCCGACAACAGCTGCGCCTACTAGGCTGCCGGCCCGGTCCCGCGTTTCCGCGCGGGGCCGGGCGGCGGCGGGAACTATCGTGGCGGACAGCACCGACACCACATCCGGCCAGGACTCCGGCGGGCCGGGGCCCCGGGCGTCGCCGGCGATCGAACTGCGCCATGTCAACAAGGCCTTCGGCGCGGTGCAGGCCAACCGGGACGTCTGCCTGACGGTCCGGGCTGGCACGATCCACGGCATCGTCGGCGAGAACGGCGCCGGCAAATCGACGCTGATGAGCATTCTCTACGGCTTCTACGAGGCCGACAGCGGTGAGATTCTCATCGACGGCAAGCCGGCGGCGATCCGCTCCTCGCGCGACGCCATCGCCGCCGGAATCGGCATGGTGCATCAGCACTTCATGCTGGTCGACACCATGAGCGTGGTGGAGAACATCATGCTGGGCGTCGAGTCCGGGGCCGTCCTCACCTCCAGCATCGCCAGGGCCCGCGCCGAGCTGCAGCGCCTGGAGCGCGACTATGGCCTCGACGTCGACCCGGATGCCCTGGCTGGCGAGCTGCCGGTCGGACAGCAGCAGCGGGTGGAGATCCTGAAGGCGCTCTATCGCGGTGCCGAGATTCTGATCCTCGACGAGCCGACCGGGGTGCTGACGCCGCAGGAAACGGATCAGCTGTTCCGCATCCTCGACTCCCTGCGCCGCCAGGGCGTCACCGTGGTGCTGATCACCCACAAGCTGCGCGAGATCCTGGCGATCACCGACCACGTCTCGGTGATGCGCGGCGGCGAGATGGTGGCCGACCGGGTGACGGCGGAGACCAGCCGGGAGGAACTGGCCGAGTTGATGGTCGGCCGCAAGGTGCTGTTCTCCCTCGACAAGCAGGCTTCGCGGGCGGCCGAGACCGTGCTCGCGGTGAACGACCTCACCTTTGTCGACCAGGCCGGGGTGGCCCGCGTCGACTATGTCAGCTTCACGGTGCGCGCCGGCGAGGTGGTCGGCATTGCCGGGGTCTCCGGCAACGGCCAGAGCGAACTCCTGGAACTGCTTTCGGGTATCCGCCGGCCGACTTCCGGGGAGATCGACATCCTCGGCGAGCGCTTCTCGGCAGCACGTCCCCTCGATCCCTCGACCCTGCGGGCGCTGCGGGCCGCCCATGTGCCCGAAGACCGCCTGCGCATGGGCCTGGTGCGGACCTTCGCCGCCGAGGAGTCGGCGATCCTCGGCTATCACCGCGACCCGCAATACAGCAGCGGCGTCACGATGAACGGCGAGGCCATTCGCGAGGACTGCGCGCGGCTGATGCAGGAATTCGACGTGCGCCCGCCGGCGCCCACCCTGAAGACGGCGAACTTCTCCGGCGGCAACCAGCAGAAGCTCGTTTTGGCGCGGGAGCTTTCGCGCGGCCCGCGCCTGCTGCTGGTCGGACAGCCGACCCGCGGCGTCGACATCGGCGCCATCGAGTTCATCCACCGCAATCTCCTGGCGATGCGCGATGCCGGCAGCGCGGTGCTGCTGATCTCGGTCGAACTCGACGAGATCATGTCCCTTAGCGACCGCATCCTGGTGATCTTCGAGGGGCGCATCGTCGGCGAGGTGCCGGCGGCCGAGGCCAACGAACGGCTGCTCGGCCTGATGATGGCCAATGCCGCCACCGAGGAGGAGGCCCGGCACAAGAGCCCGGGCCTGCCCGGCGCGAAAGCGGTGAGGCCGCTATGACCGTGGCGGCCGGCAAGATCCCGCGCTGGGTCGACGTGGCCCTGATCCCGCTGATCAACATCGCGCTCGCCTTCCTGGTCTCCGGCGTCATTCTCTGGTTCATCGGCGTCGATCCGCTGCAGGCGGTGGAGATCATCCTCTACGGCGCCTTCGGCTACGACCTGGCGATCGGCTATACCCTCTACTACACCACCAACTTCGTGTTCACCGGCCTCGCCGTGGCCGTCGCCTTCCATGCCGGCCTCTTCAACATCGGCGGCGAGGGACAGGCCTACATCGGCGGGCTGGGCGTGGGCCTCGGCATCCTGCTGGTCGATTCGACGCTGCCGTTCCTGGCGATCCTGCCGCTGGCGATCCTGCTGTCGGCGGCCTTCGGCGCCGCCTGGGCGGCGGTTCCCGCGTACCTGCAGGCTTACCGCGGCAGCCACATCGTCATCACCACCATCATGTTCAACTTCATCGCCGCGGCACTGATGGTCTACCTGATGGTGAACGTGCTGATCGAGCCCGGTTCGATGTCGCCGGAGAGCCGGGAGTTCGCGCGCGCCGGGCATCTGCCCTTCATGCACGAGGTGGCGGCCTGGTTCGGCCTGCGGCTGACGCCCTCGCCGCTGAACCTCTCCGTGGTCTGGGCGGCGGCCTGCTGCGTGCTGGTCTGGATCTTCATCTGGCACACGCGCTGGGGCTATGAGATCCGCACGGTGGGCGCCAACGAGACGGCGGCGATCTACGCCGGCATCGACCCGCGGCGGGTGATCATGCTGGCGATGTGCCTCTCCGGCGCGCTGGCCGGTTTCGTCGGCATCAACGAGGTGATGGGGGTGCACCACCGGCTGCTGCTGAACTTTACCGCCGGCTACGGCTTCACCGGCATCGCGGTGGCGCTGATGGGCCGCAACCATCCCGTCGGCATCGTGTTGGCCAGCCTGCTGTTCGGCATGCTCTACCAGGGCGGCGCCGAGCTCGCCTTCGAGGTGCCGCAGGTGAGCCGCGAGATCGTGGTGACCATCCAGGGCCTGGTGATCCTGTTCTCCGGCGCCCTGGCCTACATGATGCGCGGGCCCGTCGAGCGCGGTTACCTGCGGCTCTTCGGCGGCGCGTCGCGCTCGGCGGCACAGGAGGCTTAGGCAGGCATGTCGGAGTTCCTCTTCAACCTGCTGCTCATCTTCGATGCCACGCTGCGCGTCGCCACGCCGCTGGTGTTCTGCGCCATGGCCGGCCTGTTCTCGGAGCGCTCCGGCGTCATCGACATCGGCCTCGAAGGCAAGATGCTGGCGGCCGCCTTCGCCGCGGCCAGCATGGCGGCGGTGACCGGCTCCGCCTGGCTGGCGCTGGGCGCCGGCATCGCGGTGTCCGTCGCGCTGGCGCTGCTGCATGGCTTTGCCTGCATCACCCACCGCGGCGACCAGGTGGTCAGCGGCGTCGCCATCAACATCCTGGTTTCCGGCCTCACGGTGGTGCTCGGTATCGCCTGGTTCGCGCGCGGCGGCCAGACGCCGTCGGTGCCCAACAGCGCCCGCTTCACGCCGATCACCTGGCCGGGCGCCGAGGCGATGTCGAATGTGCCGGTCATCGGCGCCGTTTACAGCGAACTTCTCTCCGGCCACAACCTTCTGGTCTACCTCGCCTTCGCGGCGGTGCCGCTGACCTGGTGGGTGGTCTACCGCACGCGCTTCGGATTGCGGCTGCGGGCGGTCGGCGAGAATCCGGGCGCCGTCGACACCGCGGGTATCTCGGTGGCCTTCCTGCGCTATCGCGCGGTGCTCTGCGCGGGCCTGCTCTGCGGCTTCGCCGGCACCTACCTCTCCATCGCCCAGAACGCCGCCTTCGTGCGCGAGATGACCGCGGGGCAGGGCTACATCGCCCTGGCGGCGCTGATCTTCGGCAAGTGGCGGCCGCTGCCGGCGATGCTGGCCTGCCTGATGTTCGGATTTCTCGACGCCGCGGCGATCCGCCTGCAGGGCGTGGTGCTGCCGGTGATCGGGCCGATCCCGGTGCAGCTCATCCAGGCGCTGCCCTATGTGATGACCGTGGTGCTGCTGGCCGGCTTCATCGGCCGGGCGATCGCGCCCAAGGCGATCGGCAGGCCCTATGTCAAGGAACGCTAGGTGCTTGCATGACGTTGACCGGTAAGGGAGGCTCGCAATGAGCGCGGATCTGGTGGCGGCGGCGGTCGCGGCCATGGCCAGGGCCTACGCGCCCTATTCCAGGTTCCCCGTGGGGGCCGCGGTGCGCGGGCCGAGCGGGGCGGTCTATGCCGGCTGCAATGTCGAGAATGCCGCCTATCCGCAGGGCTGCTGCGCCGAGGCCTCGGCGATCTCCGCCCTGGTGAGCGGCGGCGAGACGCGGATCACCGAGGTCGCGGTCGCCGGCGGCGGCGACAAGCTGGTGACGCCCTGCGGCGGCTGCCGCCAGCGGATCCGGGAGTTCGCGGCCGAGGACGTCAGGATCCACCTCTGCGGGCCGGAGGGGCTGCGCCGCACGGTGACCCTCGGCGAGTTGCTGCCGCTGTCCTTCGGGCCCGACAACCTCAAGGACGACAACCTGGCGGCCGGGAGCCGCGACTAGGAGCAGGCGACAGATGTTCGAGGCGGCGGCGGCCACGGCCGCCCTCATACGCAAGGAAGCGCCGGAGGCGCCCGAGGTCGCCCTGGTACTGGGCTCCGGACTCGGCGCCCTCGCCGAGGCGGTGAGCCCGGCGGTGCGGATGAGCTACGCCGACCTGCCGGGCTTCCCGGAACCCTCCGTCGCCGGCCATGGCGGCCACCTCGTGCTCGGGCGCCTCGCCGGCCGCCGGGTGGCGGTGATGCAGGGGCGCGCCCACTACTACGAGAGCGGCCGGGCCGACGCCATGAACCTGGCGCTGGCAACCCTCAGGGAACTCGGCTGCCGCCGGCTGATCCTCACCAATGCCGCCGGCAGCCTGCGCGAGGACGTCGGGCCAGGGCGCCTGATGCTGCTGCGCGACCACATCAACTTCGCCGGGGTCTCGCCGCTGTTCGGCCTCACCGGCAACCAGCGCTTCGTCGATCTGGTCGGCGCCTACGACCCGGCCTCCCGCGAGCGGCTGCTGGCGCTGTCGCGGCGCCTGGACATTCCGCTGGCCGAAGGTGTCTACGTCTGGTTCTGCGGGCCGCATTTCGAGACACCGGCGGAGATCGAGGCCGCGCGCATCCTCGGCGGCGATGCGGTCGGCATGTCGACGGTGCCGGAGGTGATCGTTGCCCGCATGCTCGGCCTGAGGGTGACGGCGCTGTCGATGGTCACCAATCTCGCCGCGGGCATGTCCGCCGAGCCGCTGTCGCACGATCAGACCATGCGCCACGCCACCGCGGCGGCCGGCGACATGCAGCGCCTGCTGACGGCCTTTCTGGAGGAGACCGGCGATGACTGAGAAGGCTGCCGACCTGCGCGAGGTCGCAGCGCGGGCGGTCCGCCTGCTCGATCTCACCAGCCTGGGCGACAACGACGACGATGCCGCCATCTCGGCCCTCTGCAACCGCGCCGTGACGGCGCCGGGGCCGGTCGCCGCCGTCTGCATCTGGCCGCGCTTCATCACCTTGGCCCGCGGCCTGCTGGAGCACAGCGGCGTGCGCGTCGCCGCGGTCGCCAACTTCCCCGCCGGCGGCGACGACATCGCCGCGGCGGCGTTGGAGACCGAGGACATCGTCAACCAAGGTGCCGACGAGGTCGACCTGGTGATGCCTTACGGCCGCTGGCTCGGCGGCGACACCGTCGCCGCGCGCGACATGATCGCCGCCTGCAAGGAGGTCTGCGGCGACGGCGTGCTGCTGAAGGTGATTCTGGAGACCGGACGGCTCGGGACGCCGGAGCGCATCTATGCCGCCGGCCGCGACGCCATCGCCGCCGGGGCCGACTTCATCAAGACTTCAACCGGTAAGATCGAGGTCTCGGCCACCCTGGAGGCGGCGGAGGCGATGCTGCGGGCGATCAGGGACAGCGGCAAGGACGTCGGCTTCAAGGCCGCCGGCGGCATCCGCGACACCGCGACGGCCGGAGTCTACCTGGCCCTGGCCGACCGCATGATGGGTTCCGGCTGGGCCGAGCCGCGGCACTTCCGCTTCGGCGCCAGCGGTCTGCTCGACGACCTGCTGGCGGTGCTCGGCGTCGCGCCCGCCGCCACGGCCGACGGGCCGGGGAGGTATTGATGCCCTTGTTGCCGCAGGAAATCATCCGCCACAAGCGCGACGGCATGGCGCTGAGCGATGCGGAGATCGAAGCCTTCGTCGGCGGCATTGCCGACGGCAGCCTCGGCGACGGCCAGCTTGCGGCCTTCGCCATGGCCGCGTTCCTGCGCGGCATGACTCCGGCGGAGACCGTGGCGCTGACCCGTGCCATGACCGCCAGCGGGCGGCAGCTCGACTGGCGCGGGTTCGATCTCGGCGGGCCGGTGCTCGACAAGCACTCGACCGGTGGCGTCGGCGACAAGGTGAGCCTCATCCTGGCGCCGCTGCTGGCGGCCTGCGGCGCCTACGTGCCGATGATCTCCGGCCGCGGCCTCGGCCACACCGGCGGCACTCTCGACAAGCTGGAGGCGATTCCCGGCTACGACGCCACGCCGGACATCGCGCGTTTCCAGGACACCGTGGCCAGGGCCGGCTGCGCCATCATCGGCCAGACGGCGGACCTCGCGCCGGCGGATCGCCGGCTCTACGCGGTGCGCGACGTGACGGCGACGGTGGAGTCGATCCCCCTCATCACCGCCTCGATCCTGTCGAAGAAGCTGGCCGCCGGCCTCGACGGCCTGGTCATGGACGTAAAGACCGGCAACGGCGCCTTCGCGGCGACCCCGCAGATGGCCGAGGACCTGGCCGAGAGCATCGTCTCGGTGGCCGAGGGGGCCGGGCTGCCGACCACGGCGCTGATCACCGACATGAACCAGCCGCTGGGCCGCAGCGCCGGCAATGCCCTGGAGGTCCGTGAGTGCGTTGAGCTGTTGAGGGGCGACACCGGCGACGCGCGGCTGCGCGAGGTCACTCTGGCGCTGGCGGCGGAGATGCTGCTGCTCGGCGGTCTCGCCCAGGACGCCGCGGGCGCACGGGCCGCCGCCGAGGCGGCGCTGGCCTCGGGCCGCGCGGCCGAGTGCTTCGCTGCCATGGTGGCGGCGCTGGGCGGCGCTCCGGATTTCCTCGAGCGGTTCGACGAGGTGCTGGCGAAGGCGCCGATCCGCCGGCCGGTGCAGGCCAAGACGGCCGGCGTACTCAGCGCCTGCGATACCCGCGCCGTCGGACTGGCAGTGATCGCATTGGGCGGCGGCCGGCGCCAAGTGGAGGATCGCATCGACCCGGCCGTCGGCATCGACGAGATTCTGCCGCTCGGGCAGACGGTTTCGGCCTCCGACGCCCTCGCCGTGGTCCATGCCGCCGACGAAGCGAGCGCCGAGGCGGCGGCTGTGCTCTTGCAGAAGGCCTTCGAGATCGGCCAGACTGAGGGCAGGCAGTCTCCTGTCGTCCGCCAGCGCATTACCGCCAAGGATCTATGAGCGCCATGTTCGCGCCGCAAGCAGGTGACGTTCCAGTGCAGGCCGCGCGCTTCACCTTGTCCCCCGGCGGACGGCTGAACGCGGAGATGCGGGCGGCCTATGCGCGCGACGGTTTCCTCATCCTGGAAGGCATGGTGGCGCCGTCGGACTGCGACACCCTCAGGGCGCGCGCGGAGCAGCTTGTGGACGCCTTCGATCCGCAGAGCGTCACCAGTATCTTCTCGACCCGCGGCCAGACCCACGGCCGTGATCGCTATTTCCGGGAATCCGGCGACAAGATCCGCTTCTTCTTCGAGGAAGAGGCCTTCGACGAGGCGGGCCGCCTGCGCCAGGACAAGCGCCTCTCCGTCAACAAGATCGGCCACGCCCAGCACGATCTCGACCCGGTCTTCGCGCGCTTTTCGCGGCTGCCGCAGTTGGCGGCGCTGGCCGGCGACCTCGGCCTCGTGCAGCCGCTGCTGCTGCAGTCGATGTACATCTTCAAGCAGCCGCGCATCGGCGGCGAGGTCGGTTGGCACCAGGACTCGACATTCCTCTATACCGAACCGCTGAGTGTCGTGGGCCTGTGGTTCGCGCTGGAGGACGCGACCCTCGAAAACGGCTGCCTCTGGGCGCTGCCGGGCGGGCACAAAGACCCTTTGCGCGAGCGCTGGCGCCGCCGGCCGGACGGCCAGGGGGGTGACGCGCTGGTCATGGAGCGCCTCGACGAAACGCCCTGGCCGGCGACGGCGGTGCCGCTGGAGGTACCGAAGGGCACCCTGGTGGTGCTGCACGGCAAGCTGCCGCACGGCAGCGGGCCGAATCGCTCGGCCGTCTCGCGCCACGCCTACACTTTGCATCTCATCGACGGGGTCTGCGCCTATCCGGCCGACAACTGGCTGCAGCGCGGCCCCGACCTGCCGCTGCGCGGGTTCGACGCGGCGGCCTGACGACGTGGTTCAATTTCGCATCTGCTCACAGGGGAGAACAGGATGATGGCCCGCAGGATGATTCGCGTAGTCTGTGCATCGTTTCTCGCGCTCGCGCTGGCCGCCCCGGCGGTGGCGGAGCCGGTCACGCTCACGCTGCTGCATGTCAACGACATCGACCGCATCGAGGAGTCGGGCGACCGCGGCGGCCTGGCCCGGCTGATGACCCTGGTGAACCGGGAACGCGCCGCGGCCGAACATTCGATCTTCACCCACGGCGGCGACTCCATCTCGCCGTCGCTGCTGTCCGCCTTCGACCAGGGCGCTCACATCATCGACCTCTTCAACGAGGCGGAACTCGACCTCATGGTGCTCGGCAACCACGAGTTCGACTTCGGCCCGGCGGTCACCCGCCAGCGCGTCGCCGAAGCACGCTTTCCGATCCTCGCCGCCAACGCCGTCGACACCAGCGGCACCCTGATCGAGGGGACGCTGGCGACCTGGACCCGGGAGGTCGGTCCCTACACCGTCGGCTTCCTCGGCCTGACGACGCCGGAGACACCGGAGATTTCCAGCGCCGAGGACGTCACCTTCAAGCCACTGGTGCAGACCGCGCGCGAGCTCAGCGACAACCTGCGCCGCAACGGCGCCGACCTGGTCGTGGCCCTCGCACATACCGGCATCGCCGAGGATATGGAGCTTGTCAACGCCGACAGCGGCATCGACATCCTGCTGTCCGGTCACGATCACCTGGAGATCACCTACTACAACGGCCAGCGCGCCTTCGTGGAGGCCGGATCCCAGGGCGAAAAGCTGATGGTGATCGAGGTCGCCATGGATACGGTGGATAACCGCGGCAACCCGGAATTCGTCTGGGAGCCGCAGTTCCGCATCGTCTCCTCCGCCGGTGTCGAGCCCGATCCGGCCATGGCCGCCAAGGTGCAGGTCTACCTCGACCAGCTGAGCAAGGAGCTCGACATTGCCCTCGGCAAGTCGCTGACGCCGCTCGACAGCCGCCGCGCTACGGTGCGCGGGGACGAGTCGGCCATCGGCAATCTCATCGCCGACGCCATGCGTCAGGGCGTGAACGCCGATGTGGCCATTACCAACGGCGGCGGCATTCGCGGCGACAAGACCTACGAGGCCGGTGTGACCCTGACCCGCCGCGACATTCAGTCGGAGCTGCCGTTCGGCAACCGCACCGTGAAGCTGCAGTTGACCGGTGCCCAGCTGCTGGAAGCCTTGGAACATGGAGTCAGCCGCGTGGAGGAGGGCGCCGGGCGGTTCCCCAGCACCTCCGGCCTCGCCATGACCTGGAGCCGCAATGCCATGCCGGGCGAACGGGTGAAATCGGTCAGCGTCGGCGGCAAGCCGCTCGATCCCATGGCGACCTATACTTTGGCGACCAACGACTTCATGGCTAAGGGCGGCGACGGCTACGCCGTCTTCACCGAGGCGAAGACCCTGATCGATGCCGCCGCGGCCCAGTACATGGCCACCATGGTCATGGACTTCGTGGCCGCCGCCGGCGAGGTCGCCCCCAAGATCGAAGGCCGCGTGAAGGCGGTGGATTGAGAAGCCCCTCACCCAGTTCCGGCCAGGCTCGCCGTTCCGGCTTGCCAAGCCTGCACAACCCTCTCCCCTATCTTGGGGGAGAGGGGAGCGTGAGGGGGCGGTGCCGCTTGCCTTGGACGTTGAGATGATCGAAACCGTCGCCTTCGATGCCGACGACACGCTGTGGCACAACGAGCACCTGTTCCAGGATACCCAGAAGAAGCTGGAAGCGATCGTCCAGCGCTACCGGCCGGGGGAAGACATCCACGAGGCGCTCTTCGCCGTGGAGATGCGCAACCTGGAACTCTTCGGCTACGGCATCAAGGGCTTCACGCTCTCCATGGTGGAGGCGGCGGTGCAGCTGACCGGCGAGCGCATCTCCGCCGCCGACATCCACGAGATCGTGCAGCTCGGCAAGACCATGATCGCGGCGCCCGTCGACCTGCTGGACGGCGTCGAGGAAACCCTGGACGTCGTCGCCGGGCGCTATCGCCTCGTGCTCATCACCAAGGGCGACATCGTCGACCAGACCAGCAAGATCGAGCGCTCGGGCCTCGCCGACCGCTTCGAGCAGGTGGAGATCGTGCCCCGCAAGGACGCCGCGGTCTACCGCACGGTGTTCGGCCGCCACGGCATCGACCCGGCGCGCAGCGTCATGGTCGGCAACTCCATGCCCTCGGACGTGCTGCCGATGCTGGAACTCGGCGGCCACGGCGTCCATGTCCCCTATGCCCTGGTCTGGGGGCACGAGGCCCACGACGCCGATCCGGTCAACGACCGCTTCCACCGCCTGCAGCGCCTGGCCGAACTGCCGGCGCTGCTGGAGCGGCTGGGCAGCGGCAGGCGCTGAGCCATGCGCCACCACGGCGGCTGCCATTGCGGTGCCATCACGATTGCTTACGAGAGCGCGGTCGCCCCGGAGCAGGCGGAGGTCCGGGCCTGTCTCTGCAGCTTCTGCCGCAGGCACGGCTCGCGCGCCGTCTCCGATCCCGAAGGCAGGCTGACCGTCACCCTCCACGACGCGGCGGTGGCGCGGCGCTACCGCTTCGGCCTCGCTACCGCCGATTACTTCCTCTGTGGCCGTTGCGGTGTCTACGTGGCGGCGGTGCTGGCCGAGGGTGACGCCCTCTACGGCATTGCCATCGTCAATGCGCTCGAGGATGCCGAACGCTTCACCCGGCCGCCGGCACCGGCCGACTATTCGGCCGAGGATGAACCTGCCCGCCGCGAGCGCCGGCGCCGCCGCTGGACGCCGGCGGAAATCGTCACGGCCGCTTAGTCGTCGCCCGTCGCAGCCTGAACGCCACACCTTCGAGCACGACCCGCTGAACGTCTGGTTCGTCTCGCGCAAGGCCTGATACAGATTGACCTCATGCTTCGAGACGGCGTTGTCGCGCCTCTCGGCATGAGGTCAATCCTTTACACCACACCTCGCCCTGAGGAGGGCCGTAAGGCCCGTCTCGAAGGGTGTCCGGCTGTTCCTAGGCCGGCACGATGTTGTGCTCCGGGCCGAAGGGAAAGCCGGTGAGGTTCTCGTTGCCGTCCGCGGTGACCAGCAGGATGTCGTGCTCGCGGTAGCCGCCGGCGCCCGGCTCGCCCTCCGGGATCATGATCATCGGCTCCATGGAGACGACCATGCCCGGTGCCAGCACGGTCTCGATGTCCTCGCGCAGTTCCAGCGCCGCCTCGCGGCCGTAGTAGTGGCAGAGCACGCCGAAGGAGTGGCCGTAGCCGAAGGTGCGGTAGTCGAGCAGGCCGTAGGAGCGGTAGACCTCGTTCAGCGCCGCGGCGATGTCGCAGCAGCGCGCGCCGGGGCGGATCAGCTCGAGGCCGCGGCGGTGCACCTCGCAGTTGGCCTCCCAGAGTTCCAGGTGGCGCCCGCTGGCGTAGTCCAGGAACAAAGTGCGTTCCAGGGCAGTGTAGTAGCCGGCGATCATCGGAAAGCAGTTGAGGCTGAGGATGTCGCCCTTCTTCAGCCGGCGGGAGGTCACCGGGTTGTGGGCGCCGTCGGTGTTGAGGCCGGACTGGAACCAGGTCCAGCTGTCCATCAGTTCGGCATGAGGATAGGTTTCGGCGATGGCGCGCACCATGGCGCCGGTCGAGGCCAGCGCCACCTCGTGCTCGGGCACGCCCTCGGCGATGGCGGCCACGCAGGCGGCGCCGCCGACGTCGGCGATGCGCGCGCCGTTGCGGATCACCGCGATCTCCTCGGCCGACTTCACCATGCGCTGGGCCATGGCCGGTGCGGCAATGTCGACGAACTCGGCCTCCGGCAGCGCCGCCTGCAGCTTGCGCAGGCGCTCGAGCGGCAGGTGGTCCTCCTCGATGCCGATGCGGCCCTTGGCCGGGGCCAGCTGCTGCAGGGCGCGGTAGTAGTTGTCGCGCTGCCAGTCGGTATAGACCAGGTTGTCGCCGAAGCTGCGGCGCCAGGGCTGGCCGCCGTCGATGTTGGCGCTCACCGTGGTCGCGCGGTCGTGGGTCACCACCAGGGCATAGGGGCGCCCGAAGGAGCAGTAGAGGAAATCGGCGTAGTAGTTGATGTTGTGGTAGGAGGTGAAGATCGCCGCCGCGATGCCGCCTTCGGCCATGGCCACGCGCAGGCGGCTGAGGCGCCCGGCCATCTCCGCCTCCGAGAAGGTCGGGACGACCTTCGATCCGTTCTCGATCGTCTTGATCTGCTGCACCGCTGCCCCCGATTGCCCGTTGATTCTCCGTCGCCGCCGGACTCCTTGCGGCTATTCGCCTGCGTATCCGGCGATCAGCGCCCGGGCTGCGTCGACCAGGGCCTGGCCGTCCTTGCCGGCGGCGTTCATCTCGGCGATCCAGGAGCGCATGACCCCGTCGGTCGCCGCCTGCCAGCGCGCCAGTTCCTCGCCCTCGATAGTGTGGAAGGCATCGCCGAGATCGGCGGCGGCCTTGCGGCCGGGCTCTTCGGCGTCGTCCCAGAGCTTGCCGATCTGCTTCGCCAGGGCGATGCCGGAGTTGTCGTCGATCACCTGTCGCAGATCGTCGGGGAGCGCTTCATAGCGGGCCTTGTTCATGGCGAAGAGGAAAACCGCCGTGTAAAGCCCTCTGTCACCGCCGATTTCGGTATGGCTGGACGTCAGTTCGTGGACCTTCAAGGGCAGCGTCACCTCGTAGGGCAGGGCGGCGCCGTCGATGACGCCGCGGGCAAGGGACTCCGGCACCGCCGGCACCGGCATGCCGACCGGCGTGGCGCCCAGCGCCTCCAGCGCGGCGTTGGTCATGCGGGTCGGCGCGCGCACCTTCAGACCCTTCATGTCCTCCAGCGACGTCACCGGCTTGCCGCGCAGGTGAAGGCTGCCCGGTCCATGCACATGGACCATCAGCGGGTGGATGTCGGCGAAGTCGTCGCGGGCGTGCAGCTCATAGAACTCGTGCGCGGCTTGGCTGGTCGCCTCGGCGGAGGCGGCCATGAACGGCAGTTCGAAGACCTCGATGGTCGGGAAGCGTCCGGCCGTGTAGCCGGGCAGCGTCCAAGCGATGTCGACAACGCCGTCGCGCACTTGGTCGTAGAGCGCAGGCGGGCGGCCGCCGAGCTGCATGGAGTGATAGATCTCGATCCTGATGCGGCCGCCGGACTCGGCCTCGACCTTGCGCGCCCAGGGTTCGATGAAATCCTTGTGGGTGGTCGAGGGCGGCGGCAGGAAATGGTGCACCCGCAGGGTGACGTCCTGAGCCTCGGCCGGAGATACAGCAAGCGGTCCCGCCAGCAGTCCAGCCAACAGGGCGGCGCAGCCGACGGCTCGGGCGATGAATGACATACGGATTCCTCCCAATTCGGGCTTCGTTATACGCCAGCCGTCGATGCGGTTCGAGGTGGAGTTTCGCCCAGGCTTCAGGCCGAGGAAACCATCCTGCACCCGAAGCGCGTTTCCCGCTGCTTGCGAATGCGACGGAGAGACGCCTTCCAGCGACGAGTTGAAAAGGGAGGCCCCCAATCCGACGAAATGGACGGTGGTACTGCAGGAGGTCCGCTTCTAGGATGGCGGTCATAAAATATTGACGTGTCCCCAGGGGGCGACGGAGGGATCATGAAGGGCGATAAAAAGGTCATCCAGTACCTGAACAAGGTCCTGAAGAACGAACTGACCGCCATCAACCAATACTTCCTGCATGCGCGCATGCTGAAGAACTGGGGCCTCACCCGCATGGCCAAGCACGAGTACGAAGAGTCCATCGACGAAATGAAGCACGCCGATGAACTCATCGAGCGCATTCTTTTCCTCGAGGGCCTGCCGAACCTTCAGGAACTCGGAAAGCTGCTGATCGGCGAGAATGTCCAGGAGATCCTGCAGTGCGACCTCAAGCTCGAGTTGGCGGCGACGCCGGTCCTGCGCGAAGCCATCGCCCACTGCGAATCGGTCAAGGACTATGTATCGCGGGAGCTCTTTACCGAGATACTGGAGTCGGAAGAGGAGCACATCGACTGGCTCGAGACCAATCTCGATCTGCTCGAGAAAATGGGGCTGCAGAACTTCATTCAGTTCCAGAGCAAGCCGGAAGAAAGCTCCTGAGCCGCCAGGTGGCGTCCGCTTCGCGGGCGGATTGTCCGCGCTTCTAGCGCGGCTCCAGCCGGGTTTCGTCGGTCGGCTTTAGAGCCGGGGGCTCCTGGACAGAATTGCCGGAGTCGAGGCCGGGGCTTGTCGGGCGATCGCGGCGGGTCGCGATCCAGCGCAGCACCGCCAGCAGTTGACCATCCGGAAGCCCGCGCCAGAGGTACACGGCAGGCTCCTATTCCGCCGCCATCATGAGCGCTTCTCCGCACTCGGCGTCCGCGGGCGGCTCGGCGCGGCGGCGGCCATGGACGCCGTCGACGATGCCCTGTGCGCAGTCCAGGCAGGTGCCGCAGCAGGGACCGTTGCCCAGGGCCAGGTAGACTTCCCGGGCGCATTGCAGGCCGCTCTCCGCGATCTCGCGGATCTCGTCGTCCCGATAGCCGTTGCAGATACAGACGTACACGCGACACCCTCCGTCAGGCCGGTAATATGATGCGAATGATAATGATTGTCAATCGCGTGGCGAGGAAAGGGTGGCAAGCCCGGCGGGCCTGTCAGGTCTCCGTCGGGGCCTTGAGATTCAGGCAGAGACCGGAGAACAGTACCGGGCCGCTGGGCGCCGCCGGTGCCGGCCCGGCGTCCTCCAGGGTCACGGCCAGGGACTCCGAGGTGGTGATGGCGTTCCAGCCCTCCTCGCCCAGGGGCTGGCGCAGCACCTCGCCGCCGCTCACCTGGAGCAGGGCGCGCGTCGCGCCGCTGCCGCGCTCGACGGCCCAGACCTGGAACACCTTGCCCTCGTAGGGCGTGAGGTCGCGCAGTGGCTCGACGGTGAGGCGCCAGGGGCCGCGGAAGGCCGTCACCACCAGCACCGGCTGCCGCGCCTCGTCCTCCAGCACGGCGACGTAGCTGGGGGCGACTTGCTGCGGGGTGACCTCGGCCAGTTGCGGCCCGGGGCCCGGCCTTGTCGCCTGATATCCCGTATAGGCGGCGATCAGCAGGACGAGGCAGGCCGCGACGGCTCCGAAGGGGCGCCAGAAGGCCAGGCTGTTCCACAGGCCGGCGCCGCCCGCCGACGCCTCGGCGGCGGGCGCGATGCGCCGCTGCAGCGCGCGCCAGACCCGTGCCGGCGGTGCCACCTCGGGCGTGCCGTCGGCCAGCGGCGTCAGCCGGTCCTCCCAGGCCTCGACGCGACGCCTGAGGGCGGGCCGGGTGCGCATCAGCGCTTCGAAGCGCCGCCGCGCCGGCCCCTGGAGGGAGCCGGCGACATAGGCACCGGCCAGCGCTTCCTGAAGCTGCGGCACGTCGTACCTCATGTCTCCCGGCCTCGCTGGTCCAGGCAGTCCCTGACCTTGATCAGCCCGCGGCGGATCCAGGTCTTCACGGTGCCGACCGGGCGCTTCAGCCGGCTGGCGACCTCGCTGGGGGTCAGGCCGTGGTGATAGGACAGCAGGATGCTGTCGCGCTGCTCTTCGCCCAGCAGCCCGAGGCAGCCGAGGACGCGCTGCATTTCCTGGCTGGTTTCGGCCAGGGCGGCGGGATTGTCGGCGCTCATCCTCCGGTCCTTCTCAGGACTCCATTCCTCCTCAGCGGCGCGATAGTCGGCGCGGCGCAACAGGTCCAGCGACTGGTTGCGCACGACGTTGATCATCCACGTCATCGGCCGCCCACGGCCCGGATTGTAGCTGTCCGCATGGCGCCAGATCTTCACGTAGGCCTCCTGGAGGGCCTCCTCGGCCCAGGCCTCACGTCTCAGTATACGCAGGGCGATGCCGTAGAGTTTCGCGGAGGTCGCGCCGTAGAGTTCGGCAAAGGCCGCCCGGTCGCCGAGGCCGCTGCGCGACAGCAGGCGCTCCAGGTGGTCGGAGGCATCCCGGCTTGCCGTCGAATTCATAGGTCTGTTCACGTGTTCGGTCCCACTCGACGGGATCCTCGGTCAGAAGCGCCCGGGAATCTTGCAGAAACCGTGTGTCGGGGCAACGGTGAGGCACAATCTTCGGATGCACGCCTGGGCGCCCGCTCCAAGGTACGCGGCCCGATTTGCTTCGCAACGGCTTCGAGAACGGCGAGTCGGAGGGTGACTCGGGGGGCGACTCGGGGGGCGAAGTCTGCCGCTTCGGCCGGGCCTTGGCCAGGGATATTCCCGGCATCGCCGCCCGTCGCAGCTTATACGCGGTGTCCGGCAGGCGATCGCCGGGAGACGGCAGTGAAGGCGCAGACCCGGCGGGCCATACGCCCTGGCGATTCCTCCCATTCCGACTATAGTGATTGCGCTCATCAGAAGGGTCGAACTTCACATATCCCGGAGAGGCCGGGGGGAATGGCCACACTTACGGGACGCGAGCATCGTCCGTCATCCCGCATCGATGCGATGCGGGATATTCTTGCGCGTCGTCGGCGCAATCTCCTGCTGCCGATCCTGCTGCTGGTGGCCGTGGCCCTGGTGGCGGTCGGGGCGCTGCTCTACTGGAGTGCGCAGTCGATGAACCACCGCGATGCGGTGGCGCAGGAAGACCTGGTCCGCTCGATCGTGCAGCTGCGCAAGGACAGTCTGCGGCAACTGGTGATCGACTACGCCAGGCGGGACGACGAGATCGCGGCCCTCGCCGCCGGCTCGGGCCCGGCCCACCTGGGCGAGAACCTTTCGGCGTTCCTGCGGGGAACCTTCGACATTTCCGCCGGCTGGATCCTGTCGTCCGACGGGACGGTCGCCTTCAGCTTCGAAGACGGCCGCCCGATCCCGCCGCAGGCGGCCCCGGCGCTGCCACCGGGCGGCGCCGAGCTGGCTGCCGCCGCCCTGCTGGGCCGGAACATCGGCGAGGCGCCGGCGGCCGGGTTCGTGCTGCACCAACAGGAGCTTGCGCTGATCGGCGCCAGTCTCATCGTGCCGCCGGGGCAGGTTTCGGGGGAAGCCGAGGCGCGCCGCGTGCTGGTCCTGGTGCAGCCCATGGACATGACCTTGTTTGCCCGCGCCGGCATCGGCGAGCACATCGACAATCTTCGCTTCCTGCGCGGACCAGTGCCGCCGGGCAGCCTGGGCTGTGAACTCAAGGGTCTCGACGGGGAGGTCATCGGCAGCGTGGTCTGGCGCGACCGGCGCTCCGGCGACGACCTGCTGTGGAGCGTCGCCCCGTTGTTGCTGGTCGCACTGCTCGCGGTCTGCGTCCTGCTGGTGTTGGCGATCAAGCGCGTCGAGACGGTGGTGTCGCGAGAGGGGCGCCTTTCCATCTCGCTTCACCAGGAAAAGCAGCGCCGCTCGCAGAAATCCGATTTCGTCTCCATGGTTTCCCATGAACTGCGCACGCCGCTGCAGGCCATCGGCAGTTCGGCCGACATGCTGGAGCGCTTCGGCGACCAGATGACCGAGGCCGAGAGGCACGAGGAAACCAGGACCATCCGCCGCGCCGTAGAGACCCTGGCACGCCTGGTCGACGACGTCCTCGTCATGGGCCGTGCCGAGGCAGTGGAGAGCGGAGACGGTGGCGGGCCCGTCGACCTGGCGCGCTTCTGCCATGCCGTGTGGCGCGAAGTCTCCATCGCTCTGGGGACCAAGCAGGCACTGGTGCTGCAGGACTCCATTGTTTCCCCCGTTGAGGGAATCAACGACGCGGCCCTGCAGACCATCCTCTCCAACCTGTTGCAGAACGCCGTCAAGTATTCGAGAGGAGAAGGCGACATCGAGGTCGAGTTGCGGCGCGACGGCGATCGCTATGTGATCGCCGTCACCGATTGCGGGCCCGGTGTGTCGCCAGCCGAGCGCGAGGCGATCTTCCAGCCCTACTGGCGCTCGCGCCAGGCCGAGGGTATCGGCGGAACCGGGCTGGGGCTGCCGGTTGCGCGATCGGCGGCGCGGTCGATGGGCGGCGATCTGGTAGTCGCGGCGGGCGCCGAGGGTCAAGGAGCCCGTTTCTTGGTTCACTGGCCCGCTGAGGGGTGATCGCGGCCGGATCGCACCTCGGATACAACCGCTGCTCTCTTTTAGGTTGTGATAGATAGACTAAATAACGCGAAAGTATAATTTGAGGGTTTATTTCCGTTTTCCTGCACTCTGGAAGTCAGAAGTTGCAACATCTACCGTCCAAATGTGGACGAAAACGCAAAGTTACCAGTTTTGCGCGTATTTTTCCTTTGAGTGCGCATAGGCATTTCGCATAGATTTGCTTTGGGGTCTTGGAAGCAATGATTACTAGGGAGAACGGATGCTTGCTCATCAATCAGTTGGGAAGGCCCGACAGGCTCATCCCGTAGACGTTCATGTCGGCGGGCGGGTTCGACTTCGCCGGGTTTTCCTGGGGTATTCGCAGGAAAAGCTGGCGAACGCATTGGGACTGACGTTCCAGCAGATTCAGAAGTATGAGCGTGGCGCCAATCGTATCAGCGCCAGCAAGCTCTACGAACTTTCCCGGATCCTCAGCGTTCCCGTCACCTATTTCTTCGAAGGCGTTGAAGCCGAAGGAGACTCGGGGGCCGCCGGGGGGCAGGAAGCGGGGACTGGAGGCGCGGGAGGCATCCATTCATCGGACCCCGACTTCACCAACCAGCGCGAAACGCTACAACTCATCAGCTCCTATTATAGAATACCTGACGCCAAGGTTCGGGCTGAGGTACTGTCCTTGTTGAAGACTCTGGGACGGCCTGCCGACAACTGATTGCCGGCAGCAGTCCAAGGAGGTTGACACGGCACGCGCGAGTGAGGGCACCTGGGAAATAAGCCGTCATGACGGCCCGAAGGCCGGTGACGCAGGGATGCTGTTCCTCATCGCGACGCTGTCTTGGCTCCTGCCGCTCCCGGAAAGTTTCGCCATAGGCGGAGACAGTTCCGGTGAGCGCTAGTGTCGAGACCTACGTTGAGTGGCTGTCCGGTGCCTCCAGCACCGCTGAAATCGGCGCCCGGCTGCAGGCGGTGCTCACCGAACTGGGATTCGACCGGTATTCCTACTCCCATGCGCGCCCGCCGTTGGGTAAAAAGATCCGTTCCTTCGTGCCCGTCGGCTCGCGCAGCGGCAAGCAGGTGCACGAATTCCTGGCCACCCTGCCCGATGCCTGGGTGGATCACTACCTGGCCAACGATTACGGCGATCTCGATCCCACCTTCCAGGCGGCGATGGGTCACATCCTGCCGCTGCGCTGGCGCGAGATCGGCGGGCGCAACGACCTCACCAGCGGCCAGCGCAGAGTGCTGGACGAGGCACGCGACTACGGCGTGACCTTCGGGGCCACGATACCGATCCACGGTCCGGAGAGCGGGCTGTCGGTGCTCAACGTGGTCTGCAGCGGTGGCGAGAAGGACTTCGACGAGGCCTACCGGCGCGGCTATCGCGATCTCGTCTGGATCGCGGCCAACACCCACGAGGCGTTCCTCAGCCTCGCCGAAGATGTCGGTGTCGTGGCCCGCGTGCGCCTGACCGACCGTGAGCGCGACTGCCTGCTGTGGACGGCGCGCGGCAAGACGGCCTGGGAAGTCGGGCAGATCCTCTCGATTTCCGAGGAAACCGCCCTGTTCCACCTCAAGAACGTCACCCGCAAGCTGGGTGTCTTCTCCAAGCACCATGCCGTGGTCAAGGCGATCATTCAGGGCCATATCCTACCTTAAGCCTCTAAATTGCCTGCATTCTGGCGTCCGTCCTGACGGTTGAGCGGGACATCCCCCCATTTCTGGGGGGCTGCCCGGATGGGCAAATGGCGTTCCAATCGTCTCCGGTATCGACCGGGAGACGAAGCCGCCGTGATCGACGTAGTGACCCCCGACCTCTATGCCGCCTATCGCCGGCAACTGGGGAAGATGTTCCGGCAGCGTTACCGGGTTTTCAAGCTGCGCCTGGGCTGGAGCGTGCCGGCATCGGACGGCGAGGAGCGTGACGCCTACGACGACCTCCGGCCGACCTACCTGCTGGCCTTGGACGGCGAGGGGGAGCTCGCCGGCAGCTGGCGCTTTCTGCCGACGACCGGTCCCTACATGCTGCGCGATACCTTCCCGCAGCTGCTGCGCGGCGCCGCTGCACCCTGTGATCCGGCGGTCTGGGAAGGCAGCCGCTTCGCCGTGGAGGGTCGCGGGGCGCGAGGTCGCGTCAGCAGCGAGCTGCTCTGTGCGGTCACCGAGACCTGCCTCGCCTACGGCGTGCGCGAACTCATCACCGTCTATGACGCGCGCATGGAACGCCTGTTGCCGCGGCTGGGCTGCCCGCCGAAGTGGCAGTCGCAGCCCTGCCTGGTCGATGGCGCGCCGACCTATACCGGCCGCTTCGACATGAACCGGGCGACCCTTGCCCGCCTGCGTGCCGTCGGCGGGATCCGCGGCACCGTCATCCACAACGCACCGTTCCTCGACGAGGCGGCGGTGGCCTGACCATCACCAGAGGAGAAAGACATGTCAGATCCGAAGTCCCCCATCGAACTCAAGCTCTGCGACCCGCTTCAGGACGCCTTGGCCATCAAGCGCTGCCTCGACTACCTGCGCATCGAGGCCGAACGCACGGGCCTGCCATTCGCCGCGCATCTGATCGGCGTCGCCGCCGAGGCGGTTTCCGACTCCATCGCCCTGTCGGAGAGGTCGGTCGCGCGGATCAACCGCAACGGCGATGCCCAGATGGCGGCCTCGGCCGGCGGCATGGCGCAGCGCCACTGAGGAGGAGGGCGCGGCGGCGAATACGTCTGCCGCCGCGCGAAGCGGCCGCGCCGCGGCCGGTTTCCGGAGGACAGCCATGAGCCTTGCAGTCGAACATCTGGCGGACGACGCAGTTTCCGCGGGATCGCGCGGCGACGGCCCGGCTCCAGTCACTCTGCGCGGCCGGCCGTTGGTCGGCCTACTGCCGGAACTCCGCGCCGACCCTCTGCGCTTCTTCACCCGCATCGCCCGGGACCATGGCGATGCCGTGGAGCTCCGTTTCGGACTCGACAGGGTGCTGATGCTGAACGGCCCGGCGATGATCCGCCATGTGCTCCAGGACAACCGCCTGAACTACGAGAAGAGCAAGTTCTACGACGTCATGCGGGCGATACTCGGCGACGGCATTTTTCTCGCCGAGGGCGACGACTGGCTGTCGCAGCGTCGCACCGCGGCACGCAGTTTCCAGGGCTGCCAGCTGCAGCGGATGACGGCAGCCATGCAGGACGCCGTCGGCGACCTTCAGGCACGCTGGGGCCCGCTGGCGGCGCGCGGCGAAGCGGTCGACCTGATCCCCGAGATGATGCGGCTGACCCTGGACATCCTGATGCGGACCCTGTTCAGCCTGCGGCTCGGCAGCCAGCACGCCGATATCTTCCACGCACTGACGGTGGTCCTGCGCGACGCCGAGCGGCGCATCTGGTCGCCCTTCAACCTGCCGCGCTGGGCGCCGACGGCGCGCAATCGCGCGGTCCGGGAGGCCCTGGCGGATCTCGACCGCTTCGTCTTCGGTCTCATCGCGCAGCGCCGTGCCGAACGCGCCGCCGCCGGCGAGGCGCCGCGTGAGGGCGGCGACGATCTGCTCGACCTGCTGCTGGACGGCGCCGGCGGCCGCAGCGACCGGGAAATCTGCAGCCAGATCCAGTCGATGATCCTGGCCGGTCACGAGACCACCGCCAATGCACTGACCTGGTGCTTCTACCTGCTGTCGCTGCACCCGGAATCGCTGCGCCGGCTGCGCGGGGAGCTGCGCGAGCGGCTGGGCGGCAGGCCCTGCGGCTTCCAGGACCTGGGCGGCCTCAAGTACACCCGCATGGTGTTCGACGAAACGCTGCGACTCTATCCGCCCCTGTGGACCTTCTCGCGCGTTGCCGTGGCCGACGACGACCTCTGCGGTCTGCGCGTCGAGGCCGGCACCAACGTGATGCTGAACATGTTCGCCGTGCACCGGCGGCCCGAACTTTGGGAGAACCCCGAAGGTTTCGATCCCGCGCGCTTCGATCCCGACAGGCGCGATGCCGGCCAGAAGGGGAGCCGCCGGTTCGCTTATTTCCCCTTCAGCGACGGTCCGCGCAGTTGCCTGGGCGAACGCTTTGCAATTCTCGAATCGATGATTGCCCTGGCCGGCATTGTCGACCGCTTCGACCTGCAACTGGTGCCCGGCCAGAACGTCGAGCCGGAGCCGATGATCACGCTGCGGCCGCGCGGCCCGTTGCTGATGCGCCTGCGCCCGGCACCGGCCGCCTGAGCGGGCGGGGCGGCGGCAGATGAAATCCCGAGCCATGCCGATGCCGGTGCTGGTCGCCCTGACCTATCTCCTGGGCCTCGGCATCGTCTATCCCTTCCTGCCGTTCCAGGCGCTTTCGCTTGGCGCCACGCCGCTGCTGGTGTCCCTGCTGCTGGTCACGGATACCGCGGTGATCCTGCTGCTGGCCCCCATCTGGGGGCGCCTGAGCGACCGCTTCGGCCGGCGGCGGGTGATCTTCCTGGGGCTCGCCACCGCGCCCCTGGCCTACCTGCTGCTGGCCTATGCCGACAGCCTGGCGATGCTCTTCGTCGCCCGCGCCGTCGCCGGGGTGAGCAACGCCGTCATTCCGGTGATCCAGGCATTGGTGGCCGACCGCACCTGCACCAACACCCGGGTGCGCGGCATGGCCAACTTGAATTCCGCCTACGGGGTCGCCTTCATCGTCGGTCCGCTGATCGGCACCTTGCTGCTCGGGTCCGGCGACGACTACCGCAGCGCCGCCTTCGGTGCCGGCGGCTTCGCCGTACTGGCAATCCTGCTCACGGCGACCTTGGCGCGTGGCGACATCGCTCCCGCCGCCGGGCGCACTGGCGGTGTCGCCCTGCCGCCGCGCCGCATCCTGGCATCGCCGCTCTGCCTTGCGCCGATCGCCATCATGGCCGTGCTCTCCTTCGCTTATGCGTCCATGGAATCGACTCTCGGCCTGTGGTCTTCCCGGATGCTGGCCTGGGACGCCCGCGACGTTTCGCTGGGTTTCACCCTCGCCGGATCGGCGGCGGTCTTCGCCCTCTGGGTGCTGATACCGCCGCTCTGCGCGCGCTTCGGCGAAGGCCGCGTCACGGCAGGGGCCAGCGCCGCCATGGTGGCCGGCATGATGCTCTTCGTCATCTGGCCCGGCGACCTTGCCGTATCGGCGGCGCTGATCCTGCTCGGTGGCGGAATCGCCAGCAGCCTCTCCTGCCTGCAGGCGCTGCTGTCCAAGGCCGCGCCGGACGCCGTCCAGGGCTCTGCCCTCGGCGTCAATCATGCGGTGCTCAGCCTGGCGCGCATTCTCGGCCCGGTCTGGGGCGGCTTCGCCCTCGGCAGCCTCGGTGCCGGCTGGCCCCATGCCAGCGGTGCGTTGTTGGCGTTCTGCGCGTTCTTGATGGTGGTCTGGGCCTATCGGCCGATGCCGCGCGTTCTCGCGGGGTAGCGGCTCCGCCGCGGGCGCCATATCCGAAGGGAGCGATGCGATGGCAAACGTAGCCTTCTTCCTCGATGCCACGGCGGCGCGGCAGCCCGGCGGCAGGGCCGTGGTCCACGACGGCCGCAGCCACTCCTTCGCTGAGGTGCAGGCGATGGCCAACCGCGTGGCCAACGGCCTGAAGGCCGCAGGCTATGGCCCTGGCAGCCGCATCGCGCTGGCCTGCGGCAACCGTCCGGGGTTCGTTGCCGCCTACTACGGCATCTTCAAGATCGGTGGCCTGGCGGTGGTGCTGAGCACCACGCTGCGCGAGCGGGACATTCGTTTTCAGTTGGAAGACGCCGGCGCCGAAGCGCTGCTGACCTACGACGGCGGCGAGCGTGCCTATGCCGAGGCGGCGCTGGCGGCGGCGGCGGCGGTTCCGGCCTGCGAGAAGCTGTGGATCGTCCCGGCTGAGATCGCGGCGCCGTCGACGGTGCCCGGCGTTCCCTCGCTCGGCGATCTCATGGACGGCCGCGCGGATCGCGCGCCGACCCACGACTACGCGTCGGGGGAGACCGCGGTGCTGCTCTACACCTCCGGCTCAACCGGCCGTCCCAAAGGCGTCGAACTGACCCAGGAGAACCTGGTCGCGATGACCCGCATCAACCGGGCGCTAGCGCCGGCCCGCGAAACCAGGGTGCGGCTGATCTCGACACCCCTCTACCACGTCATGGGCCAGGTCTGCGGCCTCAATCTGGCGATGCTGAACGGCGAGACGCTGGTGCTGGCCGAAGGCTTCGACCCGCAACGCATATGGCGGATGATCACCGGCGAGGGCGCCACCTATTTCGTCCACATGCCGATCTACTACCGCTATCTCCTGGAGCACGCCGAAGCCGTCGACGCCGCCGCGGTGCGCCGCAGCCTGCGGCTCTGCGCGACCGGCGGTGCGCCGCTGCCGGCCGGCCTCTCGGCGGCCTTCGCGGAGCGTTTCGGCGTTCCCATCGTCCCGGGCTACGGTCTCACCGAAGCCTCGTCCATCGTCGCCTGGGGCGGTGGCGACCGGGGCCGTCCCGGTCTCGCGCCGACCGTCGTCGGACGCGTGGTGCCCGGGGTCGAGGTGGTGCTCGAGCAGGGCGGTCGCCGCAGCGCGGCGGCCGGTGCCGAGGGCGAGATCCTCCTGCGCGGTCCGGGGGTGATGAAGGGCTACCTCAATCTGCCGGATGCGACCGCGCGGGCGCTCGACGACGGCTGGCTGCGCAGCGGCGATCTCGGACGCTTTGACGCGGAAGGCCGTCTCGAAATCCTAGGCCGTGCCGACGACAAGATTCTGCGCGGCGAGGAGCATATCTATCCGGCCGAGGTGGAGTCGGTCCTGAAGGCCCACCCGGCGGTTGCCGAGGCGGCGGTGGTCGGCGTGCCGGACGCCTACCTGGGCCAGGAGGCCAAGACCTTCGTGGTGCTGCGCCAGGGCTGCGCGCTGGCCGGCGGCGAACTGCTCGACTGGCTTTCCCGGGAGCTGCCGGACGGCAAGTGTCCGGGGCAGGTCGAGTTTCTCGCCGCGCTGCCGATGACCGCGACCGGCAAGATCGCACGGCACCGGCTGGTTAACCTTAACGCCGACTCCGCCTGCTAACGCTTTCTACAGAGTCGAACCGCTATCCTGATGGATGCCGCAAACACCGGACAACAGGGGAGAGGCGGGGAGATGAGCCGCAGCAACATGACCGTCATGCGCAAGGAGCGCCGCCGCGATCGCCGGCGCGCCATGCAGCTTGAGGCATCGCTCGGCGGCCAGCAGGTGGTGCTGACCGACCTCAGCGCCGCCGGCTTCGGCGCCGCCGTCGATGCCACCGACAGGCGGCCGCAGGATTTCCGTGTCGGTCAGCGCCTGCAGTTGGACTTGCGGTGGTCGGGCGGGAACAGCCTTTCGCTGGCGGTCGAGATCACTCGCGAAATCGGCGAAAACGGGATCGTGGGTGGGGTGTTCATCGGCATCAGCGACGAAACCTACGATCTCGTCGAGTCCTTGCTCACCGGACGCGCCAGCCGCCGCCGTTGAGTCGGCCGGTTGTCGTCGTCGGCTACAGAAAAAGGGGCGCCCCAGGGCGCCCCATTGCGTTCGCGCGTCAGGCGCGTGACTGCACCTCGACCCTCAGTCGTTCTGGGCGATCTGGGTCGCGCCGACCGCCGGCTTGCGGGTGTAGAAGATATGGCGGCCGATGGTCGGGCCTTCGGCGAACGCCTTGCGCCATACCGGCTTCACGTAGTCGGCATGGTACCACAAGGCGCCGCCGGAGGGATCATCGACTCGGCCCCAATAGACCTGGCTGGCCAGGGTGGTGGCCTCCTCCCAGGCGGTCTGGTCGTCCACCACGTCGGGCTTGCCGTCGCAATACCAAGAGAACTGGCACTTGTGCAGAACCTCGTCGGTGCCGTCGCGCACGACGCCGCAGACGGTGTCCGGAAAGTGCTGCGAGGCGACGCGGTTCATCACCACATGGGCGACCGCGACCTTGCCCTCGAGCGGTTCGCTGCGCGCCTCGAAGTAGATGTTCTGGGCGAGGCAGATCAGGTCTTCGCGCAGCTTGCCGGGGTCGGAGGTGAAGCTGCCGGCGAGCTGGTCTTCCAGATCGAGCTGGCTGAGGCCGACCTGGCGCACATAGAAATGATCGGGATCGATATCCTTGATGTCGACCGGGATGAAGCTCTGCGCCGTCACCCGGGTCCAGGCGTCGTCGACGTGCTCGCTCGACGCCACGCCGGCCAGTGCCGCGCCGGCGGCGATGCACGCCAGCGGCGCGCTGATGGCCGAACTGACCGCCTTGGCGCAGAGGCTGTTACGGCCCTGCCCGTGCCGCTCACCCAGGAGCCGGCGGGCGGCAGCGGCCACCCAGCGGTCCTGGCGCAGCCGCAATGCGGCGAGCATGTCTGCGATCCGACTCATGTAGCGTCCATTGCCCTGTGAATTCTGCGCTGACGGCGCCCTGCTGGTTCTCCGGCCGACCGCTTCTTCTGTGGGTCGGTCTGCAGCCGGGTCGGGTTTAAAAAACACCGTGGAAGGTCCGGCTGCCCAACGGGCACTTCGCCTGCAGGGAAAGGTTTACACAATCTTAATCGGGCGCATCAAGAAGAATCGTATTATATTTGACGCAATTTCCCATCAAATTCGAGGTAAATTAACTATTAATACCATATATATTCGGCAACTCTGTGTGTAGTTGTAGGAAACAATCTTGCTTTCCCATATTCTATTCTTAATGCTACATAGCGATAGGTCTTATTATTACTTACAGATGCTTCTATCTGTCTCCAAGCGACCCAATAATACTCATGATAATTACAGGCCGATTGGTGCTTGAGTCAGGGTATTCCGGGGCCGCTCTACTAGGGGATCGGACTGGAGTCTTGGCCGGGGGAGGGGCTCTCGGATTCAATACTGGGCCGCTGCGCCGTACCCGCGGGGCGGGGGCGCCGGGCCGACGGACCCCGCGGCGGCGAATCTTCGGGGACAAATCTGAGGCAGGCCGTCCGGGCCAGCTCCGAGTCGCGGCTAGGTCTTAACGGACAGGGTTAACCGACGGTTCCCCGCCGGGCCTCAGCGCAGGCCCCTGGCGTTGCCGGTGGCGCGGGCCGGGGCCTGGTGGATGCCGCACTCGGTCTTGTCGCTGCCGGCCCAGCGGCCGGCCCGAGAGCCTGCCGCTTCGCCGCCGGACTCGCCGACATGGGACGTGCAGGGGGCGCAGCCGATCGAAGGGTAGCCCCGCGTCCCCAGCGGGTGGCGCGGCAGGTCGCGCGCCACAAAGGCCTGGGCGAGGGCGGCGGTGTCCCAGGTCGCCAGGGGGTTCACCTTGATACGCGACTCCGCAGCCTCGAAGAGGCCGATGTGGCGGCGCTGGCCGCCCTGGAAGCGCTTGCGCCCGTTGATCCAGGCGCTGAAGCCCGAGAGCGCGCGCTCCAGCGGCAGCACCTTGCGCAGCCGGCAGCAGAGGTCGGGGCTGCGCCGCCACAGCGTGCCGTCGCGGTCGGCCCAGTCGAGGTCGTCGCCGGCAGGTCCGACGCTGCGCACGTCGCTGAGGCCGAGCTTGGCGATCAGCTCGTCACGGTAGGCGAGGGTCTCCGGAAAGTGCTTGCCGGTCTCGAGGAAGATCACCGGCGTCGCCGGGTTCACCTGTGCGACGAGGTCGAGCAGCACGGCGGACTCGGTGCCGAAGGAGGAGACCACGGCGATGCGGCCGGGAAAGATCTCGTTGACGGCGGCGTCGAGCAGGGCGGCGCCGTCCAGCCCGCCATAGCGCAACTCCAACAGCCGCGCGCGCTGGCTCAGCCGCAGGCTGTCGTCCTGGTTGGCTGGGGGCCGCACGGCAAGCGGCGGGCGTTGAAGCGGCGATTGCGCCGGCGTCATGGCGTCGCGTCCTGCTGGCTAGCCGGCGCGCTGCGACGCGGTCCGCCGCAGGACCCCGGCCGAGGAAGGGCCGGCGCCGGTCGGCTGGTACCACAGGTCGATCTCGGCCAGGGCCTCGCGCCAGGACTCCACGGCATTGTCGCCGGCGATCTCGAAGGCATCGAAGCCGCAGCGGACCATGAACTGAAGCTGGTCGCGCAGCACGTTGCCGACGGCCCGCAGCTCTCCCTTGAAGGCGTAGCGCTCGCGCAGCAGCCGCGCATAGGAGTAGGCGCGGCCGTCGCCGAAGCGCGGAAACTCGAGCGCGACGAGGTCGAAGTTGTGCAGGTCGTCGGCAACCTGTGCCGGCGATTGGTAGCTCCTGAGCCGCAGTCCGAGACGGCCGTTGTGGCCGTGCAGGCGTTCGCGGCCCGCCTGCCACTGCTCGAGGGTGAGGATGATGTTGCCCTCCGGCGCCGGTTCGCCGTCGTCCGGGAGCGCCGTCCAGGGATCTTCGACGACCTTGCCGTCCCTAAGCAGCGGCATAGAGCTTCTCCTTGAAGGGAACCAGGCCGATCCGGGCCAGGGTGTCGTTGAAGCGCTCGCCGTCGCGGCGCTGCTCCAGGTAGGTGGCGACGATGCTGTCTATCGCATCGACCACGTCGTCGTAGGAGAAGGCCGGGCCGACGATCTTGCCGACGGCGGCGTTTTCGTCGGCGCTGCCGCCCAGGGTGATCTGGTAGAACTCCTCGCCCTTCTTGTCGACGCCGAGGATGCCGATGTGGCCGACGTGGTGATGGCCGCAGGCGTTGATGCAGCCGGAGATCTTGATCTTCAGGTCACCGATCTCGTGCTGGCGCTGAAGGTCGCTGAAGCGCTGGGTCAGCCGCTGGGCGACGGGGATCGAGCGGGCATTGGCGAGATTGCAGTAGTCGAGGCCGGGGCAGGCGATGATGTCGGAGACCAGGCCGACGTTCGGCGTGCCGAGGCCGTTGGCCTCCAGCGCCTCCCAGACCCCGGCGAGGTCGGTGAGCTTCACATGCGGCAGCACGAGGTTCTGCTCGTGGCTGACACGAATCTCGTCGAAGCTGAAACGCTCGGCGAGATCGGCAACGACCTCCATCTGCGCGGCCGTGGCATCGCCGGGCGCTCCGCCTTCGGGCTTCAGCGAGATGGTCACGCAGGCATAGCCCGGCGCCTTGTGAGGCGTGACGTTGGACCGCACCCAGCGGGCGAAGTCGCGATCCTCGAAACGACGTGCCTCGAACGCCGGCTGATTGGCGTCGAGAGCCTCGAAGGCCGGTGGCGCGAAGTAGCCTTCGATGTGCGCGATCTCCTCGGCGGGCAGGGTGAGGGCGCCGTCCTTGATCTGCAGCCACTCGTCCTCGACCAGGTCCTTGAAGGCCTCGGCGCCGGTCTGCTGCACCAGGATCTTGATGCGCGCCTTGTAGAGGTTGTCGCGCCGGCCGAGCTGGTTGTAGACGCGCAGGATGGCTTCCAGGTAGCTCAACAGGTGCGCCTTGGGCAGGAACCTGCGAATCGTTGTGCCGATCACCGGCGTGCGGCCGAGGCCGCCGCCGACGATCACCTCGAAGCCGACCTCGCCTGCTTCGTTGCGGCGGATCTGCAGGCCGATGTCGTGAAAGCGCACGGCGGCGCGGTCGTTCGGCGCGCCGGTAATGGCGATCTTGAACTTGCGCGGCAGGAAGGAGAATTCCGGATGCAGGCTCGACCACTGGCGGATGATCTCCGCGTAGATGCGCGGGTCCTCGATCTCGTCGCCGGCGGCACCGGCGAAGTGGTCGGCGGTGACGTTGCGGATGCAGTTGCCGCTGGTCTGGATGGCATGCATCTCGACGCTCGCCAACTCCTCCAGGATGTCCGGCACTTCGTTCAGCTTGGGCCAGTTGTACTGGATGTTCTGGCGCGTCGTGAAATGGCCGTAGCCGCGGTCGTAGTCGCGGGCAATGGAGGCCAGCTTGCGCAGCTGCCGCGACGACAGCGTGCCATAGGGCACGGCGACGCGTAGCATGTAGGCGTGCAGTTGCAGGTAGAGACCGTTCATGAGGCGCAAGGGCTTGAACTCATCCTCGCTGAGCTCGCCGGCCAGCCGGCGCTCCACCTGGCCGCGAAACTGCTTCACGCGCTGCTGCACGAAAGCCAGGTCGAACTCATCATAGCGGTACATGGTTAAAGATCCTTTCAGGCGGCCCGCGGTCAGGCAGCCCGGGGGCTCGGCTTCTGGCTGCGCCGATCCAGATAGGCGTCACGGTAGTCGGTGCGCACCGTCGGGCCGGCGGCGCGGATGGTCTCGCGGGTCGAGAGCGGCTGCAGGATGCCGTCGACCTCGATGACGTCCAGGGCATAGGGCGCGACGATCCGGCGGGCGGCGACGTCGGACTCGGCCTGTGCCAGCATCGCCTCGATCACCGCCGCGTCGGCGCTGATGCGGCTCTGGTTCAGATAGGGCGACCAGCCGCCTTCCTCAGTCAGGTAGACGACGTCGCCTTCGCGCAGGCGGTTGGCGGTGACGGCTTTCAGGCGCATGGCAGCCTTCTCCCTCAAGAGGCGATGGCACGCGGCTGGGCCGCGGCGATGCTTTGCAGTTCGGCGGCGAGGTCGCGTTCCAGTGCCTGGCGGGCCACCTCGCCGATGATGATGAGGGCGGGCCCGGTTACGCCGGCGCCCTGCAGGCGGGATTCCAGTTCCTCCAGCCGTCCGCTGACGATCCGCTGCTCCGGGCGGGTGCCGTTCTCGATGATGGCGACCGGAGTGCCGGCGGGCAGGCCATGTTCGACGAGCCTGCGCGCCACCGTCCCGGCGGTGGTGACACCCATGTACACGGCCAGGGTCTGCTTGCCGGAGGCGAGGCTCGCCCAGTCGAGGTCGGGCTCGCCGTCGCGCGCGTGGCCGGTGAGGAAGGTGACGGCAAGGGCGGTGCCGCGCAGCGTCAGCGGAATGCCCGCCGCCGCGGCGCAGCCGGCGGCCGCGGTCACGCCGGGCACCACCTCGACGGCGATGCCGCGCGCCTGCAGGTAGTCCATCTCCTCGCCGCCGCGTCCGAAGATGAAGGGATCGCCGCCCTTGAGGCGCACGACGCGGCGTCCGGCCAGGGCGTGCTCGGCCATCAGCGCATTGATCTCGTCCTGGGACTTGGCGTGATTGGCCTTGGACTTGCCGACGTAGATGCGCAGGGCATCGCGGCGCGCGTAGTCGACGATCTCCGGGCCGACCAGCTTGTCGAAGAGCACGACGTCGGCCTCCTGCAGGCGGCGCAGCGCCTTGAAGGTCAGCAGGTCCGGGTCGCCCGGCCCGGCCCCGACAATGGCGACCGAACCCTCCTCGTGCTGCTGCGCGGCGCGGCCGTTGATCAGGCCCAGCATCGCCTCCCGGGCGCCGACTTCGTCGCCGGCCAGGACCTTGTCGGCCACCGGCCCGGCAAAGAAGCGTTCCCAGAAGCGTCGGCGCCGGGGACCGTCGGCGATCTGCGCCGCCACGGCGCCGCGGAAAGCGCCGGCAAAGCGCGCCAGGCGGCCGAGGTTGGCGGGCAGCAGGGACTCGAGGCGCGCGCGGATCTGACGCGCGAGGATCGGCGCGTCGGCGCCGCTGGAGATGCCGATCACCAGCGGGTCGCGGTCGATGATCGCCGGGGTGATGAAGGTCGAGAGTTCCGGCCGGTCCACCACGTTGACCGGCAGGCCGGCGGACTGGGCGGCCTCGGAGACCGCGGCATCGACCTCCGGCCGTCCGGTTGCGGCGATCACCAGGCCGCAGCCGGCGACGTCCGCCGCCGCGAAGGGGCGGGCGTGCCAGGTGAGCCGGTCCGCCGCCGCCAGTCCGGCGATTTCCGCGCCGGCCTCCGGGGCCACCACCACCGCCCTGGCGCCGGCCTTCATCAGCAGGCGCAGCTTGCGGGCTGCCGCCTCGCCGCCGCCGACCACCAGGCTCGGGCGGGTCGAGAGGTCGTGAAAGGCCGGAAAATATCGCATGGTACGCCGTCCTGGTCTGCTGAGTCCGCCGCCGCGGCGGCCTGGGGCCTGTCGCGCTCGGAGACTAATTTCACGCTAAAAGTAGGGATAAGAATCCAAATTGTCCATATAGAACTGTAAAAATATTAGTTATCACATATACAAAGTGTATAATTAAGCAGGGAGCGCGGTTTCTCCGGATGACCGTGGCGGGTGACAGGCCGGCCCTATCTGCCGTATCAAGAGGGAAGCCTTTCTCGGGGAGTAGCGGATGTCCTTTCCTGTGCGCTTTGGTCTGGTGGCGGCGGTCTGCGCCGCGGCGGTGGTGGCCGGCTGTTCCATGGCACCCTTCCAGGTGGATGGCTCGGAAACGGCTGTGAGTACTGCCAGCGCCGGCGCCGGCGACCTGCTGCCGCGGCTGCGACCGCGCGCCATTGGCGTCTGCTACAGCCCGAGCTTCAACGACCCCGCCGACATCGAGGCCGAGGCGGCCTATCTCTGCGCGGGCGGACGATTGGAGCGGCTGGACGAAGACGCATTCTGGAACGGCTGCTCGCTCAGCCAGCCACACCGCGTCTCCTACGTCTGCTATCCCGCCGACAGGGTGAAGGAACTGCGCGGCGCGGCGGCGCCGGACCCCGCGACCTCCCAGTAGCGGCGCTTGCACGGGACGATCTGGCGATCGGGCGGCTGGTCCAGCCTTTCGACCACGTCGTCGATACCGGCAACCACTACTATCTGAACTACCCCGCCGGTCGCGAGCTCAACGCCGGCGGCAAGGCCTTTCGTCGCTGGCTGCTGGACGAACGCCGGCGCGAATCGATCGGCTAGGCGGCGCCCGCCCGCCATTCGTCGCGGACCTGCGCGTCGCTTTCCGCCGATGCGCGGTCGCGCCGCAGCGCGCTGAATCCGCTCTCCGGCAACAGGCGCGACAGAGCCCAGACCGCCATGGCGCGCACCAGCGGCGCGGGATCGTCGAGCAAGGCCTCGGCAGACGGCGCCAGGGCGGGCTCGCCGCTGTTGCCGAGCGCGATCAACACGTTGCGGACGAAGCGATCGCGGCCGATGCGCTTGATCGGGGAGCCGGCGAAAATGCGACGGAAGGCGGCGTCGTCCAGTGCGGCCAGGTCCTTCAGGCGCGGTGCCGAGAGCTCGGCGCGCGGCAGGAAGGCGGGTTCGGCCGACCGCTGCGCGAATTTGTTCCAGGGGCAGACCGCCAGGCAGTCGTCGCAGCCGTAGATGCGGTTGCCCATCGCCGCGCGCAGTTCCCGCGGGATGGGCCCCTTGTGCTCGATGGTGAGGTAGGAGATGCAGCGCCGGGCATCGAGCCGGTAGGGGCCGAGAAAGGCCGCGGTCGGGCAGATATCGAGGCAGCGCCGGCAGCTGCCGCAGTGGTCGTCTTCCGCCGCGTCGGGTTCGATGTCGAGGTCGGTGAAGACCTCGCCGAGGAACAGCCAGGAGCCGAGGTCGAGGGACACCAGGTTGCTGTGCTTGCCCTGCCAGCCGAGGCCGGCGGACTGGGCGAGATGCTTCTCCATTACCGGGGCGGTGTCGACGAAGACCTTCACCCCGGCCCCCAGGTCCTCGTGCATCCAGCGCGCGAGCGCCTTCAGCCGCTTCTTGATGAGGTCGTGGTAGTCGGCATTGCGGGCGTAGACGGAGACGGCACCGCGGTCGCGGCGACCGAGGAGCGCCAGCGGATCCTCCGCCGGCCCGTAGTTCTGCCCCAGCACGATCACCGTGCGCGCCTCGGGCCAGAGCACACGCGGGTCGGCACGGCGCTCGGCGTTGCGGGCCAGCCAGTCCATGTCGCCGTGGCAGCCCTCGGCGAGGAAGGCGAGGAACTCCTCGCGCGCCTGGGCCGCCACCTCGGCGCGGGCGAAGCCGACGGCGTCGAAGCCGAGCTCCAGCGCCCGCGCGCGGATCGCCGCCTTCGCGTCGTCGCGGGGCAGGTGCTCAGAGCGGCGGAATGTCGCCTTCCGCTTCCTGTCGCTCGAAATCGGCAACGAAGTCCTCCAGCCGGCCGGCTTCTATGGCCTCGCGCAGGCCGGCCATGATCTGCTGATAGCGATACAGATTGTGCCGGGTCAGCAGGATCGGACCAAGCATCTCCTTGGCCTTGAAAAGATGGTGCAGGTAGGCGCGGCTATAGTCGGCACAGGTGGGGCAGGGGCAGTCCGGGTCGAGCGGGCGCGGGTCGTCGCGGTGGCGGGCGTTCATCATGTTCAGCACCGCGCGCCGCGTGAAGGCCTGCCCGGTGCGCCCGCTGCGCGTCGGCAGCACGCAGTCGAACATGTCGATGCCGCGTCTGACGGCGCCGACGATGTCGGCCGGCTTGCCGACACCCATCAGGTAGCGCGGGCGGTCGGCGGGCAGGTGCGGCACCGTTGCCTCCAGCGCCTCGAACATCGCCTGCTGACCCTCGCCGACCGCCAGGCCGCCGACCGCATAGCCGTCGAACCCGATCGCCGTCAGGGCCGTCGCGGAGCGGCGGCGCAGGTCCGGATAGACGCTGCCCTGGACGATACCGAACAGGCCGTAGCCGGGCCGCGGGTTAAAGGCTTCCTTGCAGCGCGCCGCCCAGCGCATGGAGCGCTCCATCGACTCGCGGGCGACTTCTTCCGTCGCCGGGAAGGGGGTGCACTCGTCGAGCACCATGGTGATGTCGGCATCGAGCAGTTCCTGAATCTCGACGGCGCGCTCCGGCGTCAGCGCGTAGGGTGTGCCGTCCAGGTGCGAGCGGAAGGTGACGCCCTCCTCGGCGATCTTGCGCAGTTCCTCCAGCGACATGACCTGGTAGCCGCCGGAGTCCGTGAGGATCGGTCCCGGCCAGTTCATGAAGCGGTGCAGTCCACCCAGGCTCGCCACCCGCTCGGCGCCCGGACGCAGCATCAGGTGATAGGTGTTGCCGAGGATGATCTCGGCGCCGCTGGCGGCCACCTGCTCCGGCGTCAGGCCTTTCACCGTGCCGGCCGTGCCGACCGTCATGAAGGCCGGCGTGTTGACCACGCCATGGGCGGTGGTCAGGCGGCCGCGGCGGGCAGAGCCGTCGGTGGCGGCGATCTCGTAGCCGAGGCCGAAGCTGCTCATCGGGCGCTCTCCGGCTCCAGCAGGCAGGCGTCGCCGTAGGAGTAGAAGCGGTAGCCGCGGGCGATGGCGTGGCCATAGGCGGCGTCCATGCGCGCCTTGCCGGCGAAGGCGCAGACCAGCATGAAGAGGGTCGAGCGCGGCAGGTGGAAGTTGGTGATCAGCAGGTCGACCGCCTTGAAGCGGTAGCCGGGCAGGATGAACAGCGCGGTCTCGCCGGTGAAGGCGGTCACCCTGCCATCCTCCGCCGCGACGCTCTCCAGCAGGCGCAGCGAGGTGGTGCCGACGGCGACGATGCGCCCGCCGGCGGCGCGCGCGGCATTGATGGTCTCGGCCGCTTCGGACGTGATCTCGCCGGACTCGCTGTGCATGGCGTGGGCCTCCACCTCCTCGGTCTTCACCGGCAGGAAGGTGCCGGCGCCGACATGCAGGGTGACATTGACCCGCCGGATTCCCTTCGCCTCGAGGCGTTGCAGCAGGCGGTCGGTGAAGTGCAGCCCGGCGGTCGGCGCCGCCACCGCGCCCTCGCGGCGGGCGAAGACGGTCTGGTAGTCGCGGCGGTCGCGCGGGTCGCCGACCCTGTCGCGGCGGATATAAGGCGGCAGCGGCATGATCCCGTGGGCTTCCAGGGCCGCCAGCAGCGCGCCGTCGCGGCGGTCGAAGGCCAGGGTCACCTCGCCGGCGTCGCCTTTGGCGCTGACCTCGGCGGTGAAACCGGGCGCGAAGTCGATGCGGTCGCCGACGCCGAGCTTGCGCGCCGGCCGCGCGAAGGCTTTCCAGGTGCCGCCGTCGACGGCCTGGTGGAGGGTGACTTCGACCCCGGCACCGTCGCGGCGGCCGGCCAGGCGCGCCGGGATCACCTTGGTGTCATTGGTCACCAGCAGGTCACCGGGGCGCAGCAGATTCGGCAGGTCGACGATCTGACGATCGGACAGGGTCCGCGCGACGTGCAACAGGCGGGCCTGGTCCCGCGGCTCGACGGGATGCTGGGCGACTAGGTCGCGCGGCAGATCGAAGTCGAAGTCGTCGGTTTTCATCGGGAACGGGCCGGAAGCTGTTGCGCCGGCTTCCTAGCACCTGGCCGCTCGCAGGCCAAGCGGGCTAGTATTGGGGCGGCAGCAGCGGGATCGGCGCCGCCGGCGTATCGGGCCCGGCGGCGGTGTCGAGCGGTGGCACGCCGTACAGGCTGTCGGCGACTGTCGGCACCCGTACTTCAGGCGCCAAGGCGCGGTAGTCCGCCTCCGCCGGGGGCAATAGGGCCGAGCCCTGAGCCTGGCCGCCGCCCGTGTAGGCCTCGCTACTATAGGTCAGCAGTCGGCCGCCCTCGATGACATAGACGACGGAGGATTCGGCGATGACGGGGGCTTCGGCAGTGTCGATGGCCGGCGGCGCGGCCGTCTCGAGGGGAGGCGCCCCGGCGCCGAAGGTACGGGCATAGATTTCGCTGTAGGGCGAACCTTCGGAGGCGGCATAGGTAGGACTGAAATGGGCGGCGCTCTGCGCCACGGCAGTTCCGGCCACCCCGGTCCAAATCGCCCCGGTCCAAATCGCCCCGATCCGAATCACGAGGAGCGACCAGGGGACTGCCGCCGCAAGGGCGGCCCGCCGAAATCGGCTGCGAAGTCGGGCCATGGTCGACGCTCCGATCATGCCGGCGGCTGGTTGAACGCGCATCCCGCCGCCGTTGCCGCCCGGTATAGCGGCCCGGCGCGGCCAGCGTCCAGCGGCGATTGCCCGGCCGCGATCCGCTAATGGAAGCGTCCGGCCAAGGGATCCTGCTCGCCGACCGCCTTCACCAGGGCATAGATCTGGCGCCGCACCGTCGGGTCGTTGATTCGGTTGTAGGCCTGGATCAGCTTCAGCGTATCGCTCTTGCCGAGCAGGTCCTGAACGTTCTGCATCTCCGTGGCGTCGTCGGCGCGCTCAGGGGCAGCTTCGTCGCCTGTCGGCGGAAGCCCTTGGAAGAAGAAGGCCACCGGCACTCGCAGCACCCGCGCCAGCTGGAACAGCCGGCTGGCGAAAATGCGGTTGGTGCCGCGTTCGTATTTCTGGACCTGCTGGAAGGTGATGCCCAGGGAACGGGCCAGGGTGTCCTGGCTGAAGCCCAATGCCAGGCGGCGCAGGCGCAGCCGCGACCCGATGGTGACGTCGACGGGATCCGGGACGGCGGAATGCTGCGGGGGGTTATTGGTCACGCTCTGGATCTCTTTGAGGGCTGTTGCTCGACCCAGCGGCGATGGGTGATGAGGCTAATAGCGAAAAAGTTGAATAGTGCCTCAGGCTTAGCGCAAACCCTGTGGCACGATCAAGGGTGTGAAATGATCACGTGCGGGCTGATCGCGGTGATTATGGGTAGGGTCCGGTCGCGGCCGGGTTCGGCGTCAAACGTTCGACTTAGGCCAGCCGGCACCATCGCCCGTGCTGGACGGCTTGTCGGCGCCGGTCGGTCCGAAGACGTCGGTGAGGGATCGCAGCAGCGGTTCCACCTCATGGCTGCCGAGCGAATAGTACACTGTCTGCGACGCGCGGCGCGTGCGCACCAGGTTGTCGCGCCGGAGTTTCGCGAGGTGCTGCGACAGCGCGGACTGGCTCAGGCCGACCAGCCGGCAGAGTTCGGTCACCGAATGCTCGCGTTCGGACAGGTGGCAGAGAATGGCCAGGCGCCGTTCGTTGCCGAGAGCCCTCAGCAGCCGGCTCGCCCTTCCTGCGGTCTGTAAAAGATGTCCGTATGGCATAGCAGGGATACTTGTGCGGCGGACCCGACGGTCAAGGGGGCGAAGGCGAAGGGGGACTGGATTTTTCCGCCAGGGCGGCCTATTCGTTGAGAATCATAGATTTTTCGACGACGAGGCTCTTCAGGTGACCACCACGCTTCTCGACGCAACCGGTCTCAAATGCCCGCTTCCCGTCCTGCGCGCGCGCAAGGCGATGAAGTCCGTGGCCGCCGGGGAACTGCTGGAAGTCAAGGCGACCGATCCTGGTGCCGTCGCCGACTTCAAGTCGTTCTGCGAGACGACCGGCGACGAGCTGGTGGAGTGGCAGGAAGCCGACGGCGTCTACCTGTTCCGCATCCGCAAGGCGGCCGGCTGAATCGACGTCTGCCGTGGGGTGCCTGCGGGCGGATATTCCCCATTGGGGAAGCTCAGGACGCGCCCTCGATCCTCACCGCCATGCCCGGCTGCAGGCGCTCGTTGCCGCGCACGACGACGAGGTCCCCTTCGTTGAGGCCTTCGAGGATCTCGAACCGGTCGCCCACGGCCTCGCCGATGACGATGCGGATGCGCTCGGCCGTGCCGTCGACGACCTTGAAGACCGTCATTTCGCCATCCCGCTGGATGATCGCGTCCTTGTGGACGGAGACGATATGCCGCGGTATGCCGACGGGGATCTGCATGCTGACGGACTGCTCGTTCGCGAGCAGGCCGGCATCGGCCGCGGCATCGAGCTTCGGGTCGAAGCGCACGGCGCGCGTGCGTGTCAGCGGGTTTTCATCGGGAATGATGGCGCGCACGGTGGCTCTGAAGGTGATGCCGTTGTCCAGGCGCCCCTCCAACTCCGTGCCCGGCAGGAGGCCGCTCAGGCGCGCGGCGGGCACTTCGGCTTCGACCTCCAGGGCATGATCGGCGATCATGTTGACCAGGGCGTCGCCCTCCCGGGCGTAGGCCCCGGCCTCGCTGAGCCGCCGCGAAATGGCACCGTCATAGGGCGCTTTGACCTCGGTATAGGCCAGATTGATCTCGGCCAGGCGCAAGCGCGCCTGGGCCGAAGCCACCGAGGCTTCGGCCTCGCGCGCGCCGGCTTCGGCGATGGCGACCTGCTGGCGCGCGTCGTCGAAGCGTGCCTGACTGAAGGCCGCGGATTGCTTGAGCCCCTCGATGCGCTGCAGTTCCTGCCGGGCCAGCGCGGTCTGCGCTTGCCGGGTGTTCAACGAGGCCTGCGCGATTGTCAGTCCGGCGGCGGCGAGATCCCGCTCGGCTTTCATGGTGGAGCTGTCGAGTACCGCGATGACGTCGCCGGCCTTGACGCGATCGCCGACCCGGACGCGGAACTCGAGGATCGGCCCGCCGATGCGCGCCGCCACGCTGCCCGCCTGGCTCGCCACCAGGCGGCCGATCACCGGTACCGTCTGGGTCAGGGGTTCGTTGCGCACGGCATCGATGCGGACCGGGGCCTGGGTCTGCTGGGCGCCCGCGGGCCCGGCGTGGACGGATAGGATGACGGCGGCCAGGGCAAAGGCGCAGAGCGCCCGGCCCCGAGGCCCGGAGGTCCGGGATCCCAGGGCGCCCGACGCCCTGGTGATGGCTGGAAACTTCTTCACGACGGCTCGTCCTGCAGCTGCTGCGGTGCGTTCCTGGCCCTGGTCCGCCGCCGCTTCCTATGAGGTTTGGGGTCTGGCGGGCGTCAAGTCAATGGCGCCCGGAGGGCGGCCGTCCGTGGTGCGGGGCCTCACAGCGGCCAAATGCCCGGTTAGACTCGCCGTCGAGAAACTCTATAGTGTCGGCAATCGATGATCCGAAGCCCCAGTTTGAGCCGTTTATGACCACCCTGCTGTTCAGCCATTCCGCCTGCGAAGATCATATTCCTAACATTGGCCACCCCGAAAGCCCGGTCCGGCTGCAAGCCATCCGCAAGGCTCTCGCCGCGCCCGAGTTCGAAACGCTGCTGCGGCGCGAGGCGCCGCGGGCCGAGGAAAGCCAGATCGCCCGCGTGCACCCCGGCCGCTTCGTGCGCGACCTGTTGGACCGCGTGCCGGCCTCGGGCGACTATGCCATCGATCCCGACACCCATATGACGCCGGGCTCGGGCGAGGCGGCGCTGCGGGCGGCCGGGGCGGTGGTGGCGGCGGTCGATGCGGTCATGGCGGGGGAGGCGGACAATGCCTTCTGCGCGGTGCGGCCGCCCGGCCATCACGCCGAGCCGGACCGCGCCATGGGCTTCTGCCTGTTCAACAATGTGGCGGTCGGGGCCCTGCACGCCCGCGAGGCGCACGGCCTGCACCGCATCGCGGTGGTGGACTTCGACGTGCACCACGGCAACGGTACCCAGGCCGCTTTTTGGGACGATCCGGACCTGTTCTACGGCTCTACGCACCAGATGCCGCTCTATCCCGGGACCGGCTCGGCGCGCGAGCGCGGCGTCAACGCCAACATCGTGAACGCGCCGCTGCCGCCGGCGGCCGGCTCCCGGGAGTTCCGCGAGGCGATGCGCCACAACATCGTACCCGCGCTGACCGCCTTCCAGCCGGAGTTTCTCCTGATATCGGCCGGATTCGACGCCCACGCCGAGGATCCGCTGGCCGGGCTCAACTTCGCCGAGGAGGATTTCGCCTGGGCGACGGAGCAGCTTCTGGCGCTGGCCCGCAGCGCCTGCGGGGGGCGGGTTGTCTCGGTCCTGGAGGGCGGCTACAACCCCGACGCGCTCGGCCGCAGCGTGGCCGCCCACGTGCGGGCCCTGATGCAGGGCTGAGTGTGTCCGGCGCGGAGCCGGCAAAGAAGGAGCAGTGGCAGCGGAAAGGCTGTCGTTCCGGCCCCGCTTGAGGCATCTTCGCCAGTCGGCGGCGTCGCGATTCCGCAGCGAATCCGGCACAATGCCCGGGGCGGGGGGAACTAGCACCGGGGCCACGAAGCAGGTACCGCCCGAGAGAGAGTGCGGAGTGAGAGTACAGGGTATGGCAGACAACTCTATCCCCGCAGACATTCGCAAGATGTCGTTCGAGGAGGCGCTCGACGAGCTGAAGGCCATCGTCGCCAAGCTGGAGCAGGGCCAGGGCACGCTGGACAGCGCCATCGGCGACTACGACCGCGGGGCGGCCCTGAAGCGGCACTGCGACGCCAAGCTGCGCGAAGCGCAGGCGAAGATCGAGAAAATCAGCCTTTCCGCCGACGGCGGCGTCACCAGCGAACCGCTCGATGTCGACTAACCGCAGCCAGCCGCAGGAACCCGCCTGGCCGCAGGGGGAGGCTGCCCTGCAGGAAGCCCTCGCCGAGCGGGGCGAGGCCGTCACCCGCATGCTGGACGGGCTGCTGCCGGCCGTTGCCGGCCCGCGCGGCCGTGTGATCGAGGCGATGCGCTACAGCGCACTCGGCGGCGGCAAGCGGCTGCGCCCGTTTCTGGTCTGCGAATCGGCCCGCCTGTTCGACGTGCCGGAGGATCGCGCGCTGCGGGTCGCCGCGGCGATCGAGATGGTGCACTGCTACAGCCTGATCCACGACGACCTGCCGGCGATGGACGACAGCGCCCTGCGCCGCGGCCGGCCGACGGCCCACGTCGCCTTCGACGAGGCCACGGCGATCCTCGCCGGCGACGGCCTTCTCACCGAGGCCTTTGCCGTGCTGGCCGACGCGCGCACCCACGAGCGGGGCGAAGTCCGCGCGGCCCTGGTCGCCGCGCTGGCCGCCGCCGCCGGGGCCGCCGGCATGGTGGGCGGGCAGATGATCGATATCTCGCCGGAGCGCGGAACTCTCGACCTCGACGGGATTTCTCTCCTGCAGAGCCTGAAGACCGGCGCGCTGATCCGCTTTTCCTGCGAGGCCGGGGCGATCCTCGCCGAGGCCGGCGCCGCCGAGCGCGCGGCCCTGGTGGACTACGCCCTGGATCTCGGCCTGGCGTTCCAGATCGCCGACGACATCCTCGACACCGAGAGCACGCCGGAGGCCCTCGGGAAGCCGACGGGTCAGGACGCCGACATGGGAAAAGCGACTTTTGTCGGCCTGTTGGGCATCGAGGCGGCCCGGGAGAAGGCCGTTTCCCTGGTGCGGTCCGCCTGTGCACGACTTGATCTTTTCGGTGAAAAAGCGGACCTTCTCAGGCAGACGGCAGCCTTTGTGGTGGCGCGCCGGTCGTAGCGGGCGGGCACCGGGGGGCTGGTGGGGCCCGCGGCAGGGTATCGTTTGTGGGTTTAGTGTTGAGAGAGACAATGAGATGCCGCCAAAGGCATCAGGAGCGGTAAACGGCGTGGCACAAATCGGTCATAACAGGTATCCGACCCCCCTTCTGGACCAGATCAACGAACCCGCGGATCTGCGCCGGCTGAAAGAAAGCCAGCTGCGAGATCTCGCCGACGAACTGCGCGCGGAGATGATCGAGGCGGTGTCGGTGACCGGCGGCCACCTCGGCGCCGGTCTCGGCGTGGTCGAGTTGACCGCGGCGCTGCACTACGTTTTCGAGACGCCCAAGGACAAGCTGATCTGGGACGTGTCTCACCAGTGCTATCCGCACAAGATCCTGACCGGCCGGCGCGATCGCATCCGCACGCTGCGCCAGGGCGGCGGGCTCTCCGGCTTCACCAGCCGCAAGGAGAGCATCTACGACCCCTTCGGCGCGGCGCACAGTTCGACCTCGATCTCGGCCGGCCTCGGCTTTTCGGTCGCCCGCGATTTCCGCGGCGAGGACAACGCCGTCGTCGCGGTGATCGGCGACGGCGCCATGAGCGCGGGCATGGCCTATGAGGCGATGAACAACGCCGGGGCGATGAACTCGCGCCTGATCGTCATCCTCAACGACAACGACATGTCGATCGCGCCGCCGGTCGGCGCCATGAGCGCCTACCTGTCGCAGCTGATCTCGTCGAAGCCGTTCCTCTCGGTGCGTTCGCTCGGGCGCGAGTTGGCCAAGCGCTTCCCGCGCCCCATCGAAGTAGCGGCCAAGCGGGCCGAGGAATATGCCCGCGGCCTGTTCACCGGCGGCACGCTCTTCGAGGAACTCGGGTTCTTCTACGTCGGGCCGATCGACGGTCATAACCTCGACCACCTGCTGCCGGTCCTGAAGAACGTGCGCGACTCCCACTACGAAGGGCCGGTGCTGATCCACTGCGTCACGCAGAAGGGCAAGGGCTACGAACCGGCCGAGGCGGCCGCGGACAAGTACCACGGCGTCGCCAAGTTCGACGTCGTGACCGGCAAGCAGGCCAAGGGCACGCCCAAGGCGCCGACCTACCAGAACGTCTTCGCCGCCGGCCTGATCGCCGAGGCCGAGCACGACGACAAGATCGTCGCGGTGACCGCGGCCATGCCCTCGGGCACCGGCCTCAACAAGTTCGGCGAGCGCTTCCCGGAGCGCACCTTCGACGTCGGCATCGCCGAGCAGCACGCCGTGACCTTCTGCGCCGGCATGGCCTGCGAGGGCTTCAAGCCCTTCGCGGCGATCTACTCCACCTTCCTGCAGCGCGCCTACGACCAGGTGGTGCACGATGTCGCGATCCAGAGCCTGCCGGTGCGCTTCGCCATCGACCGGGCCGGCATGGTCGGGGCCGACGGCGTCACCCATCAGGGCAGCTACGACCTGACCTACCTCGGCTGCCTGCCCAACTTCGTCATCATGGCGCCGAGCGACGAGGTGGAGCTGATGCACATGGTGGCGACCGCCTGCCAGATCGACGATCGGCCCTCGGCCCTGCGCTATCCGCGCGGCGAGTCCCTCGGCATCGAGATGCCGGCGCGCGGAACGCCGCTGGAGATCGGCAAGGGTCGCATCCTGCGCGAAGGCAGCAAGGTGGCGATCCTCGCCCTCGGCACGCGACTGGCGGACGCCCTGGCCGCGGCCGAGGACCTCGCCGCGCGCGGCCTCTCGGCTACCGTGGCCGATGCCCGCTTTGCCAAGCCGCTCGACCACGATCTCGTGCGCCGCCTGGCGCGTGAGCACGAGGTGCTGGTGACGGTGGAGGAGGGCGCCATCGGCGGCTTCGCGGCGCAGGTCATGCAGTTCCTGGCCCAGGAGGGCGCCTTCGACAAGGGCCTGAAGTTCCGCCCCATGACCTTGCCGGACTTCTTCATCGACCATGACCGGCCGGAGGTGCAGATCGCCCAGGCCGGGCTCGACCGGGCCGGAATCCTGGCCAAGGTGTTGGAAGCGCTCGGCGAGGCGGAGATGGAATCCCCCGCCCGGGCTTGACGGCCGCCTGACGGCCGCCGGGCGGCTCCCCTGTTTCCGGCGCGGATTTTCCACGCATAGCCGTCCTGCAACCGGCGAGGGTTCCGCGCCTGCGCGAAACTCGTCATATTGCCGCCATGTCCGGAACCATCCTGCCCGACGCCGCGGCCCTGGAAGCCGCCGGCGCGCCGACCGCTGCCGCACTCTGGCGCCGCGAGATCCTCGCGACGCTGCGTCTGGCCGCGCCGCTGGTGTTCACTCAGCTGGCGATGATCGGCATCAACACCACGGACATCGTGATGATGGGCTGGCTGGGCCCGGCCGACCTCGCCGCCGGCGCGCTCGGCATGAACATCTATATCCCGCTGTTCCTCTTCGGCATGGGCATCGCCACGGTGGTGGCGCCGATGACCGCCCAGGCCCTCGGCGGGCGCGACTTCCGCGGCGTGCGGCGCACCGTTCGCCAGGGCTTCTGGCTGACGCTGCTGTTCGGCGCCGTCTTCACGGCCATCATATGGAACGGCCGCCATATCCTGCTGGCGACCGGGCAGGACCCGGCAATCGCGCTGCTGGCGCAGGACTACCTGCAGGCGGTGGCCTGGGGCCTGGTGCCCAGCCTGTTGTTCGTGGTGCTGCGCTGCTTCGTGACGGCGCATTCGCGGCCGCGGTCGGTGCTGGTGATCACCCTGCTGGCGGTGGCGGTCAACGCCCTCGGCAACTACGGCCTGATGTTCGGCAACTTCGGCCTGCCGCGCTGGGAGCTGACCGGTGCCGGCGTCACCTCTTCGGTCGTCTCGGCGCTGATGTTCCTGGTCCTGCTCGGTTACGTGCTGCGCGATCGCCGGTTCCGGCGCTATGCCATTCTCGGGCGCTTCTGGCGCTCCGACTGGCCGCGCTTCGTCGAGCTGTTCCGCGTCGGCGTGCCGATCGGGCTCACCATCGTCGCCGAGGCCGGCCTGTTCTCGGCCGCGGCCTTTCTCATGGGTCTCATCAGCACCGAGGCGCTGGCGGCCCACGCCATCGCCCTGCAGTGCGCCGCCGTCGCCTTCATGGTGCCGCTCGGCATCGGCCAGGCGGCGGTGGTACGGGTCGGCCTCGCGGCCGGGGCCTGCGACCGCGACGGCGTGCGGCGTGCCGGCTGGGCGGCCTTCGTCGCCGGCGCCCTCTTCATGACCTGCTCGGCGCTGGTGTTCTGGTTCGCCGGCGGCTGGCTGGTCGAACTGTTCCTCGACGCCTCGGTGCCGGAGAACGGCCCGGTCATCGAACTGGCAGTGGCTTTCCTGGTAATCGCGGCGCTGTTCCAGCTGGTCGATGGCGGCCAGGTCATCGGCGTCCACGTACTGCGCGGCCTCAAGGACACCACGGTCCCCATGTGGCTGGCGATCGGCGGCTACTGGGCGATCGGCTTCGTCGCTTCCATCGTGCTCGCCTTTCCGCTCGGTCTCGGCGGGCGCGGCGTGTGGATCGGTCTGGCGCTGGGGCTTGCCCTCGTCGCCCTGGCGGTGACCTGGCGTTTCCACCGGCGCGAGATCCTGCTGCCCGGCGGCGGCCTGTCCCAGACCGCGCGGCGGCCATGAGCGGAAGCAAGGCGGGCAAGCGCCGGGCCGACGTCGCCCTCGTCGAGCGCGGCCTGGTGGAAAGCCGCGCCAAGGCCCAGGCCCTCATCATGGCCGGCAAGGTCTTCGCCGGCGAGCGCAAGCTGGCCAAGCCCGGCGAGGCCATCGCCGACGACCAGGGCCTGGAGGTGCGTGGCCAGGACCATCCCTGGGTCAGCCGCGGCGGCCTCAAGCTGGCTCACGCGCTGGCCGCCTTCGGGCTCGACCCAACCGGCCTCGTCTGCCTCGACATCGGCGCCTCGACCGGCGGCTTCACCGACGTGCTGCTGCAGTCCGGCGCCGCCCGGGTCTACGCGGTCGACGTCGGCCACGGCCAGCTCGCCTGGAAACTGCGCAACGACCCCCGGGTCGTGGTGCTTGAGCGCACCAATGCGCGCACCCTGACCGCCGGGCAGGTGCCGGAGCCCATCGACCTCCTGGTCTGCGATGCCAGCTTCATCGGGCTCGAAGTGCTGCTGCCGGCACCGCTGCAGTTGATGAAGCCGAAGGCGGCGATGGCGGTGCTCATCAAGCCGCAGTTCGAAGTCGGCAAGGAGCGCGTCGGCAAGGGCGGCGTGGTGCGCGACCCGGCGCTGCACGAAGAGGTCTGCGCGCGCATCGGGGTCTGGGTGAGCGCTCAGCCCGGCTGGACGGTCGACGGCATCGCCGAGAGTCCGATCACCGGCCCGGAGGGCAACAAGGAATTTCTGCTGGTGGCGCGGAAGGGCTAGCGATTGCCCCTCACCCTCCCGCTTCGCGGGCCCCTCCCTTTCCCCGCAAGCGGGGCGAGGGTCTTTTTGATCCCTCGCCCCAACGGGGAGAGGGTTGCGCAGCCTTAGCGAGCCCGGAGGGTGAGCTTAGGCGAAGCTGGGTGAGGGGGCCTTTTGGATCATCCCCGCCCCTCGAACCCCTGCAGCACGTTCACCGCGTTGACGCCGATCTCGGCGACGGCGTAGCCGCCTTCCATGACGAAGAGCGTGGGCTTGCCCAGGGTGGCGATGGCCTCGCCGATCCGCAGGTAGTCGTCGCTCTTCAGTTTGAACTGCGAGATCGGATCCTTTTCGAAGGTGTCGACGCCCAGCGAGACGACCAGCGCCTCCGGCCCGTAGCCGGCGATCCTCCGGCAGGCGTCCGCCAGGGCGGCGGACCAGACATCGAAACCGCTGCCCCAGACCAGCGGGTAGTTGGCATTGCAGCCTTCGCCCGCACCGGCGCCGGTTTCGTCCTCGTAGCCGAGGAAAAAGGGGAACTCCTGCTTCGGATGGCCGTGGATCGACGCGAAGAAGACGTCAGGCCGGTCATAGAAGATGGCCTGGGTGCCGTTGCCGTGGTGGTAGTCGACGTCGAGAACGGCGACGCGCCCGGCGCCGGCATCGATGAAGGACTGCGCGGCGATGGCCGCGTTGTTGAGGAAGCAGTAGCCGCCGTAGAAGTCGGCGGCGGCGTGGTGCCCCGGCGGCCGGCAGAGCGCGAAGGCCGCGGGCGCGCCCTCGCGGATCAGGTCGGCGCCGGTGAGCGCCACGTCGGCGGCGGCGGTTGCCGCCTCCCAGGTGCCGGCGGTGATCGGCGTGCCGGCGTCGAAGGAGTAGTAGGACAGCTTGCCGTCGATATGCTCCGGCTCGATCTGCCGCAGGCCGCGCACCGGCCAGACCAGGGGCAGCGCTTCGTAGTCGCGTCCCTCGGCGGTCCAGAGATCCCAGGCCTTCTCCAGGAAGTTTACGTAACCGGCGTCATGGACGCGGAGGATCGGCGCGCGGCCGTGCCCTATCGGGTCCACGACGGGGCCGAGATCGACGGCCCGAGCCCGCTCCAGCACCGTCTCGGCGCGCGAGGGCATCTCGACCGCCGGCTGCATCCTGCCGTTGATCAGTTCGAACCTGGCATGATGCAGCTTGTGCTTCTCGCTGTAGACGGTCTTCACGGGGCGGCTTCCTCGACGATGGCGATGTGGTCGGCGCGCCAGGCACCGGGCCAGACTTCGGCGCCGGCTTCGCGCAGGCGGCGGATCTCGGCAATGGGAATATCGCGGGCGATCAGCAGCGGGCCGTCGCCGTCGTCCTCGCCGCGCGGCGCGACGGCATCCAGCACGCCGGACATGCCGAGGCTGGGCTCGCAGGGCAGGTAGAGCGCGCAGGCGGAGACGTTGGTCGGGTTCTGGGTGCTGCCCGGCGCGGAGCCGATGACGCCGGTGGCGGCGACGGCGCACATCAGCTCCACCGCCCGCGCCCTGGCGCAGCCGAAGACCCGGGCGTGTCCTGAAAGCTTGCCGGTCATCGAGGGCACCAGGATCAGGTCGGGCCGGAGCGGCGCCAGCAGCACGGCGAGAGCCGGCATCTCGACATCGAGGCAGACCAGGGTGACGACCCTGAGGCCCTCCCACTCGACGACGCGCAGGTCCCTGCCGGGCAGCAGGTTCCAGGTCGCCGGATCCTGCTCGCCGGGCGTGAGGGAGAGCTTGTCCTGGGCGATGACGCGCCCGTCGGGCAGCAGCAGCCAGGCGCGGTTGGTGTGGCCGCCCTCGGCCTGCCAGGGCATGGTGCCGGCCAGCAGGGCGACGCCGTGCCTGGCCGGCAGCGGCCGCAGCAGGTCGAGCGCGGCGGGCGCCTGTCCGGCCATCCAGGCGATCTCCTGGTCGGGCGCCAGTCCCGCCGGCTTGAACGACAGCCAGGCCTCGCAGGCGTATTCGGGCATCGCCAGCAGGCGGGCGCCGGCGGCGGCGGCCTCGGCCATCTTGGCCTCGACGTGGGCGGCCCAGGCGCCGAGCCCGTTCAGCGGCGTCGAAAGGTTCGTAGCCCAAAGGCCGAGCGTGAGGGAATCGGGAGCTGGCATGGAAAACGCAATATGGGACGGCGGCGGGCGGGCCGCAACCGCGGCCCGCCCGCTGACCTGCTCAATCCCCTACTTCTTCAGGTTGGTCCAGACCTTGTCACGCAGTTCCAGTCCCTTGGCCGAACAGAACACGACCGGCTCGAGCCGTGCTTCGTACTCCGAGGGCATGTTCACTGCCGGATCGGCCTTCAGGGACTCGTTGAGGAAGTCGCTGGACCCCTTGATGGAGTTCATGTAGCCGGCGTAGTTCGTCGCAACGGCGGCGTTCTCCGGCGCCATCATCCAGTTCAGGAAGGTCTTGGCGTGTTCCAGGTTCGGCGCACCCTTCGGGACCATCATGTTGTCGGTCCAGAAGCTGGTGCCCTCCTCCGGGTAGACATAGACCGCTGTCGGCAGTTGCTCTTTGGTGCGGTGCGCGGCGCCGTTCCAGTGCTGGAACAGTACCGTTTCTCCGGAAACAACCGCATCGATAGTGCCGGAGGTCGCGTAGACCTTCACGGCTTCCTTTTGCTTCAGCAGCAGGTCGAGGATCCTCTGCGCTTCAGCAGGATTTTCGGTGCATTTGTCGACACCGAGGTAGTAGGCGGCGGCGTTGTAGAGGTCGGCCACGGAATCAAGTGCCCCGATCTGGCCGGCCAGCTCGGGGCGTGGCTCGAAGAACTCCTTCCAGCTTTCGCTCAGCTCGCCGCCCGGTACCTTCGCGGTGTCGTAGGTGAAACCGGTGGTGCCCCACATGTAGGGCACGGTGTATTCGCGGCCCTCATCGCCCGCGACGGACTGGAAGGGCGGCAGTACGTTCTTGAAGTTCTCCATCGACTTGGCGTCGATCTTTTCCACCAGGCCCTGCTGGATCAGCGCTTCGACGATCTGGCCGCTGGGGAAGACGATGTCATAGCCGCTGCCGCCGGCCTGCAGCTTCGCCATCATGTCCTCGTCCGAGGCATAGGTGTCGAGGCTGACCTTGATGCCGGTCTCCTTCTCGAACTTCTCCATCAGTTCCGGCGGGAAGTAGTTCGCCCAATTGTAGAGGTGAAGTTCGCCAGCAGCCTGGGCGACGCTTGCAAAGTTGGAAACCGCGAAGGCCGCGGCGAGTCCAAAAGCAGTCAATTTGGTGATTTTCATCACGGAAGCTCCCTGTAGTTCAGTTTTTTGTTGGAAGTCTACATTCTAGCAGCCGGACCTTACATTGAGGAAGTCTCTAGTTCTTAACCTGAAATCCGTCATTTCTTCTGGCGGGAGAGAATAAACGACAGCGTTACGAAGAATACCGATACGAGGATCATCAGGGTGGAGATCGCGTTTACCTCCGGCGTGATGCCGATGCGCACCATGCCGTAGATGTAGACCGGCAGGGTGGTGGCGCCGGCGCCCGAGACGAAGAAAGTGATCACGAAATCGTCCAGCGAGATGATGAAGGCCAGCACCATGCCCGAGAGGATGCCGGGCCACAGCAGCGGCAACGTCACCCGCCGGAAGGCGTCCCAGGGCGTCGCGTAGAGATCGGCGGCGGCCTCCGATAGAGCGGGATCGAGGCCGGCGAGGCGCGCCTGGATCGGCAGGTAGGCGAAGGGGATGCAGAATACCGTGTGGGCCAGGATAACCGTCATCAGGCCCAGTTGAATTCCGAGCGTGGCAAAGAACAGCAGCGTCGCTACCGCCGTCACGATCTCCGGCACGATCAGAGGCAGTGCGATGGTGCCATTGACTGCGTCCTTGCCCTGGAACCGCGCGCGCGACATGCCGATCGCGGCCGCCGTCGCGACGATCGTCGCGGAGAAGGCGGAACAGCTGGCAATCACTATCGAGTTCTGCGCCGCCCGCAGGATGTCCCGGTTGCCAAGGACCACGTCGTACCAATCTAAGGTGAAGCCGGTCCAAACTGTCACCGTCGAGTTCTGGTTGAACGACAGCACGAAGAGGATGGCGATGGGTACGTAGAGATAGGCGAAGAAGACCATCGCGGCCGGAGTCAGGCCGGGGAAGTGCTTGATGCGGAAACCGCGCCCGCGGGCGCGAGGCGCTTCACTGCCCTTGGCCGGAAGGGCCGCCTCGGCGGTCATGCCGGTACCTCCCCTCGGCGTCGCTGGCGCATCAGATAGATCATCATCGTGAGCAGCACCAGCGCCAGCAGCACGAATCCGAGCGCCGCCCCGAAAGGCCAGTTGCGTGCGGCACCGAACTGTAGCGAGATCAAGTTACCGATCATCAGCGTCTTGCCGCCTCCCAGTAGCACCGGCGTGATGTAGGCGCCCAGCGAGGGTACGAAGACCAGGATGCAGCCGGAGATGATTCCGGGCACGGAAAGCGGGATGAGTACGCGCCGGAGTACGTCGAGCCGCGTGGCGTAGAGGTCGTAGCCCGCCTCGACGAGACGGAAATCAATCTTCTCCAGGCTGGCGTAGATCGGCAGCACCATGAAGGGCAGGAAGGAATAGGTGAGGCCGACGGCAACCGAGAAGTCGGTGTAGAGCAGAGTGATGGGCCTGGCGATCACACCCAGCGAGATCAATCCTTCATTGATCAGGCCGGTGTCGCGCAGCAACAGGATCCAGGCATAGTTGCGCACAAGCAGGTTGGTCCAGAAAGGAATGGTGACCAGGAAGATCAGCAGGTTGCGATAGCGTTCCGGCTGCAGCGTCATGTAGAGCGCGGTGGGAAATCCGATGGCCAGCGCGATGACCGTGGTTGAGAGCGACAGCCAGAACGATCGCAGGAAAATCTCGATGTAGGCGGTGTTGAACCCGAAGCTGCCATCCAATGCCTCGGCAAAGAGAATCGACACATAGGCTTGGGTCGTATGGTCGCCCCAGTTCACCCCGCCGTACTGCCCGCGCTCCAAGGTCGAGACATAGACCATGAGGCATAGCGGCAGGATCATGAGGACGGCGATGATGACTACCGCGGGCCCGATGAGCAGCGTGCGCCGGGCACGTGGCGGGAGATGCCGGTCACCCGCCATCAGTCGACCAGTACCTGGATCGCCTGCGGCGCGATATCGATGCCGAGGCGGTCGCCGATCCGGCAGGGCGCCGATCCTCCTTCACGGTTCTGCAGGCGCAGCTTGAAGTTCGCGCCATCGGCAAGCTTCAGATGGCAGATGGTATCGGTGCCGAAATAGACCAGCGTCTCCACCTCGCCGCTGAAGCCTTTCGCATTCTCCGCGAGGCGGGCGCGTTCGGGACGCACGGCGAGCGTTACCTGCGAGCCTTCGCTATGGCCGCCGTCGCCGGTCGCCAGAATCTCCTCGCCGCTGTCGAGGCGGAAGCGCGTATGGCCATTGGCACGGCCAATCAGGGTCGCCGTCAGGAAGTTGGTTTCACCGATGAAGTCGGCGACGAAGCGCCGCTGCGGGCGCTCGTAGATCTCCGTCGGCGAGCCGACCTGCAGGGTCCGGCCGTTCTCCATGACCGCGATGCGGTCGGACATCGTCAGCGCCTCTTCCTGGTCGTGCGTCACGAAGACGAAGGTTATGCCGGTTTCCGTCTGCAGGCGCTTCAGTTCGATCTGCATTTCCTTGCGCAGCTTCAGATCGAGGGCCGAGAGCGGCTCGTCGAGCAACAGCACCTTGGGCTGGCTGGCGAGGGCGCGGGCCAGGGCGACGCGCTGCTGCTGCCCGCCCGAGAGCTGCGCCGGTCGCCGGTTGGCATAACCCTGCAGCTTCACCAGCGCCAGCATCTGCTCCACGCGGGCGCCGCGCTCGCCCTTGGGGCGGCCCAGCATCTCCAGGCCGAAGGCGATGTTCTGCTCCACCGTCAGGTGCGGAAACAGGGCATAGCTTTGAAACACGGTGTTGATCGGCCGCTTGAAGGGCGGCAGCCCGGTCAGTTGCCGGCCTTCCAGGAAGACGTCGCCCCGGGTCGGCTGCTCGAAGCCGCCGATCAGGCGCAGCAAGGTCGTCTTGCCGCAGCCGGAAGGGCCGAGCAGGGTGAAGAACTCGTTCTGACGGATCGTCAGCGAAACATCGTCCAGGGCGTGAACCGCATCCGGACCGCTGCCGAATGTCTTGGACAGCCCCTGTGCCTCGATGGCTGGAGTTTCCACTCGCTCTCCCCGTACCTGCTGCGGCATTGAGCATAGCGATGGGTCCCTCGACCCGACAAGGCGGATTCACCCCCAAACTCCGGGCAAATTGCGGAAGCGCGTTTCATTCCCGGCGCTTGGCCGGGCCTGCCACGTCATCTCGCGAGCATCACCCGGGGCGCCTGCAAGGCATGGCTGCGGGGGTCGGCGGTGACGGCTTCGACCGCCTGAACCAGCGGCGCCAGGGCGGCGGCGACCCGTGCCAGGCCGCGCAGCAGGGCCCGTGTGGCGGGGCTTTCGATGTTGCCGGCGAGGGCGTCCTCCAGGAAAGCGGCGAAGGGGCTGCGTTCCTCGGGATAGGGCCGCAACGCCACCACGGCTTCCGCCGGCAGGCCGGCGGCCTCCTTGGCCAGATCGATGGCCGTCAGATAGCCGCCGAGCGCGTCCACCAGGCCGGCCTCGCGGGCGTCGGCGCCGGACCAGATCCGGCCGCCGGCGGCCGCCTCGACCTGCGACTCCGTGAGGCCGCGGCCGGCCGCCACCTTGCCGGTGAAGTCGGCGTAGGTGGAGTCGAGCGTCTGCTGCAGCCACTGCCACTCCGCGTCGCTGAAGGGGGCGTTGGGGCTCCACATGGCGGCGCGCTCTCCCGCCTGCACACCGTCCCAGTTGACGCCGAGGTCGCTCCAGAGGTCGCGCAGCGACAGCTTGCCGCTGACCACGCCGATGGAGCCGGTGATGGTCCCGGGCTGCGCGACGATGCGCTCGGCCGGCGCGGCCACGAAGTAGCCGCCGGAGGCGGCGAAATTGCCCATGGAAACGATGACCGGCTTGCCGAGGTCGCGGGCGCGCTGCACTTCGCGCCAGATGGTGTCGGAGCCGACATAGGAGCCGCCGGGACTGTCGACGCGGAACAGGATCGCGGCGACCTCGGGGTCGTCGATGGCCTCCGACAGCGCGTCGGCGATCTCCACCGCGCCCATGGTGACGCGGCCGAACAGCGGATCGTTCTCGCCCTCGGCCAGCAGGATCGGACCCTCGCCATAGACCAGGGCGATCACCGGCGCGTCGTCGTCCGGCGGCGGCGTGGCGCGGTGATAGTCGCTGACCGAGATCCATTCGGCCTCGGCTCCGGCCGCGGTGTCGGCCGTGGCCTCTACCTCGTCCCAGTAGCCGAGACGGTCGACGAGGCCGAGGTCGAGGGCCTCGGCGCCGCGATAGGGGGCGCCATCGACCAGCCGGCGCAGGGTACCGGCGTCCAGGCCGCGGGAGTCGGCCGCCGCCGCCACGATCTGCGAGAGGGCGGAGTCGAGGTAGCGCTGCAGGTTGCGGCGCTGCGGCTCCGGCAGGGCCGCCTCGGTGAGGAAGCTCATGGCGCCCTTGTACTCCTCGCGCTGGGCCACTTGGCTGCGCACGCCGAAGTCCTCCAGCAGCGGTTTCAGGAACGGTTGCTGCAGGGCGAAGCCGGTGAAGCCGAGGTCGCCGGAGGGCTGCATCCAGACTTCGTCCGCCGCGCTGGCCAGGAAGTAGTGCAGGGTGCCGTTCCCGGCCTCGCCGAAGGTCTCGGCGAAGGCGACCACCGGCTTGCCCTGGCCGCGGAAGTCGACCACGGCGTCGCGAAGCTCCTGCATCTGCGCAAGGCCGGGCGAGCCCCAGCCGGCGCGGATGACGAGGCCCTTCACCCTTGCGTCGCGGCCGGCCGCCTGCAGGGCGGCGACGGCGTCGCGCAGCACCAGCGCGCGGCCCTGCGAGAGGCGCGCCAGCGGGCTGGCCGGGGGCTGCTCGATCAGCCTGTCGGCGAGGTCGAGCACCAGCACCGCGGTCTCGGGGACTTTGGGCGCGGAGGGCCGGAATTCGTCGAAGCGCGGCAGCAGCAGGACCGCGGCGACGGCTCCGGCGATGATGAAAAAGCCGACGGTGGCGGACAGGCCGACCGCACATTTGAGCAAGAACAGTAGGATGCGTGTCATTCTTCTATCTCAACGTTCATTGCCGCCGCTGGCCAGCGAAATTTTTGGGGGCGGAGGGTCGCAGAGGGTGCGCTTGTCAGTCCGCGGCCGATCGCGCAAAGTCCGCCCGCGCCGGGTGGTGTAAGCGACGGAATCGATGAAGGATTCACAGATCTTGCCGGGAAACGGACATGCGGCGTAGAGCGCGGCGCGCCGGCGGCCGCCAATTGGAGGTGGTCGTGGAGGCCGTGGGCGCCAAGGGCGACGGCCTGTCGTCGGTCGACGGGCGGCCGCTGTTCCTGGCCCAGACCGTGCCGGGCGACCGCGTCCTGGCGCGGGTCACCGGCGAGCGCGGCGGCGGCTTCAAGGGCGAGGTGATCGAGCTGCTGGAGGCCGGCCCCAACCGCGCCGAGCCGCCCTGTCCGTTCTTCGGCCCCTGTGGCGGCTGCGCCCTGCAGCACCTGGAGGACGGCGCCTATGCCGCCTGGAAGCAGAACCTGCTGGTGGCGGCGCTGGAGCGCAAGGGTTTGGAACCGGCGACCCTGCATCCGCTGCGGCGGGTGGCACCGGGCCGGCGCCGGCGCATCGCCTGGTCGGCGCTGCGCACGGCGGGCGGCGCGCTGCTCGGCTACTACGAGCGCGGCTCGCACCAACTGGCCGACATCGACCGCTGCCTGCTGGTGACCCCGGATCTGCAGGCGCTGCTGGCACCGCTGCACGACCTGTTGGCACGCCTGCTGGCGGTGAAGGAGGAAGCGCGGCTCACCGCCACGGCATGCGAGACCGGCATCGATCTGCTGATCGACTCCCGCCATGTGCTGAGCCTGGAGGACCGCGAGGCCCTGGCGGCTTTCGCCGAGGCCAACGACCTGGCGCGGCTGTGCTGGACCGACGGCCGCGACGCGCCGACGCCGCTGGCGCTGCGTCGTGAGCCGATCTTCACCTTCGGCGGCGTCGCGGTGGTGCCGCCGCCAGGCGGCTTCGTGCAGCCGACGGCGGAAGGCGAGGCGATGCTGGTGGAGCTCGCAATGGCGGCGGTGCCGGCGGGCGCCGAGACCGCCGCGGACCTTTTCGCCGGCTGCGGCACCTTCACCTTCCCCTTGGCCGAGCGCCTGCAGGTCTATGCCGCCGAGGGCGCGGAGGATGCCCTGGCGGCACTGGACGCCGCAGCGCGCCGCTCCGACCGCGCCGCCCGGGTGCAGGCAGAGCTGCGCGACCTCGCGCGCTTTCCGGTGCTGGCCGACGAGCTTTCCGGCGGCGACGTGGTGGTCTTCGATCCGCCGCGCAACGGCGCCCGCGAACAGGCCGTCGAGATCGCCGCTTCCGACGTGCCGGTGGTCATCGCCGTCTCCTGCAATCCCACGACCTTCGCGCGCGACGCCCGCACCCTGGTGGACGGTGGCTATCGCTTCAAGGAGGCGACGCCCATCGACCAGTTCCCCTGGTCGGGGCATCTGGAACTGGTCGCGGTGTTCGAGCGGTAGGCGTGGCGCCCTAGGCTGCGTTGATCACCCTGCGGATCGCCTCGACGGCGGCCTCGATGTCGGCGCGGCCGATGTCGAGGTGGGTGACGATGCGGATGCGGGTGCCGGCGCCGCCGAGGTCGACTCCCTTGGTCTTCATCGCTTCGACGAACGGCTCGGCGGTCATGCCGGTGCCGGCGATATCGAAGAACACGATGTTGGTCTCGACTTCCTCCGGGTCGACCTTGATGCCCGGCAGGTTGCGCAGGGACTCGGCAAAGAGCTTGGCGTTGGCGTGGTCCTCGGCCAGGCGCTCGACGTTGTGCTCCAGGGCGTAGATGCCGGCGGCGGCGATGATGCCGGCCTGGCGCATGGCGCCGCCGCTGCGCTGCTTGAGGCGCCAGGCCTCTTCGATGAACTCGCGCGAGCCTGCCAGCACCGCGCCGACCGGGCAGCCGAGGCCCTTGGAGAGATCGATCCACAGGCTGTCGAAGGGCCCGGCGAAATCCTCGGCCGAAACGCCGGAAGCGACCACGGCGTTGAGCAGGCGCGCGCCGTCCATGTGGTAGGCCAGGCCCTGCTGGTCGGCCAGTTTCCCCAGTGCCTGGATCTCCTTCAGCGACCAGATGGCACCGCCGCCCATGTTGGCGGTCTGCTCGACCGCGATCATGCTGGTCTGTGGGTGGTAGCGGTCCTTCGGGCGGATGGCGGCGCGGGCCGCCTCGACGGAGAACTGCCCCCGGGGGCCGTCGAGGCCCTGCACCTGCACGCCGGAGAAGGCGGCGGTGCCGCCGCCCTCGAAGTTCAGGATGTGGGCCGAGCGGTGGGCGATGATCTCCTCGCCCGGGCGGCAATGGATGTGGATGGCCAGCTGGTTGCACATGGTCCCCGACGGCAGGAAGACCGCGGCCTCCTTGCCCAGCAGTTCCGCCGTCATCTCGCAGAGCCGGTTGACGCTGGGGTCCTCGCCGCGCTGCTCGTCGCCGACCGGCGCCTCGGCCATGGCCAGTCGCATGGCCTTGGAGGGCTGCGTCTGGGTGTCGCTGTAGAGGTTGATCAGTCTCTCGGTCATCGCTTCTAGCTCTCGACTTTTCCTGTCAGGGCGCGCTGACGCAGCAGGTGGTCCGCCAGCACGATGGCCATCATGGCCTCGCCGACCGGCACCGCGCGGATGCCGACGCAGGGGTCGTGGCGGCCCTTGGTGACGATCTCGGTTTCGTTGCCGTGCCGGTCCACAGTCTTGCGCGGCGTGAGGATCGAGGAGGTCGGCTTGACCGCGAAGCGCACCACCACGTCCTGGCCGGTGGAGATGCCGCCGAGGATGCCACCGGCCCTGTTGGAGGCGAAGGCCACGCGGTTGCCCTCGAGGTGCATTTCGTCGGCGTTGTCCTCGCCGCTCAGCGCCGCAGCCTCCAGGCCGGCGCCGATTTCCACGGCCTTTACCGCGTTGATCGACATCATCGCCTTGGCGAGGTCGGCGTCGAGCTTGTCGTAGACCGGCTCGCCGAGTCCGGCCGGGACGCCCGAAGCCACCACCTCGATCACCGCGCCTGTGGAGGACCCGGCCTTGCGCACGCCGTCGAGGAACCCTTCCCAGTCCTTCGCCGCCGCTGCGTCCGGGCACCAGAAAGGATTCCGCTCGATCTCATCCCAATCCCAGCTGTCGCGCGCGATGCGGTGCGGGCCCATCTGCACCAGGGCGCCGCGGATGATCACCGGCTGCGGCAGGATGTGGTCCAGCACTTTGCGGGCGATGCCGCCGGCGGCCACCCGCATGGCGGTCTCGCGCGCCGAGGAGCGCCCGCCGCCGCGGTAGTCGCGGATGCCGTACTTCTTCCAATAGGTATAGTCGGCATGACCGGGGCGGAACTTGTCGGCGATATCGCCGTAGTCCTTGGATCGCTGGTCCTCGTTCTCGATGACGAGGGAGACCGGCGTGCCGGTGGTCTCGCCCTCGAAGACGCCGGAGAGGATTCTGACAGTGTCGGACTCGCGGCGCTGGGTGGTGAAGCGCGACTGGCCGGGCTTGCGGCGGTCCAGCCAGTGCTGCAGATGCTCCGGCGCCAGGGCGATGCGCGGCGGCACCCCGTCGACCACGCAGCCGATGGCGGGACCGTGGCTTTCGCCCCAGGTGGTGAAGCGAAAGAGCTCTCCGAAACTGTTGCCTGCCATCGGCGGGATGCCCTAGCGGGAGGGAAGTCGTGTCGGCGACTCAGGAGTGGTTCGTGAAGTTCTTCAACAACTCTGCAAGCTGCGGCGCCGCGTCGACCGCCATCATGCCGACGACATGGTAGCCGGAGTCGACGTGATGCACCTCGCCGGTGACGCCGCTCGAGAGATCCGACAGCAGGTAGAGGCCGGCGCCGCCGACCTGCTCGATGCTGACGTTCTGGCGCAGCGGCGAGTTCAGTTCGTTCCATTTCAGAATGTGCCGGAAGTCGCCGATGCCGGAAGCCGCCAGCGTCCGGATCGGTCCGGCGGAAATCGCATTGACGCGGATGCGCTGGTCGCCGAGGTCGGCGGCGAGATAGCGCACGCTGGATTCCAGCGCCGCCTTGGCGACGCCCATGACGTTGTAGTGCGGCATCACCCGTTCGGCGCCGTAATAGGTGAGCGTGAGGATGCTGCCACCGTCCTTCATCAGCGGCACGGCGCGCTGGCTGATCGCGGTCAGCGAGTAGCAGGAGATGTCCAGCGAGCGCAGGAAATTGCCGCGGCTGGTCTGCAGGTACTTCCCTTTCAGTTCGTCCTTGTCCGCGTAGGCGATGGCATGGACCAGGAAGTCCAGCTTGCCCCACTTGCGCCCGATCTCGGCGAAGACGGCATCGATGGAGGCGTCGTCGGTCACGTCGCAGGGGACGACGATTTCGGAACCGACCGATTGGGCCAGTGGGCGAACCCGCTTCTCCAAGGCCTCGCCCTGGTAGGTGAAGGCCAGTTCGGCGCCCTGAGCGCGGGTTGCCGTGGCGATGCCCCAAGCAATGGAACGGTCATTGGCGACCCCCATGACAAGGCCGCGCTTGCCGGCCATCAGCGGTTGGGGCTCGGTCATTCCGTCTCCTCGATTTTGGTCTGATTGCGAAGGCGATTGAGAATCGTGCGGCATCCTACACCAATGCCTAGGCGGGTCAACGCCGCGACCTCCCAATTATCCCACATTTCCGCCGTTTCCTGCTGTACAATGACGGGTGTTCGGGAGGGCTGGCCGGAGCCGGAACGTCGCTATGAAGAGACCCGACTTGCTTGGATTTCTGCGGAACCTCGTGCCCTTCGGCGCCTATTGCGGGCGCCGCTTCATGGCCGACCAGTGCCTGCGCATCTCGACCCAGCTGAGCTACGCCTCGCTGCTCGCCATCGTTCCCATCCTGGCCATCTGCCTGGGCCTGATGTCGGCGGTTCCGGGTTTCGAGCGCCTGCGTCTGCAGGCCCAGGTCTTCCTGTTCCAGAACCTGGTCCCCAATGCCGGGGTCGAGGTCAGCGACCAGATCGCCACCTTCGTGCAGAATGCCCGCTCGATGACCGGTTTCGGGCTGCTGGCCCTGCTGCTGACGGCCGGCCTGCTGCTGTCGACGATCAACGGTGCCTTCAACACCATCTGGCGGGTGACCGAGCCGCGGCCGTTTGTGGTCCGCATCATGGCCTACTGGATGGTGCTGACCGTCGGCCCGATCTTTCTCTGCGCCTCGCTGTCGCTGTCCGGTTACGGGTTTTTCACCACCGCATTGGAAGAAGGCGACCGGGCATTCGGCCTTACCCGCCTGCTTCCCTTCTTGCTGATGGCCGGCGGCTTCACGTTGCTATACGCCGTGGTCCCCGCCCGCAGTGTTGCCATCCATCATGCGCTTACCGGCGGCGTGGTCGCCGCGGCGCTCTCCGAGCTGCTGAAGGCCGGCTTCGGATTTTATCTGCGGCAGTTTCCTTCCTATGAGGCGATCTACGGAGCGTTGGCCGCCGTTCCTGTTTTCCTTGTCTGGATGTACCTCTCCTGGGCGGTGGTGCTGCTCGGTGCGGAGGTGGCGGCCTCGGTGCGGGAGTGGCGGCTCGTCGACCGACTGCGGCGGGGCAACAGTGGCGCCGGTCCCCGCCTGGCGCTGGCCCTCGCCCTGCTTTACCGCCTGCGTAACGCGGCGCGCAGCGGCTCGGTCCTGAAGGAATCGGCGCTGACCCGCGGACTGCCGGCCAGCCTGGATCAGCTTGCCGCGGTGCTGCATGCCCTGAAGAAGACCGGCTTCGTCAATCGCAGCAGCGGTCGCTGGTTCCTTGCCCGCGATCTCACGGCGGCCAGCCTGCAGGACCTGCTGACGGCCCTCGACCTGGCGCTGGAGCCGGGCGAGGGCTGGCCGGAGGGGGTGGAAGCGATCGTCGCCGCGGCCGGCGAACTCGGCCACGACATCAAAGGGAAGAGCCTGGCGGCGCTGATCGACAAGGCCACGGCCAGCGACCCGCCCGACGGTGTCGCCCGCCTGCACCCCACGCCGCGCGACGAACGCTAGAGCGGCCGAAAGCATCGAGATCAATCTTCAGGGAACCCATCGATGGAACCGGTTCACTTCCTCGCCTTCGCCGGTGTCGCCGCGCTGCTGGTCATGTCGCCGGGGCCGAACGGCGTGCTGATCGCCAAGACGGTGCCGACCTCGGGCCGCGGCGCGGGCTTTGCGAATGTCGCCGGCTTCGTCGCCGCCTTCTACCTGCACGGCGCGCTGTCGATCTTCGGCATCTCGGTCATCCTCATGCGTTCGGCGGAGGCCTTCTTCGTGGTCAAGATGCTGGGGGCCGCCTACCTCTGCTGGATCGGCTTCAAGGCGCTGCGGGACGCCTGGCGCGGCATCGCCAAGGTGGCTGAAGTGGCGCCGGCGCGCCGCCGCCGTCGCCTGGCGAAGGCCTTCGCCGAGGGTTTCGTGACCAATGCCCTGAATCCCAAGGTGTCGATGTTCTACCTCGCCGCTTTCCCGCAGTTCATTCCGTTGGGAGAGGGCGCCGTGCAGGCGGCGGCCCTGATGGTCTGTGTCCATGCCCTGCTGAACGCCGTGTGGTTCGGCGCCATGATCCTGGTGTTCGAGCGCCTGACGCGCGCCGCGCGCAGCGGGCGCTTCCAGCGCTGGCTCAAGGGGGTGACCGGCATCGTCTTTATGGGCTTCGGCGCCAAGCTCGCCGCGCTGAACCCCTAACCCGGATTTCTCAAACTATGGCGGAGCGTCATCGCCTCGGGAAGCCTGCTCGGCAGGAGAAGGCCGAAAAGCGTAGTGGGACTACGGTTGAGGCCTGCGACGCCCCGAGCAGGCTTCCCGAGGCGACCCGAAGGGCGGGGCGAACTTGCCGACAGGCGGCGTCGAGCCGCTCGATCGTATTCCCGATACGCTCTTCGCGGCTCTCCTGGCCTGTCGGCGAATTCGCCTCCGTGACGCCCGTCATAGTTTGAGAAGTCCGGGTTAAAGCTCAGTGTGACGACGGCTGGCCGTCGCCGCTGCTGTCGCCGCTCAGGTGCTGGCGTAGCTGGTCCTGAGCCGACTCCGGCAGTTCCTGGATGGCCTCGTTCAGTTCGGCGAGGGCCCGGCGCAGGCCGTAGACCTGGTCGAGCAGGCGCAGCACTACGGGAATGGCGTCTTCGTTCACACCGAGGTCGTTGCGCAGTTCCGCGATCAGCCTGACCCGGGCAAGGTCCATTTCGTCGAAGAAGAACTCGCCGGCGTCCTCGACCGGCAGCACCCAGTTCTGCTCGATCCAGGCCGTCAGCTCGCTGGCGCCGATATCAACGGTCACCAGGACCTCGTCGAATCTCACCCGCATGGTCGCCTGCTCCCCTCTTTTTTGCGCCGCGCCCCGGCCCTTCTTCGGTGAGGGCCTCGTCCCGCTCAGGTCATGCCCGCCTTGCGCCGCGGGTCGTAGTCGTGTGAGCGGCTCCAGTTCTCGATGAACTCGCGCAGTTCCTGGTCCGGGCGTTCCGGCAGCATCACGCGCAGCTTCACGTACTGGTCGCCCGTCTCGCCACCCTCGCGGGGCGGAAGGCCCTTGCCCTTGAGGCGCAGGGTGCTGCCGCTGTTGGAGCCCGCCGGAATCTTCATCGACACGTTTCCGTGGACCGTCGGCACCGTGACCGTGGCGCCGAGCAGGGCTTCCTGCAGGGTGACCGGCAGTTCGACGTGGACGTTGCTGCCGCGGCGCTCGAAGAAGGGGTGTGGCTCGATCTGCACCTCCACCAGCGCGTCGCCGGCCGGCCCGCCGCCGACGCCCGGCATGCCCTGCCCCTTCAGGCGCAGGGTCTGGCCGTCCTCGGTCCCCGGCGGAATGCGTACGTCCAGCGTCTTGCCGTCGGCCAGCTTGATGCGCTTCTTGGCGCCCTTGGCGGCATCCAGGAAGGTGATCGGCACGGTGTAGGATACGTTGGCGCCCGGCCGCCGGACGCGGCGCGTGCGCGACCCGAAGAGGTCGGCGAAGATATCGTCGGCGCTGACGTCTTCGCCGAATTCGAAGGTGCTGTATTTCTCGCCCCGGCGGGTCCCGGCGTGGTTGCGGTAGAACCCGCCCTTCCAGGGCGTTTCCTGGCCGCTGGCATCGATCTCGCCCCGGTCGAAGCGCTTGCGTTTCTCCGGGTCGCCCAGAATGCTGTAAGCCTGGGAGATTTCCTTGAATTTCTGCTCGACCGCGGTGTTGCCCGGGTTGATGTCCGGATGCAACTCCTTGGCCAACTTGCGATAGGCGCGCTTGATGTCCTCTTGCGAGGCCGAGCGCTCGACATTCAGCAGCTTGTAGGGATCCTGCATGGGCTTTGACGATTTGACCCTGGAGTCGGGAGAGGAGGCATCGCAAAGATACCTCCTCTCGAACTCACACCCAAGAGCGTGTCTGCGGGCAGCCCCGGCTGTCCGGCCGCGTCAGCGGATTTCCCAGGCGCCGTCAGGCTGGCGGCAGGCGACACCGTAGGCCTGCTCTTCACGCCCGCCGATGTAGACGGTCTGCTGGAACTCGCGGCAGTAGGCGCCGGTGGACGATTGGCCATCGCGGGTCGGCGTGATGCTGCCGCTGTTGCCGGTATTGGGATTGCTCCAGGTGATGGTCTCGCCGACCGGCGCAGTGGTCGCCCGGGTGTAGGCGGCCTCGGCCCGCTGGCGGTCCACCTCGTCCATGGTGCGGCCGATCTCGCTGCCGATGAAGGCGCCGAGCAGCGCGCCCGCGGCGGTCGCGGCCAGCTGGCCGGACCCGCTGCCGAACTGCGCACCGAAGAGGCCACCCGCCGCGGCACCGCCCAGCGTGCCGACGGTCTGCTTGGTGCCGCCCAGGCTCGAATTCTCGCAGGCGGCTGCAGTCAGCGCGATGGCGGCGGCGGCGATAATGACTCTGAGTTTCATCGAACTACCCTTTCGTGCTTTAAGGGTCCCCCACTAGAGAATCCCCAATCCTGGCCCCGGGGGAACTGTTAGGCTCCAATTGAGGCAAACCGATGGCGGGCGCCAGAGCGGCTCGTTTCCCGCTTTGTCTTACGCCGCAATGGCCGGCAACATCCCCGGGGTGCTGTCCGGGCCAGAATCCGCGGTCTTGCCGAGGCCGTCGGCGCAACCTCGCCAGCGGTGGAAATTCCACGTTTTCGGCCCTTCTATGGCCTGTTCTAGGTTCCGTCGGCGCTATATGGTGGCGCACTGCGCGTTGTCAACGCAGCCGGCCGCCAATTGGTTGCATGGGCGGCCGACGCGAACGAGGTGGGGTTGCATGGAAATCAGATCGGAACGGCCCGCTGATCCGCTCGATGTGTTTGCGGCATGGCTCGCCGAGGCGGAGGCCGCGGAACCGAACGATCCCACCGCAATGGCCCTGTCCACCGTGGGCGAGGACGGCATGCCGTCCTGCCGGATGGTGCTGCTGAAGGGCTACGACCCCGAGGGCTTCGTGTTCTATACCAACTACGAGAGCCGCAAAGGGCGGCAGTTGCTGGCGACCCCCAAGGCAGCGCTGTTGTTTCACTGGAAAAGCCTGCGCCGCCAGGTCCGTGTCGAGGGCGAAGTCTCACCGGTCGATGACGCCGAGGCCGACGCCTACTTCGCCAGCCGCGCGCGGCAGAGCCAGATCGGCGCCTGGGCGAGTCAGCAATCGCGGCCGCTGGAAGGCCGTTTCGAGCTGGAAAAGCGGGTGGCGCTCTTTGCGGCCAAGCATGCGGTAGGCAAGGTGCCACGGCCGCCATACTGGTCCGGCTTCCGCCTCAGCCCCCGTCTCATCGAGTTCTGGCAGGACGGCGCCTTCCGTCTGCACGATCGCCTCGTCTATCGGCGTGCAGACGCCGAGGATGCAGGAGAGCGCTGGTCGACGGAGCGGCTCTACCCGTGAGTGGAGCCGAACAGACTGCCGGCAGGGTCGCCGGGCCGGAGGCTGCCCGCCTGCTGCGGCTGGCGACGACCGCCTCGGTGGCGACGGCCTGCGTGCTCATCGTCGTCAAGCTTGCCGCCTACGTGATGACGGGGTCGGTCGCCATTCTCGCCACCCTTATCGATTCGTTGCTGGATGCGGCCGCTTCGGTGCTGAATTTCATCGCCGTGCGCCATGCCCTGGTGCCGGCGGACCGCGAGCACCGCTTCGGCCATGGCAAGGCGGAACCGCTGGCCGCCTTGGGGCAGGCGGCTTTCATCACCGGCTCGGCGATTTTTTTGACCATTGAAGCGGTGCCGCGTTTCTTCTCGCCGCGCCCGCTGGAGCAGGGCGAGATCGGCATCGCCGTCATGGTGTTCTCTATCGTGGCGACGGTGGCACTGGTGGCGCTGCAGCGCCATGTCATCCGCCGCACCGGCTCCCTGGCGATCTCCGCCGACCAGCTGCACTACGTCGGCGACGTTCTTGTCAATGGCGCCGTGATTCTTGCCCTGGTACTGGTGGCCCAGTTCGGCTGGCAGTTCATCGATCCCCTGTTCGGCATCGGTATTGCCGCCTACATCCTCTACAATGCCTGGCAGATCGCCCGGGGGGCCCTCGACATGCTGATGGACAGGGAGCTGCCGGACGAGGAGCGCAGCCGCATCCGCGACGTGATCAGCTCCCACGATGGGGTCCTCGGCATCCACGACCTGCGCACCAGGGCTTCGGGTCCGCAGATCTTCATCCAGTGCCATATCGAACTCGACGCGGCGCAGAGCCTGCAGCGGGCCCACGCCATCGCCGACGCCGTGGAAGACGACCTCATGAAGGCCTTTCCGGGCGCCGAAGTCATCATCCATCAGGATCCCTATCCGGCACCGGACGCCGGCCCGCAACGCTTCGGCGGTGCCGATCGCCCTTGATGCAGGTCAATGCCATGAGGCAGGATTCACCCTTCTATCGGAATGCCTTACCAGCGGGCATCTTTTACATCCTCATAGAATCCAGGAGCCAGCGATGAATTGGGCCTCCATACTTGCCGTGACCGACGGTTCGGCCGGCACAGACGCGGCGATGGCCGCGGCAATCGACCTCGGCCAACGTTTCGGAACCCGGGTCGAGTTCCTGCACGTCGCCAACGACCCGCGCGACCTGCTGCCCTACGTCGGCGAAGGCATGTCCGGTACCGCCGTGGAGCAGATCATGGCCTCGGTCGAGGCCAGCAACGAGCGGCGGCGCGCAGCGGTGGAAGCCAGCTTCAAGCGGCTCTGCGGCGACCTGCCGAAAGTCGGCCCGGAGGAGCCCGTCGCCGCCGGCAAGTTCGCGGTCTGCCTGACCATGGCGACCGGTCGCCAGCCGGAGGAGATCGAGCGCGCCGGCCGCCTCAACGACATCATCGTCATGGCTCATCCCGCGCTCTATGAAACCGACGAGACGGCATCGATCGACGCGGCTCTCTTCGGCAGCGGCCGGCCGGTGATCGTCGTCCCGGCGGATACGAGAAAGGGCTTCGGCGCCAAGGTCGCGCTGGCCTGGGACGGTTCGCGCGAAAGCGCCCTGGCCGCCAGCGCGGCACTGCCGCTGTTGGAAAAGGCCGCGGAGGTCTTCGTCGTGACGGCCCGGGAGGGCGACGACGTCGTCGATCCCGGGGCGCTGGTGCGCTATCTGGCCGGTCATGGCGTCGAAGCCAAGACCTGGGCCTACATGCCCGGCGACGAATCGATCTCCGAAGGGCTCCTCGCGCAGGCCGGCAAGGCCGGCGCCGATTGCCTGGTCATGGGGGCCTACGGCCACAGCCGCCTGCGGGAACGGATCCTGGGCGGCGCGACCGAAGGCATCCTTCAGGCAACCAAGATTCCCGTGTTCATGATGCACTGAGGGGCGCCTGTTTGCGCTCGCCGCCATAATCGGCGAAGCTGGCCACTGCCGTCGGCGGCGCCTTTCAGGAGGTAGGAGTGTCGATCAAGACGATTCGCTTGGAACTCGCACGGGATCACGACTTCCCCAACGGCAGTTCGGCGCACGGATATATCCTGCGGGCCCCCTTGACGCCGGAGGGCCACATCGACGCCGAGGAATGGCGCAACGCGCGTGATGGCTGTACGGTGACGCGCTTCTGGGAGGGCGAACCGGACGAGATCGGACACCTGCGCCATACGCGCGGCGGGGCCTGGGCCTTCCACTACGATCTCGAGGGCGACCCTGACGACGACGAGACCGGCTTCAAGTTCGAATCCCACGTCTTCAAGGAAGGCGAGTACGTCTCCGTGCGCGAGCATGACGGGGCTCTCAGGACTTTCCGTGTGGCGCAGGTTCGCTGAAACCCTACGCACGGCTCCGGCTTGATTTCCTGGATGGCCCGGCGGCCGGCTGGGAGTAAGATCGCGTCATGAGCGCACACAGCGAAGGACAGCGTCAGCGGGTCGTGCTGACCGGCGCCAGCCGGGGGATCGGCCATGCCACCGTCAAGCGGTTCAGCGACGAGGGGTGGGAAATCATCACCTGCTCGCGCGACGACGTGCCGGCCGAATGCCGGCGCGATCCCAACTGGACCCACCATATCACCGCCGACCTGGCCGACCGGGAGGCCGTAGCCAGGTTCCTGGCCGAGGCCAAGTCCATCATCGGCGACGGGCCGGTGCATGCCCTGGTGAATAACGCGGCGGTGTCGCCCAAGACGGCGTTCAAGGAGCGCCTGGGCTGCCTCAACGGCAACCTCGACCACTGGCGCGAGGTCTTCGAACTCAATCTCTTCGCCCCCCTGGCGCTCGGCCGCGGTTTCGCCCCGGCGCTGCGCAAGGGCCGCGGCGCCATCGTCAACATCACCTCGATCGCCGGCCACGGCGTGCATCCCTTCGCCGGTTCGGCCTATTCCACTTCCAAGGCGGCGCTCTCGGCACTGACGCGGGAGATGGCGGTCGAGTTCGCCGAACTCAACGTTCGGGTCAACGCCGTGGCCCCCGGCGAGATCGAGACCGCGATGATCGGCGAGGAGTACGAGGCGCTGATCCCGCGCATACCGCTGCATCGCATGGGTCGCCCCGAGGAGGTCGCGGCGACGGTGTTCCACCTCTGCACGCCGGATTTCGGCTATGTGACGGGTACGGAGATCTTCGTCACCGGCGGCCAGCATCTCTACTGACGGCTAACCGCGGGCGCTCGAGGCGGGCTCAGGAAAGGCTGTCGCGCAGCCGAAGGGTCCAGTCGAGGCGCGCCCGGGACTGGGCGATCTCGAGGTCCAGCCAGTCGTGCAGGTGGCCGTCTTCGAGGCCGTGGTGCTCGCGCAGGTCGATCAGGCGGGCCAGTTCGCGCTCGCTGACCTCGTGCAGCAGTTCGGCCTGGATGCGCTGGTCGGCCGGGGCCATCAGGTGCAGGAAGCGCATCTTCAGCGCCACGATCAGCTTGTTGAGGTCGCTGATCTGCGGGCGCAGGTTCGCCGACAGCAGGCGCAGCAGTTCCGCCCGGCCCTGGTCCGTTACGGTGAGAACCTGGCTGTCGTCTTCCGCCAGGTCCTCGGCGCCGCCTTCGTTCTGCACCAGCCCCTCGACTTTTAGCACCTCGAGAGGGGCGCCCACCAGGTCCAGCGACGGCCCGACGATGCGGCCGGTGAAGTGCCGCACCTCGCGCGCCAACTGGGCATAGCTCATCGGCTGGCTGGCCAGGATGCCGAGGGCGAGCAGCCGCACGGCCTCACTGGGAATGAGCGTGTTGTCGCGGTACATCGCCGAAGATTCCGATCGCTCTGCTGCATTCGGTGCCGCCGGTCCCAACTTCGATCCCGGCGCAGTCAACATAGGTTACCACGCAATGCTTGTCCACATTAATGATATTGCGACGCAATCGCAATATGGCCGCACGCTCGGACCCAAGACGAATCGGGCCCGGTTCCTTATTGGGGCGAAATGCCGCGCAGGCGTTCGGAGCGGCGGCGCAGCAGCTCGACGGAGGTCAGCAGCAGGATCGAGAGCGTCACCAGGATGGTCGCTACCGCCAGGATCGTCGGGCTGATCTGCTCGCGAAGGCCCGAGAACATCTGCAGGGGAATGGTGCGCTGGTCGAAGTCGGCCAGGAACAGGACGACGACCACCTCGTCGAAGGAGGTGATGAAGGCGAAGAGGCCGCCGGAGATTACGCCCGGCAGGATCAGCGGCATGATGATCTGGAAGAACACCGTCGTCGGCGAGGCGCCGAGATTCTGGGCGGCGCGGATCAGGCTCTGGTCGAAGCCGATGAGGGTCGCCGTCACGGTGATGACCACGAAAGGAGTGCCGAGGGCGGTGTGCGCCAGGATGATGCCGAGATGGGTCTGCGCCAGTCCGACCGACGAGTAGAAGAAGAACATGCCGGTCGCGGAGATGATCAGCGGCACGATCATCGGCGAGATCAGAAGACCCATGATGACCGACTTGTAGGGCGTATAAGGCCGGCTCAACCCGAGAGCGGCGAGCGTGCCGAGGACCGTCGCGAGAATGGTCGAGGCGATGGCGATGATGAAGCTGTTCTGCAGGGAATGGATCCACTGCGGATTGTTCAGGAAATCGCGGTACCAGCGCAGGGAGTAGCCGGCCGGATCGAAGCTCAGCATCTCATCCGTGAAGGTGAAGAACGGCACCGCGTTGAAGGACAGCGGGATGATCACCAGGATCGGGGCGATGAGAAAGAAGAAGATCGCCGCGCAGATTACCCGGTAGCTGTAGTACCAGATGCGCTCGCCCGGGCCGGCATATGAAGGAAGCGCCATCTGTCCTTATCCCAGCTTCATTTTGTCGACGCCGACAAGGCGGTTGTAGAGGAAGTAGAGTGCGATCACCAGGCCGAGCAGGATGGCGCCCAGTGCCGCGGCGAGCCCCCAGTTCAGCGACGATTGCATGTGGTAGGCGATCTGGTTGCTGATCAGGGTGCCGGAGGTACCGCCGACCAGCGCCGGCGTGATGTAGTAGCCGATGGCCAAGATGAAGACGAGAATGCTGCCGGCGCCGATCCCTGCCACCGTCTGCGGCATATAGATTTGCACGAAGGCGGTGAACTGGTTTGCCCCGAGCGACCGCGCCGCCCGCATGTAACTGGGCGGGATGGTCTTCATGACGCTGTAGAGCGGCAGCACCATGAACGGCAGCAGGATGTGCGTCATGGCGACGATGGTGCCGACCTTGTTGTGCATCAGTTCCGGCCGGGCGTTGTTGGCGATCAGGCCGGCCCAGACCAGTATGCTGTTCACAACTCCCTCGGACTGCAGCATCACGATCCAAGCGGTGGTGCGCACGAGCAGCGATGTCCAGAACGGCAGCAGCACCAGGATCATCAGCAGGTTGCTGTAGCGAAGCGGCAGCGTCGCCATCAGGTGGGCGATGGGATAGCCGAGCAGGATGGTGAGGCCGGTGATCAGCAGGCTCATCCACAGGGTGCGGACGAAGAGGTCGACATAGATTCGGCGGAACTCCGGCTGGGCTTCGACATTGCCTTGCGGATCGAACCGCAGATCGAGGGCATTCAGGTAGTAGCCGAAGGTGTAGGGGGAGCCGAGGCGCTTCAGCAGCCGCCAGGTATCGGTTTCGCCCCAGCTCTTGTTGGCATCGATGAGGCCTTCCTGGAAGTTGCCGCTCTCGATGATCTGGTCGACGCGGCGCGAGGTTCCCATCACGGTACCGCGCATGCCGCTGATTTCGTAGTTGAGGCGCGTGGCGACCTTGCCGATCTCGCGGTTGTCGCGCCCGACCTTGATGTCTTCGGCCAGCGCGGCGAATGCCGACTCCGGCGGCAGGCCCTCGCCGTCCCAGTCGTCCAGGGCGGCGATGGTTCTGGGAAGGTTGTTGGGCACCACCGAGTTGTCGATGCTGCGCAGCGACATGTCGACGATGGGGATCAGGAAGCTGAAAAGGATGAAGAGGAAGAGGGGGGCGATCAGGCCGAGGGCGACCAGCCGGTTGCGCCGCATGGCGCGGGCGATGGATACCTTCAGCGGCGTGCCGTCGGCCGTCCGCATGACCTCGCGCTGGCCCAGTGCTGCCTCAGCCATATCCCGTCCGCTCTAGCTCTTGATACTCGGAAAGCCGAAAGGAATGGGGGGACGGAAACCGTCCGCCCCCCCCGAACCAGACTTACTGCTGCAGCCAGGCTTCGAACCGCTCGTTCAGTTCGTCGCGGTTGTCGGCCCACCACTGGAAGTTGGTGAGGAAGCCCAGTTCCGCATACTTGGTCGGCATGTGCGGCTCCATGTCGATTCCGAGCTCGGCATGGGTGCTGACCAGAGGCAGCGAGGACTTGCGCGCCGGACCGTAGGAGATGTACTTGGCCTGGTCGGCGAGCCGCTGGGTGTCGGTCGCGTACTTCACGAACTCCAGCACCGCATCGACGTTCTTGCCTTCGGCGGGGATCGCCCAGCCGTCGATGTCCAGCACCTGGCCGTCCCAGATCATGGCCAGCGGCTGCTTCTCTTCCTCGATGGCCGAGAACAGGCGGCCGTTGTAGCCGTTACCGAACACGACCTCGCCGTCGGCCAGCAGCTGTGCCGGCACGGCGCCCTCGGTCCACCAGATCACTTCGCGCTTGATGGTGTCGAGCTTGGCGAAGGCACGCTCGACGCCTTCAGGCGTGTCGAGCACGTCATAAACGTCGTCGACGGAAACGCCGTCGGCGATCAGCGCCCACTCGAGGTTGTTGACGGGAGAGCGCTGAAGGGTGCGCTTGCCCGGGAACTTCTCCAGGTCGAAGACGTCAGCCATGGTCTTCGGCTGCTCGCCCTGATAGGCGTCGGTCCGATAGGCGAAGGCGAAGGAGTAGATGATCTGCGGAATGAAGCAGTCGGAAACCGTGCCTTCGAGGAAGTCCTCGGTCGGCGGCGTGCCGTCCGGCGCCGGCACCAGCAGCGAGTCGTGGTCGATCTCCAGGAACAGGCCCTCGTCGCAGCCGCGGATGGCGTCGGCCACGACCACGTCGACCAGATCCCAGGTGACGTTGCCCGCCTCGGACTGGGCGCGCACCTCGGCGAGGCCGCCGCTGTAGTCGAGGGAGTTCAGCTTGACGCCCGGATTGGCAGCCATATACGGCTGGTGGTAGGCCTTCAGCTGGCTGGCCGTGTAGGCGCCACCCCAGGAAACGACATTCAGTTCCTGGGCTTGCACGGAGGCCGCGAAGGCGACCCCGGCGAGGCCGGCAAGGCCGGCTGTGGTGTAATGCAAAGTCTTCTTCATGAAATGGTTCTCCCTGTTGTCGATCGCCGGGCGTTGCCGGCGGGTTGGCAGTTGTTCGAGTCCGCCACCTCCGCGAAGGCCACGTGGGCCGGATGGCGGAGCAGCCTCATTTATAGCCCCGGCACCTCATGCGTCCAAGGCCCGGCAGTCTTCCATGGCCCAGCCTACGCGTACCGCCCCGCCTTCGTTGATGATGGCGTGACCCTGCGCGTTGGGGACCTTCACGACGAATTGATCGTTTCCGGCGAAGTTCACCCGCGTCCTGATGTGGTCGCCGAGATAGATCAGTTCCTCCACCTTGGCTTCGAAGGTGTTGGGATATTTGTCCGCAGGCGGGTTGATCAGCACCCGCTCTGGCCGCAGCGAAAGGGTGGTCCTGTCGCCGGTGCCGCCGATATTGACCGCGAGCGCCTCCACCTTGCCGCCGCTGTCCAGCTCGACGGTACAGCTCTGGCCGTTCACCTTCGTGATGCGGCCGGAGAGCTTGTTGTTCTCGCCGATGAAGGCCGCGACGAAGGCGTTTTCCGGCTCTTCGTAGAGCTTCGGCGGCGAGGCCAATTGCTGGATGATACCGTCATCGAAGACGGCGATGCGGTTTGACATGGTCAGCGCCTCGGACTGGTCGTGAGTGACGTAGACCACCGAGACGCCGAGGCTTTCGTGGATGTGCTTGATTTCGAACTGCATTTCCTCGCGCAGGTTCTTGTCAAGAGCGCCCAGCGGTTCGTCCATCAGCACCAGTTCGGGCCCGAAGACGAGGGCGCGGGCCACCGCCACGCGCTGCTGCTGGCCACCGGAAAGCTGACCCGGGCGCCGGTTGCCGAATCCGTCGAGACGAACCATCGACAGGGCCCGCTTGACCTTCTCTTCCTGCTCGGCTTTCCCCATGCGCCGGACCTGCAACGGAAAGGCGAGATTCTCCGCCACCGTCTTATGCGGAAACAGCGCATAGTTCTGGAACACCATGCCGATTCCACGCTTGTGCGGCGGCACGTTGTTGATCGGTCGGCCGTTCAAGAGGATTTCGCCGTGGGTCGCCGATTCGAAGCCGGCCAGCATCATCAGGCAGGTCGTCTTGCCCGAGCCCGAGGGGCCGAGCATTGTGAGAAACTCGCCGCGATGGATGTCCAGATTAAGGTCTTTGACGACCAAGGTTTCGCCATCGTAGCTCTTTTGAACGCCTACGAAGCGAACAATAAAATCGCTATCTCCGCTCACCACTCGCGGTTTCTCCCTGAGCCCCCAAGTCACCGTTAGTATAACCACAGTGCTCGGGCCGGAGGCCAAAAACACGTGGTTGCTTTTTGTTGGCGAAGCCTAACCGATCATATCCGGCGATGAAACCATCAAAAGCGCGCATCGCGTCGATGCACTCTCAAGTTGTATTAAGATGTCGGGTTAGCGCCGGCGCTGCGACGCGACCGGCTCTAGCGTGCGATCCAGGCGTTGAAACGCTCGACCAGTGCCGGCCCTTCCTGGCGCCAGAACAGCGCGTCGTTGCGCAAGGCAGTTTCGAAATTCTCCGGGCTGGTCGGCAGGAAGCGTGCCATGTCGACCTCGGCATGGACATGGTCGCCCACCAGGGCGAGGGAGGAGCGGCGCACCGGGCCGTAGGCGATCCATCGGGTTTGACGCGCCAGGCGCTCGGCGCCGGTAGCGTAACGGACAAACTCCTGCGCGGCCTGCCGGTTGGGCGCTGCGGCGGGGATCGCCCAGAGGTCGATGTCCCAGATCTGGCGGTCCCAGATCAGTGCAAAGGGCTGCTCGCGGATGGCGATCTCGTTGAACATCGGGGCGTTGAAGGTCGACGTCATGACGACCTCGCCGCCGGCGAGCAGGCGGGCCGGTTCGGCGGCGTCGTCCCACCAGACGACCTCGTCACGCAGGCTGTCCAGCTTGGCGAAGGCACGCTCCACGCCGGCCTCGGTGCGCAGCAGATCGTAGACCTCCGCCGGGGCTGCGCCGTCGGCCAGCAGGGCCCATTCGAGGTTCCCCATCGGCGTGCGGCGCAGCCCGCGCAGCCCTGGAAAGCCTTCGAGGTCGAAGAAATCCTGCAGGCTGGCCGGCCGCGCGTCGTCGTCGCGGGTGTCCTCGGGGTCACTGCGATGGGCAATCGCCATCGACCAGGCCAGCGAGCCGACGGCGCAGGGGTGCAGGGTACCCGGCAGGAAATCGTCGGTCGCGGCGGTGCCGTCCGGGGCCGCCGAGAGCACAAAACTCAGTTTTTGGAACAGGCCTTCGTTGCAGCCCTCCTCGGCGTCGGCCGGCTCGACGTCGACCACGTCCCAGACCGGCTCACCGCTTGCCGCCAGTTCGCGGATCGCGTCGAGGTCGCCGGCATAGACTTTGCGGCTGACTTCAATGCCGGTGGCGCGGGTAAAGGGCCGGAACACGGCCTCCTCCTGGCTGCGCGTATAAACGCCGCCCCAGGAAGCCACAACCAGCGGCCCCGCCGGACCCGAAGGTGCGTCGGAGGGCGTCTGGGCCTCGGGCGCGGCTGGCGTTGTGCTTTCCGGGGCAGTCGCCCCGGGGTCAGCGCCCGGCGCTGGTTCTGTTGCCGGGGGCTGGGCCGGGGCTTCCTGGCCGGCCGCGATTGCCGCCGTGCCGGCGACCACGGCGGCGGCGAGCAGCGCGGCCATCAGGGCGCGGGCGTGACTGCCTTCCGTCATTGGCTTTCTCTCCCCGGACAGGCCGCCGGCCGGCCGCCTCAACGTCCAGCCTAGCATTGCCCGGCGGAGCGCCGGGGGCAATGCCCCGGGGCCGCGGTCGCTGTAATAATTGTGGGTTGAAGAGAAATCCGGGTTAAGCGGCGCGGCGCAGGTTCATCGACTGCCAGATCTCCGACAGGGCGGCGACGAGGCGGTCCATTTCCGCATCGCCGTGCAGCGGCGTCGGCGTCAGGCGCAGGCGTTCGGTGCCGCGCGGCACCGTCGGGTAGTTGATCGGCTGAACGTAGATGCGGTACTGCGCCATCAGCCGGTCGGTCACTGCGCGGCAGGCGACCGGGTCGCCGACCAGGACCGGCACGATGTGGCTATCCGACGGCATCACCGGCAGGCCGGCCTCCGTCAGCCGCCGCTTCAGGGTCGCCGCGCGCTCGCGATGGGCGGCGCGCTCGGCCCCGCTCCGGCGCAGGTGGGAGACGCTGGCGAGAGCCCCGGCGGCGACCGCCGGCGGCAGCGAAGTGGTGAAGATGAAGCCCGACGCGAAGCTGCGCACGAAGTCGCAGAGCGTGGCGGAGGCGGCGATGTAGCCGCCCATCACGCCGAAGGCCTTGCCGAGGGTGCCTTCGATGACGGTGAGGCGGTGCATCACGCCCTCGCGCTCGGCGATGCCGCCGCCGTGCGTGCCGTAGAGCCCGACCGCGTGCACCTCGTCCAGGTAGGTCATGGCACCGTGCTTCTCGGCCACGTCGCAAAGCTCGGCGATCGGCGCGATGTCACCGTCCATGGAGTAGACCGACTCGAAGGCCACCAGCCTGGCCGCGTCCGGGTCGGCCTCGGACAGCAGGCGGTCCAGGTGTTCGGGATCGTTGTGGCGGAAGATCGCCTTGCGGGCGCGGGAATGGCGGATGCCCTCGATCATCGATGCGTGATTGAGGGCATCGGAAAAGACGATGCAGTTGGGCAGGCGCGAGGCCAGGGTGCCGAGGGCGGCCCAGTTGGACACGTAGCCGGAGGTGAACAGCAGGGCCGCTTCCTTGCCGTGCAGGGCGGCCAGTTCGCGTTCCAGCAGCACATGGTAGTGATTGGTACCGGAGATGTTCCGGGTGCCGCCGGCGCCGGCGCCGCAGCGGTCGATGGCTTCGTGCATGGCGGCCAGGACGGCGGGGTGCTGGCCCATGCCCAGATAGTCGTTGGAGCACCAGACGGTGACCTCCGCGGGCTCGCCGCTCCCGGGGGCACCCGCGGGACCGTGGCAACGGGCCGTGGGGAAGGCTCCGGCCTTGCGTTCGAGGTCGGCGAAGACGCGGTAGCGGCCCTCGGCCTTGAGGCCGGCCATCTCCTGTTCGAAAAAGCGCTCGAAATCCATGCCTGCGACGTGTTCCGGATCTACGGGGCCGGCGGCCCTCAATCTGCCCGCATTCCGGGCCCTTTTGCCCGCAGTCTCGCGGGCCCTAGGTTCAGCATACCAACAATTCCCGCCGGGCGGCACCCCCGAGAAGCGCGGTCCGGCGCCGTCCCTGCCGCGTCAAATCGCCACAGAAACGGCCGTCCCCTAGGCGACCTTGGCAAGGCCCTGTTCGGCCACCCAGGCAGCGGTCTCCTCCAGCGCCTTGCCGAAGCCGGCCAGCAGTTCGTCGATCTCCGCCTCGTTGATGATCATCGGCGGGCAGCAGGCGATGGTGTCGCCGAGATTGCGGAAGATCACGCCGTGGGCCAGGGCGCGGGCGGTGAAGTAGGCCCCCACCTTGCCGAGCGGGTCGAAGGGTGTCTTGGCGGCCTTGTCGGCCACCAGCTCGACGGCGGCGATCAGGCCGAGGCCGCGCACCTCGCCGACCAGCGGATGTCCGGCGAAGCGGCGCAGCCCGTCCTGCAGGCGCGGCGCCACGGCGCGGACATGCCCGACGATGTCGCGTTCCTCGTAGATCTTCAGGGTCTCCAGCGCCACCGCCGCGGACACCGGATGGGCGCTGTAGGTGTAGCCGTGGCCGAAGGAACCCAGCCGGGCCGAGTTGTCGGCGATGGCCTGGTAGATCTCGTCGGACACCATCACCGCGGAGATCGGCATATAGGCGCCGCTCAGCTGCTTGGCCAAGGTCATCATGTCCGGCACGATGCCGAAGGTCTCGCAGCCGAAGAGATTACCGGTGCGCCCGAAGCCGGTGATCACCTCGTCGGCGATCATCAGCACGTCGTACTTCTTCAGCACCGCCTGGACCTTCGCCCAATAGCCGGCCGGCGGCACCAGCACGCCACCGGCACCCTGCAGCGGCTCGCCGATGAAGGCGGCCACGGTCTCCGGCCCTTCGCGCTGGATCAGCTCTTCCAGTTCGCGCACCAGGCGGTCGACGAAATCGGCCTCGCTCTCGCCGGGCTCGGCGAAGCGGTAGTGGTGCGGCGCGCCGGTATGGACGATGTTCGGAATCGGCACGTCGAAGTCGGTCTGCACGTAGGGCATCGCCGTCAGGCTGGCGGCGGCGATGGTCACGCCGTGATAGCCCTTGATGCGGGAGATGATCTTCTTCTTCTGCGGCCGGCCGCGGGCATTGTTGTAGTACCACACCATCTTGATGGCGGTGTCGTTGGCCTCGGAGCCGGAGCTGGCGAAGAACACCTTGGTCAGTTGCGGCGGCGTGATCTGCACGATCTTCTCGGCGAGATCGACCACCGGGGTCGCCGTGCGCTGGGCAAAGGAGTGATAGTAGGGCAGCTTCGACATCTGCCTTGTCGCCGCTTCGACCAGCCGCTGCTCGCTGAAGCCGAGGCCGGCGCACCACAGCCCGGCCAGGGCTTCCAGGTAGCGGTTGCCGTCCTCGTCGATCACGTAGACGCCCTCGCCGCGGTCGAGGATCAGGGAGCCTTCCTCCTCGTTCTTGCGGGCGTTGGTGTAGGGGTGCAGGTGATAGGCGATATCACGGCTGGCCGCCGAGTTTGGCCGGACGCTCATGGGGTGTTCTCCTAATGAAGCGGGCGCGAGTTGGGGCCGCGCGGCGGCAGCCTACTCCCGGGCGTACCGCCGGGCCAAGCTTTTGCCGCTGCATAGGCGCCCTGAGGGCCGCGCATGGACGAAAACCGGCGGGATTCCGAGGAATTGCGTGCACCGGCCGGTTGCCGGCAGGCGCCGGCCCTGGCATTTGCGCGGCCGCCGCCGGATGCTAAAGAGGGGGCGTGACGGCGCCCGGGCGGGCGGCCGTCCGCAAGCCGAGAGGAACGCGATGACGAAGATCTGCATGGCCGGGGTCACCGGCTGGACCGGCAAGGCGATTGCCGCCGGCATTCTGGACGCCGACGACCTGGAACTCACCGGTGCCCTGGCGCGCAAGGCGGCGGGGCTCGACGTGGGCGACGCCCTCGGCCGCGCGCCGACCGGCGTCGTCATCACCGCCGACGTCGGCGCGGCGCTTGCGGGGGCCGAGGTGCTGATCGACTACACCCATCCGGAATCGGTGAAGGAGCATGCCCGCGCCGCTATCCACCGCGGCATCTCCGTGGTGATCGGCACCTCCGGCCTCACCGCCGCCGACTACGCCGAACTCGACAGCGAAGCCCGCGTCGCCGGCGTCGGCGTGCTGGCGGCCGGCAACTTCTCGCTGACCGCCGCCCTGGTGCAGCACTTCGCGCTGATCGCCGCCCGCCACATCGGCCACTTCGAGGTCATCGACTACGCCAAGGCGGCCAAGCCCGACGCGCCCAGCGGCACGGCGCGCGAGATGGCCGAGCGTCTGGGCGATGTGCGCCGGCCGGAACTCGGCTATCCGCTCGACAAGGTCGGCGGCACCCCGGAGACCCGCGGCGGCACGGTGAACGGCGTCCAGGTGCACGCGCTCCGCCTGCCGAGCTACACCGCTTCGGTGGAGGTCATCTTCGCCGTTCCCGGCGCCCGCATGACCTTGCGCCATGATGCCGGCGAGACCGCCGAGCCCTATGTCGCCGGCACCCTCGCCGCCGCGCGCAAGGTGCGCGAGGTGAAAGGGCTGGTGCGCGGCCTCGACCGCCTGTTGTTCGCGGAGTAAGGCCGCGCGACGGTCAGGAGGCCTTGCGGGCCTCCGCGTCCTCGACGCCGATGAAGCCGCCGGACTGGCGCTCCCAGAGCTGGGCGTAGAGGCCGCCCTGGGCCAGCAGTTCGTGGTGGCTGCCTTCCTCGACGATGTGGCCCTTGTCCATCACCACCAGGCGGTCCATGGCGGCGATGGTGGAGAGGCGGTGGGCGATGGCGATCACCGTCTTGCCTGCCATCAGGTGCTTCAACTGGCTTTGGATCGCCGCTTCGACCTCGGAGTCGAGGGCGGAGGTCGCCTCGTCGAGCACCAGGATCGGCGCGTCCTTCAGGATCACCCGGTCGATGGCGATACGCTGGCGCTGGCCGCCGGAGAGCTTCACGCCGCGCTCGCCGACGTGGGCGTCGTAGCCGCGCCGGCCGCGCAGGTCGCGCAGGTCGGGAATGAAGCCTGCGGCTTCCGCCAGCTCGGCCGCGCGGCGCACCTCCGCCTCGCTGGCCTCCGGGCGTCCATAAAGAATGTTGTCGCGGATCGAGCGGTGCAGCAGGGCGGTGTCCTGGGTGACCATGGCGATCTGCGCGCGCAGACTCTGCTGCTTCACCTCGGCGATATCCTGGCCGTCGATCAGGATGCGGCCGCTCTCCAGGTCGTAGAAGCGCAGCAGCAGGTTGACCAGGGTCGACTTGCCGGCGCCCGAACGGCCGACGATGCCGACCTTCTCGCCCGGGCGAACGGTGAGCGACAGGCGTTCGATGATGCCGTCCTCCTGGCCGTAGTGGAAGCCGATGCCTTCGAAGCGGACCTCGCCCTCGGTGACCTCGAGGGGCTTGGCGCCCGGCCGGTCCATCACCGTGTAGGGCTGCGAGATGGTCTCGATGCCGTTCTGCACCGTACCGATGTTCTCGAAGAGCTGGGTCACGGTGCGCAGGATCCAGCCCGACATCTGTGTCAGCCGGATGATCAGGCCGATGGCCACGGCGATGGCGCCGACGGTGATGCTGTTGTCCATCCACAGTGAGATCGCTATGCCGGTCACCGCCAGAATCAATGCCGTGTTCACCAGCGTCAGGGTGACTGTCATCAGGAAGATGGAGCGCATGAGCTGGCGCAGCGCCGACGTGTGGCGGTCGATCACTTCGGCGACGAAGGCGTCCTCGCGCAGGGTGTGGGCGAAGAGCTTCACCGACTGGATGTTGGTGTAGCTGTCGACCACGCGACCGATCAGCGCGGAATTGGCTTCCGAGACCGCCGCCGACTTGCGACGTACCGGCGGCACCATGAAGTAGATCACCGCGGCATAGCTGACGGTCCAGAGCAGCACCGGCAGCAGCAGCCGCCAGTCGATGCCTGCGAAGAGCCCGAGGGTGCCGATGAGGTAGATCAGCAGGAACCACACGCCATCGATGACATTGATCACGGCTTCGCGCACCGCGTGGCCGGTCTGCATCACCTTCTGGGCGATGCGTCCGGCGAAGTCGTTCTGGAAGTAGGTGAGGCTCTGACGTAGCACATAGCGGTGGTTCAGCCAGCGCACTCGGTTGGTGAGGCCCGGCGCGAGGCCGAGATTGATGAGGCCGCGGGAAACCAGCGTCGCCACCGGGCGCAGGATCACGGCGACGACCGCCATGCCGATCAGCCCCCAGCTGTGGTTTTCCAGGAAGGTCTCCGGCGTGCTCGTGGTCATCCAGTCGACCAGCTCGCCCAGGAAGGCATAGAGCGCCAGCTCCGCGGCCGCGGCGATGCCGGAGATCGCCAGGGTGACGATCAGCAGCCCACGGATCGGTCCCAGGAAATGCCAGAAGAAGGCTGCCGTCTCCGTCGGCGGCCGGCTGACCCGGGACGGGGCGAGGGGGTCGAAGAGGCGCTCGAAGAAGGCGTACATGCGGCTGCGGTCTATCGCTCTCTCGAAAGGGTGGGGTGTCGCGGCGTGGCGGTGGCGGACAGCTCCTATCTGGGGTCGTCCGTCACCGATGGCAAATCGTTCCTGGCGGGGCGTCTCCGGGATGCCGTTCCGGAACCCCTATCGCCAAGGCGATGATACCAGCTATCTTGCTCCCGGGCCGTGAGAAATCAGGATGGCAGGAGGACGGCAGGGTGGGGCGGTTCGGCGCAATCGGACTTCTGGTCGTCTGCGGATTGGTGCTGGCCGCCTGCGCGGCACCGCCTCCGCCGCCGGAGGAGGATCCGGAGGCCGAGGCCGTGCTGGCGGACTTCCGCCACGTCGTCTACGGCAGCGAATGGCGCGTGCTGGGCAACGACGGGCGGCCGAGAGCGCGCCGCGACCACCTCGCCAAGTGGGAGCTGCCGGTCCGCGCCGCCTTCATCGGCGTCGAGGACCCCGGCCACGGCGTGGCGGCGCGCCGCCACCTGGACGACCTCGCCGGGCTGACCGGCCTCGACATCGCCGAGGCGCCGGCCGCGAGCGCCAATCTGCTCATCTTCTTCGCCGAGGATCCCTTCGACGCGGCGCGCCGGCATCGCGGGCTCTACGCCCACCGGCTCGCCGATCCGCGCAGCTTCGAGGCCCTGCTGGCGCGCATGGAGCCCGACGCCACCTGTTTCGGCTTCCTCTGGGGCGGCTGGCCGAGCGGCCGGAGCATCGACTTCAGCGTGGTCTTCATCCGCACCGGCCGCGGCGAGCGCACCGTCCAGGGCTGCCTGGTCCAGGAGACCACGCAGATCCTCGGCCTGATGAACGACCTCGAACTGGACGCCGAGTCGGTGTTCACCGATTCTGGCCGTCACGTCGACCTGACCGCGCTCGACCGCCAACTGCTGCGCCTGCTCTACGACCCGCGCCTGAAGCCCGGCATGAGCTGGGCCGAGGCCGAGCCGCTGGTCCGCGCGGCGCTGCAGGAGCAGCGGGGAGCGCAACTGCGATGATCCTGTTCGAGAACTGCCGGCTGTTCGACGGCCTCGGCGATGCGCTCCGCGAAGACTGCCATGTGCTGGTCGAAGGCGAGCGCATCCGGGAGGTTTCCGACCGGCCGATCAAGTCGGCCGAGGCCGAGCGCGTGGACCTCGAGGGGCGCACCCTGATGCCCGGCCTCATCGACGCGCACTTCCACGCCCTGGCCGCCGATCCCGACTTCGCGCGGCTGGATGCCATGCCCCGCTCCCTGCTGCACCAGCACGCGCGGCTGCTGCTGGAGGCGGCGCTCAGGCGTGGCTTCACCACGGTGCGCGACGCCGGCGGCGCCGACTACGGCCTGGCGATGGCGATCAAGGCGGGGCTCATCGAGGGCCCCCGGCTGTTCTTCTCGGGCCGCTCGCTGACCCAGACCGGTGGCCACGCCGACTTCCGCTCGCCGGAGGCCGGCCATTCGGGCGTCTGCCTCTGCGGCCAGGGCAGCAACGTCTTCGGCACCATCGCCGACGGCGTGCCCGAGGTGCGCCGGGCGGCGCGCGAGGAGCTGCGCAGGGGCGCCACCCAGATCAAGATCATGGCCTCGGGCGGCGTCTCCTCGCCGAGCGATCCGATCTGGAACCTGCAGTATTCCGAGGAGGAAATCCGCGCCATCGTTTGGGAGGCCGAGTCCTGGCGCACCTACGTCATGGCGCATGCCTATACCGCCGAGGCCATCGCGCGCTGCGTCGCCTACGGCGTGCGCTCCATCGAGCACGCCAACCTGATCGACGCGGCGGCGGCGCGGGCCTGCGCCGATGCCGGCGCTTTCGTCGTGCCGACCCTGGTGACCTACGAGGCGCTGGAGCGCTTCGGACCAGAGCTCGGCCTGCCGCCGGTCAGCCTGGAGAAGCTGAAGGTAGTGCGGGCGGCCGGCGTGAAATCGCTGGAAATTCTTAAGGCGGCGGGGGTGTCGGTCGGCTTCGGGACCGATCTCCTGGGCGCCATGCAGGTGCACCAGTCGCGCGAGTTCACGATCCGCGCGGAGGTGCTGTCGCCGGCCGAGATCCTGCGTTCGGCCACCTCGGTCAACGCGGCGCTGTTGAATGCCGAAGGCGACCTCGGGGTCGTGGCGCCGGGGGCCCTTGCCGATCTCCTCGTGGTGGACGGTGACCCGCTCGCCGACCTCTCGCTGCTGGAGGGGCAAGGGGCGCATCTGCGGGCGATCATGAAGGGCGGCCGGTTCGTCCGCCACGAGCTGTGAGGTCCGCGGCAACGCGCTTGTTTTGCGCGACCGGGTCGTAATAGGCTGACAGCAAGCATTTCAAGACTTTGGACATAATCCAAGGTTGTAGAACAGGGTTCTAAATCAACGCTCAATCGGGCGAAGTTCGTCCGACTGGGAAGATAGAGGGGGTTGCAGCGATGGTTGCGCAGAAGGGCAGTGGAATCAGACGGAGTGTCCTGGCGGTCGCGGTGGCCACCGGGATTGTCGCCGGCGGCGCCGGTGCCCAGGCGGAAACCTTCAGGTGGGCCTTCCAGGGCGATCTCCAGACCCTGGACCCGCACGGCCTCTTCGAGACCTTCAGCCTGGGCTTCCAGTCGAACTTCTACGAGGGCCTGGTGACCCGCACGCCGGACCTTCAGCTGCAGCCGGCCCTCGCGACCTCCTGGGAGAACATCGAGCCGACGGTCTGGCGCTTTCAGCTGCGCCAAGGCGTGAAGTTCCACAACGGCAACGACTTCAACGCCGACGACGTGATCTTCTCGGTCGATCGCATCCGCAGCGAGGGCTCCGACCTGAAAGTGGTCGCCGCGCTCATCAAGGAGGTCGTCAAGGTCGACGACTACACCGTCGACATCGTCACGCCGCAGCCGGACCCGATCCTGCCGCTGCAGCTGGAAATCTTCTTCATCATGGACAAGGAGTGGTCCGAAGCGAACGGCACCACCCAGGCCACGAACATCAGGGGCGACGACCAGGGCAACTACGCCAATCTCAACGCCAACGGGACCGGACCGTACATCGTCAGGGAACGCCAGCCGGACGTGCGCACCGTGCTGGTGCCCAATCCGAACTGGTGGGGCGACAACAAGAGCAACGTGACGGAAGGCATCTTCACGCCGATCGGCCAGGATGCCACCCGCGTGGCGGCCCTCATCTCCGGTGACGTCGACATGGTGTGGCCGGTGCCGGTGCAGGACTGGCGGCGGCTGGACGATGCCGCCGGAGTCAGCGCGCTGACCGGTCCGGAGGCGCGGACCATCTTCCTGGGTTTCGACCAGGAACGCGACGAGCTGCTCTTCTCCAACATCAAGGGCAAGAACCCCTTCAAGGACCAGCGCGTGCGCCAAGCCTTCTTCCAGGCCATCGACATCGATGCGATCAACGACAGGATCATGCGCGGCGCCGCGACGCCCAGCAACCTGATGATCGCGCCGCAGATCAACGGCTTCAATCCCGCACTCAACGAGCGGCTGCCCTACGACGTCGACAGAGCCAAGGCGCTGCTCGCCGAGGCCGGCTATCCCGACGGTTTCTCGGTCACCATGGACTGCCCCAACGACCGCTACGTGAACGACGAGCGGATCTGCCAGGCGGTGGTCTCGATGCTCGCCCGGGCCGGCATCAAGGTCGACCTGCTGGCGCAGACCAGATCGCGGTACTTCGCCAAGGTGCTGGCCCAGAACGGTTACGAAACCAGCTTCTTCCTGCTGGGCTGGACTCCCTCCACCTTCGACGCCCACAACGCCATCTCCTCGCTGATGTCCTGCCGGGTCGACGGCAAGGGGTCGTTCAATCTCGGCGGCTACTGCAACCAGCGGGTCACCGAGCTTTCGGATCTGATCCAGGTGGAGACAGATCCGGAGAAGCGCCAGGTGCTGATCGACGAGGCGAACAGGATCCATGCCGAGGAAGTCGGGCACATCGCGCTGCACCAGCAGCCGCTGTCCTGGGGCGTCAGCGACCGGGTGACCGTGGCCCAGCGGGCCGACGACATCTTTCACCTGCAGTACGTGACGGTGAAGTAGGCCGGATGCTATGAAAGGGGTCCGGACGGTGGCGTCCGGACCCTTTTTCGTGGCTGCCTTCCTTTCCTACGGCTTGCGGGGCAGAGTCAGAGCCTGATGATAGCCTTTGTCGTCCGACGGCTGTTGCAGTCCATCCTGGTGATGCTGGCGGTGGGCTTCATCGCCTTCTCGCTGTTCACCTACGTCGGCGATCCGATTAACAACATGGTCGGGCAGGATACGACCCTCGAGCAGCGTGCGGAGCTGCGCGAGCGCCTAGGCCTCAACGACCCCTTCCCGGTGCAGTACGGCCGCTTCCTGGTAAAGGCGACGCAGGGCGATTTCGGAATCTCCTATCGCCACCGCCGGCCGGTCGCCCAATTGATCGCCGAGCGGGTGCCGGCGACTCTGGAGCTTTCCTTCGTCGCCGCCGCCCTGGCGCTGCTCGTCGGCGTGCCGATGGGGGTGTATACGGGGCTGCACCGCCGCGGGTTCCTGTCGCAGGTATTCCTCACGGTCTCTCTCGTCGGCATTTCGCTGCCGACCTTCCTCATCGGCATCCTCCTCATACTCGTCTTCGGGGTGCTCTCGCAGGACATCAACGCGGCCGTCGGTTTTACCCTGGTGCCGCAGCTGCCGACCTTCGGGCGCGGCGAAACCGTGCAGCTCGGCTGGTGGTCGACCGGCTTCCTCACCAAGTCCGGCCTGCTCGCCCTCATCCTGCCGTCCATCACCCTGGCCCTGTTCCAGATGACGCTGATCATGCGGCTGGTGCGATCCGAGATGCTGGAGGTGCTGCGCACCGACTACATCAAGTTCGCCCGGGCGCGGGGCCTGTCCAACCGGGCCGTCAACTTTGGCCACGCGCTGAAAAACACCCTGGTGCCGGTGATCACCATCACCGGCCTGCAGCTCGGGTCGATCATCGCCTTCGCGCTGATCACCGAACAGGTGTTCCAGTGGCCGGGCATGGGCCTGCTCTTCCTGCAGGCCATCGGCGAGGTCGATATCCCCGTGATGGCCGCCTACCTGATGCTGGTCGGCTTCTTCTTCGTCGTCATCAACCTCATCGTCGACCTTCTGTACTACGTCGTCGACCCACGCCTGCGCGCCGACAAGGCCGTCGCCGGCGGGCATGCATAGGGGGAACGGCATGGCGATCGGCGGCGACAAGCGGGTGGCGGCGCAACCAGGGCTGGCCGAACGCCTGGCCGACGGCGTCAGGCGCTTCTTCGACGGCGACCTCTGGCATTCCTTTTCGCGCTCGCCGGTGGTCGTGGTCTCGGCGGCAGTCGCCTTCGTATTCATTGCCGCCGCCGTCTTCGCGCCGCTGGTCGCGCCCTACAATCCCTTCGACCTGGCGAGCGTCGACCTCCTCGATTCCGAGATTCCGCCGGTCTGGCACGCCGACGGCGACCCGCGCTTCCTGCTCGGCACCGACGCCCAGGGCCGCGACGTGCTGTCGACGGTACTCTACGGCGCGCGGATCTCGCTCGGGGTGGGCTTCGCGTCGGTGCTCCTGGCGATGGGGCTCGGCGTCGGCCTCGGGCTGCTGAGCGGCTATCTCGGCGGCACCGTCGATGCCGTGATCATGCGCATCGCCGACGTGCAGCTGACCTTTCCGGCCATTCTCATCGCGCTGCTCATCGATGGGCTGGCGCGCGCCGTGCTGCCGCGCGACCTGCACGGCGACATCTGGTTCTACGTGCTGGTGCTGGCCATCGGCCTGTCGTTCTGGGTGCAGTACGCCCGCACGGTGCGCGGCTCGGCCATGGTCGAGCGCAGCAAGGAATATGTCCAGGCGGCGCGGGTGATCGGCATTCCGCCGCTGCTCATCATGCTGCGCCACGTGCTGCCCAACGTCATGGGGCCGGTGCTGGTGATCGCCACCATCAACCTGGCCATCGCGGTGATCACCGAGGCGACGCTGTCGTTCCTCGGCGTCGGCGTGCCGCTGACCTCGCCCTCGCTCGGGACCCTGATCCGCGTTGGCAACGATTTCCTGTTCTCGGGCTCCTGGTGGATCACGATCTTTCCCGGGGCGGCGCTGGCCATCCTGGTGCTGGCTGTCAACCTGCTGGGCGACTGGCTGCGCGACGCCCTGAACCCGAAGCTGCGCTGACCGTGATGGCCGCTCCGCAAGCCCGCCAGCCGCTGCTCGAGGTGGACAAGCTGCGCATCGAGATTCCCGGGCGCCGCGGCACCCTGGTCGCCGTCGACGGCGTCTCCTTCGCCATCGGCGAGGGCGAGGTGCTGGGCGTGGTCGGCGAGTCCGGCGCCGGCAAGTCGCTGACCGGTGCCGCCGTGATCGGGCTGCTGGAGCCGCCTTGCCGCATCGCCGGCGGCGAGATCCGCCTGGACGGACGGCGCATCGACAACCTGCCCTACGAACAGCTCCGCCGCATCCGCGGGCGGGAGATCGGCATGGTCTTCCAGGATCCGCTGACCTCGCTGAACCCGCTTTACAGCATCGGCCGCCAGCTCACCGAAACCCTGCTCACTCACACCGACCTCAGCGAGAAGGGCGCCCGCAAGCGCGCCATCGAACTGCTGAAGGAGGTCGGCATCCCGGCCGCCGAACGGCGCATCGACCAGTATCCGCACGAGTTCTCCGGCGGCATGCGCCAGCGGGTGGTGATCGCCCTGGCGCTCTGCGCCAATCCGCGCCTCATCATCGCCGACGAGCCGACCACGGCGCTCGACGTTTCCATCCAGGCACAGATCATCGGCCTGCTGAAGCGGCTGTGCCGCGAGCATGGCGCCGCGGTCATGCTGATCACCCACGATATGGGGGTCATCGCCGAGACCGCCGACCGCGTCGCCGTGATGTACGCCGGGCGCATCGTCGAGGTCGGGCCGGTGGCCGAGGTGGTGCTGCACGCCCGGCACCCCTACACCGTCGGTCTCATGGGCTCCATCCCGCTCGTCGGCGCGGAGGTCGAGCGGCTGGCGCAGATCGACGGCGCCATGCCGCGCCTCGATGCCATTCCTGAAGGCTGCGCTTTTAATCCACGCTGTCCGAAGTCCTTCGACCGCTGCCGGCGGGAGCGCCCCGTCCTCGGCCCGACCGGCGCCGTCGAGGCGGCCTGCTGGCTCTACGACGGGAGCGGCGGCCATGGCTGACGGCAATCCGCCCCTCGTCGAGGTGAACGGCCTGTCGAAGATCTTCGACGTGTCGCCGCCGCTGCTCAACCGCCTGCTTCAGGGCGAGGCGCGCGCGCTGCTGAAGGCCGTCGACGGCGTGACCTTCCGCATTCCCCGCGGCAGCACCTTCAGCCTGGTCGGCGAGTCGGGCTGCGGCAAGTCGACCGTGGCCCGCCTGGTGGTCGGCCTGCACCGGCCGAGCGCCGGGCGCATCGTCTTCGACGGCGTCGAGATGGCGCGCCTCGACAGCGGTGGCGAGACCGGGCCGCTGCGCAAGCGCCTGCAGATGATTTTCCAGGACCCCTTCGCCAGCCTTAACCCGCGCTGGCGCGTGGCCGACATCGTCGCCGAGCCGATCCGTGCCCACCGCCTGCTGGAGGGCCGCGAGGCCGTCGCCGAGCGGGTCGGAGAACTGCTCCAGCAGGTCGGGCTGTCGCCGGCCGACGGCGCGAAGTTCCCGCACGAATTCTCCGGCGGCCAGCGCCAGCGCATCTCCATCGCCCGGGCGCTCGCCAGCAATCCGGAGTTCCTGGTCTGCGACGAGCCGACCTCGGCGCTCGACGTCTCGGTGCAGGCGCAGATCCTGAACCTGATGAAGCGGCTTCAACGTGAATTGGGTCTCACCTACCTCTTCATCAGCCACGATCTCGCGGTGGTCTATCACATCTCCGACTTCGTCGGCGTCATGTACCTCGGCCGCCTGGTCGAGTGGGGTGAGGCCAAGGCGCTGTTCCGCCGCCCGCAGCACCCCTATACCCGCATGCTGCTGGACGCCATTCCCGACCTGCGGATGACCGGGCGGGCGCGCACCCCCGTGGCCGGCGAGGTGCCGAGCCCGATCGCGCCGCCGCCGGGCTGCCATTTCCACCCGCGCTGCCCCTTCGCCGAGGCGCGCTGCCGCCGCGAGAAGCCGGAGCCTTTGGCGACGCCGGCCGGTGAGGTATCCTGCCATGCGGTCGAGGAGGGTCGCCTGCCGCCGGTGGAGCGCGGCGAGCGGCCGCCCGTGGCCGAGGCTTGAGAGACCCGACAGGAGAGTCGCCGACATGGCCGTCATCAACCGCATTGCCGAGTTCCACGACGACATCAAGGCCTGGCGCCGCGACCTCCATGCCCACCCGGAAACGGCTTTCGAAGAGGTTCGCACCGCCGATTTCGTCGCCGGCAAACTGCAGGAGTTCGGCCTCGAGGTGCACCGCGGACTGGCCACCACCGGTGTGGTCGGCGTGCTCGACGGCCAGTCCAACACCTCCGGTCGCGCCATCGGCTTGCGCGCCGACATGGATGCGCTGCACATCCAGGAACTGAACGGCTTCCAGCACCGCTCCCGCCACGACGGCAGGATGCACGCCTGCGGCCATGACGGTCATACGGCGATGCTGCTGGGCGCCGCCAGGTACCTCGCCGAAACCCGCAACTTCGACGGCCGCGTCGCCTTCATCTTCCAGCCGGCCGAGGAGAACGAGGGCGGCGGCCGGGTCATGGTGGAGGAGGGGTTGTTCGAGCTCTTCCCGGTGGAGGCGGTCTACGGCCTGCACAACATGCCGGGCATGCCGGCCGGCACATTCTCCCTGCGCAGCGGGCCGGCCATGGCCGCTTTCGACATCTTCGAGATCGCGATTGCCGGCAAGGGCACTCATGCGGCCATGCCGCAGCTCGGCATCGACCCGGTGGTGACCGGCGCCCAGATCGTCACCGCGCTGCAGACCATCGCCAGCCGGCGCACGGCGCCCCTCGACCCGGTGGTGGTGAGCGTCACCCAGTTCCACGCCGGCGACACCTGGAACGTGATCCCGGAGACCGCCGTCATCCGCGGCACCGTGCGCTCCTTCCGCAAGGACACCCAGGACCGCATGGAGCGGGACATCGAGCGCATCGCCCGCGCCGTCTGCGAGTCCCAGGGCGCCACCATGACCCTGCGCTACGAGCGGCGCTACCCGGCGCTGGTCAACAGCGAGGCGGAGACCGGGATCGCCGCGGCGGTCGCCGCCCGCGTGGTCGGCGAGGACAAGGTGGTGGCCGGCGCCGAGCCGCTGATGGGCTCGGAGGACTTCGCCTACATGCTGCAGGCACGGCCCGGCTGCTACGTCTGGCTCGGCAACGGCACCGAGGGCGGCCCCGGCGGCTGCGCCGTGCACAACCCGCACTACGACTTCAACGACGAGGTCTCGGTGATCGGCGCCAGCTATTGGGCGACGCTGGTGGAGCAGACGCTGGCGAAGTGACGGTGGCTGGCCTGCCAGGGGGAAGGGGCCGCGGCTGGCGGGGGAGCTTTCCGCTTGCCATCGCAGGGCGGAGGCCTCACATCGGCTCTTGATGTCGCCTCAACCCGATCCGACCGACTCCTCGCCGCCGCCGCGCCGGTATGAGCCGATGTTCAACCTACCGCCGGGGACGCTCTGGCTCGGGCTGGCGATGGTCGCGGTGTTCCTGGTGGAAAGCCAGCTCGAGGGGCGAGCCTGGAGCTGGCTGTTCGGCAACTTCGCCTTCATTTCCACGGTGTTCTGGCCGCCGGGCGCCGAGACGCCGGGGCTTGCCGGCCTGGCGACCCTGGTCACCCACGCCTTCCTGCATGCCAATCTCATGCACCTGGCCCTCAATCTCGGCTTCCTGCTGGCCTTCGGCAGCTTCGTCGAGCGTCACCTGGGGCTGGTCCGCTACCTGCTGCTCTTCGCCCTCACCGCGGCGGCCGGCGCGCTGGCGGAGTTCTGGTTCCGCGGGCCGGAGCCGCTGGCGCTGATCGGCGCCTCCGGCGCGGTCTACGGCATGACCGGGGCGGCGGCACGCTTCATGTTCGCCGGCGGTGGCCTCGACCAGCGCCGCCGCGCGCTGGTTTTCGTGGGGGTCTTCCTGGGACTCAACCTGGTGCTGGGCATCACCGGCCTCGGCGACTTCCTGGCCGGCGCGGCGGTCGGCTGGAAGGCCCACGCCGGCGGATTCCTGGCCGGGGCCGCGCTGGCCTTCCTGCTCGGCGGCCGCCGCGGGCCGGGTGGGCCCATTGCGGTTTGACGGGATACGGCCGGTCTTAGTACCTTCGCCCGCACCAACCCGACCGCCTCCCTCGCAAGGGGGGCGCTCGGGGCAAGGCCGTCGTCTGTTGAAGGGGGTACGATGAGGGGGCATAGATGGGGCGCTTTCGCGCTCGTCATGGCTTTGGGCCTGTCCGGCTGCGGCACCGGCCCGCGGGGCTATTATGCTTCCGATCCGCCGCGAATCCCTCTCGGGGGCAGCTTTACCGTGGAGCCGGGGCAGGAGGTCGTCGTCTACGGCGTGCGCTCGCGGCTCTGCGGCATGCCGCCGCCGACCTTCGAGACGGCCGCCGGGGAGATGTTCGGCGGCACCGGCCAGGCGCCGGCCGCCGGTGAGATCTACGATGCCGGCACCGGCCAGAGCCTTGCCGTGCTCTGCGGCGGCAACGTGCCGGTGCGCGCCATCGGCTATCGCGCGCCGGCGGACTTCGAGGGCGAGGTCACCATGGTGTTCTACGGCACCGACCAGGCGACGGTGGCCGTCGTCCGGCCGCCCGAACCCGAGCCCGAGCCCGAGCCCGAGCCCGAGCCAGAAACCGAAGAAGACCCCGAAGCGGCGCCCGAAGGCGAGCCGGCCAGCTAGGTCTCTGTTTAGTCTTCGCGATGCAGGGCGCGCGGGTCGAGGGCGTCCTGCATGCCGTCGCCGAGGAAGTTGAAGGCGATCACCGTCACGAAGATCAGCAGGCCCGGGTAGATCGCCAGGGCCGGCGAGTCCCAGATCAGTTCCTGCGCCGAGGTCAGCATGTTGCCCCAGGAGGGCAGCGGCGGCTGGATGCCGAGGCCGAGGAAGCTCAACACCGATTCCAGCAGCACGATGCCGCCGATCGACAGCGTGGTGGCGACGATGATCGGCGACACCACGTTGGGCAGGATGTGTACCAGCATGATGCGCGGTGCCGAGGCGCCCAGCGCCTCGGCGGCGCGTACGAACTCCCGCGTCTTCATGGTCAGGGTGGCGCCGCGCACCAGGCGCGCCACCGTGGTCCAGCCGACCAGGGCGATGAGGAAGACGATGCGGTAGATGCTGACGCTCTCCGAGCCGACGACCGACTGCGGCAGGCCAAGCTTGCCGAGGTCGATGGCGGCCAGGATGATCAGCAGCGGCAGGATCGGCAGGGCGATGACGCCGTCGGTGAAGCGCATCAGCAGGCTGTCGAGACGGCCGCCGTAGTATCCGGCCGATAGGCCCAGCAGGGTGCCGATGACGGCCGCGCAGAGCGCCGCCGCGAGGCCCACCACCAGCGACACCTGGCCGCCGTAGAGCAGGCGCACCAGCAGGTCGCGGCCCAGCTCGTCGGTGCCCAGGGGGTGCGCGGCCGATGGCGGCTGCCGGGCATTGAAGAGGTCGACCAGGTTGCCGTCGACGCCGAGGTAGTGTTCCACCAGCGGCGCGGCGGCCGAAGCAAGGCCCAGCAGGACGAGAAACGTCAGGCTGCCGACGGCAAGGCCGTGGCGCAGGAAGCGGCGCCGGAAGATCTGCCGCACGGTGAGGGCGCTGCCGCGGGCGTGGGCGGCCTCGGCGGCCAGCAGGCCGTGTGGGTGGTCCGGCGCGGTCATCGTCGGCCCGGCTTCATCGGTAGCTGATCCGGGGGTCGAGCCAGCCGTAGGCGAGGTCGGCCACCAGGTTGGCCAGCAGGACCGTCAGAGTGGCCAGCAGCAGGCCGGCCAGGGCGACATTGTAGTCGTTGCCGATCACGGCGTCGTAGATGGTCTTGCCCATGCCGAGATAGGCGAAGATCTGCTCGGTGATCAGCGCGCCGGAAAACAGGTTGCCCATCTGCAGCGCCAGGATGGTGACCACCGGGATCATGGCGTTGCGCAGCACGTGGCCGAGCACCACCTGGCGCCCGCTCAAGCCCTTGGCGAAGGCCGTGCGCACGTAGTCCTGGCGCAGCGCCTCGATGGCGGCCGCGCGCATGAAGCGGATGATGCCGCCGACGGTGGCGATGGTCAGCGCGGTCACCGGCAGCACCAGGTAGCGCAGGTCGGCCCAGAAGTCGCGGCCGTCGCCCATGCCGCCGGACGGCAGCCAGCCGAGGGTGACGGCGAAGAGGATGATGAGCAGGATCGCGAGCCAGAAGGGCGGCACGGAGATGCCGGCGAAGGCGACGAGGTTGATGGCATGGTCGACGACGCTCTGGGGCCGGGTGGCGGCGTAGATGCCGGCCGGCAGGGCGATGGCCAGGGCGAGCACGAAGCTCACCCCCATCAGGATCACCGTGTTGCCGAGCCGCGGCAGCAGGATGTCGAGGGTCGGCTGGTTGTAGAGCCGCGAATAGCCGAAGTCGCCGGTCAGCGCGTTGCCGAGCCAGGCGAGGTAGCGGCTCAGGATCGGCTGGTCGAGGCCGTAGACGGCGCGCAGGCGCGCGGCCTCCTCCGGCGTCATCTCCGGGTCGGAGAAGATCATGATGTCGATGGGGTCGCCCGGCATGAGCCCGATCAGGCCGTAGATCACCAGCGACATCGCGGCGAGGACGAGGAACGATTCGGTCAGCCGCCGCGTGAGATAGGAGAGCATGCCCCGGTCAGCGTCCTTCGACGGTCCAGTCCTCGATCCACAGCGAGGACGAGGCCATCTGGCCGGTCGGGCGGACGCCCTGCAGCCACTTCGGCAGGATGTAGGGGTTGGCGCGCCAGTAGAGCGAGATCACCGGGACCTCCTCGGCATAGATCTCCTGCACCCGGTCCCACATCGCTTTGCGCTTCTCGCGATCCAACTCCACGCCGATCGCCTCGATCAGCTCGTCCATCTCCTCGTTGCGGAAGCCGGGATAGTTCTGGCCCGACCAGCCGTTCTCCGCGGTCGGGATCTGATCCGAATGCAGGGTGGTGCGCGGCACGTGCTCCGGCCCCTTGCCCCAAGCGTACATGGCGAGGCCCGTAAAGCGTCGTTCATGCAACGTCTGGCCGAAGAACACCCGCGGCGGCTCGTTGCGCACGCGCATGTCGATGCCGGCCTGTTTCCACTGGCTCTGCAGCACCTGCTGCACAAGCTCGCGGATACGGCTGCCAGCGGTGGTCATGAACTCGAACTGCAGGGGCTGGCCCGCGGCGTTGTGGCGGATGCCGCCGCGCAGGTCGCTCCAGCCGGCGGCATCGAGCAGTTCGGCCGCCTTGGCGGGATCGTGCCGATACTGCCTGGCCTCTTCGTTGTAGACCCAGTCGAGCGGCGAGACGGTGTTGTGGGCAACCGGCTGCCGCCCTTCGAACAGCCTTTCGCTGATCGTTTCGCGGTCGATGGCATAGACCAGCGCCTGGCGCACCCGCTTGTCCTGCAGGATCGGGTTCTCGAGCATGAGGTCGATATGCTCGTAGAGCAGGCCGGGCTCGTAGATCACCTGGTACCTGTCGCCGTGGCGCTTTTCGAAGGCGAGAGCCTGGTCGAGGGTCAGGCCGAGTTCGCCGGCGATCATGTCGACGTTGCCGGACAGCAGGTTCGCTTCCAGCGCGGTGGTCTGCTCGATGGAGAGGATGGTGATCCGGTCGAAGACCGGCGCCTTGCCCCACCAGGTTTCATTGCGCTCCAGAACAAGGCGCGAGCCGGGCACTGCCTCGACGATGCGGTAGGGCCCGAAGGCAAGTCCGGGGTTGGTCGGGTCGGTGTCGTAGGCGGTGCGGTTGCGATATTCCTCCGGCGAGCGGTCGAAGATCGGCTCCTCGATGTGGGCGGGCAGCAGCAGGAAGTCGTTGATGGCCGCGTACTCGAAGGAGATGCGGTCGGCGTGCAACACGAAGGTCTTGTCGTCGATCACGTCGATGGCATAGATGCGGCGGTAGAGTTCCAGGTTGCCGACGCCGGCGGTCGGGTGGCGCCCGGCGCGCCAGGTGAACATGACGTCGCGGGTGGTCATCGGTGTGCCGTCGCCCCAGGTCGCGTCCGGCTGGATGCTGTACCTGAGGGCGATGCCGCGGCCGTCGCCGTAGCCTTCGACGTCGTCGGGCAGATCTTCCGGCACCGCGGTGCCGGCCTCGATGGACGGCAGTTCGGTGCAGAGCATGCAGATCAGCTCCCACTGCTGGTCGTAGACCGTCATCGGCCGCCGCGTCATGGCGTGCACGTAGGACTTGGCGACCGAGGCCTCGCGGCTGGGGTGCAGCGTCGTCGGATATTGCGAGATGCCGATGCGCAGTTCCTCGGCGGCGGCCGGGGCGGCGGTACCTCCCACGGCCGTGGCCAGGGCCGTTGCCAGGATCGTCGCTACCAGGATCGCCGCCGGGGCGGCCGGCAGTTTCAGCTTCAGCATGCTCAGCCCCCTCGCTGGCAAACGCTCGTGCTTGACGGTCATCCTACCCGACCCGGGCAGTTCCGCGAAGGGCCTGTCTTACGGCCGATAGCGACCGCCCCGCGTCCGTTTCCGGCCGGGCCGCGGTTGGAAAGCATCACGGGTCGCTTATATTCAGGATTCACGCGACGAGGGCGGGAAGCGCCGGCAGAGCGCCGGGAAACGGGACGGGCAAGGCATGAACGGACGCAGTATCACGGTTTTCGAACTGCTGGGCTTCAAGATCCGGGTCGACATCAGCTGGCTGCTGCTGGCCGTCCTGATCACCTGGTCGCTCGCGCTCGGCGTGTTTCCCTTCTGGTACGAGGGCCTGGCCCCGGCCACCTACTGGTGGATGGGCCTGGCCGGGATGTTCGGCCTGGTGTTCTCGCTGATCTTCCACGAGCTCTCCCACTCCGTGGTGGCACGGCACTATGGGTTGCCGATCAAGGGCATCACCCTCTTCATCTTCGGCGGCGTCGCAGAGATGGCGGAGGAGCCGAAGAGCGCCAAGGTCGAGTTCTGGATGGCGATCGCCGGTCCCCTGGCCAGCTTCCTCCTCGCCGCCGTGTTCTTTCTGGCCGCCGCTCTCGGCGAGGCGCTGGCGCTGCCGGTGCCGATCAACGGGGTGCTGGACTACCTCGCCTTCATCAATCTGCTGCTCGGCGCCTTCAACCTGATCCCCGCCTTTCCCATGGACGGCGGGCGCGTGCTGCGTGCCGCGCTGTGGCACTGGCGCGGCGACCTCAGGCAGGCGACGCGAATCGCCTCGAACGCCGGCAAGACCTTCGGGTTCCTGCTCATGGCGCTCGGCGTGCTGAACGTCGTCAGCGGCAATTTCATCGGTGGCATGTGGTGGTTCCTCATCGGCATGTTCGTGCGCGGCGCGGCGGCATCCTCCTACTAGCAGATGCTCAGCCGCAGCGTTTTCGAGGGCGAGCCGGTGCGCCGCTTCATGACTCACGAAACCGTCGCCGTCGCCCCCGGCCTGACGCTGGACCGCTTTGTCGGAGACTACGTCTACCACTACCACTACGATCTTTTCCCCGTGGTCTCCGACGGGCAGCTTGTGGGCTGCATCTCGGTGCGCCAATTGAAGGCCGAGTCCCGCGAAAAGTGGCCTTACCTGACCGTCGGCGACCTCATGGCCCCCTGTACCGAGGAGAACACGGTCGATCCCGGCATGGACGCCATCGAGGCCATGGCCCTGATGAACCGCACCGGCAACAGCCGCCTCGTGGTCGCCGTCGGCGACCGGTTGGTCGGCGTGGTGGTGCTGAAGGACATGCTGGAACTGTTCAGCCTGAAGATGGACCTGGAAGGGCGCGACTAAGGAACGGTAGGGGCGGAGGCTTGCGAACCGCGTCGGGGTCGCGCTAACTTTTTGTGGTCGATAGACGGGCCCGAGTAACGCCGATGGTCGACAGCTACGCCATTCACCCGCAGTACAGTCGCCCCGAGAGGATCGCGGATGCCGCCGTGCATCTGCTGGGACTTGCGTTCGGCCTGGCCGCCGCCGCCTCGCTGGCACTCGCGGCGCTGCCGCGGGCCGACGCGCTGCTGTGGCTGGCCTTGGGACTCTATGCCGCCGGCCTCCTCGCCATGCTGTCCTGCTCGGCGCTCTACAACCTGACGCAGGCGCCAAACCGCAAAGCGATGTTCCGGCGACTCGATCACGCCGCCATCTTCGTGATGATCGCGGGCAGCTACACGCCCTTCATGCTGGTCGCCCTGGGCGGTGCCACGGGGGTCGGCTTGCTGGTCTTCGTATGGGCGGTGGCGCTCTGCGGTGCGGCGCTGAAGCTGTTTTGGCCGCGGCGCTTCGACCGTCTCTCGGTGGTCGCCTACCTGCTGCTCGGCTGGAGCATTCTGGCGGTTCTGGAGCCGCTGGTGGCGGCCCTCTCGCCGGCAGGGCTCGCCCTGATCGTCGGCGGCGGCCTGCTCTACAGCCTCGGCGTGGTGTTCCACCTCTGGATCCGGCTGCCCTTCCACAACGCCATCTGGCACGCTTTGGTGCTGGCCGCCGCGGCCTGTCACTTCGCGGCGATCCTGGGCGAGGTGGTCATCGCCGGCTGAGCCGTTCAGTCTTCCTGCAGCAGCCGCTTGACGATGTAGCCGCCCGATTTCTCGTCGAGCTCCAGTTCCAGCAGCTTGCGCTTCTCGGCTTCCTCGAGGAGCTGGCCGAAGCCGCGAAAGCCGTGGTAGCTCTCGTTGAAGCCGGGCTTGCGGCGCTTCAGGGTCTGCTTGACCATCGATCCCCAGACCTTCTCCTGCTGGCCGCGCTCCTTGAAGAGGTCGTCGATCACCTCTGTGACGAGGTCGAAAGCTTCCTGCTTCAGGGCTTCGGCACTGTCGGGTTTCGGCTTGGGCGCGTTCTTGGCGGCGCTGCGCTTGCGCTTGGCTTTGCGCTGCTTGTCCTGCTCGCGGATCAGGTCGTCGTAGTAGATGAACTCGTGGCAGTTCGCGGTCAGCAGTTCCGAGGTCGAGTTCTTGACGCCGACGCCGATCACCGTCTTGTTGTTCTCGCGCAGCTTGCTGACCAGGGGCGAGAAATCGGAGTCGCCGCTGATGATGACGAAGCCGTCGATGTGCGGCTTGGTGTAGCAGAGGTCGAGGGCGTCGACGACCAGGCGGATGTCAGCGGAGTTCTTGCCCGACTGGCGGACATGGGGAATCTCGATGAGCTCGAAGGCCGCTTCGTGCATCGGCGCCTTGAAGTCCTTGTAGCGCGCCCAGTCGCAGTAGGCCTTCTTGACGACGATGTCGCCTTTGAGAAGCAGGCGCTCCAACACCCGGCCGATATCGAAGGCGGCGTACTTGGCGTCCTTGACGCCGAGGGCCACGTTCTCGAAATCGCAGAACACCGCCATGTTCTGTGCCGCGTCGTCTTCGCTCATCTTGCCTGCCCGCCGGGTTGTTGTCGCTTGTCTGATCGTCCGCCGGGATCATAGGGCCGAGGGCGCCCCGTAACCAGCCCCAACCCGACGCAGTCGCCGGCATTGGTGGCTCAGGCACCGCGCGGCAGTTGGCTGTCCCAGTCCACGATCTCCTTGAAGAGCGCATCGAAGCGCGCGTCCTCGCGGCGCTCGAACAGCGGGTCGGTGCGAGGTTCGAGTTGCCCGGCGATGGTCCGCCAGTCCTCCGCCGTCAGGTGGCGCTCGGCGGCGGGAAAGAACAGCTTCTCCTCCATCTTGATGTGGTTGCGGTAGGCGGCAAGGAACGCCTTCGCGGCCTCGAGGAAGGTCTGCCGCTGCATGGCAACCTCCTGTTCGACGGCATCGAGACTCTCCGCGAAGGCGGCGGTCATCGCGGCGATCTTGGCGTGTTCGCCGCGCAGGTCGCCGACCGCGGCGGCGGCCTGGGGATTGCGGCGGCCGAGGCTGTCGAAAACCAGGTCTTCACAGGGGTGGTGGTGGCGGTCGGGATAGCTGCGGCAGTAGTGCAGGATGCCGTCGACGATCGCGAAGTCGAGGAGTCCGCCGTCTTCGAAGGCGCCGATCTGACGTTCCAGCGCATCCAGCAGCCTGGTCAGCCGGGAATGATCGCCGCGCAGGGAATCGATGATGCCGGCCATGCTCTTCATTCCTTCTTGACCATTTCGGCGCCATCCTCGGCGTCCGACCAGCGGCTCCGGGCGCCGCCGCGGCGCCGCTGAAGCCGGTGAGAAGGCTATTTTCGCTGGTGTGGCAGGGCATTGACTTGAGTCAAAGGGCGACGCCGCGCCTGGCGCGCGCCGCCGCGAGCTGCGACTTTTCGCTTCGCCCTCCGAGATTCGCGGTGCTAGGGTCATGTTGCGTCGCAATATCGGCTGCCACGGCGGCGCGGCGGGGCGGAGCGAGCCGGGCCCCTGGAAGAATCATAAGGCAGCACAAGGGAGTGCGCGACGGGGCGCGCCAACTCTGGGGATCGAACCGCGTTGTTGTATCACGCTTATGAAATGACCCATGCTGCGGTGCAGCCGCTGCGCGCGCAGTCCGATGCCCTGCGCTATCTCTGCCGCAGCGCCTTCAGTCCCGTGGCCTACACCGCCGCCGGCAAGGCGATGGCTGCCGCCTGCGAGGTGTTCGAGAACGTCACCCGGCGCTACCGCAAGCCGGACTGGGGCATCGACGAAATCTCAATTTCCGGGCAGCCGACCCCGGTCACTCCGGAGGTCGTCCACTCCAAGTTGTTCTGCGACCTGCTGCATTTCAAGCGCGGCGGGGAGAGGGCCGCTGGCCGCCGCGATCCGAAGGTGCTGATCGTGGCGCCGCTTTCCGGCCACTATCCGACTCTGCTGCGCGGTACGGTCAAGGCGATGCTGCCGGAGCACGACGTCTACGTGACCGACTGGCGCGACGCCCGCCTGGTGCCCCTGGTGTACGGCGGCTTCGATTTTGAGGACTTCGTCGACTACGTCATCGAGTTCATCCGGTTTATCGGTCCCGATACCCACGTCATCGCCGTGTGCCAGCCATCGGTGCCCGTGCTGGCGGCGGTGGCGGCGATGGCGGATCAGGACGACCCGCTGCAGCCCGCTTCCATGACGCTGATGGGCGGACCGATCGACACCCGGCGCAACCCCACGGCGGTGAACCAACTGGCGGCGTCGCGGCCGCTTTCGTGGTTCGAGCGCACGGTGATCCACAGCGTGCCGCTGCCCAATCCCGGGGCGCTGCGCTGCGTCTATCCTGGTTTCATCCAGCTTTCCGGCTTCATGACCATGAACCTCGAACGCCACATGGATGCCCATGCCGATCTCTTCCGTCACCTTATCGCCGGCGACTGCGATTCGGTGGAGCAGCACCAGCGCTTCTACGATGAGTACCTCTCGGTGATGGACCTGACGGCGGAGTTCTACCTGCAGACTGTGAGGCTGGTGTTTCAGGAACACGCCCTGCCGGACGGCCGCATGACGCACCGCGGGCGGCCAGTCGACTGCGGCAAGATCCGCAGGACGGCGCTGCTCACGGTCGAGGGCGAGCATGACGACATCTGCGGTCTCGGTCAGACCGAAGCGGCCCATGACCTCTGCGGCAACATCCCGGCCGACGACCACTATCACTACGTCCAGCCGGGCGTCGGGCACTACGGCGTGTTCAACGGCATGCGTTGGCGCACCGAGATTCAGCCAAGGGTGCGGGATATGATCCGCACTACGGAGGCGAAGCGTCGTTCGGTGAAGAAGCCCACCCGGGCCTTGCGGCAGATCGCGGCCGAATAGCCGTGCCGGCGGATTGCTAGGCGCTGCGCCTGTCGTCCAGGGCCTCGGCCTCGGCGCGGTAGCGCCATACGCTGGCCGGGGGGAGATTGTCGACCACCCAGGCGGCGCGCTGTGCCTCGAGGCCAAGCCGACCGAGGATGCGGCGGGATACCGGTGAGGCGAGGCCGTAGGTGAACTGCACCAGCACGCCGCCTTCGGTGAGAGATTCCATGGCCTCGGCGATGATCCGCAGGCAGACGCGGTCGGGCATGGCGAGGAGAGGCAGGCCGGAGACCACAGCCTTGACCGGACCGATGCCGGCGCGGCGCAGCAATCGCCGCAGCTCTGCGGCGTCTCCCTGCAACACCCGAACATCCGGAAAACGTGCCGCAAGCACCCCGGCGAGGGCCGGATCCCGTTCGACGACGACCAGGTTCCCGGCCGCCACGCCGGCCTTGAGCAGCGCGGCGGTGATGTTGCCGGTACCGCCACCCAGCTCGACCACGGCACCCGGCGCCTGCAGGTCGATTTCCGCCGCCATGGCGCTGGCCAGGCTGCGGCCACTGGGCACCACGGCGCCTACGGCTTTGGGATTGTGCAGCCAGCGGCGCAGGAAGCTGAGGTTCCGCCTCAGCGGCGCCGTACGCCTGGGTTCTACAGACATGGTGAACCGCCCGTCATCGTCCGCTCGCCGAAGCAGCTTGTCAGCTTCACGGCATTGTTGGCGCGAGACGCTGCGAAGCCGGATCCCCCGACGCTCGCTCCGGTAACCCCGGAAGCGTTCTCGTTACCTGCTGTATATGGCGTCCCGGCCATACTCCACAAGTGTTCTTCAGGGCGGTGGGAACGGCAAGGGGTAGCCGGCAAAAAGAAAAACTCCGAAGGGGACGAGACCTCATCCCCTTCGGAGCCTTGGGTGCCACGGCATATCGTCCCCCGAGGCTGGCGGCGTTCTGGCCTGAAGTCAGGCCTCGATATCGATTTCCTGCCCCCGGTTCGGTTCGGGATAGGGAAACCGCGGCGGCGGGTCTTTCGGAGCCGCGTCCACCGGCCGCGGCGTTTCCGCCTTGGCCACAGGAGCGACCTCCTGGGTATTGCCGGCAGCCACTGTGCCGGTATTGGCCAGCGGCACCGGACCTGGTTGGATCTGCATCTTTTCCTCCACACACAGTCCAGGCATCTAATCAGCCTGAAATAATAATAGGAGGTCAACATTAAGTAAATCTTTAAATATAAAGCAGTTTTATTCTGATTTATACTAAGATTATCACAAATTTTATCTATATCTCGTCGAAGGAATTGGCGGCCTTCTTCAATTTCTGGTTATTTCCTGCCGATTTCCAGGAGATGTCCGGCACCGGAAGGGACGGTGGTATCGCCTTGCGCTCAAGTGGCCCGGCGTATGTTTGCCTACAGGTTGCGCAGGAGGTGGCTTGGCGGCGCCCGCGGAGCTGGCTCTACACCCTGTGGATAAAGGATTTTCACGCAAGACCTGCAGCTTCGCCTTCCCATGGGACGCTACATATAGTAGATGTTAACTAAATAGTAACTTTCGCTCCGCATCGCCTGCGACTAGTCTTGGGCATCGGACGCGACGGGAGCCAGGGTGCCGCGACGGGCCGCGGCGCGCCAAGTAATACCGGCTCATCTGAGGAATTCGGGGGGCGAGCAGGTTGAAAGTACTGGTTGTTGCATCCCAGAAGGGTGGATCCGGAAAGACCACCCTGGCAGGACACCTTGCGGTCCAGGCGGAACTGGACGGCGGCGGGCCGGTCGGCCTGATCGACGTCGATCCCCAGGGGAGCCTGGCGGACTGGTGGAACGAGCGCACGGCGCCCAATCCCTTCTTCATCCAGACCTCGGTGCCGCGCCTGGCGGAGGACATCCGGGAGTTGGCTGCCCATGGGCTGGAGCTTCTGGTCATCGACACGCCGCCGGCGCTCACCTCCACCATCGCCGACGTGATCAGGGTCGCGGACCTCGTGGTGATCCCGACCCGGCCGAGCCCCCACGACCTGCGTTCCATCGGCTCAACCATGGAACTGGTCGAACATCTCGGCAAGCCGCTGGTCTTCGTGGTCAACGGGGCGGCGGCGCGGGCGCGTATCACGACAGAGGCGGTCGCCCTGCTGTCGCAGTACGGCCCCCTGGCGCCGGCCATCGTCCACCAGCGCGTCGGTTTCGCTGCGGCGATGATCGACGGGCGCACGGTGATGGAATTGCCGGGCGAGTCGCGTTCGGCAGAAGAGATCGCCGAGCTTTGGGACTATCTGCGTGACCGCCTGAACGGCGGCGCGGTGCGGCGGCGCCGGTTGCCGTCGATCCCCGGCCAGCTTGCCGCCGTGGCGGAGCAGACGAAGGCCGAGGGCAGGGCCTGAGAATGACCCAGCAGAAGGCCGCTTCTCTGACCAGCAGCCTGTTCGCGCGCAAGGGCAAGGCCTCGCCGGCAAGACTGCTGATCTCCGAACTGGAGTCCACCGGGCCCGGCACTGCAGGGGCGGCCGCCACAAAGGCGGCGACGAACGGCAGCGCCCGGCGCAAACCGAAGCCCTCCACCGAGTTGCCTCTGATGGCCTTCGTCGAGGCCCAGGTTAGTGCCGAAGCCGCCACCTCGGAGCCGGCGCCGGCCGCCAGCCTTCTGGACCGAGGCGCCCGCTCGCTGCGGCGAAGCGAACAGCGTCTGCCTGCGCCCGAGGATCGGTCGGTCGGCATTGCGGCGCCCGAACCCGTCGCCCCCGATGTCGACAAGGCGGAGGTCGAGACGGACGAGGTCGAAACTGTTTCCGGCGACGCCAACGTCGCGGCCATCGAGGACGCACCGCCGGAGGGGCCGCCGGACGAAGCCGTTTCCGCCGAAGCCGAGGTGGTGGTCGCCGCATCGGACCCGGTCGCCGAAGCGCCTGTCATCGTCGAGGCGGCGGCCGTGCAGGAAATCATAGATGCGCCCGAGCTCGGCACTCCGGAGGCCGGCACCCCAGACGCCGACACTACGATCGTCGTCGCACCGCAAGACGCGGAGACAGCGGAAACTGCGGCGGTGGGCGAGGGCGCAAAGGCCGAGGCGGGCGAGACATCGACTCGGGTCGATGCCGGATCGGCGCCGGTATCTGTGCCGCCGATTGCCGCAACGGCGACGCTGAGTCGGGCGGCGGCGCAGCCGGCCGGCGCGACGCGGCACAGCCCGGTAGCTCACAGCCCCTCATCGCAAGGGTTCTGGTGGCGAAGCGCCGCCGTGGTGGCGCTCGGCGTGGCCCTCGGTTTCGGAACCTATCTGGCCTTCTCCGGCACGCCCGGCCAGCCGCCAGCCGCCGAACCGGTGCAGCAGGCGGCGCCGCCGACGCCGCCGGCGGCGGATGCGGTCGAGCCTCATCCCGAGGCGGCGGCGCCCCCGGCAACGGCTGACGTTGCGGCGGCTGCCGCGCCCATGGCGGAGGTCGACGCGCCGGAGCCGTCCTTCGACATCATCCGCATCGAGCCCGACGGCCAGTCGATCATCGCCGGCCGGGCGGTGCCCTTCAGCGAATGGATCCTGCTCAACAACGGCAGCCCGATCGCCTCCGTGAGGGCCGACGCCAACGGCGAGTGGGTGGTGCTGCCCGGCACCTCGCTGGTTCCCGGCGCCAATGCCTTCAGCCTGGTCCCCAAGACCGAGCGTGGCAGGGTCGCCATCCCCGCGCCGCTGGCCGAGCCCGATGGTGGTGACGGGTCGTCCGTGGCGCCGCGCAGCGACCTGGAGCGCATCGAGGGAGAGATTCAAGGCGGTGTCGATTTGCCGCGCGGCGGCGCGCCGACCGAAGCGCCGGCGGTGGCGATTGCCTTGCCGAAGCCCAAGCCGGCCGGCGCCGCGGCCGCGATGCGGTCGGCGGGGGCGGAGGCTTTCCGCGTGTCGCAGGACGGCGACTACGAAGTGCAGGTGGCATCGGTTCGCCAGAACGGCGATGCCCAGCGCGAACGGGACCGCCTGGAGGGGGCTTTTCCGAAACTTCTAGGAGACCTCGACCTGCGCGTCCAGGAAGCCAGCGTGGAGGGCGCGGGCACCTTTTACCGCGTGCGCAGCGGGGCCATAGAGGATCTCGGGATTGCCCGTGAACTCTGCCGCCGACTCGAGGCGCTTGGCCAGGGTTGCCTGGTTGTGCGGCGCGCCGCACCTGCAGAGGAGCCGGCTACCGAAGTGGCCGAGGATTTGCCTGGCGAAGCGTCCTCGGCGGTGCACCAGCAGGCGGAACGACCGCGCTAACCCGGGTGAACGCCGGCCTTCACGCCGTCTCGGCGTCGAACAGTCCGATCGCCTGAAGGAGATCCTGAATCTCGCGCCGCGCCGAGGTGTGGCTGTTTGTTTCGCCGTGTCCTTCGCCGGCCTCGGGCAGATCGAGCGCGGTCAGGCCCGACATGAAGAGTTCGCGGAACACCACCCGCTCGCCGATGCCCGGCGCCAGGCGGAAACCGATGCGCTTGGCGAGCAGCGACAGCAGCGCCGAAACCTCCCGCATGTTGCGCGCCTCGAGGTGCGCCAGGCGGTTGCGCAGCACCACCCAGTCGATGGGCGGCCGCCCTGCGACGACGCGCTGGTTGTTCTGTTCCCAGACCAGTTGGCTGTAGACGCTGGGCGCTTCCACCTCGCGGCGCTCGCGGTTGATCCGGGCCAGCACCTCGATGTCGAGGAAGCTGTCGTTCAGCGGCGTGACCAGGGTGTCGGCGCGGCTGTGCCCGAGGCGGCAGAGGTAGGAGTCGCTACCGGGCGTGTCCACGACAATGAAATGGCAGTCGGCGAGATCGTCGAAGGCATCCTGCAGTCGGCCGGCCTCATCCGCTTCCGCCGCCGCCGGCTCGCCGGCCGTCGAGCGCAGGATGGCGCGGTGCTTTGGCAACTCCAGTGCGCGGCCGCTCTGTCCGTTCTGGGCCGAGCGATTGCGGAAGAAGGCGGACAGGGTGCCCTGGCGGGCGTCGAGGTCGATGGTGCCGACGCGGAAGCCGAACTTCATCAGGGCCACGGCGAGATGGATTGCCGTGGTCGACTTCCCGGTGCCGCCCTTCTCGCTGCCGACGACGATGACGTAGGGGACCGATTCTTCGGATCGCCGGCTGTCGCGCTTCATGCTGATGACGGCCCTTCTGCTAAATCATCCGGCCGGGGCGCCGGTGGCATCGGCAGCCGTCCGGCCCGGCGCCAGCCTGACGTTCTTTCCTAGAACAGCACGGTCCAGTTCTCGGCATCCCTTGCCGAGCCGCCGGCGGCGGAAAGCATGCGGAGCTTTTCTGGGTCTGCGGGGTCGTCGTCGGAGGCGTCTTCCTCGCCGACCGCTCCCGAACTCTGCCAGCCCGGGTGCTTTTCGGCGTCGGAGAGGAGGCCCTTCAGCCCCGCCAGCCTGCGCGCCAGAATCTCGGTGCGTGCCCAGGCGACATATTCCTCGCCGTCGCCCGCCTTGTGGACAGCCGCCCATTGTTCGCGCCGTTCGGACTTCATGACGAAGGCGATGTTTTCACCCTCGATGCTGCAGTCGAGCGACTGCGTGTAGGGCGCGACCTTGCCCTCCCAGATCTCGGCGATGACATTCCAGGAAAAACCTTCGTTGACCAACAGTTCCATCATGACCTGATCGAACTCGCCCCGCGCAAGCTCCAGGGCATAGCTGATCATGCAGTCCAGTTCCTGGCTGCCTTCGGATGCGGATTCCAATGCCGCCATCACGCGCCTGACGACGCTGTCTTTTCGTTCGTTTTCGCCCATCGACCCCTGTCCCCGAGCAGGACCACCGATACTACTGATTTTGGCGCTGAAGAGAAGCGCCCCCTAGGGGTGCAAGTGACAAAAAAAGGATATGATTATGGTTAATCGGACGTTGCGTCGCCACGACTGGTGGATTGCGCGATCAACCTGCGCGCCGGAAGTGCGTCGAAGGCTTTAGACGCCGGAGGCGCGGTCTCCGGTTTCGCCGGATTCCCTGCCGCCGTGAGTGGCCGACCAGGTTTCTGGATCCTGCAGAAAATGGCGCACTTCCTGGACCTGTGCGGCGGAGAGATAGCCGCGATCCTCAGCGGCGGCGAGGGCATCCCACCAGGTGGCCAGGGCGTGAAGCCGTACCCCTTTTTCGGCGAGGGCGGCGACGCCTTCGGGAAAGATGCCGTAGTGGAAAATGACGAAGGTATGGGCGATCTGGCCCCCGGCCGTGCGGATCGCATCGACGAAGTTCAGCTTCGAGCCGCCGTCGGTGGCGAGGTCTTCGACCAGCAGAACCCGGCTGCCCTCGGGAAGATATCCCTCAATCTGAGCGTCGCGTCCGAATCCCTTCGGCTTCTTGCGAACGTAGAGCATCGGCAGCCCGAGCCGTTCGGCGATCCAGGCGGCGAAGGGAATGCCAGCCGTCTCGCCACCGGCGATGCAGTCGATCGACTCATAGCCGGCCTCGCGCTGGATCACGTCGCAGGCGAAGTCCATCAGCTGCGCCCGGGCCCGCGGGAAGGAGATGATCTTGCGGCAGTCGACGTAGACCGGGCTGGCGCGTCCGGAGGTCAGGATGAAAGGGTCGTCCGGGCGGAACAGCACCGCCTCGATCTCCAGCAGGATGCGGGCGGTGATTTCTGATATCTCGCTCGGACTGGCGGCGGCGGTCGGCTGCATGACGAAAGCTCTCCTTCTCGGTCCGCCCTGTTTATCGCCAAAGCGCTGGCGAGACAATCGGCCAGGGCCAGCCGCATGCGTCCAGGCCGCTCAGTCGTCGCCGGGGGCGGCCGCCGCCTTGGCGCGCAGCGCCGGTGCCAGGCGGGCAAGGCCGTAGCCGAGGAGGGCGATGATGGCCGCCGTGCTCATCACCGCCACCATGGGGTAGACGCTGTCGTCCTGCAGCTTGCCGACCACCAGAGTGGCGAGCGCGCCGACCATCATCTGCAGGAAGCCCGTGAGGCCGGAAGCGGTTCCCGCGAGGTCGGGGCGCACCGAGATGGCGCTGGCCGTCGCGCTGGGCAGGCTGAGCCCGTTGCCGATGCCGACCAGCATCACCGGGCCGAAGAGAAAGAGCGGGGTCATTTCGGCGGCCAGCGACAGCGCCGTGAGCAGGCCGACGCCGAGGATCGCCAGCAGGCAGCCGGCGAACACCATGCGCTCGGCGCCGACGCGCGTGGCGAGGCGGCCGGAGGCGAAGTTGCCGGCCATGTAGCTGATCGCGTTCAGCATGAAATAGAGGCCGTACTCGTTGGAGGGCCGCTGCAGGATCTCGACCATGATGTAGGGGGCGCCGGCCAGGAAGGCGAAGAACACCGCCGTGGTAAAGCTGACGTTGACGACGTAACCGGTGAATGCGGCATCGCGCAGCAGCACAGGAAAGCCCTGCAGCATCGCCAGCGGGCTGCTGGTGACATGGCGATCGTGGTGGGTTTCGTGGAGCAGAACCCAGGCGAGGGCGAGCACCACGGCGCCGATGGCCAGCACCGCGTAGAAGGTCGAGCGCCAGCCGAACCAAGTGTCGAGGTAGCCGCCGGCAAGCGGGGCCAGCATCGGCGCCACCACCATGGCCATGGTGATATAGCCGATCATGCTGGCGGACTCGTCGCGGCCGTGAGTGTCGCGAACGATGGCGCGGCCCAGCACCAGGCCGGCGCAGCCGCCGACCGCCTGCAGGATGCGCGCGGCGATCAGCATGGCGATGGAGTCGGCCAGCGCCGCCGCCAGGCTGCCGGCGAGGAACATCGCGATGCCGACCAGCAGCACCGGCCGGCGGCCGAAGCGGTCGGACAGCGGGCCCATGAAGAGCTGCGCAATGGCGACACCGAAGAGGTAGAGCGTGAGGGTCAGCTGGATGGTGCCGTAGTCGGTGCCGAAGACGGACACCAGGCCCGGCATGGAGGGGATGAAGATGTTGAGCGCCATTGGTCCCAGCGCGGTCACCGCGATGAGGATGCCCAGGGACGGCCGCCGCCTGGCGAGGATCGGCCGGGGGGACTCGCCGCCAGGCGAATCGGAGGTGGGCTGCGCGGAGACGCTCATGGAAGTCTGCCGGGAGGTTGAGGCCAGGACTGCTGTCCGGAAAAGTCGTCGCGGGCCCGGGGGCGCCACGGTTCAGCATCATATACGGACAGGAACGTCCGGAGTCCACCGCCAGCCCGTTCGGCGCCGCTGCAGCGCTATCCGGAGGCTTGCGATCCGGACAAAAAAGACGGGGCGGCAGGGGACGCCGCCCCGCATCAGGTGGGGGGTGCCTACCTGGCTTGCCTGATCCGCTCTATCGCAGATGTTCCTTGAAAAAGCCGACCGTGCGTGTCCAGGCCAGGTCGGCCGCCACCTTGTCGTAGCGCGCGGCATTGGTGTCGTTGTTGAAGGCGTGGTTGGCGCCGTCGTAGACGAACAGCTCGTAGGGCACGCCGTTCGACTTCAGGGCCGCCTCGAAATCCGGGATGCCGGCGTTGATGCGCTCGTCGAGGCCGGCGTAATGCAACATCACCGGTGAAGTCATACGCCCGACCTCGGAGACCGCCGGCTGGCGCCCGTAGTAGGCGACTGTCGCGGAGATGGCTGGCGCGTTGACCGCCACCTGGTTGCTCATGGCGCCGCCCCAGCAGAACCCGACCGCGCCGACCTTGCCGGTGCTGTCCGGATGGTTGGCCAGGAAGTCGACCGCCATGACGGCGTTCTGGATGGTCTGCAGGCTGTCGAGGGCGCCGATCATCTCGCGAGCCTGATCTTCGTCGGCAGGCGTGCCGCCGGCCGGCGACAGGAAGTCGACGCCGAGGGCCAGAAAGCCCTCCAGTGCGATGCGCCGCGTGACGTCCTCGATGTGCGGGTTGAGGCCGCGGTTCTCGTGGATCACCAGCACTGCGGGCAGTGGGCCCGTCGCATCGGCCGGGCGCGCCAGGTAGCCCGCCACGTCGCCGGTGGCACCGGGGAAGGAGATTTTTTCCACCGTCAGGCGGCTGTCGTCCGGCGCCACGATGGCGGCCTGGGCGTAGTTTGATTCCAACAGCGGCAGCAGGGCATAGGCGGCGGCGCTGCCACCGGCCAGCTTCGTCAGGTGGTCGAAGAAGCGGCGCCGGTCCAGGGTCAGGTGGGTGTATTCGTCGTAGAGGTCGATGATCTCCTGAGTGATCTTCGGGCCGGTGCGACCGTCGGCCTGCTGGGAACTTGTTCTCGCGGCAGGGGCTCGGCTGGTGACGGACATCGCTGGCTGCACTCCCTTGATGAACCGGCCCGCTCTGTGGACTGGCCCCCGCGATCATCCGGAAAGGGGGTGAAGGTGGCGGCGGGCGCCGGGGGCAGGGGATTTACGTCGCACAGCCCCACCCGGAGACTTGGGGCGTGTTCCCACAGAGGCGCCCGATGTACCCGGTCGGAGGGGGCCGCCACCTTCTGCAGAGAATCCTATCCTCGGCTCACACTAGCGGATAGGCCCGGCCAGGGGAAATTTCTCGAATTTGCCGAGGCGCGGGCCGACGGACCGGAGGCCAAAAAAAAGTATTGCTGCATCAGGGCTTAGTTTGGGGTAACATTTTCATGCAGCATGAAATGTTTTGCCATGGAGCGCCCGAAATGGCCCTGCGCGGTCTCTCCAGCCAACTTCCCTGGCCTCTCTGGGGCCTCGCCGTCACGCTGCTCGTCGGCATGCTGCTGGGCGGCCACGAGCGCCAGGCGTTCGCCCAGTTTCCGCTGGTCTTCAGCTATGCCTACTGGGTTATCCGCCTGCTGATGGGCTATCTGCTGTTCGCCGGCGCGCTCGTCCTGTTGGAACTGAGCCCGCTGCCGCCGCGGCGCACCGTCGGGCTGTCGTGGGCCTGGCCGGCCCTGGCCTCCGCCCTCATCACCCTGCCGTTCTTCACCCTTGGCGTCAGCATGCTCGATCTGCTGCTCGGCCTGCCTGAACTGGGTCCACACGGATTCGGCCTGGACAGCAGCGGCCAAGCCGAGCCCGTCGGCGCCATGGTGTCCCTCTTCGCCTTCGAGACGCTTCTCCATCTCGACAATCACCTGGCGCTCTGCGCCCTCACCCTGGTGCCGCGCCTGTTGCAGTGCCTGATGCAGGACGGCGCCGGCGCGCGGCCCGGCGTGCCGGAGCAGCCGACGGAGGCGGCGCCGGCGCCGGCGCGCGCGATTCGCCCGGCTCCGCCCCCGGCCCCGCCCCCGGCCCCGCCGGCGTTCCTGGAGCGCTTCGATCCGCCCTTGAAGGGCCAGATCTTCGCCGTCCAGGCGCAAGAGCACTATGTGCGCGTGATCACCTCCGAGGGCGGCCTCTGCACGCTCTATCGATTCGGCGATGCCTTGCGTGAACTGGAAGGCCTCGACGGCCTGCAGGTGCACCGGTCCTTTTGGGTCGCCGATGCCGGCGTCGCGGCCTTGAAGAACGGCCGGCGCGGGATGAGAATTGTCCTGCGCAACGGCGAGCAGGTGCCGGTCAGCGCCCGCCACGCGGATCCCGTGCAGCGGCGGTTCGGCGAGCGGTTGGATACAGTGGCCTGAGGCGGAGGACGCAATGATCGGCGGCGGAGTCGACTACGAAGGCGAACTGGCCGCGGCGCGCCTGCGCATGGCCAGGGAACAGCAGGCCGGCTCCCTCGCGGAGGTCGAACGGCAGCGCCGCGAGGAAGGCCGCGAGACCTTCGACGGCCGCCTCTTGGCGCTGGCCGTGGTCGGCGTCCTCTACGTGCTGCTGGCAGTCTTCGGCTGAGCGCGAATCAGCCGCTGTGACGGCTGGCCCAGCTTGTGCGCGTAATGGCGTAGCGCCGCGCCGGTGCGCCCGCGCAGTCCACCTCTCCGGTGAATCGCAGACCGATCTTCTCGGCAACCCGTATCGAAGCGGCATTGTCCGGATGAATGTCGGCGACGATCTCTTGCATCGCGCCGTCGCGGAAGCCCTGCGCCAGGATGGGCGCCGCCGCCTCGGTGGCATAGCCCCGGCCCCAGGCGGCCCGCATCAGCCGCCAGCCGATCTCGACCTCGGCGCCGGCGACGTCGTAGGGATGCAGCATGACCCAGCCGAGAAACCCGTCGGGATCGTCTTTTGCCGCGATGGTCCAGTAGCCGAGGCCCGGCGGATAGGTGGTCTCGATGCGTTGCCGCAGGAAGGCGAGATGCTCTCGCGCAGTGGTCCAGGGAACGCTGGCGTAGCGGATCACCTCCGGGTCGCCGTCCATGAGGCGGCAGGCCTCGAAGTCGTCCGGGCCCCGCGGTCGCAGCAGCAGGCGCGCTGTCTCGATGCGCTTCATTGCCGACGCGGCTAGCTACGCAGGGTGATGTACTTGAAGGTGCCCTGGCCGCTGCCGATGACGCGGCCGTCCTGGTCCAGCACCTCGCAGTCGGCGAAGAACACCGACTTGCCGCCGCCGCTGCGCCGGGCGCGGGCGGTCAGGCGCTGGCCCTCTTGGGCGGCACCGATGAAGCTGCAGGTGAGCGACAGCGTGAAGGCGCGTCGCGGCGTCGCGCCCTCGGGCGCAAAGCAGCCGCAGTAGCCGCAGGCGGTGTCGACGAGGGTGCTGAGTACACCGCCGTGCATGACGCCGCTGCGGTTCAGATGGCGCTTGGCGACGGTGAGGACCACCTCGGCGAGATCCTCCTCCCAGCGCGCGAGTTCGTAGCCGAGGAGGTCGGCGAAGCCGCCGCGCGTGCGCAGCGGGTCGGCGTCGCCGGACGGAATGGCGGTGGGGTTGCTGGTATCGGGCATGGCCGCAGACTGCCGACTCGGGACCCTGCTGTCCAGGCGGCGCGAGCGCCGGCCCGAAAAGCTTGACCGGGGCGCTACGGCCCCGGTCATTCGCTCTCGTGTGGACAGGATCGGCTCCCACCGCGGTTGTTAGGGAACCTCCTGACGAGTCACCGCACAGGCTTTGCGGCGGCTAAATCGTCACCGGTTTTCCCCGGCCACGTGCGTAAATCTTGCGACTCTTCGGGTGGTCCGGTCAAGAGGCCAGAAGTAGGAATATCGGCGGATTTCCGCAGGGTTCGAGCCGGCTTCGCAGTCGCAACGCGGCCCCACCTCAGGCGGCCGGCGGGCTCCGGCCCGCTGTGCCGCCGTTCATACCGTTGCGCAGCAAAACCGCGGCGCTGTGGATTAAATGACCGCGGCTAAGCCGGCGATTGCCTGTGAACGTGAGCTATGGAAGGTGATGGTTGCCGGAACCGCCGGGCGCGCCGCTATTCCGCCCCGACGGCATAGAAGAAGGGGTTCTCGAATGCGGGCTTGCCGTAGTCGAGGGGCTCGCCGTCCAGGGTGCGGACCTGGCCGCCGGCGGCCAGCAGAACGGCGTGGCCGGCGGCGGTGTCCCATTCCATGGTGCGCCCGAAGCGCGGGTAGAGGTCGGCGCGGCCCGAGGCGACGAGGCAGAATTTCAGCGAACTGCCAGCGGAGACCCGCTCGGCGACCTTATAGCGGCCGAGGAAGTCGTCGAGTTCCGCGCCGGCGCCATGCCGCCGGCTGGCCACCACCACCGCGCCCTCGGCCGGCATCTCCCGCGCCCGGATGTCCATCACCGGCTTGTCGGTCTCGGCATAGACGGCGCGGCCGCTGCCCTTGCTGCCGTCCGCGTTGTCGCCGCAGACCCCTGCCCAGGTCATCGCCAGCGCCGGGGCGTGCACCACCCCGGCGGCGGGCTGGCCGTCCTCGATGAGGGCGATGTTCACGGTGAACTCGCCGTTGCGGCTGAGGAACTCCCTGGTGCCGTCGAGCGGGTCGACCAGCCAGAAGCGGTTGCCGTCGATGACCGGCACCTCGCCGGCGGCCATGGCCTCTTCGGCGACCACCGGAATGTCCGGCGTCAGGGTGTTGAGGGCGCCCAGGATGAAGGCCTCGGCCGCCTCGTCGGCCTCGGTGACCGGCGAGGCGTCTTCCTTCTCGCGCACCTCGATGTCCCCGGCTTCGGCGTAGTAGGCGAGGATCACCTTGCCGGCGCGCTCGGCGATGAGGCGCAGCACGGCGAGGATGTCCTCGGCGCCGGCCTCGTCCTGGTTCAGCAGCTCGTCGAGAGATTTCCCGCTCATTCCGCGGCCTCCCGACGGCGGGCGTCCTGGATGGCGCGCCACACCTTCTCGGGCGTCGCCGGCATGTCGATGTGGCGGATGCCGAGCGGCGCCAGCGCGTCGACCACCGCGTTGATGACCGCCGGACAGGCGCCGATGGCGCCGGCCTCGCCGGCGCCCTTCACGCCCATGGGATTGGTGGTGCAGGGCATGTCCTCGACCAGGGTGAGTTCGATCGCCGGCACGTCGTCGGCGCGCGGCAGGCAGTAGTCCATCAGCGAGCCGGACAGCAGCTGGCCCTCCTGGTCATAGACCGTGTGCTCGAGCAGCGCCTGGCCGATGCCCTGCACGGTGCCGCCGTGCACCTGGCCGCCCACCAGCAGCGGGTTCACCACCACGCCGAAGTCGTCGACCACCACATAGCGCAGCAGCTTCACGACGCCGGTGTCGGGATCGACCTCCAGCTCGCAGAGATGGCAGCCGTTGGGATAGGTCTGGGTGCCGGCGACCAGGTGGTGCTGGCCCTCGATGGTTCCCTTGAGGTGGTCCGGCAGGCTGGCGTCCTGCCGCGCGGCCCCGGCGACCTGCGCCAGGGTCACGCGCTTGTCGGTGCCGACCACCGTGAACACGCCCTCGCGGTGCTCGATGTCGGCCTCGGCGGCTTCCAGCAGGTGGCCGGCGATGCTGCGCGCCCGCTCGATCACCCGCTCGGCGGCGCCGTCGATGGCCTGGCCGCCCATCAGCAGCGAGCGCGAGCCGCCGGTGCCGCCGCCCTGCGGCAGGTCCCAGGAATCGCCCTGGTGGATGACGAGCTGCTCCGGCTCGATCCCCAGCTTGTCGTTCAGCAGCTGGCTGTAGGCGGTGAAGTGGCCCTGACCGTTGGTCTGGGTGCCGATCCACAGTTCCAGGCCGCCGTCGTCCTTCACCTCCAGGCGCGCGGTTTCCTCGCCGTTGGAGCCGCAGACCTCGCCGTAGCAGGCGAAGCCGAGGCCGCGCAGCTTGCCGCGGGCGGCCGCCTCCTGGCGGCGGGCCGCGAAGCCGGCGTGATCGATGGCCGCGAGGCCGCGCGCCAGCATGCCGGGGAAGTCGCCGCTGTCGTAGGTCTCGCCGAAGGCGGTGGTGTAGGGCAGCGCTTCCGGCGGGATGAAGTTGCGCCGCCGCAGCTCCGCCGGCGCGAGGTCGAGGTCGCGCGCCGCGGCGTCGATCAGGCGTTCGACGAGATAGGCCGCCTCCGGCCGCCCGGCGCCGCGGTAGGCATCGACCGGCACGGTGTTGGTGAAGACCGTGGTGACCTCGGCATAGCCGGCGGGGATCCTGTAGAGGCCGCTCAGCATCGGTCCGTAGCAGCCGGTCGGGATGAAGGGCGCGAAGCTGGAGAGGTAGGCGCCCATGTTGGCGGTGGTGGTGACGCGCAGGCCGAGGATGCGCGCTTCGCCGTCGAGCGCGAGTTCGGCCAGGGTCACATGGTCGCGGCCCTGGGTGTCGCTGAGGAAGCCCTCGCTGCGATCGGAATTCCAGCGCACCGGCCGGCCGAGCCGCCGCGCCGCGAAGAGCACCAGTACGGTTTCCGGGTAGACGAAGATCTTCATGCCGAAACCGCCGCCGACGTCGGGCGTGACGATGTGCATCTTCTCCTGCGGGATCCTCAGCACGCCGTCGCACAGCGGCTCCAGCATGCGGTGGGAGCCCTGCGACCCGGTGTAAAGCGTGAAGGTCTCGCTGGCCGCGTCGTAGGCGCCGAGCGTGGCGCGCGGCTCCATGGCGTTGACCACGATGCGATTGTTCACGAACTCCAGGCGGGTGACATGCGCCGCCTTGTCGAAGGCCGCCCTGGTGCCGGCCTCGTCGCCGGTCTCCCACACCAGGCTGGTGTTGTTGGGGGCCTCGTCCCAGATCTGCGGCCGGCCGGGGTCGGCGGCCGTCGCGGTCTCCGTCACCGCCGGCAGCGAGTCGTAGTCGACCATGACCAGTTCGGCGGCGTCGCGGGCCTGCTGCAGGGTTTCGGCGACCACGAAGGCGACGGCGTCGCCGACATGGCGGACGCGCCCCCGCGCCAGGGCCGGGCGCGGCGGCATGATGGTCTTCATGCCGCCCTTGCCGCGCAGCGGCACCAGGCAGGGGATCGGGCCGAGGCCGTCGGCATCGAGGTCGTCCACCGTGAAAACGCCCAGCACGCCAGGCGCCGCCGTGGCATCGTCCAGGTCGATCGCGGTGATCGCCGCGTGCGCGAAGGGGCTGCGCACGAGCACGCCGTGGCACTGCCCCTCGAGCCGGATGTCGTCGCTGTACTGGCCCTGGCCGGTGAGGAAGCGCAGGTCTTCCACCCGGCGCAGGCCCTGGCCTACGCCAAATCGCCCCATGGCTGAAACGCTCTCCGTCGTGAGGTGGTTTTCGAGTGAGGAATTGGCCCCGATGATAGGCGAGGCAGGCGGGGTCGACCAAGGAGAAAGTCGTGACGCTGTTGTGGGCCGGCGTTCGCTTGCGATCCAATTGACAGCAGATTGTCGCCAGGCTTCCACGCTAGCCTCTGCTTGGAGAAACACAGGAGATTGGCAAATGGAACAGCGGCTCAGTCTGGTGACCCTGGGCGTGCGCGACCTTGCGCGGGCGCGGCGGTTCTACGAGGAGGGCCTGGGCTGGACGCTGGGCGGCGGCGTCGAGGGCGAGGTCGCTTTCTACCAGCTGGGCGGCATCGTCCTCGCGCTCTGGGGCCGCGACGCTCTGGCCGGGGACGCGCGGTTGACGCTTGCCCCGGTCACGCCCGGCGAGAGCTTCGGCGGCCTCGCCCTCGCCTACAATGCGCGCGACGCGGCGGCGGTGGACGCCATCCTGGCGGAGGCGGCCGCCGCCGGCGGCACTGTCCTGAAGCCGGCGGCGAAGACCGACTGGGGCGGCTACGCCGGCTACTTCGCCGACCCCGACGGCCACCCCTGGGAGGTCGCGCACAACCCCTTCTGGACGCTGAAGGAAGACGGGAGTATCTCGCTGCAGGCGCCGGGGTAGGAGGCACTTGCCACCCCCTCATGTCGTCACCCTCGGGCTTGACCCGAGGGTCCAGTGCAAGCGATGGAGCGGTCGCCCTGGATGCTCGGCTCGGTGACCGAGCATGACGATAGAGGGGTGGGCGGCAGCGGTGTGTGTGACTGTTGAGGGATGCAGCGTTGACCATCGATCTCGATGACCTGAGAGCCACGCTCGACCGGGTGAACCGCGCCCGCCTCGGGGTTGCGACTGGCGACCCGGCGGCGGAACGGGAGATCGAGCGCCTCCACCAGTCGTCGGTGAAGCTGGCGATCTACGGCACCCTGGCGCCGGGCAAGGTCAATCACCACCACATCGCCGGCCTCGGCGGCAACTGGCACGACACGGCGGTGCGCGGCCGCCTGGACCGGGTCGGATACGGCGTTCACCAGGGCCTGCCGGCCATCGTCCTCGACCCCGCCGCCACGCCGCATCCCCTGAAGGTCCTGGTCTGCGAGCGCCTGCCGGATGCCTGGGCGCGGCTCGACACCTTCGAGGGCGAGGAGATGCAGCGCCTGCTGGTGCCGCTGGAAAGCGAAAGCGGCAGCGTCACCGGCGTCGCCAACATCTATGCCCTGCGCCGCGCGATGATCGCCGCGTTGGGGTAGACGCGGCGAGACGGCCTCGTCCTTCGAGACGCTTGCTGCGCAAGCTCCTCAGGATGAGGCCTTAGTGTGTGCTCTTCACAGAGGATCGCCCCATCACAAACCCTCATCCTGAGGAGCCGCCGCAGGCGGCGTCTCGAAGGGCGAGGGTTTGTCGGCACCGTATCAGTCGAAAGCCTCATCCCAGGTCCCGCGCGTCGCTGCCTTGGAGTATTCCGTCGCGCGGTTCTCGAAGAAGTTGGTGTGCTCGACGCCGTTCAGGATGGCGTCCAGCCAGGGCAGCGGGTTCTTCGTCGTGCGGTAGATCGGCTGCAGGCCGAGCTGGGTCAGGCGGCGGTCGGCGATGTAGCGGATGTAGGCCTTCACCTCGTGGGCCTCCAGGCCCTCGACGCCGCCCTGCTCGAAGGCGAGGTCGATGAAGGCGTCCTCGTGGGTGACGATGGTCTCGCAGGCCTTGTAGAGATCGCGCTCGAAAGCCTCGGTCCAGACCTCCGGGTTCTCCTCGATGAAGGTCTTGAACAGGCGGATCGCCGACTGGGTGTGCAGCGACTCGTCGCGCACCGACCAGGTGACGATCTGGCCCATGCCCTTCATCTTGTTGAAGCGCGGGAAGTTCAGCAGGATCGCGAAGGAGGCGAAGAGCTGCAGGCCCTCGGTGAAGGCACCGAAGACGGCGAGCGTCTTGGCGATCTCCTCCTTGGTGTCGCAGCCGAATTCCTGCATGTAGTCGTACTTGTCCTTCATCTCCTTGTAGTGGAGGAAGGCGGAGTACTCGGCCTCCGGCATGCCGATGGTGTCGAGCAGGTAGGAGTAGGCGGCGATGTGCACCGTCTCCATGTTGGAGAAGGCGGCCAGCATCATCTGCACCTCGGTCGGCTGGAACACGCGCGCATAGTGGCGCATGTAGCAGTTGTTCACCTCGACGTCCGACTGGGTGAAGAAGCGGAAGATCTGGCTCAGCAGGTTGCGCTCGCCGTCGGTCAGGTTGCGGCTCCAGTCCTTCACGTCGTCGGCCAGCGGCACCTCTTCCGGCAGCCAGTGCAGGCGCTGCTGCATCAGCCAGGCATCGTAGGCCCAGGGGTAGCGGAAGGGCTTGTAGACGGGGCTCGCTTCGAGCAGCGACATTTTTCTCGTTCTCCCATTGCCTGCGGCGCTTGGCTGTCCTGCGGCGCCGCTTGGCTGCTGACGTTGACGGTCCGGCGGTGACGCCGGCGGTCCGGGGGACGGTGGGGCCGGCGGTCCCCCCGAACCGTCGGCCCCTTGCACTCCCCCTAAGGCGTTTTTCCCGAAGCTGCTCCGGCTACTGGCAGGCCAGGCACTCCTCGTAGTCGGTCGTCGACTGCGCGGCGGCCAGGCCCTTGGAGGAAACCTTGCCGAGATGCGGCACGCTGGCCGTCGGCGTCATCGGCACCGACGATTCAGCGCGCTGGATCGACTTCGAGCGGCAGTAGTAGAGGCTCTTCACGCCCTTCTTCCAGGCCAGCAGGTGCATCTGGTGCAGGTCGCGCTTGTGCACGTCGGCCGGCACGAAGATGTTCAACGACTGCGCCTGGCAGATATAACCGGCGCGGTCGCCGGCGTGCTCGATGAGCCAGCGCTGGTCGAGTTCGAAGGCGGTCTTGAACACGTCCTTCTCGTCGTCGTCGAGGAAGTCGAGGTGCTGCACCGAGCCGCCGTTGAGGGTGATCGACGTCCACACATCCTCGTTGTTCTCGCCCTTTTCCTCGAGCACCGCGGCGAGGTGCTTGTTGCGCACGTTGAAGGAGCCGGACAGCGTCTTGTGGGTGAAGGAGTTGGCGGCGATCGGCTCGATGCCCGGTGAGGCGCCGCCGCAGATGATCGAGATCGAGGCGGTCGGCGCGATCGCCATCTTGTTGGAGAAGCGCTCCATGATGCCGAATTCCTCGGCGTCGGGGCAGGGGCCGCGCTCCTCGGCCAGCTTCCGCGAGGCGGCGTCGGCCTGGCCGCGGATGTGGGCGAAGATCTTCTTGTTCCACACCTTGGCCATGACGCCTTCCAGGGGAATGCGGTTGGCCTGCAGGAAGGAGTGGAAGCCCATCACGCCGAGGCCCACCGAGCGCTCACGTTCGGCCGAATAGCGGGCGCGCTCCATCGAGTCCGGCGCGTTGTCGATGAAGTCCTGCAGCACGTTGTCGAGGAAGCGCATGACGTCCTCGATGAAGCCTTCCGCCTCCTGCCACTCGAAATACTTCTCGAGGTTGAGGGAGGAGAGGCAGCAGACCGCCGTGCGCTCCTGCCCGTGGTGGTCGCGGCCGGTCGGCAGGGTGATCTCGCTGCAGAGGTTCGACATCTTCACCGTCAGGCCGGCCAGCTTGTGGTGCTCCGGAATCTGCCGGTTCACGTGGTCGCCGAAGATGATGTAGGGCTCGCCGGTCTCGATGCGGGCGGTGAGGATGCGGATCCAGAGGTCGCGGGCGCGCACCTTGCGGATGACGGCGCCGTCCTTGGGGCTGGTCAGGCCCCACTCCTCGTCCTTTTCCACCGCGCGCATGAAGGCGTCGCTGATGACGATGCCGTGGTGCAGGTTGAGGGCCTTGCGGTTGGGGTCGCCGCCGGTTGGTCGGCGCAGCTCGATGAATTCCTCGATCTCGGGATGGGAGATGGGAATGTAACAGGCTGCCGAGCCGCGCCGTAGGGAACCCTGGCTGATCGCCAGGGTAAGGGAATCCATGACCCGGATGAAGGGGATGATGCCGGAGGTCTTGCCGTTGTGGCCGACCCGCTCGCCGATGGAGCGCAGGTTGCCCCAGTAGCTGCCGATGCCGCCGCCACGCGCGGCCAGCCAGACGTTCTCGTTCCACAGGCCGACGATGCCGTCCAGGCTGTCGCCGGCCTCGTTGAGGAAGCAGGAGATCGGCAGGCCGCGCGAGGTGCCGCCGTTGGACAGCACCGGGGTCGCCGGCATGAACCAGAGGCGCGAGATGTAGTCGTAGATGCGCTGGGCGTGGGCCGAGTCGTCGGCGTAGTGGGCGGCGACGCGGGCGAAGAGGTCCTGGAAGCTCTCGCCCGGCATGAGGTAGCGGTCGTTGAGCGTCGCCTTGCCGAAGATCGTCAGGTTGGCGTCGCGGTTGCGGTCCATGTGGACCTTGATGCCGCGCTCGTTCTGGAACTCGTCGCGAATCTCGCTGGCGTCGAACAGGCTCTCGCCGTCGTCGTTGGCGGCTGTCAGCGCGAGGCTGGGTGCGGCAGCGGCGGCAGGGGTCGGGGAGGCCGCTTGTTTTCCTAGGGGCTTTGCCTTATCCACAGATTTCGGGTCGGTTTCGACCGTGGCTTCCTGCCCGAAAATCCCCGATCCATCCATGCTTTTTCCCCCAAGTTCCACAGCTGTGGAAGACCAAAAAGTGAATTGCGTGCACAATATCTGGGGCCGATGCCCATCAAGCCCCACCAGATATGGTCCTCAATCTATACCCCCTGTCGCGAATCTGTCATCGTGAACAGAATGAGAACATTTACCATAGTAGCGCCGGCGCCGCGGCGGGCAAGCCCGACCGCCGGATTACCCACAGAAATCCGCCGGCGGGCCGCCGGCGGGCGCGGATAGCTCATGTGCGGGCGCTTCCTGCTGACCGCGCCGCCGCAGGCGGTACAGCGGCTGTTCGGCTTCCTCGAGCTGCCGAATCTGGCGCCGCGCTACAACATCGCGCCCGGGCAGGCGGTGGCGGCGATGCTCCGCGGCGCGGCGGCCGAGCGGCATTTCCTGTGGATGCGTTGGGGGCTGGTACCCTCCTGGAGCAAGGGCGAGCGCAGGATGGCGCCGCTGATCAACGCGCGCGCCGAGACCGTGGCCGAGAAGCCCTCGTTCCGCGACGCCTTCGCCGGGCGGCGCTGCGTGGTCTTCGCCGACGGCTTCTACGAGTGGCGCCAGGGCGGCAACCGCCAGCCCTACTGCGTGCGCCTCGCGGATGGCGCGCCCTTTGCCTTCGCCGCGCTCTGGGAACCGGTGGCGGATGAAAAGGAGGGCGAGCCTGACAAGGGCTGCGCCCTCATCACCACCGAGGCCAACGCGAAGATGGCCGAGGTGCACCACCGCATGCCGGTGATCCTGACGCCGGAGGAGGTCGGGCCCTGGCTGGATCCGGCGAGCGTGCCCGGCGACCTGCTGGCGCTGCTGAAGCCGCTGCCGGACGACGCCGTCACCCTGACCCCGGTCTCCAAGCGGGTGAACGCGGTACGCGAGGACGACGCCGGGCTGCTGGAGGAGGAACGGCTGCCCGCGGCGCCCTCGCAGCTCGATCTTTTCTGATTTGCTCCCAGGGGTGTCGGAGCGGCCCCGTCACACCGTCTGCTGCTGGGACTCGAGGAGCCGCTGCAGCAGCGCCGGGGTGATCTCCCCTTCGCCGCCGTCGCCGACACTGGACAGGTAGGCGCTGATGGCGCTGCGGGTGCGCGGGCCCATCAGGCCGTCGACGGCACCGGCGCTGAAGCCCAGCTGGTTGAGGCTGTGCTGCACGTACATGACCGTCGGCCGGTCGGCGAACTCCTGGGTTTCGACCGGCGTGAAGGCTTCCGAGCGCTGCTTGCCGGCGGCGATCTGCTCCGCCGTCATCCTGTTGGCGATGGCGGCGCGGACCTCGCCGGCCTTGGCGTGGCCGCGATTGCTGGCGATGTCGAGCCAGGCATAGCCCCAGCGCAGGTTGGTCGGCAGGCCGAGGCCGGCGGCCTGCACCACGCCGTAGGAAAAGGCGCCGTCGGGCTGGCCCTGCTCGGCGGCCTTGCCGTACCAGCGCGCCGCCCAGGAGATGTTCTTGGCGACGCCGCGGCCGTTGGCGTAGCACTCGCCGAGCAGGAACTGCGCGTCGGCGTGGCCCTGTTCGGCGGCGGCCGTGAGGTACTCGGCGGCGCGCAGGTAGTCCTGGCCGACGCCGTCGCCTTCGTAGTAGGCCCTGCCGAGGCTGTACTGCGCGCGCGGCTCGCCACGCTCGGCGGCGGTGTTCATCCAGCGGGCGCCGGCGGCGGGGTCCGCCGCCACGCCGTGCCCGGCGTTATAGGCGAGGGCCAGTTCGTAGGCGGCCGGCCCGTGGCCGCGCTCGGCCGCCTGCGCGAAGCGGTTGGCCGCTTCGGCGTCCATGCCCTCGGACTGCAGTGCCAGGCCGTCCTCGTAGAGGGCGTCGCTGAGGGCGGTGCCGGTCAGGCCGGCGAACTTCTCCGTATCTTCGGCGCTGAGGGCGCTGGACAGGCTCCTGTCCGCGTCCTCCAACGTGTCCTTCACGTCGGAGCAGGCCGCGGCCGTCAGGCCGGCCAGGGCGAGGACAACCGCCGCCACTACGCTGCGGGCGCTCGGCGGTTTCCGCCAGGCATTCAGTTTCGTCATCTTGCTTCCCCCTTCGGGCAGGCGGCTCTCCCCGCCGGGCCGCACCGTGGCGGCCGACTCCTCCAAGGCGTGTGCTGCCCTACTGATAGCAGATCGTCGTCGCCACGTGAGGCCCCATTCGTCCCTTCAATCGACTGCCCGGCGAAATCGCAAGGGACAAAATAGCGGCGCAAATAACATGAAAAAATTGTAATATTCCTTTAATTCACAATGTGGCATGATAGAAATTGATAATTCCCTTGTCGGGAGAGGTAAATCATGCGGGCTTACTGGCTGAAGGCGCGCCGTTTTGCGGCGCTTGCCGCGCTTGCCGCCCTGCTGCAGGCGCCGGTCGCAACCGTGGCACTGGCCGAAGAGGCGCCGCCGCCCCTGGTCGATGTCGCCTGGCTGCTGGAAAATGCCGACCGCGACGATTTGGTGGTACTCGACGTCCGCAACCAGCTCGGCGGCGGTTCGGCGGAGGCCTACCGTGCCGGGCACATTCCCGGCGCCGTCTTCAGCGACTACCTGCTGGCGGGCTGGCGCACCGAGATCGACGGCGTGCCGGCGCAGCTGCCGCGCCTGGAAACGCTCGAGGCGCTGATCGGCGAACTCGGCATCTCCAACGACAGCCACGTGGTGGTGGTCTCCGGCGGCATCGACTCCCTGGATATGAGCAGCGCCGCCCGCGTCTACTGGACTTTCAAGGTGGTCGGCCACGACAGGGTGTCGATCCTCGACGGCGGCTATCGCGCCTACGTTGCCGACGGCGCCAATCCGGTGGAAACCGGCTGGGTGGATCCGCTGCCGGACATCTTCGACGCCGGCTTCCGCCGCGAGCTTGTCGCCGACCGCGATGACGTGCTGGCGGCGCAGCGGGCCGGAGCCCCGCTGGTCGACACCCGTCCGCCGGAATATTTCTTCGGCAAGACCCGCCATACCTGGGCCAAGCAGGCCGGCACCATTCCCGGCGCGGTATCGCTGCCCGACCACGCGATGGTGGAGGACGGCTACATCGTCAAGGGTGCGCGCGCGGCCGAGCTGCTGCGCGGTGTCGGCGCCCTGACCGACGGCGGCGCCAAGGACACCGTCTACTTCTGCAACACCGGCCACTGGTCGGCCCTGGCCTGGTTCATCCAGAGCGAGCTCCTCGGGCAGAAGAACGCCCGGGTCTACGACGGCTCGATGGTCGACTGGACGGCCGAAGCGGCGCAGCCGGTGCAGCTGGGCTCGGCCGCGACCCAGTAGCCGCGGCCCAGTAGCCGCGGCCGCTCCGGGCGCCCTCGGGCCGCGCCGGATGCTATGATGGCGCCGCCGCGCCGCCGACCTCCATGTCGATCGAGTTTGCAAGATGACCGCCTCCGCCCCGCTTCAACGCCCCGATTGGCGCGTCGCCGCGCCGGCCCTGCTGCTGCTGGCGGGCGGTGCCCTCTATATCTCCGGGGCCACGGGGCAGAAGCCGGCCTGGCTGTTCCTGCTCGGCGGTGCGCTCGGACTGGTGCTCTATCACGCCGCCTTCGGCTTCGCCTCGGCCTGGCGGGCGCTGGTCACCGAGGGGCGGGGCGAGGGGCTGCGCGCCCAGATGGTCATGCTGGGCGTGGCCACCCTGCTGTTCTTTCCGCTGCTCGATGCCGGCAGCGCCTTCGAGCGCCCGCTGGTGGGAGCGGTGGCGCCGCTGCTGCCGATGGTGGCGATCGGCGCGGCGATCTTCGGCGTCGGCATGCAGCTGGCCGGCGGCTGCGCCTCCGGCACGCTCTACACCGTGGGCGGCGGCTCCACCAAGATGGTCTTCGCCCTGGTGTTCTTCATGGTCGGCTCGCTGGTCGGGGCGGCGCACCTGCCGTGGTGGCTCGGCGTGCCCTGGTGGCCCGAGGCGCCCAATCCCGGCGCCCTGTCGGTGCTGGCCGCCTGGGGCCTGTGGCCGGCCCTGGCGGCGCAGCTCGCCGTCTTCGCGGCGATCGCCGGTGCGACGCTGCTGATCGAGCGCCGCCGCCGCGCCGCCGCGCCGGCCCCCACCCCCGGGGCGCCGGTCGGGCCGCTGTGGCGCCGCCTGCTGAACGGCCCCTGGCCCCTGGTCTGGGGTGCCGTGGCGCTCGGGCTGCTGAACGCGGTCACCCTGGTGTCGGCGGGGCATCCCTGGAACATCAGCTTCGGCTACACCCTCTGGGGCGGCAAGCTGGCCGCCGCCGCCGGCGTCGACCTCTCCGCCTACGCGTTCTGGACCTGGCCTTTCCCGAGCCGCGCCCTCGCCGGCTCGGTCTTCGCCGACACCACCTCGGTGGTGAATTTCGGCGTGCTGGCCGGCGCCTTCCTGGCCGCCGGCCTCGCCGGACGCTTCAACCCGGCCTGGCGGCTGCCGTGGCGCCACGTACTGGCGGCGGCCCTGGGCGGCCTGCTGATGGGTTACGGCGCCCGGCTGGCATTCGGCTGCAACGTCGGCGCCTATTTCAGCGGAATCGCGTCCGGCAGCCTGCACGGCTGGCTGTGGTTCCTCGCCGCCCTGGTCGGCAGCTATCTCGGCGCCGCGCTGCGGCCGCTGTTCGGCCTCGCCGGCGGGCCGCGCCGGTCGCAGGCGCCCGTGGCCGCTTGAGGCGGCCGGCGGCGCCGTGAAACACCGGCCGCGGCTGTCGGCCGGCCATGCTAAGCTCTTGAATAGGCTCGGCTGCCGCCTATTTAAGAAGCATGAAACAAGCCACTCTCAGCAAGCCCCGGCCCAGCGAGCCGCTGCAGCCGAAACCGCGCCGCTGCCTGATGTGCCGGGACCGCTTCGAAAGCAGCTGGCCCGGCGAGCGGGTCTGCAAGCGCTGCAAATCCACCGTGGCCTGGCGTGAGGGCTGACGCGGTGTTCCGACCCGCACAGCCGTGACCACGCGCGACGACGACGTCAGTCCCTACCTGAAGCGCCCGCTGCACAGCCTCGAACAGGTTTTGCGCCAGCGACAGCGGCGCCGCCTCGGCGCACTGCTGGCGCGTCGCGGCAGGCCCGCGGCCGGCGAATTGGCAAAGAATCCCGGAAATGGTGGGCGATGCTGGGATTGAACCAGCGACCTCTCGCGTGTGAAGCGAGCGCTCTCCCGCTGAGCTAATCGCCCGTCGCGGCGCTCCGGCTGAGGGAGGCCGTTGCTCGAGGGCAGCGTGATTTAGGACAGGCGCCGCGGCCTGTCAAGCACGCCCCGGCACCGCCATGTTGCAGTGCCGAAAACCTGTCTCGTTACTATCAAGAAACAATCCGCCGGACCCATGTTCCGGCCAAGATATCGCATGAACAGGCCTTCCGTAGTCTTGCCCCAAAAGATATCACAGGGACCAAGGGCTTGGCGCTTTCGGGCGGACCTGAAGGGGCAATTATACCATGTATTTCAATAAGGTAAGTACCATCAAGTTGACGTAGTGATAAGCCCGCATTCGAGACAAGTTTGCAATATCCGGTACTGTGCGCAGTGTTTTTAGGGCTTGTAATGGTAATCGTTTGTTAATTGAATCAGGATAATAAGCAGACGCCATTAGCCGAAATCCACTTGGGTTTATGGAGTTAGACGAGGAAATAGCAATGGCTATCGCTAGCAAACAGGCTTCCCGGAAGTCTGGTACTAAGGCGGTCCGCAAGACCGCAAAGAAGACCACCGCGCGCCGCAAGACTACGGCTCGCAAGACGGCTGCCCGGAAGTCCACGGCCCGGCGGACCACGGCTCGCAAGACCACGGCCCGTAAGGCTACGGCTCGCAAGACGACGGCTCGCAAGAGCCCGGCTCGGAAGACGGCAGCCAAGAAGAAGACGACCGCTCGCAAGACGACCGTCCGCAAGACCGCGGCTCGCAAGAGCCCGGCCCGCAAGACGGCCGCCAAGAAGCGCGTCGTGAAGAAGACTGCGGCTCGCAAGAGCCCCGCGCGGAAGACGACCGCCCGCAAGACGGTTGCTCGCAAGAGCCCGGCTCGCAAGACGGCCGCCAAGAAGCGTGTGGTTCGCAAGTCTGCCGCTCGTAAGACCACGGCCCGCAAGACGACCGCCCGCAAGACCGCGGCTCGCAAGAGCCCGGCCCGCAAGACGGCCGCCAAGAAGCGTGTCGTGAAGAAGACCGCGGCTCGCAAGAGCCCCGCGCGGAAGACGACCGCCCGCAAGACGGCTGCTCGCAAGAGCCCGGCTCGCAAGACGGCCGCCAAGAAGCGTGTGGTTCGCAAGTCCGCGGCCCGCAAGACTACGGCCCGCAAGACGACCGCCCGCAAGACGGCTGCTCGCAAGAGCCCGGCTCGCAAGGCGGCCGCCAAGAAGCGCGTCGTGAAGAAGACTGCGGCTCGTAAGAGCCCGGCTCGCAAGACCTCGGCCCGCAAGACGGCTGCTCGCAAGAGCACCGCTCGCAAGTCCGCCGCGCGTCGTTCGACCGCCCGCAAGACGCCTTCCCGTAAGGCTGTTGCGACGCGTCGCATGATCGCGGCTCGCCTTGCATCTTCGCGTCCGTCGACGGCGAGTCGGCTTGCCGCAGTCGCCAGTGCGACCCGCCAGGGTGGTTCCTACCGGAACGGCTTGGCGCATCGCTAAGAACTGACGACGCGATTTCGGCTTTACTGGTGCAAAGCAGTCGGAGGCGGGTACCCAGCGGTACCCGCCTCTTTCTATTCCGGGCGGCGAGATGGAACCTGGCGAACGCAGGTCGCGTGCCGCGGCCGGTTGTCACCGCCGGCCGCAGGATGTAACAAGCGGCAACAAATGTTGATTTGCTGAGGAAATTTCGTCCGTGCCAGATTTCGCGCCGGTTGCCGGGCCTTGCAGTCTCCGCCGGCGAATCATTTGGGCGGCAAGCGGTTTTCGGCCACATTCGTGGCTATAGTCATCTGCGTTTCTCTTATCTGGATGTATTGACGCGATAATGTCCGACCGAAAGCTTGCCGTCGTGGTCCTGGCTGCCGGCAAGGGCAGCCGCATGAAATCCGACCTGCCCAAGGTGCTGCACCCCGTGGCCGGCCGGTCGATGCTGTCGCATGTGCTTGCCTCGGTCGCCGCCTTGGATCCCACCGAAACCGTTGTCGTGGTGGCACCGGGCATGGCCCCCGTGGAAGCTGCCGCGGCGCCCTGCCGCTGTGTTGTGCAGGCCCGGCCGCTGGGCACCGGTCATGCCGTCGCCGCCGCGCGCGAGGCTCTGGCGCCGTTGGTGCAGGGCGGCTCGGCGGACCTGCTGGTGGTGTTCGGCGATTGTCCGCTGATGACCAGCGAGACCCTGGGGCGCCTGGTGGCGGCGCGGCGCGGCGCGCAGGCGCCCGAACTGGTCGGCCTGGCATTCCGGCCGGCGGACGCCGCCGCCTACGGGCGGGTCATCCTCGACGAGGCCGGACCGGATGAGGCCGGCCGCATCGAAAAGATCGTCGAGTTCGCCGATGCCGACAGCGCCCAGCGCCAGATCGGCCTCTGCAATGCCGGCATCGTGATCGGCGCCGCCGACCGCCTCTTCGAACTGATCGGGCGGCTCGGAAGCCACAACGCCCAGGGCGAATACTACCTGACCGACATCTTCGGCCTCGCCCATGGCGACGGCCGTCCGGCCGGCGTCGTCGAATGCCCGGCCGAGGAGGTGTTCGGCGTCAATTCGCGGGCCGACCTGGCACAGGTCGAGGCCGTCATGCAGCAGCGCCTGCGCCGCCGCGCCATGGCGGCCGGCGCCACCCTCGTCGATCCTGCGACGGTCTGGCTCTCCGCCGACACCGTGCTCGGCCGCGACGTCACGGTGCAGCCCTCCGTCTTCTTCGGCCCCGGCGTGACCGTCGGCGACCGCGTGGAGATCCGCAGCTTCTGCCACCTGGAAGGCGCCGAGGTCGGCGACGACGCGGTGCTCGGGCCCTTCGCCCGCCTGCGCCCGGGCGCGCGCATCGGCCGTGGTGCCCACGTCGGCAACTTCGTCGAGATCAAGAATGCCGAGTTGGGCGAGGGTGCCAAGGCCAATCACCTGACCTATCTGGGCGATGCCACGGTCGGGGCCGGCGCCAACGTCGGCGCCGGCACCATCACCTGCAACTACGACGGCTTCATGAAGCACCGCACCGAAATCGGCGCCGGTGCCTTCATCGGCAGCAACACCGCCCTGGTGGCGCCGGTCACCGTCGGCGCCGGCGCGCTGGTGGCCGCCGGCAGCACCATCACCGAGGACGTTCCCGCCGATGCCCTGGCGGTCGCCCGCGGCGGCCAGCAGAACCGCGAGGGCGTGGCGGCGCGCTATCGTGAGCGCCAGCGGGCGCGCAAGCAGAAGGCCGCGTCGTCGGCGGCGGGCAAGGGCAAGGCCTCCTAAGCCGCCGGGCTTCAAGGGACCAGCGGGCTTCAAGAGAAAGGACGGCGAGTTTATGTGCGGCATCATCGGCATCATCGGCGAGGCGCCTGTCGCGCCCCTGCTGCTCGACGGCCTGAAGCGCCTCGAGTACCGCGGCTACGACTCCGCCGGCATCGCCACGCTGCGCAACGGTGCGATCGACCGCCGCCGCGCCGAGGGCAAGCTCGCCAACCTCGTCGGCGTCGTCGCTCAGCGGCCGGTGGACGGCACCATCGGCATCGGCCACACGCGCTGGGCGACCCACGGGCGGCCGACCGAGACGAATGCCCATCCGCATGCCAACGAGCGGGTGGCCCTGGTGCACAACGGCATCATCGAGAATTTCAAGCAGCTGCGCGGCGAGTTGGAAGCCGCGGGCCACCGCTTCGAGACCGAGACCGATACCGAGACCGTGGTGCATCTGATCTCCGACTGCCTGGACCGGCAGATGACGCCGCAGCAGGCGGTGGCGGCGACCCTGAAGCGGCTGGAGGGCGCCTTCGCGCTGGCCATCATCTTCGCCGGCCGCCACGACCTGATGATCGGCGCGCGCCGCGGCTCGCCGCTGGCCGTCGGCTATGGCGACGGCGAGATGTTCCTCGGCTCCGATGCGCTGGCGCTGGCGCCGCTCACCGACCGCATCTGCTACCTGGAGGAGGGCGACTGGGTCGAGCTCAGCCGGACCGGCGCCCAGGTGCATGATGTCGAAGACCGCCCGGTCGAGCGCGCCGTGAAGCAGACCGCGCTGTCCGGCGCCCTGATCGGCAAGGGCGAATACCGCCACTTCATGCAGAAGGAGATCTTCGAGCAGCCGGCGGTCATCGGCGACAGCCTGCAGACCTTCCTCAACCCGCTCAATCGCAACGTCGAACTGCCCGATCTCGGCATCGACCTTTCCGCGATCCCGCGGCTGACGATCTCTGCCTGCGGCACCGCCTACTATGCCGGTATGGTGGCGAAGTACTGGTTCGAACAGGTGGCGCGCCAGCCGGTCGAAGTCGACATCGCCTCCGAGTTCCGCTACCGCGAGGCGCCGATGCCCGACGGCGGTATCAGCCTCTTCGTCTCGCAGTCCGGCGAGACCATCGACACCCTGGAGGCGCTGCGCTACGCCAGGCGCTGCGGACAGAAGATCCTCTCGCTGGTGAACGTCGCCGAGAGCGCTATCGCGCGCGAGTCCGACGCCATTCTGCAGACCCTGGCCGGCCCCGAGATCGGCGTCGCCTCCACCAAGGCCTTCACCACCCAGTTGACGGTGCTGGCCTGCCTGGTGCTGGCGACAGCGCGGGCGCGCGGCGCCATCGACGCCGGGCGCGAGGCGGAGCTGTCGCAGGCGCTGATGGAACTGCCGGCACGGGTCGCCGACGTGTTGAACCACGATGCCTCGATCCGCGCCATCGCCGCCGACATGATGGAGGCGCGCGACGTGCTCTACCTCGGCCGCGGCACGCTCTACCCCATCGCCCTGGAAGGCGCGCTGAAGCTGAAGGAGATCAGCTACATCCATGCCGAGGGCTATGCCGCCGGCGAGATGAAGCACGGCCCCATCGCGCTGATCGACGAGGGCGTGCCGGTGGTGGTCTGCGCGCCTTCGGGTCCGCTGTTCGAAAAGTCCGCCGCCAATGTGCAGGAGGTGGCGGCGCGTGGCGGCAAGGTGATCCTGCTGTCGGATTCCGCCGGCCTCGCCCGCGCCGGCGACCAGGCGGCCCATGTGGTGGAGCTGCCCGCCGTCGATCCCTTCGTGGCGCCGATCCTCTACAGCCTGCCGATGCAGCTTCTGGCCTACCACACGGCAGTGCTCAAGGGCACCGACGTCGACCAGCCGCGCAACCTCGCCAAGGCGGTGACGGTCGAATAAGCCGGCCCCGCCCAATGCCTGCGGGCCGCGTTAACGATAGATTTTTCCAACTGTTTTCTTAAGGCCGCGCGGCCGGCATCGTTAATTCCGAACACGCAGAGGGCCTTACCCGGTTTTTCTTTGGACGTTTGTTTGGCACCGCCGCTCGACCGTGGGAGGTGCCGGGTAAGGTGCCGTTTACCCCGGTTAAATTAGAATGCACGCATGTTTCTCGAGGGCCCGGTACGGCAAGGTAGCGCCGTCCGGCGAGGCCGCCTGCCACTGGGTTGGCACAACGGCGGGTAAAGTTCCAAAGGTAGGACAATGTCGCACGCAAGAGTCTATTCGCGCTCCCATTCGCCATGCAGGTTCATGGCCCTCCCGGGGCTGATCCTCGCCGTCGTGGCGGTGATCATCCTGTTCGGGCCGACCCGGGCCGACTCCAATGCCGACTGGCAGGTGCTGGCGGTATCCGGCCAGGCGGAGTGGCGCCGGAGTGCCGACAGCGGTGCCTGGCAGGGCCTGAAAGTCAACGGGCAGCTGCCAGACGGCGCCGAGATCCGTACCGGCGGCGACGGCAACGCCGTGGTGGCCAAGGGTCTTGATCGCATCGAGATCCATCCCGGCACATCGCTGGTGGTGGCGGCGCGGCAGTCGTCCAAGGGGGCGCTGGAGATCGATCAGACCTCTGGCAGTGCGACCTACACTGTAGAGAAGCGGCCCGCCGGCACCTTCTCCGTGCACACGCCCTACGTGGTTGCCGTGGTCAAGGGAACGAAGTTCGACGTCGAGGTCGGCGCCGAGGAGACCAGCGTGTCGGTGTCCGAAGGCCGCGTCGGGGTTTCCGACCGTCGCGGCGGCGGGTCCGTGGACGTCGACCCGGGACAGCGGGCGACGACCTCGCGCGGTGCCGTCGGTGTCGAAGTCGAAGCCAAGGCGGCAAGCAGCGCCGCGCCCGCTTCGGCACCGAACCCGAACGCGGCGCCCAATCCGAATGCCAGCCCCCGCGCAAACGCCAACGCGAACCCCAACGCCAACGCCAACGCCAACGCCAATAGCAACGCTGCCACGCGTGGCGCGTCGAGCTCGGCGCCGGGCGCGGCCAAGGGTGGCAACGCAAGCGCGGGCAATGCAGGCGGTGCCGGCAAATCCGGCGGAGGCAACGCTGGTGGTGGAGGCAACGCTGGTGGTGGAGGCAACGCTGGTGGTGGAGGCAACGCCGGTGGTGGAGGCAACGCTGGTGGCGGAGGCAACGCTGGTGGTGGAGGCAACGCCGGTGGTGGAGGCAACGCCGGTGGCGGAGGCAACGCCGGTGGCGGAGGCAACGCCGGTGGCGGAGGCAACGCCGGTGGCGGAGGCAACGCTGGTGGCGGAGGCAACGCCGGTGGCGGAGGCAACGCCGGTGGCGGAGGCAACGCCGGTGGTGGAGGCAACGCCGGTGGCGGAGGCAACGCTGGTGGTGGAGGCAACGCTGGTGGCGGAGGCAACGCTGGTGGTGGAGGCAACGCCGGCGGCAATGGCAAGGGTGCTGGCAATGGCAAGGGCAGATAGTCGGCCTTGCCTCCATGAATGAGCCATGACACCGCGCTGGATCAGTTGCGCCCTTGCCTGCGGAATCGCGCTGGCCGTCTTGGCGTCAGGAGCGCTGGAGCCTTTCGAACGCCCGCTGCTGGACCTGCGGATGCGCTTGGTCGAGCGGCCGGCGGATCCCGGGCCGGTGCTGATCGAGATCGACCCTCGCTCGATCCACGAAGTGGGCCGCTGGCCCTGGCCGCGCAGCCTCCACGCTCTGTTGTTGGACCGCCTGACCGCCGCCGGGGTGGGCGAGGTCTTCCTCGATGTCGATTTCAGTCTACGCAGCGAAGGAGCTGAAGACGCCGCTCTGGAAGGCGCGCTCGCGCGCCGCCAGGGCCGGACCACCCTCGCCGCGTTCCGGCAGTGGAGCGAGTCGGCCCAGGGCTATGTCGACGTGGGCCCGCTGCCGCGCCTCGCCCGCCACGGCCGGCTGGCATCCACGAACATGGTGCCGGCGCCCGACGGCCTAGTCAGGCAGGCCCGCACGCACTATCCCTGGCGGGAGGGCCCGCTGCCCGGCTTCGCTGCCGTTCTGGCCGGCGTGGACGATGCCGGAAGCCACGAATTTTACATCGACTACGGGATCGACCCGACGAGCGTGACGCGGCTCTCCTTTGTCGATGTCGCGCGCGGCGACATCGATCTGGCGCCCTATCGCGGGCGTCCGGTCATTGTCGGCGCCACGGCGGTGGAACTGGGCGATACCCTCGCAGTGCCGAAGCACCGCGTGCTGCCCGGAGTCGTGGTGCAACTGCTGGCGGCGCAGTCCCTGATGCTGGACCGGGCGCTCGTACGCCTGCCGTTCTGGGCCTTCCTGCTGACGGTACCGGCCTTCGTCGCCGCTTTGGGGTGGCTGACGCGGCGGCGCGGGACGGTGGCGGTGCTCGGTGTCTTCGCCGGCGCCGATATGCTGTTCCTCGGCGGCGCCCTGGCGCTGCAGGCGACGACACCGGTTCTGCTGGACGTGGTCCCCTTCCTCATGGCCTCCGTTTTGGCAGTTGCCGGCGTGTTCCTGGTCCGATACCAGGGGGTCGCCCGCAGCCTCGTGGCGGAGACCCTGGCACGCCTGCGGACGGAGAAGCTCATGGGTGCGGTCGCCCAGAATGCCTTCGACGCCCTGGTGACCGCCGACGCGGCGGGTCGTATCCGCTTCTTCAACAAGGCCGCCGGCGAGATGTTCGGCCTGACGCTGTCGAAGGCCGAAGGCCATTCCCTCGCACGCTTGGTCGTCCGGTCCGATGCCTTGAGCGATGTGGAACTCGTCGCCGCCCTGCGAAGGATCGTGGCGGCGGGTAGGCCCCGGCGCCTGGTCTGCCGCCGCGGGAACGGCGAACACTTCTTCGCCGAGCTTGCGGTCAGTGAATTGGCCGAGGCCGATCGCAACATGTTCATCCTGGTGGTGCGGGACATCGACCGCCGGGTGAGCGCGGAGCGCCGCCTGCGGGCACGGGAGCGGGAATTGCGCCGGGCCAAGAAGGAAGCCGACCTGGCGAACCAGAGCAAGACCGAGTTCCTGGCCAACATGAGCCACGAGTTGCGAACGCCCCTGAACGCGATCATCGGCTTCTCGGAAGTCATGGAGCGACAGCTTCTCGGACCGCTCGGCAATGAAAGCTATCTCGCCTACGCCAAGGACATCCGGCACAGCGGCCTGCGGCTCTTCGACACGGTCTCCGATGTCCTGGAATTCTCGCGCTTCGAGGGAAAGGAGAGCGATCTGCAGGAGGAGGAATTCGATCTTACCGGCCTCTGCCGGAAGATGGCGAAGCAGCTGCATGCGCGCGCTGTTGAAACCGGGCATGAGGTCGAGGCGCGTGTGCCGCCGGCCGAGGCCCGCTACCTTGGCGACGCGCGGCTTGTCAGGATGGCGGTCAACCACCTGCTGTCGAACGCCCTGAAGTTCACGCCGCAGGGTGGCAGGATCGCATTCTCTCTCGACCTGAACGACGACGGCTCCGCCAGGATCGTCATCGAGGACAACGGGATCGGCATCCCTGCTGCGGAGATCGATGCCTGCTTCGAGGCCTTTCGGCAGGCCGACGGCGGCCTCGAACGAAGCCATGAAGGTTCCGGTCTCGGCCTGACCCTGGCCAAGCGATTCATCGAGTTGCACCAGGGGGCCATCGACCTGCAGTCCAGGTGTGACGGGGGTGCCGGCGGTTCGGGCACCACGGTCATCCTGACACTGCCCGCAGCGCGGCGCTGCGTCGCCACGGCCCGCCGATCGGCCTGAGCACAGGCCTGCGACTTCTCAGTAGTGCGGCACGCCCGGAATGCTGCAGTTGCCCGTGGTGTAAGTCTCCTGGACCATGCAGTAGCGCGTCATGTGTACCACCACCGCCCCGGCGCTGCAGGAGCCGAGGCGCACCCAGGCGTCGAGCGTGTAGTTGGACGAGGGATTCGGGCCGAAGGACCGTCTGACGACCTTCACCGAGGTGACGTCTGCTTGCTGAACGGCCGCGTCGCTCAGGGCACGCTCGACCTGCTGCTCGCATTCGTAAGCGGCGGCCGTTCCGGCGGCGAGGGAAACGGCGATCGCCGCGCAGGCGGCGGCCGCGCGCGGTGTGAAGCGGGTTGGCATTGCCGGAGCCTCCTCGTTTCGCGTCATAGTTCTGCATCTAAGCCGCAATCGCCCGGAGGCAACCGGGGGCCGGGACCTTTCCAGCCGTTCAATAGGCCGTGACGCCGTCGCGGCGGCAATCGCCGCGGGTATAGCTCTGCCGCACGAAACAGCTGCGCGTCATGTCGATCACCAGGTGGCCGCTGGCGCAGTCCCTGAGCCTGATCCAGGCGCGCACCCCGAGGACGCCCGGGCCCTGCTCCGAGGGGTTGATCTTTTCGACGTAGCGGATGGCGGATATCTGCTCGCTGCCGATCGCCAGCTTTTGCAGTTCCGCTTCGGCGTTCGCGCGGCAGTCCAGGGCGGACGCAGGGGCGGCAGCCAGCAAGGCGGCCAGCAGGGCCGCCATCGAGCAGGACAGAGGAAGAGGGCGCATCGGTGGGTCCCTGTCGGAGAGCGGCGGCGGCACAGAAAATGGATCGAAGCTAGTAGTTTGGCAAGCCCTCGACGCGGCAGTCGCCGCGCGTGTAGGTCTGCCGGACAAAGCAGCTCGCCGTCATGTTGACGACCAGCCAGCCGCTGCAGGAGTTAAGCCGCACCCAGGCGTCGACCCCGAGGACGTCAGGGCCGAAGTCGTCGGCGATGTTGATCTTCTCGACGATGCGGACGCTCTGGACGTCGCCCGGCGCCAGCGGCAGGCCGGCCAGGTGGGATTCCACCTTGTCGGCGCAGCGCGGCGCCTGGGCGGCCGCCGGGCCTCCCGGCAGCAGGCTGGCCGCCAGCAGGAGCAAGGCGGCGGACGGCGGCGGCAGTTCGAGGCGCATGGGAAATCTCCAGGTTGGACCGGCCGGCTCGACCTGTCGATTGGACCTATCGATCGGAACCGGCTGGCCTTTCGCCCGTTTGGCTGACAGGTCTATACTCCCGCCCCAAATCTGACAATGACGGGCAAGGCGCCCGGCCACAGTGGAGGACCCCAAATGACCGCACAAGCCCAGAAGATCGCCGCGGCGACCCCGCAGTTGGCCGACGCCCGGCTGTTCCGGGAGCAGTGCTACATCGACGGCCGCTGGGTGGACGCCGACAGCGGCGCCGCGATCGAGGTGACCAACCCGGCGACCGGCGAGGTGCTGGGCAGCGTTCCCAATATGGGTGCCGCCGAGACCCGCCGCGCCATCGAGGCGGCGGAGAAGGCTTGGCCGGCCTGGCGCGGCCTGCTCGCCAAGGAGCGCGCGAACATCCTGCGCCGCTGGTTCAACCTGATCATGGAGAACCAGGAGGACCTGGCCCGCCTGATGACCCTGGAGCAGGGCAAGCCGCTGGCGGAGTCGCGCGGCGAGGTGGCCTACGGTGCCGGCTTCATCGAGTGGTTCGCCGAGGAGGCCAAGCGCGTCTACGGCGATACCATTCCGCAGCACCAGGGCGACAAGCGCATCGTCGTCATCAAGCAGCCGGTCGGCGTGGTGGCGGCGATCACGCCGTGGAACTTCCCCAACGCGATGATCACCCGCAAGTGCGCGCCGGCCCTGGCCGCCGGCTGCCCGGTGGTGATCAAGCCGGCGACCCAGACGCCCTATTCCGCCTTCGCCCTGGCCGAACTGGCAGAGCGCGCCGGCATCCCCGCCGGGATCGTCAATATCCTCACCGGCTCGGCCAAGGAGATCGGCGGCGAGATGACCTCGAGCCCCATCGTGCGCAAGCTCTCCTTCACCGGCTCGACAGAGGTCGGCAAGCTGCTGATGCGGCAGTGCGCCTCGACGGTGAAGAAGATCTCGCTGGAACTCGGCGGCAACGCACCCTTCCTGGTGTTCGACGACGCCGATCTGGACGCCGCGGTCGAGGGCGCCATGATCTCCAAGTTCCGCAACACCGGGCAGACCTGCGTCTGCGCCAACCGCATCCTGGTGCAGGACGGCGTCTACGACGCCTTCGCCGAAAAGCTGGCCGCGGCGGTGAAGAAGCTGAAGGTCGGCCCGGGCCTGGAGGAGGGCGTCAGCCAGGGCCCGCTGATCGATGCCGCCGCCCTGGAGAAGGTCGAGGAGCACGTCGCCGACGCCACCGCCAAGGGGGCCAGGGTGGCCCTCGGCGGCGCCCGCCACGACCTCGGCGGCACCTTCTACCAGCCGACCGTGCTGACCGGCGTCACCACCCAGATGAAAGTGACCCGCGAAGAGACCTTCGGCCCGGTGGCGCCGCTGTTCCGCTTCAAGACGGAGGAGGAGGGCATCGCGCTGGCCAACGACACCGAGTTCGGCCTCGCGTCGTACTTCTACGCGCGCGACATGGGCCGTATCTGGCGCGTCGGCGAGGCGCTGGAAAGCGGCATGGTCGGCATCAACACCGGCCTCATCTCCACCGAGGTCGCGCCCTTCGGCGGCGTCAAGGAATCCGGCATCGGCCGCGAGGGCTCCAAGTACGGCATCGACGAGTTCCTCGAGGTCAAATACCTCTGCATGGGCGGGGTGTGATTTGTAATGTCGTCATGCTCGGACTTGTTCCGAGCATCCAGGGCGGACTGACTGTCGCTTGCCCTGGACCCTCGGGACAGGCCCGAGGGTGACAATTGCGTTTGGAGGGCCGGTCCTTCTGGACCGGCCCTTCTCTTTTGCTGCGCCCGGAAGCCTACTCCGCCGCCTGGATGGCGGCGTCGTGGCCGCGCTTGTTCTCCCACTCGTAGATGTAGTCGCGGGTCAGCGGCACGATGTCCATCTTCTTGGCGATCTGGACCTGGAACACCATCAGCCCCTGGTGGCGGAAGCCCATCTCGCAGCCGACCAGGTAGGTCTCCCACATGCGGCAGAAGCGTTCGTCGTAGAGCTCGGCAATCTTGGCGCGGTTGGCCTGGAAGCGCTCCTCCCAGATGCGCAGGGTGTCGGCATAGTGCAGCCGCAGCACCTCGACGTCGGTGACGATCAGCATGGCGTCCTCGATCGCCGGCAGCACCTCGCCCAGGGTCGGCACGTCGGTGCCGGGGAAGATGTACTTGCGGATGAAAGGATTCACCGGGCCGGGCTCGTTCACGCGGCCGACCGAGTGCAGCACGAAGACGCCGTCGTCCTCGAGCAGGTCGCTGACCTTGCGGAAGAACTCCGGGTAGTTCTTCTTGCCGACGTGCTCGAACATGCCGACCGAGACGATGCGGTCGTACTTGTTGTCGTCCTCGCGGTAGTCGCGCAGGTGGAAGCGCACGCGGTCGTCGATGCCGGCCTTGCGGGCGCGCTCCTGGCTCAGCTTGTGCTGCTCGGTGGAGAGGGTGACCCCCGTCACGTCGCAGCCGCCGGCCTGCGCCAGGTAGAGCCCGAGGCCGCCCCAGCCGGAGCCGATGTCGAGCAGCCTCAGTCCCGGCCGGTCGAACAGCAGCTTGGCGGCCAGGTGCTTCTTCTTGTCGGCCTGGGCCTGCTCCAGGCTTTCGTCGCCGTGACGGAAGTAGGCGCAGGAGTACTGCCGGTCGGCATCGAGGAAGAGGTCGTAGAGCTGCCCGGAGAGGTCGTAGTGGTGGGCGACGTTCTGCCGCGCCTTGCCGATTGGGTTGTACTGCTTCAGGCGCCGGCTGTGGCGGCCGAGGGCGAAGCCGAACTTCACCAGCCCGTCGTTCTCCAGGTGATGGTAGTTGCGCGCCAGCAGCTCGATGAAGTCGCGCAGGCTGCCTTCGTCGAGGGTCGCCTCGCCGTTCATGTAGGCTTCGCCCAGGTAGAGCGGGGGATTTAGAACCAGCTTCCATTCGAGCAGCCGGTTGTGCAGGCGTATCGTGCAGCGGCGCCCGCTGCCGTCACCGTAGTCGTAGATCTTGCCTCTGGAGTCGATCAGGCGGAGGCTGCCGTCGCGAACGACCTTCTGCAAAAGCTTCTGGAAAAGCATGGTTCAACTCCGGATGTGCATTCCTCGTCCCCCGGGTTTCTCCTGGTTAGCTCTTCAGATTAATGCATCCCCATCAGTATCTTGGCGCGAAGTTTTGAATCGCGCAACCGTCCGGCGATTCGGCTTGTTCTCCCGGGAGTTGGGTGGCCCGGGCCTCCGGAGGGGCGGTGGCCGTGGACCCGAGGTTGCGGCGGGGGGCGGCGCTCCCTAGATTTGCTCCGACCTATGCTAACCGCGCTCGCGCAGCCTTTCGAAGGGTAAAAAATGTCCGGATTCGACTACGACCTTTTCGTCATCGGTGGCGGATCCGGCGGGGTCCGGGGCGCGCGCATGGCCGCCGGGGCCGGCGCCCGGGTCGCCATCGCCGAGGCCTACCGCTACGGCGGCACCTGCGTGATCCGCGGCTGCGTGCCCAAGAAGCTGCTGTCCTATGCCGCCCACTTCCACGAGGACTTCGAGGACGCCGCCGGCTTCGGCTGGACGGTGCCCGGGCCGTCGTTCGACTGGGCGACCCTGATCGCCAACAAGGACCGCGAGATCGACCGCCTCGAGGGCATCTACGAGAAGCTGCTGCGCGAGGCCGGCGTGCGGGCGGTTCACGGCCACGCGCGGCTGCTCGACGCCCACACCGTCGAGGTCGGCGACGACCGCTTCACGGCGGAGACCATCCTCGTCGCCACCGGCGGCGCGCCGACCTTTCCGAGCGAACCGGGCTGGGAGCACGGCATCTCCTCCAACGAGGCCTTCCACCTGAAGGAACTGCCGAGGCGCGTGGTCATCGCCGGCGGCGGCTACATCGCCGTCGAGTTCGCCGGCATCTTCAACGGCCTCGGCAGCAAGGTGACGCAGATCTACCGCGGCCCGCAGATCCTCCGCGGCTTCGACGACGACGTGCGCGGCACCCTGGCCGGCGAGATGACGAAGAAGGGCATCGACATCGTCGTCGAGACCATCATCGACCGCATCGAAAAGCGCGATAGTGAGTTGCTGCTGCACCTCTCCGACGGGTCGACGCTGGAATGCGACGCCGTCATGGCGGCCACGGGACGCAATCCCAACGCCGCCAACCTCGGGCTCGAGCAGGTCGGCGTGGCGCTCGGCGACAACGGCGCCGTCAAGGTGGACGAATATTCCAGGACCTCGGTCGACAACATCTACGCCGTCGGCGACGTCACCGACCGCATCAACCTGACGCCCGTGGCGATCCAGGAGGCCATGGCCTTCGTCGACACCGTGTTCCGCGGGCGCCCGCGCGCCATGGACCATGCCGACGTGCCCTCGGCGGTGTTCAGCCATCCGCCGGTCGCCACCGTTGGCCTCACCGAGCTGCAGGCGCGCGAGCGCCACGGCGCCCTCGACGTCTACCGCTCGACCTTCCGCCCGCTGAAGCACACGCTCTCCGGCCGCGACGAGAAGACCATGATGAAGCTGATCGTCGCTAAGGACAGCCAGCGCGTGGTCGGCGTCCACATGGTCGGCCTCGACGCGCCGGAGATCGTCCAGGGCATGGCCGTCGCCCTCAAGGCCGGCGCCACCAAACAGTGCTTCGACGCCACCGTCGGCATCCACCCCACCGCCGCCGAGGAGTTCGTCACCATGCGCGAACCGCTCCCCGGCGACCAGGCCAAGGCGGCGGAGTAGGGGGCGGTGAAGGTCGCTTGCAGACCTGCATATCTGGGAGCGGCCATCTTTGCGGGAGCGGCGGTGGTGGCGACTTTAGTCGCAATGTCGATGCACGCCGTTCCTCACCCAGATTACTCGCTCTCTGAGATCATCGGGATTCGGTCAATCTGGAGCCTCGCGGCTGGTACCTCCGCTGCCCTGTCATTTCTGTTGGTCAGACGCTTTGACTGGCGCGTGCGTGTCGAGCCTTTGCTGGGCCGAGCGTTGGTCGTCGGCATCCCCACTGTGGCGGTCGCGCATCTGCTGATCGGCGTTGTCTACAGTTCGATGCTCCTCTTTGTGCGGGCAACCTTTCCGGAGACGCCCTTCTGGGCTGGCGGCGACCTTCTCTATATCCCACTTGGGATGAGCGTCTTCTCCGTTGTGTTTGGATGGTATCTGACGCTGCCATTCGGCATCGCAGCGGCCGCGCTCGTCGAGTGGCTGGAGCGGCGGTCCCCCTCACCCAGCTCCGTCTAAGCTCGCTCCCGCTCGCTAAGACTGCGCAGCCCTCTCCCCCTTCCAGGGGGCGAGGGATCGAAACAGAAACCCTCTCCACCCGCGTGCGGGGGGAGAGGGTTGTGAAGCCTTAACGAGATCGCAGATCGAGTTTAGGCGAAGCTGGGTGAGGGGGGAGGCCGCCGGCCGCTCAGTCCGCCCGGCGCCAGGTCGTGCCGGCGGGGCCGTCTTCCAGGGAAATACCCTGGGCCAGCAGTTCGTCGCGGATGCGGTCGGCTTCGGGGAAGTCCTTCGCCTTGCGCGCCGAGATGCGCGCCGCGATCATCGCCTCGACGTCTTCCGCCGACAGCGCGCCCTCGGCGGCCTTGCCCTTGAACCAGGCGTCGGGATCGTCCTGCAGCAGGCCGAGCAGCGCGCCGCCCGCGCGCAGACTTCCGGCCAGGGCCGCGCGCTTGCCTTCGTCCTTCGCCTTGTTCATCGCCGAGGCGATCTCGTGCAGCTCGGCGACGGCCAGCGGCGTGTTGAGGTCGTCGGCCAGCGCTTCCACCAGCTTTTCCGGCGGCGCTGCGTCCTCGCCCGCCGGCACACCGCGCAGCGCGCCGTACAACCGATCCAGCTGCCCCTTGCACTCGGCGATCTTCTCGCGGGTGATGTCGAGCGGCGCGCGGTAGTGGCCCGAGAGCAGCGCCAGGCGGATCGCCTCGCCGCGCAGGCCTTCCTCCAGCAGTTGCCGCACCGTGAAGAAGTTGCCGAGCGACTTCGACATCTTCTCGCCGTTCACCACCACGTAGCCGTTGTGCATCCACAGGCGCGCCATCTCGGCGGTGCCATGGCTGCAGCGGCTCTGCGCGATCTCGTTCTCGTGGTGCGGGAAGACCAGGTCGAGGCCGCCGCCGTGGATGTCGAAGACCTCGCCGAGGTGCTCCAGCGCCATGGCCGAGCACTCGATGTGCCAGCCCGGCCGGCCGCGGCCCCAGGGGCTGTCCCAGCCCGGCTGGTCCGGCGTTGACGGCTTCCACAGCACGAAGTCGGCGGGGTCCTGCTTGTAGGGTGCCACCTCGACGCGGGCGCCGGCGATCATCTCGTCGCGGTCGCGCCCCGACAGGCGGCCGTAGTCCGCCATCGAAGACACGGCGAACATCACATGGCCGTCGGCGGCGTAGGCATGGCCCTTGTCGATCAGGGCCTCGATCATTGCGATCATCTGGCCGATGTGCCGGGTCGCGCGAGGCTCGACGGTGGGGGGCAGCGCGCCCAGCGCGGCCATGTCGTCGTGGTAGGCCTGCGTGGTGCGCCGGGTGATCGCCTCGATCGGCTCGCCGGTGTCCTTGGCCGCCTGCAGGATCTTGTCGTCGACGTCGGTGATGTTGCGCGCGTAGGTGACCTGGGCCGTGCCGTAGAGATGGCGCAGCAGGCGGAACAGCACGTCGAAGACGACGACGGGGCGCGCGTTGCCGATGTGGGCGAGGTCGTAGACTGTCGGCCCGCAGACGTACATCCGCAGGTTGCCTGGGTCGAGCGGCTCGAAGCGCTCCTTGCGGCGCGTCAGGGTGTTGTGGAAGTGCAGGTCCATGAGGTCGGTCCGGATGGTCTGAATGGACGGCAGCCGGCGTGTCCCGGCTGCAGGCAAGGGATCAGCGCAGGCCGCAGGCGGCCCGGCAGCAGAGACATCGTGTGGAACTGAGCGGCATCCGGATCGTCATGGGGTGGACTTTAGGGAGCTTCCGACGGAGGTCAAGCTTTCAGGGCCCAAACGCTGGATCGCCGTCCTGCGTGCTTCGAGACGCCCGCTTGCGCGGGCTCCTCATGGTTCGAGACGCGCCTGCGGCGCTCCTCACCATGAGGAATTTTCTTCGTGCCATCGCAAATCTACCTCATCCTGAGGAGCCCGGCCGGGCGTCAGTCCGGGCGGGCGTCTCGAAGGACGCAGGAAGTCGATGCAGCGGTTCTTCGACGGATCTCTTCCCTGCGTGTCACGCGGCCTTGCCGGAGAGGCGTTTTTCCGCCCGCTCGCGCCCGATCAGCGGCAGCAGGGCCTTCAGCTCCGGGCCGTGGTCGAGGCCGGTCAGCGCCAGGCGCAGCGGCAGGAACAGGGCCTTGCCCTTGCGCCCGGTGGCCTGCTTCACCGCCGCCGTCCAGGTGCCCCAGGTGGCCTCGTCCCAGGGCTCCGGCGGCAGCAGGCCGGCGGCGGTCGCGGCGAAGGCGGGGTCCTCGATCTGCGGCACCACCGGCCCGCGGCAGATGGCCAGCCAGGCCTCCGCCTCGGCCAGCTGTGTCAGGTTGGGGCGCACGGCCTCCCACAGCCGAGCGTCGAAGCCGGCCGGCAGGCGCGCGGCCACCTGCTCGAAGGGCGTCACGTGGAGCAGCCGCGCGTTCAGATGCTCCAGCTCGGCCGGATCGAACTTCGGCGTCGCCCGGCCGAAGCGCGACAGGTCGAAGCCCGCCGCCAGGGCCGCCAGGTCGGGCAGCGGCTCGACCGGGTCCGGCGTGCCGAGGCGGGCGAGGTAGCAGTTCACCGTCATCGCCTCCAGCCCGCTTTCCCGCAGCGAGGCGAGGGAGAGGCTGCCGAGCCGCTTGGACAGCGCCTCGCCGCCGGCCCCCGCGATCAGCGGCAGGTGGCCGAAGGCCGGCACCGCGGCCGTGGGCGTCGGGCTGAGCGCCTCGAAGAGCTGCACCTGCACGGCGGTGTTGGCGACGTGGTCCTCGCCGCGGATGACGTGGGTGACCGCCAGCTCGATGTCGTCGACCACCGAGGTCAGGGTGTAGAGCGGGCGGCCGTCCTCGCGCACCAGCACCGGGTCGGAGAGGTTCTCGCCCTGGAAGGCGGCGGACCCGCGCACCAGGTCCTCCCAGGCGATCTCGCCGGCCAGCAGGCGGAAGCGCCAGTGCGGGCGGCGTCCCTCGGCCTCCAGCCGGGTCCGCTCGGCGTCGGTCAGCTTGAGGGCGGTGCGGTCGTAGATCGGCGGCCGGCCGGCGGCCAGCGCGGTCTTGCGCTTCAGGCCCAGTTCTTCCGGCGTCTCGTAGCAGGGATAGAGACGCCCCGCGGCCTTCAGGCGCCCGGCGGCGGCGGCGTAGCGCTCCAGGCGCTCGGACTGCACCGCCTTCTCGTCCCAGTCGAGGCCGAGCCAGCGCAGGTCCTCCTCGATCGCCTGCGCATATTCCGGCGTCGAGCGCTCGGCGTCGGTGTCGTCGATGCGCAGCAGGTAACGGCCGCCGCAGGCGCGGGCGAACAGCCAGTTGACCAGCGCCTGGCGCGCGTTGCCGACATGCAGCAGCCCGGTCGGGCTGGGGGCGAAACGGACCTTCAATGCCAAGCAGGGCCTCGGAGCGGCGTGAACGGCGATATCAAGCTGCGATACTCCGGACTAATGAAGAATTGCCGCAAAGGTTGCCCCGCGTTGTCACCCTGTTCTAGGTATCATCCGAAATCGTGATCCGCAAAGGCCGAACTGGGCGCTGCGGGAACTCGAGAGTGGTACACAACTTAAAATATATCAATTGCTTATATGACAAAAATTAAACACTGTTTAAGTGTTCATAGGCATATTGATGAAGTTGCGCCACAGCAGCGCAGCAACACCGCGGCGGACGGGCTGGTAGGGAACCCGGCCGCCGGAACGCCCCTGCGGCCACAGCTTGGCCGCCATGCCGCCAGGAGTTTTCATGGCTGAATCCCTACAGCGCGCCCGCAAGCTTGCCTATCTGCGCATCGACGACGAAACACGGGCCCTCTTGAGCGCTTTTCGCCCGACGCTCGAGACGCTGATCCCCCAGGTGCTCGACGACTTCTACGCGCACGTCACCAAGGAAGACTCGCTGCGTGCGCTGTTCGTGAACGAGGCGCACATCCAGCACGCGCGTGAGGCGCAGGCCAGGCACTGGATGCGGATGTTCTCCGGAAAGTTCGACGACGACTACTTTAAGTCGGTCGAGCGCATCGGCAAGGCGCACTGCCAGCTCGGTCTGGAGCCGGGCTGGTACATCGGCGGCTATGGCCTGGTGAAGCAGGCCCTCATCGAAGCGGTGATCGAGGAGGCGGCCAGGGGTTGGGGCCGGACCCGGATCGCCAAGGCGAGTCGCCTGCTCCAGGCCATCGACAAGGCGATCTCGCTCGACATGGACCTGGCGATCTCGATCTACCTGTCGGAGAAGGACGCCGACTTCTCGCGCCGCCTGAACGATCTCGCCGACGAGTTCAGCAACGTCATCGCCGGCATCTCCGGCGCCCTGTCCGACTCGGCGATCGGGCTGGCCGGCGAGGCGGAGGGCCTGCAGCGCACCGCCAAAGGCACCGCAGACGAGGTCGGCTCCGCCAAGCGCGGCGCCGAGGAGGCCAGCGCCAATGCGCAGGCCGTCGCCGCCGCGGTCGAGGAACTGTCGGCCTCGATCGCCGAGATCGCCAACCAGGTGTCTGAAGCGGCCCGGGTGACCGACGATGCGGTCGCCAAGGCCGCCAACATGGGCGACAGCGTCGGCAGTCTCAACGATGCGGCTGGCAAGGTCGGCGGGATCATCCGGCTGATCGAGGAGATCGCCGAGCAGACCAACCTGCTGGCCCTCAACGCCACCATCGAGGCGGCACGGGCCGGCGAGGCGGGCAAGGGCTTTGCCGTGGTGGCCGGCGAGGTGAAGTCGCTGGCGACCCAGACCGCCAAGGCGACCGGTGAGATCGCCGGCCATGTCCGCGCCATGCAGGATGCCAGCTCCGGCGTCGCCGCGCAGATCGAGGAAATCTCGAAGGCCATCGGCCACGTGGGCCACACTTCCGGCGCCATCGCCTCGGCCGTCGAAGAGCAGACCTCGGTGACGCGGGAAATCTCGCGCAGCGTCTCCGAGACGTCGGTCGGCGTGGGTTCGGTGCTGGATGCCATGCTGTCGGTCGCCAAGGCTGCGGCTCAGACCGAGCATACGGCCGGCACGGTGACCGCCGCCTCGAACGACGTGCGGACCAAGGCAAGCGAACTGCAGGGACAGTCGCGCATCTTCATCGACCGCATCCGCCAGGGCGACTCCGGCGCGGACCGGACGGCCGCCTGACGCTGTCCCGGCGGCTCCGGCGGCGTCAGGCCGGGCCGCGGAAGGCGTTGGTGATGGGGTAGCGGCGATCCTTGCCGAAGGCGCGGCGGGTGATCTTCACGCCGGGGCAGGCCTGGCGGCGCTTGTACTCGGCCAGCTCCAGCATGCGCCAGACCCGATTCACGAGTTCGCGGTCGTGGCCGCGGGCGACGATGGCGTCGATGCTCTCCTCGCCCTCGATGAGCCCCTTCAGGATGTCGTCGAGCACCGCATAGGGCGGCAGGCTGTCCTCGTCCTTCTGGTCCGGCTTCAGTTCGGCCGAAGGCGGCTTGGTGATGATGCGCTCGGGGATGACGCGCCCGGCCGGGCCCTTTGCGCCCTTCGGCAGCACCTGGTTGCGCCAGCGCGCCAGGTCGAAGACCATGGTCTTGTAGAGGTCCTTCATCGGGTTGAAGCCGCCCACCATGTCGCCGTAGAGCGTGGCGTAGCCGACCGAGACCTCCGACTTGTTGCCGGTCGACAGCACCATGTAGCCGAGCCTGTTGGAGATCGCCATCAGCGTCAGGCCGCGCGAGCGCGCCTGGATGTTTTCCGCGGTGGTGTCGCCCGGGGAGGCTTCGGGACCGTAGCCGTTCAGCAGCGGCTCCAGCATGGTCTTGAAGGCCTCCATCGCCGGTTCGATGGAAATCCGGTCCAGCGGCACCCGCATCAGGCCCGCGGCCTCGGCGGCGTCGTCGAGGCTCTCCTGGCTGGTGTAGGGCGAAGGCATCATCACGCAGTGCACCCGCTCCGGCCCCAGGGCGTCGACCGCGACGGCGGCGGTCAGCGCCGAGTCGACGCCGCCGGAAAGGCCCAGGACGACGCCGGGAAAGCGGTTCTTGTTCACGTAGTCGCGCAGGCCGAGCATGAGGGCGCCGTAGATCGGCTCCATGCCGCCGTCGCTGAGGCCTTCCGGGGGCGCTTCGCGCCGCGCCGGCGCGCAGCTCCAGCCGTCCTCCGCGCGCCGCCATTCGGTGACCTCGACGGCCTCCTCGAAGGCCGGCAGCTGCGCGGCCAGGCCGTGGTCGGCATTGAGCGCGAAGGAGGCGCCGTCGAACACCAACTCGTCCTGGCCGCCGACCTGGTTCACGTAGATCAGCGGCAGGCCGGTCTCGGAGATCCGCTGCACCGCCAGCTGGATGCGCTCCTCGGTCTTGTTCAGCTCGTAGGGCGAGCCGTTGATGACGATAAGAATCTCGGCACCCGACTCCTCCAGGCACTCACAGACGTCGGGCGCCCACATGTCCTCGCAGATCATCACGCCCAGGCGCACGCCGCGGAAGTTCACCGGGCCGGGCAGGGGCCCGGCGCCGAACACCCGCTTCTCGTCGAAGACGCCGTAGTTCGGCAGGTCGTGCTTGCTGCGGTGGGTGACGACCTTGCCGCCGTCGAGGACATAGGCGGTGTTGAACACCTTGCCGAACAGCGGCGGCCTGGCCGCGGGGTCCTGGCGCCAGGCGCCGCCGACGATCATGCCGGGGCCGCCGTCGGCGGTATCGCCGGCCAGGGCCGCGATGGCGTCCTCGGCGGCGGCGAGGAACATCGGCTTCAGCACCAGGTCCTCGGGCGGGTAGCCGGTGATTGCCAGTTCGGTGGCGACCACCAGGTCGGCTCCGCGGGCCGCCGCCTCGGCGCGCGCCTTGCGCAGCAGCGCGAGGTTGCCGGCGATGTCCCCCATGGTGGGGTTCAGCTGCGCGAGGGCGATCTTCAGGGTATCGGCCATGAAAGATACTTACTCCGCACGCCAGGGAGCGGCAAGCACCGGCCGCAACTTCCCCTCTCCCCTCGCGGGAGAGGGATGCGCAGTCTTAGCGAGCGGAGCGAGCTTAGACGAAGCTGGGTGAGGGGTAAGTGGCCTCACAGCGCCTCGACGATGGCAGCAAGCACGCCATCCATGTTGTCCATCACCTCATTGTTCCAGAACCGCAGCACGCGAAAGCCTTCGCCCTCGAGCCATGCTGTTCTTGCTGCGTCACGCTTCGCGTGCCGCTCGTCGCCATGCTGCCCACCGTCCACCTCAACGATCAGGCGCGTGTCGAAGCAAACGAGGTCCACGATGAAAGGGCCGAGAGCGACCTGCCTGCGGAAATTGTGCCCCACGATTTGACGATCGCGCAATCGTCTCCACAGCAGACGTTCTGCGTCGGTCTGGTTACGCCTCAGCGTGCGTGGGCGGCTGCTGGCCATGCACTCTGTTTCAGCACAACGCAGCAGCGGCGACGACCCCTCACCCTCCCGCTTCGCGGGCCCCTCCCTCTCCCGCCAGGGGAGAGGGAAATAGCGCCGCCTCCCGCGCCGCCAGGGCGCGGATGCGCTCGACCATGGAGAACAGGCCGTTGGCGCGGTTGGGGCTGAGGTGCTGCGCCAGGTCGAGCCGCGCGATCGCCGCCTTGATGTCCACCGCCAGGATTTCCTCGGGCGTGCGGCCGTCGTAGATCGACAGCAGCACGGCGATCAGGCCCTTGACGATGTGGGCGTCGCTGTCGGCGATGAAATGCAGTGTCGGCGCCCCGGGGCCGGATCCGGCGGAACCGGCCCCCGGCTTCACCTCGCCGACGATCCACACCTGGCTGGTGCAGCCGCGCACCTTCGACTCCTCGGTCTTCAGCGCGGGGTCCATGGGCGCCATCCGGCGGCCCAGGTCGATGAGATAGCGGAAACGGTCTTCCCAGTCGTCGAGAAAGGAAAAGTTCTCGACCAGCTCTTCTACGCGGGCATCGCTCATGGACGGGGTTATCGGTCAGCCGGCCCCACGGCGCAACAGGAACTCGCGACCGACCTTCACCCGCGGCACGCCGTCGTACTCCACCACGTCGGCGGTGGCGTAGGTTTCGGTCCACTTGACCGGCAGGTAGGATCCGGTGCCGACGACGTCGACCGGCGCCTCGGCATCGGCCATCAGGCGGCACTTGGCCGGGCCGAAGCCGGAGGAGGCGACGATCTTCACCTTGTGGAAGCCCTCGCGGTCGAGGCATTCGCGCAGGCGCCAGAGCGCGGCGGCGGAGACGCCGGGGCCGACCAGGTAGCGCAGTTCGTCGTCGGTGCGATAGCCGCGCAGGGCGCGTGGCACGTTGCGTTCCAGCACCGCGTAGGACTGCGGCGGGTCGAGCCCCTCGATGAAGCGGCCGCCGGGGGTGTCGATGCGCACCGCCAGGCTGCCCCCGGCGGCGCGCTCGGGAAAGCGGCGGCAGACCGCGAGAGCATCGGAGACCTCCTGTGCGAAGTAGTCGACCAGGACCGTCATCGGCTCGTCGGGGAAGGTCTCGTCGAACATCTCGGCCGCGCGCAGGGTGCTGCCGGCGTAGCCGATCAGGGCGTGCGGCATGGTGCCGCGGCCGGAATCGAGGCCGAAGAAGTGGGCCGTGGCGTCGGTGGCGTTGCCGATGAAGCCGACCGCGCCCACCTTGCGCCGCGCCCGCGCCGAGCCGACCGAGGCGGCATAGGCCATCAGCTCCGACATTTCGGTGCCGGCGCAGTGCCGCGCGTCCATCGCCAGGAAGGCGACCTTGGGCAGGTCGGCGCACATGGTGAAGGCGTTGTAGGCGGCCACGCAGGCGGCGCCCAGCTTCTGCAGCAGCAGGGTTTCCAGCTCGCAGAGCTGCGACAGCGGGCCGGAGACGTAGAACATCGGCTCGCCGGCGCCGACCCACTTGCCCTCGGGGTAGCGCAGCTCGACCTCGAATTCGACGCCGCGGCGCCGGCCGATGTCGGCCAGCCAGTCGAGCGCCAGGCGCGGCGCCGAGACCACCGGGCGGCGCATGAACACGGCATAGGTCGCCCGGCTGTCGCCGAAGCGCTCGACCACCTTGCGGGTGCGCTTGAAATAGACGTCGGTCCAGGCGGCGATGTCGGCCTCGGCGGTCGGCCAGCCGACTCCGCAGGCTGTCGCCTCCGCCGCTTC